>NZ_JBGNUU010000010.1:0-312754 GCF_041950485.1 Nonomuraea sp. ATR24
CACCAGGCGGACCCTGCGCTCATGCGCACGGGTCTGCGCCAGCACATCATCGACCATCTCGAACGGAATGATCCGGGTCAGTTCACCCAGATGTCCCGGCGCGAACACCCCTGGCGCTACCCCGGCCGTTCGATGTGTGGCAACCTGTTCCAACAGCGGAGCTCCTGTGGTGAGGATGTCTTGGAGTGACAGACCTCTTACAGCGGCTCCGCTGCTTTGTTCACCGGTCTTGACGAACAGCCCTCTCCCTTAACTGAACGGCGTTGGCTCTAGAGCTCCAGCTGCACCGCGGCGCGCGAGGCCAGGATCGGCTTGACGTGATGGGCGATCACCTTCTGGTGCTCCGGGTGGTCGCGGTAGGTCACGTAGTCGTCCTCGGAGTCGAAGTCGGCGACGACGGCGAACTCGTGGTTGCCCTGGTTGATGCCCGCGTCCATGCCAACCGTGTAGGAGCGGATCTGCGGGATGACGCCCGGCAGCCCGCGCAGCGCGGCCAGCACCCCCGCCTTCTGGGCGAGCGTGGCGTCTTCGGTCCAGGTGAACAGCACGATGTGGCGGATCATGGCGCCACCCTACAGAGGCCGGGAGGGGGCGTCCCCTCCCGGCCCGCGATCAGCTCCAGGCCAGCATCCGCAGCGGGTCCTCCAGCATCGCGCCCACGTCGCGCAGGAACAGCGAGCCCAGCTCGCCGTCGACCACCCGGTGGTCGAACGACAGGGCCAGGGTCGTCACCTTCCGTACGGCGAGCGCGCCGTCGACCACCCAGGGCATGTCCCGTACCTGGCCGAAGGCGAGGATGGCGGACTCGCCCGGGTTCAGGATCGGGGTGCCGGCGTCGACGCCGAAGACGCCGACGTTGGTGATCGTGATGGTGCCGCCCGCCATCTCCGCCGGCTGGGTGCGGCCCGCCCTGGCGGTCTCGGTGAGCTTGCCCAGCTCGGCGGCCAGGCCGGGCAGGGTCAGCTCGTGGGCGTTCTTGACGTTGGGCACCACCAGGCCCCTCGGGGTGGCGGCGGCGATGCCCAGGTTGACGTAGTGCTTGACGACGATCTCCTGGGCGGCCTCGTCCCAGGACGAGTTGATCATCGGGTGGCGGCGGGCCGCCGTGAGCACGGCCTTGGCCACCAGCAGCAGCGGCGACACCTTGACCTCGGCGAAGTCGGGCAGCGCGCGCAGCCGCTTGACCGCGTCCATCGTCTCGGTGACGTCCACCTGGAGGAACTCGGTGACGTGCGGGGCGGTGAACGCGCTGGCGACCATCGCCTGGGCGGTCATCTTGCGCACGCCCTTGACGGGGATGCGCTCCTCGCCCGCCTGCGGCCTGGCCGTCGCAGCCTGCTGCTGCGGCTGCGGCGGCCGGGCGGTCGCAGCGTGGACGTCCTCGCGGGTGATCGAGCCGTGGGGGCCCGTGCCCGTGAGGGTGGTCAGGTCCACGCCCAGGTCCTTGGCCAGCTTCCGGACCGGCGGCTTGGCCAGCGCCGCCACTCTGGCCGGGTCCGTAGACGCCGGGGGCTGCTCGGACGGGGGCTGGGGGGCCGTGGAAGGCGGGCCCTCCAGCTCCACGCGGGACGGGTTGGCGACCGGGTCGGCGGGGATCGTCGACGGCGCTCTGCGGGTGCGGCGGCGGGCCGCGCCGGTCTTGACGCCGTAGCCGACCAGGACGGCCTGGCGCTCCTCCTTGGGCGCGGGGCTGCCGTGGGCGCCCGGCTCGACGGCGCCCTCCGCCGGCGGGGTGGGCACCAGGTCCTCGGCCAGGGCGGCCGCCTGCTGGCCGGCGGCGCCCGCGGAGCCGCCGGGACCGCCCGGTTCGCCCGGTTCGCCGGTCTCGACGGCGATGATCGGCCCGCCGACGTCCACCGTCTGGCCCTCGTCCGCGAGCAGGTCCGCCACCTGGCCGTTCCACGGGATGGGCAGCTCGACGATGGACTTGGCGGTCTCGATCTCGACGATGATCTGGTTGACCTTGACCTCGTCGCCCGGCCTGACGTGCCAGCGGACGATCTCGGCCTCCGTCAGCCCCTCGCCGACGTCCGGGAGCTTGAATTCGCGTCGCATCAGTGCGGGATCCCCCTCAGTAGCCGAAGGCGCGGTCGACGGCGTCGAGCACCCGGTCCAGGTCGGGGAGGTAGTGCTCCTCCAGCTTGGACGGCGGGTAGGGGGTGGAGAAGCCGCCGACGCGCAGCACCGGCGACTCCAGGTGGTAGAAGCACTGCTCGGTGACGCGGGCCGCCAGCTCCGCGCCGAACCCGTTGTTGACCGGGGCCTCGTGGACGACGACGACGCGGCCGGTGCGGCGCGCGGAGTCGAGGACCACCGGCGTGTCGAGCGGGTTGAGCGAGCGCAGGTCCACGACCTCCAGGTCGCGCCCGTCCTCCTCGGCGGCCTTGGCGGCCTCCAGACAGGTCTTGACCATGGGCCCGTAGCAGAGCAGCGTCGCGTCGGCGCCGGGGCGCACCACGCGGGCCCGGTCCAGGGGCGTCCACCAGTCGGTGCTGGTGGTGTCGACCTCACCCTTCTCCCAGTAGCGGCGCTTGGGCTCGAAGAAGATGACCGGGTCGTCACTCTGGATCGCCTGCTGGATCATCGAATAGGCGTCGGCCGGGTTGGCGCACGCCACGACGCGCAGCCCGGCGGTGTGGGTGAAGTACGCCTCGGGCGACTCGCTGTGGTGCTCGACCGCGCCGATGCCGCCGCCGCACGGGATGCGTACGACGACAGGGAGCTTGATCGCGCCGAGCGAGCGCATGGGCATCTTGGCGAGCTGGGTGATGATCTGGTCGGCGGCCGGGAAGACGAAGCCGTCGAACTGGATCTCGCACACCGGCCTGTAGCCGCGCAGCGCCAGGCCGATCGCGGTGCCGATGATGCCCGACTCGGCCAGCGGCGTGTCGATGACCCGGTCCTCGCCGAAGTCCTTCTGCAGCCCGTCGGTGACGCGGAACACGCCGCCGAGCTTGCCCACGTCCTCGCCCATGATGAGGACCTTGGGGTCGTCCTCCATGGCCTTGCGCATGCCCTCGTTGAGCGCCTTGGAAAGGCTCAGCACGGTCATCTCTCGAACCCCTCCAGATAGGCGGCGTACTGGGCTCGTTCCTCGTCGATCAGCGCGTGCGGCTCGGAGTAGACGTGCTCGAACATGGCGAGCGGCTCCGGGTCGGGCATCGCCAGGCAGCGGGCCCTCAGGTCGGCGCCGAGCTGCTCGGCCTCGGCCTCGATCTCGTCGATGAACGCCTGGTCGGCCAGCTCGTTCTTGAACATGTAGGACTTGACCCGCTCGATCGGGTCCTTCAGCTTCCACGCCTCCAGCTCGCTGGCCACGCGGTAGCGGGTCGGGTCGTCGGCGCTGGTGTGGGCGCCCATCCGGTACGTGAACGCCTCGATCATGGTCGGGCCCTGGCCCTCGCGGGCGTTCTTGAGCGCGGCCCGGGTGACGGCGAGGCAGGCGAAGACGTCGTTGCCGTCGACGCGCACGCCGGGGAAGCCGAACCCGGACGCCCTGCGGTAGAGCGGGATGCGGGTCTGCTTCTCCAGCGGCTCGGAGATGGCCCACTGGTTGTTCTGGCAGAAGAACACGATCGGCGCGTTGAACACGCTGGCCCAGATGAACGACTCGTTGACGTCGCCCTGGGAGGTGGCGCCGTCGCCGAAGTAGGCGATGGTGGCGGCGGTGGCGTCGTCGCGCTGGATGCCCATGGCGTAGCCGACGGCGTGCAGCGTCTGGCTGCCGATGACGATCGTGTAGAGGTGGAAGTTGTGCTCCTTGGGGTCCCACCCGCCGTGGTTGACGCCGCGGAACAGGCCGAGCAGCTTGAGCGGGTCGACGTCGCGGCACCAGGCCACGCCGTGCTCGCGGTAGGTGGGGAAGGCCATGTCAGCGTCGGTGAGCGCGCGGCCGGAGCCGATCTGCGCGGCCTCCTGGCCGAGGAGCGAGGCCCAGATGCCGAGCTCGCCCTGCCGTTGCAGGGCCACGGCCTCCAGGTCCACGCGCCGGACGAGCACCAGGTCGCGGTAGAGGGACCTGACCTCTTCTGGGGTCAGGTCGATGTCGTAGTCGGGATGCTGGACCCGCTCTCCTTCCGGCGTGAGGAGTTGGACGAGCTCCGGGGGTGCTTCGGCACCACGAGAGGCGTCGACGGTCACGTGCCACTCCTGTGCGGTCGGGGCCGGTCCGGACGGGGTTGCCACCGGTGGCCGGCCTTCTGAGCGTCCGGACCATTTGGTGGTGGTTCGTACGCGCTTGGGGCCATCGTGGCAGACGTCACAGCCCTCCGCGCAAGCCCCATGATGTCCCCGTTCCCGTTGTGCCGCACGCAAACACGCGCCGGTAGGCTGTCCTTTGCCAACCCCGCCGTACCCAGGAGGAACGCAGTGGCGCGCGTCATCGTAGACGTCATGCTGAAGCCCGAGATTCTCGACCCGCAGGGCCAGGCCATCGCCCGTGCGCTGCCCCGGCTGGGTTTCTCGGGTGTGTCCGCCGTGCGGCAGGGCAAGCGCTTCGAGATCGAGCTGGAGGGTCCCGCCGACGACGCCGCTATTGCGGACGTCCGAAAGATGGCGGAGACTCTGCTGGCGAACACCGTGATCGAGGACTACACGGTCCGCGTCGAGGCGTAGAACGGCATATTTCACACCTCAAATGGCCTTGTACGGCTAAAGCCGCATTCCGGCGTGCCACAATGCCACGGGTTCGCCAAGCCCAAATAACAACAGCGTGATTTTGCGGTTAGCCCCGATTTCACGGGGAAACCTACTCCAGGTGACATTCCGGAGCCCGGAGGAGTCCGGTGGACATTGAGTTCTCGTTGGCACTGCCCCGGGATGCGATCGGCATCCCGATGGTCAGGCGGGTGCTTGGCGATGCCATGCGATCCTTGCATGTGAGCGAGCCCTGCATTGCCGACATGCTGCTCGCGGTCTCCGAGGCCTGCTCCAACGCCGTGCGTCACGGCGGTCCCGCCAACCGCTACGAGGTCACGGCCGCCATCGGCTACGGCCGCTGCGACGTGCGCGTCGCCGACAGCGGCGGCGGCCTGCCCTCCGTGCCGCTCCACTTCCCGCCCGCCGACACCGAGAACGGCCGCGGCCTGCTGATCATGCGCTCGGTCGTCGACGAGATCTCCTTCGGCATCACGCCCGGCCGTGGCACCACGGTCCATCTGCGCAAGCTGCTCGCCTGGGACGACGCGGCCGAGGCCCGCTCCCGCCAGCTCGCCGCCGTCTGACGTCTCCGCTGGTGCGGGGCGTGACGAGGAACACACGAAAGCACCGGCTACCCTAGGGAGCGCCGCCCGCCGTCCGCCCCGAAGAGACGGTGGCGTGTGCTCATTTCCTCGGAGGGGACGACAGTCATGAGCGCTGCCCGTGTGGGCGTAGTCACGTTTCCCGGCACACTCGACGACCAGGACGCCGCCAGGGCCGTGCGCCTCGTGGGCGCCGAGGCGGTGCCGCTGTGGCACGCCGACCACGACCTGAAGGGGGTCGACGCGGTCTTCCTGCCCGGCGGCTTCTCCTACGGCGACTACCTGCGGTGCGGAGCCATCTCCCGGTTCGCGCCGCTGATGGAGGAGCTCATCCCGGCCGCCCGCGCGGGCCTTCCCGTGCTGGGCACCTGCAACGGCTTCCAGATCCTGTGCGAGGCGCACCTGCTGCCCGGCGCGCTGACCCGCAACGCCTCCCTGCACTACGTCTGCCGCGACCAGCGCGTGCGCGTCGAGTCGACCGACACGGCCTGGACCAACGCCTTCGAACAGGGCCAGGAGATCACGCTGCCGGTCAAGCACGGCGAGGGCCGCTACGTGGCCTCCGCCGAGACGCTGGCCGAGATCGAGGCCAACGGCCAGGTCGTGTTCCGCTACGTCGGCGGCAACCCCAACGGCGCCATGAACGACATCGCGGGCATCCGCAACGAGGCGGGCAACATCGTCGGCCTCATGCCGCACCCCGAGCACGCGGTCGAGGAGCTGGTCGGCGCCCCGAGCACCGACGGCCTCGGCTTCTTCACCTCCATCCTCAAGAAGCTGGTGAACGCATGACCACCGACTCCGTCAAGCGAGCGGAGAGCACGCCCGACGAGCCGATGCCCTTCGCCGAGCTCGGGATGAAGCAGGACGAGTACGACCGCGTCAAGGAGATCCTGGGCCGCCGGCCCACGGGCTCCGAGCTGGCCATCTACAGCGTCATGTGGTCCGAGCACTGCTCCTACAAGTCGTCCAAGGTGCATCTCAAGCAGTTCGCCACCAAGGCACCCAAGTCCGACGCGCTGCTCGTCGGCATGGGCGAGAACGCCGGCGTGGTCGACATCGGCGACGGCTGGGCCGCCACCTTCAAGATCGAGTCGCACAACCACCCGTCCTACGTCGAGCCGCACCAGGGCGCCGCCACCGGCGTCGGCGGCATCGTGCGCGACATCATGTCGATGGGCGCCCGCCCGATCGCGGTCATGGACGCCCTCCGGTTCGGCGGCGCCCACCAGGACGACACCCGGCGCGTGCTGCCCGGCGTGGTCGAGGGCATCAGCCACTACGGCAACTGCCTCGGCCTGCCCAACATCGGCGGCGAGGTCGCCTTCGACCCCTGCTACATCGGCAACCCGCTGGTCAACGCCCTCTGCGTGGGCCTGCTGCGCAAGGACCAGATCAAGCTCGCCACCGCCCCCGGGCCCGGCAACAAGGTCGTCCTGTTCGGCGCCTCGACCGGCCCCGACGGCATCGGCGGCGCCTCCGTGCTGGCCTCGGCCACGTTCGAGGACGAGTCGCAGGCCAAGCGCCCCGCGGTGCAGGTCGGCGACCCGTTCATGGAGAAGCTGCTCATCGAGTGCTGCCTGGAGCTCTACGCGGCCGACGTCGTCGTCGGCATCCAGGACCTCGGCGCGGCCGGCGTCTCCTGCGCCACCACCGAGCTGGCCGCCAAGGGCACCGGCGGCATGCACGTCGACCTCAACCAGGTCCCGCTCCGCGATCCCTCGCTGCGCCCCGAGGAGATCCTGATGAGCGAGTCGCAGGAGCGGATGATGGCCGTCGTCCGGCCCTCCGACATCCCGGCGTTCATGGCGATCTGCGCCAAGTGGGACGTTCCCGCCACCGTCATCGGCGAGGTCACCGACACCGGCCGCCTCGTCATGACCTGGCACGGCGAGACCATCGTCGACATCCCGCCCGGCACCGCCGCCGACGACGGCCCCGTCTACGAGCGGCCCTTCCACGAGCCCGCCGGGCAGGCCGCGCTCAACGCCGACACCCCCGACGCGCTGGAGCGGCCCGCCGACCTGCGCGCCACGCTGCTCCAGCTCCTCGGCTCGCCCAACCTGGCGTCCAAGGCGTGGGTGACCGACCAGTACGACCGCTACGTGCGCTCCAACACCGTGCTCGCCCAGCCGGCCGACGCCGGGATGCTGCGCATCTCCGAGGCCATCGCCGGGGCCGAGCCCACCACCCGGGGCATCGCGCTGTCCACCGACGGCAACGGCCGCTACGCCAAGCTCGACCCGTACGCCGGAGCCCAGCTCGCGCTCGCCGAGGCCTACCGCAACGTGGCCGTCACCGGCGCCAAGCCGCTGGCCGTCACCAACTGCCTCAACTTCGGCTCCCCCGAGGACCCCGAGGTCATGTGGCAGTTCGCCGAGGCCGTACGCGGCCTGGCCGACGCCTGCCGCACCCTCGGCGTGCCGGTGACCGGCGGCAACGTGTCCTTCTACAACCAGACGGGCTCCACCGCCATCCACCCCACGCCGGTCGTCGGCGTGCTCGGCGTCATCGACGACGTGGCCAAGCGGGTGCCCACCGGGTTCGTCGCCGAAGGGCTGCGCGTCGCGCTGCTGGGCGACACGGCCGCCGAGTTCGGCGGGTCGGAGTGGGCGCACGTCGCCCACGGCCACCTCGGCGGGCTGCCGCCGGAGGCCGACCTGGAGGCCGAGCGTTCGCTCGCCACCGTGCTCGTCGAGGCCGCCCGGCGCGGGCTCCTGGAGGGCTCCCACGACCTGTCCGACGGCGGGCTGGCCATCGCGCTGGCCGAGGCGTGCCTGGCGCGCGGCATCGGCGCCACCGTGTCGCTGAGCGGCGAGCCGTTCACCGACCTGTTCAGCGAGTCGGCCGCCCGCGCGCTCGTCGCGGTCCGGCCGGAGGCGTTCGACGAGTTCGCCGCCCTCTGCGCCGAGCACGAGGTCCCGTGCTACGGGCTCGGCGTCACCGGCGGGGAGTCGCTGGTGGTGCAGGACGTGCTTGAGGTTCCGGTCTCGGAGCTGCGCGACACCCACACGGGCGCGCTGCCGGCCATCTTCGGCTGATCCACGCCAAAGGGGCCGGTACGGGATGCCGTACCGGCCCTTCGTGTTGTGCCTGGGACTTTCGTGTGGTGCCTAGGACTTCAGGCAGACGACGTAGACCGAGCCCGCGGAGCCGTGGTTGCCGCCCTGGGTCGAGACCTCGGGCTGGGCGCTCTTGCTGTTGACGTCGTAGTCGTTGTCGTTGCCCTTGCTCGCCCGGACCGTCCAGCCGTTGCCGCCGCTGGGCATGCTGGCGGTCACCTGGTAGCGCCAGTCGACGGAGAAGCCGCCGCCGGTCGCCAGGTCGCCGCTCTTGCAGGTGGCCGTGCCGGAGCCGTTCTTGATGGAGGCCGTCTCCACGTAGGTGGAGAGGTTGGCCGCGCCGCCCGGGTCACCCTTCGGGCCCTGGGGGCCGCGGGGGCCGGTGTCGCCCTTCGGCCCAGGCTGCCCGTCCTTGCCGGGAAGGCCCGGCTTGCCGTCCTGGCCGTCCTTGCCTGCCGGACCCTGCTGGCCGTCCTTGCCGGGGGCGCCGTCCTTGCCGGGGAGCCCCTGCTTGCCCTGGGGGCCGCGGGGGCCGACGGGGCCGGCGTCGCCCTTCGGGCCCTGGAGTCCCTGGGGGCCGCGGGGGCCGGCCTGGCCGCGGGTGCCCGAGGAGAGGGCGGGCTGGGTCTCGCCGCCGCCGATGATCATGCGGATCTCGGTCGTCCGGCACTTGGCCGTCGGGTTGACGATGCGCGCGTAGCGGGACTTCTTGTGCACGCAGGCGGTCACCTCACCGGCCGCGGAGGAGACGGACGAGGCGGTCGCGACGCCACCCACGGTGAGCAGCGAAGCGGCGAGCGCGCCGGCGGAGACGAGGGCGAGCGAGCGCCCACCCCGAACCTTGAGAGCCACGGCTTTCCTTCCGAAGAACAGGTGATGTTCATGTTGAACATGAGATTCACGTTTCAACCGTTCCATCGGATGGCAGAAGTGACATAACGTATCTATCACGAAACACAGCGTGACAGAACGGGCTGACGTCACTTGACGGGTCAAGAAGTGTCGAACCCGTAAAACAACACAGTGGCCCCCGGCCCCGCCCGTGGATAATCAGGGGCGTGTCAGCCCCCTACCTGCCGCCCGCCACGCAACCCGTGCGCGGAGTCGTCTGGGTCATCCATCTGGCGCTGCCCATGCTCGGGCTGTGGCTGCTGCTCGCCCAGCCGGACCTGAACGTCATGTGGCACCACAATCCCAGCCACTTCTGGCTGATCGTCGCCGTGGCCGGGCTGAACGTGGTGCTGGGCACGCTGATCAGCGAGGCGTCGCGGCGACGGCGGGACGCCCGGCTGTTCCTGGTCTCGATGGTGTTCGTCAGCAGTGCCGGGTTCTTCTTCATGCACGGGCTGGCGACGCCGCAGATCATCCTGCCCAAGGGGTCGCTCGGGTTCGACCTGGGGCAGATGGCCGGGCTCACGGTGGCCTCGGGGTTCGCGTTCGCCTCGGCGCTGCCGCTGGGCGAGCGGGCGGCGCGGGCGGTGCTGAAGGCGCAGCACGCGGTGCGCGGGGCGCTGTTCGGGTTCATGGTGCTGTGGGGGCTGGCCTCGCTGCTGCCGGGCTGGACGCCGCTGAGCCGCCCGCCGGAGGGGTCGCCCGCCGGGTGGGTGGCGTGGGGGTCGCTGCCGGGGCTGGCGCTGTTCGCGGCGGCCGGGGTGATGATGTTCCTGCTGCACCGGCGGCGGCCGTCGGCCATGCTGATCAGCCTCATCACCGCCTACGCGCTGCTGGCCGAGTCGATGGTCGCCGGGATGTCGCAGCTCAACTGGCATCTGACGTGGTGGGAGTGGCACGTCCTGCTGACGTTCGCGTTCGGGTTCGTCGCCTACAGCGCCTACCTGCAGTTCAGGCGGGAGGGGTCGGGCGCCGGGCTGTTCGACTCGGTGACGCTCTCGGCGACGGTGCGGCGCATCCAGCAGGACTACGACCGGGCGCTGGAGGAGCTCGTCGAGCACGTGCGGCGGGGCGAGCCGCTGGCAGCGACCCGGCTGTCGGGCAAGTTCCGGCTGAACGAGGGCCAGGCGGCGGTGCTCGACCGGGCCGGCCGGGCGCTGGCCGACGAGCGGGCGCTGTCGGAACGGCTGGCCGCGCTGGTTGACGTGGGCGCCAGGACCCGCGTCGGCCTGCCCGAGACCGAGCTGCTGGCCACGGCCCTGGACCGGGTCAGGCAGGCGTACGGGGACGTGCGGATCGGGCTGGTCTCCGAGGGCCGCACCCGGATCGGGTCGCGCGAGTATCACTTCACCACGAATGCGCCGATCCGCCGCGACGAGCTGGTCGCCTACCCCCTGACGGTGAAGAACCGGCTGGCCGGGGTGCTGGAGGTGCCCGCCGGGCGGGGCGCGCACGACGAGGCGCTGGCCGCCACGCTGGCCGGGCAGCTGTCGATCTCGCTGGAGAACGCCCGCCTCTACCGGGAGCTCAACACGCTCTTCCGCCAGTACATGTCGCCGGACGTGGCCAACGCCCTGCTCGCCGATCCGGGCCAGGCGGCGCTGGGCGGCCGGTTGCAGGAGCTGACCTCGCTGTTCGCCGATCTGAAGGGGTTCACCACGTTCTCGGAGCGGGTGACGCCGGGCGAGATCGTGGAGATGCTGAACCGCTATCACACGGCGGCGGTGCCGTGCATCCTGGCCAACGGCGGCACGATCGTGCAGTTCGTCGGTGACGCGCTGCTGGCGGTGTTCAACGCCCCGGCGGCGCAGGCGGGCCACGCCAGGGCGGCGTGCCGGGCGGCGCTCGCCATGCAGCGGGCCGCCGCCGAGGTTGCGCGGGAGGTGGCGGGGGCGGCCGTGGAGTGGCCGACGTTCCGCGTCGGGGTCAACACCGGGCCCGCGCTCGTCGGCAACATCGGCAGCCCCGAGCTGCGCGGCTTCAACGCGATGGGCGACTGCGTGAACGTGGCGGCCCGGCTCCAGTCGCTGGCCGAGCCGGGCACGGTGGTGATCGGCGCGACCACGCTCAAGCAGCTCGGCGCGGGGGCCCGGGTCGATCCGCTCGGCAGGCTGAGCCTCAAGGGCAAGGAGGAGCCCGTGGAGGCGTACGTTCTCACAGAAATGGCATAGCTGCCCGCCGCTCCGTACGGACATAATCGGGCGCATGACGCCAGAGGCCGGCGAGTTCCTGTCCACGCTCACTCCCGACGAGGTCCAGGCGGTGCTCGCCGCGGGGCGGCCGCGACGGTGGGAGCGCGGGACGACGGTGATGACCGAGGGCGACACCTCCGACTGGGTGCTCGTGCTGACCGCGGGCCGGGTCAAGGTCTCGTCCCATACGAGCGGCGGCACCGAGGTGGTGCTCGCGGTGCGCGGTCCCGGCGCGCTGCTGGGCGAGATGTCGGCCATCGACGGCTCGCCGCGCTCGGCCACGGTGACCGCGCTGGAGCCGGTCTCGGGGGTGGTGATCCGCGACTTCACCGGTTTCCTCCAGGATCACGGGCGGGTGGCCGTCCTGCTGCTGCGGCTGGTCACCGAGCGGCTGCGCGACTCCGACCGCAAGCGGATCGAGTACGGCGCGTTCGACACGACGGGACGGGTGGCGACGCGGCTGATCGAGCTGGCCGAGCGCTACGGCGAGCAGACGCCGGGCGGGCTGCGCGTGGCGCTGCCGCTGTCGCAGGACGAGCTGGCGGGCTGGACGGGGGCGTCGCGCGAGGCCGTCAGCAAGGCGTTGCGCTCGCTGCGCGACCGGGGGCTGATCGAGACCGGACGGCGGCGCGTGGTCGTCCACGACCTGGACGGGCTGCGCCGGCGGGCCCGCTGAACTGTTTTCTAGAATTTCCCTCACCCCGCCGCGAAGTGGACGTACGTCGTACGTCATAGTTGAAGGCATGGTCGCGATCTCCCCCGATCAACATGCCAGGATGCGCTACGCGTGGCGCGTCTGCTCGGTCACCAGCCTGGGGCTCGTCCTCATCGGCATCGCGGGCAGCACGCTCAACGTGGCGCTCCCCGCGGTCGTCCGGCACTTCCAGGCCACGCCGTTCGAGTCGGGATGGATCCTGCTGGCGTTCCTGCTGGTCAACACCGCGAGCCTGGTGTTCTTCGGGCGGGTGGCCGACCTGCTGGGCCGGCGGGAGGTCTACCTGGCCGGGTTCGCGCTGTTCACGGTGGCGTCGCTGCTCGCCGGGCTCTCGCCCGACGTGTGGTTCCTGGTTGCGATGCGGGTGGTGCAGGCCGTCGGGGCGGCGATGATCCTGGCGAACGGGACCGTGATCATCACCGACGCGTTCCCGCCCGAGAAGCTCAGCCAGGGCATGGGCGTCTACATCGGCACGCTGTCGGTGGCCCAGCTCGCCGGACCCACGCTGGGCGGCCTGATCGCCTCCACGGCCGGATGGCAGTGGATCTTCTGGGTGAACGTGCCCGCAGGGGTGATCGCCGTGGTCTGGGGGGCGGTCACGCTGCGCAAGATGCCGCGCGGGCCCAAGCAGCCGGTGGACGCGCTGGGCAACGCGCTGGTGTTCGCCGCGCTGTCGGCCATCCTGCTCGCGCTCTCCGAAGCCGGCTCCGGCGGGCTGACCAGCCCGGTCGTGCTGGCCGGCGCAGCGGTGTTCGTCGTCCTGGTCCCGGTCATCGTGCTGGTCGAGCGGCGGGCCTCGCACCCCGTGCTGGACGTGCGGCTGTTCGGCGGGCGGATGCTGGCGTGCGCCAACCTGGCGTCGTTCTGCAACGCGATCGCCCGGGCCGCGCTGATCCTCGTGGTGGCGCTGTACTTCCAGGCGGCCCGGGGCGTGGACCCGTTCGCGGCCGGGCTCAGCGTGTTGCCGGTGCCGGTGGGCATGGCGGTGGCCTCCCCCGTCGTGGGCGCGCTCGGCCGCCGCGTCTCCCCGTACGCGCTGTCGATCGGCGGCGCGCTGATGAGCTCCACCGGCCTGGGCGTGCTGATGCTGACGGCCGACCCCGGCACCCCGTACTGGATCATCGGGATCGGCCTGTTCGTGGCCGGGTGCGGCAGCGGCGCCTTCCTGACCGGCAACACCACGCAGGTCATGGCCGCCCTGCCCAGCGGCAGCCTGGGCGTGGTGAACGGCTTCCGGCTCATGGTGATGAACGTGGGCGTGGTGCTCAGCATCGGCCTGTCGCTCAGCGTCCTGGGCAGCGCCGTCGGGCCCGAGGTGCGCGCGCAGGTCTACGCGGGCACCCTGTCGACGCTCTCGCCGGTCGCGGTGGACCAGCTCATGCAGGGCTTCCAGCGCACGTACGCGGTGCTGTTCGCGGTCGCGGTCGCCGGGGCTGTGCTGGCCGCCCTGGCCCGCTCGCGCAAGGTCACCTGAGGGCGGCCGACAGGCGGGACTCGACGTCGCGGTAGCGGCTGACGGGGATCAGGTGCACCCCGGCGAAGGCGCCGCTGTCGCGGACGGCCAGGACCTGGGCGCAGGCGGCCTCGACGCCGGCCATGCGGTCGTCGGCCAGCCGGGCGACCAGCTCGTCCGGGATCGCGATGTCGGGGATGGCGACCGACAGGGCGCGGGCGTGACCGGCGCTGGCCACGACCAGCACGCCGGCGTAGACCGGGACGTCGACCGGGTTGGCCTCACGCCAGCGCAGCAGCGCCTCCAGCGAGAAGCCGGCCTGGAGGAACAGGAAGTCGGCGGCCCGCTTCCAGGCCGGGAGCGGGCGCAGCCCGGCGGCGGCGCCGACGCGCAGGCCGGGCGAGAACGCGCGGGCCTCGTCGATCATCGAGCGCACGGTCAGGTCGCTGGTGCGGTTGCCGCTGGTCGGCTTGTCGCCGTAGACGAACAGGAACTGGTCCACCCCGTAGGCGGCGGCGGTGAGCAGGTCGCGGCGGAAGCCGAGCAGGTTGCGGTCGCGCGAGTTGAGGCAGGCGATGCTGCGCCCGCCCATCGCCTCGACCTCGTGCGCCACGGCGACGCTGGAGACGGTCGCGCGGCCGATGTGGTTGTCGGGGATCAGGAACGAGTGGGCGATCGTGCTCAGCGTGCCGATCTGGTGGCGGACGCGCTTGAGGTCGGGCGTGGTGGGCGGCTCGATTTCGCATACCAGCTCGAAGGTCATGGCCAGGACCCTAGCGTCTGGCCGCCAGGGCTTCTATGCCCGCGAGGACGAGGTCGACGCCGAACGTGTCGTAGAGCTCGGGGTCGGGCTGGACGAGGGGGCCGGCCATCTCCACCAGGTTCGGGTAGGTCGCGGCGGGCAGCGACTGCAGGCCGAGGCGCTTGACCCGGACCAGCTCGGCGACCTCCTCCGGGGTATTGCTCGCGGTGAAGTGCACCGGGGCGTCGGCGATGGAGATGGCGCTCTGCAGCAGGTATTTGGAGATCAGGCAGCTCTCCTCCATGGAGAACCCGGCGGACCTGGCCAGGCCCAGCGCGTCGTCCCACACGGCCAGGAAGCTCGGCACCGCGCTCTGGTCGACCTGCTCCAGCACGCTCTTGGCGCACGGGTGGGTGCGCAGCACGCGGACCAGGCCGGTCAGGACCTCGCGCAGCCGCTGCTGCCACGGCCGCTCGTCGTCGCGCGCGGGGGCGAACCCGGCGACGAGGTGGTCGGCCATGCCCTCCAGGAGCCGGTCCTTGTTCTTGAAGTGCCAGTAGAGGGCCATCGGCGTGACACCGAGGTCGGTCGCGAGCCGCCTGATGGTCACGGCGTCGAGCCCTTCGGCGTCGCCGATCCGCAGGGCCCGCTCGACGATCGCGTCCGCGGTGAGCTTTCCCATCACGGTTGACAACTATACGCCGTACGAGTTTCCCTATACGTCGTACAAGTACGTCGTATAGGAGGGTTCGTGGAGCGCAGATGGTGGGCGCTGGGCGCGGTGACGCTCGGCACGTTCATGACGTATCTCGACAACAACGTCGGCAACGTCGCCCTGCCGACGATCCAGCGGGAGCTCGGGCTGACGCTGGCCGGGCTGGAGTGGATCGTCAGCGGCTACATCCTGGTGTTCGCCGGGCTGATGCTGGCCGGGGGCAGGCTGGCCGACGTGTTCGGCGCGCGCCGGGTGTTCGCCGCCGGGCTCGGCGTCTTCACACTGGCCTCGCTGGCCGCCGGGCTCGCCACCGACGGCGGCTCGCTGATCGCCGCCCGCGCGGTGCAGGGCGTCGGCGCGGCCCTGCTCACCCCGACCGCGCTGTCACTGATCACGCAGATCTTCCCCGATGGGACCGAGCGCGGCCGCGCGGTCGGCATCTGGAGCGCGGCCGGGGCGCTGTCCATGGCCCTCGGCCCGGTGACCGGCGGCTTCATCAGCGAGAACTGGCACTGGGGCTGGATCTACCTGATCAACGTGCCGATCGGCGTCGCCACGCTCGGGCTGGCGCTGTGGGCGGTGCGGCCGGCCTTCACCCGGGTACGGCACAGCCTCGACCTGCCGGGCCTGGCCACCTCCGCGATCGCGCTGTTCGCGCTGACCTACGCGCTCATCGAGGGCGAGGCGGCCGGCTGGACCTCGCCGGAGATCCTCGCCGCGTTCGCCGTCACGGCGGTGTCGGCGGTGGCGTTCCTGCTGGTCGAGGCGCGGGCGGCGGAGCCGATGATCGACCTGTCGCTCTTCCGGGCCAGGCGGTTCACCGGCGGCGTGATCACCAGCGGCATCTGGTCGTTCGGCGTGTTCGGCATCTACTTCTTCAGCGCGCTCTGGCTGCAGAACGTGCTCGGCTTCAGCCCGACCGAGGCCGGGGCCGCGTTCGTGCCGATGGCGCTGGTCATGGGCGTCGTCGCGGTGCTGTCGCAGCGGATCGGCGCGGCGCTGGGCATCGGCAGGACCGTGGCGCTCGGGCTGGCGCTGATGGCGGCCGCGATCTACCTGATCTCCGGCGTCGGCGCCGACGGCGGCTACGCGGACGTGCTGCCGTGGTTCGTCCTGTACGGGCTCGGCGGCGGCCTGCTGGTGCCCCTGACCGCGGCCGTGCTCAGCGGGATGCCCACCGGCCGGTCCGGGGTGGCGTCCGGGGTGCTCAACGTGTCGAGAGAGGTGTTCGGGCTGCTCGGCATCACCGTGCTGGGCGCGATCCTGACCTCCCGGCAGGCGGCGGGCGACGGGCCGCCGCTCGCCGCCTTCCTCGACGCCTACCGGTTCACGCTGGTGATCGCGGCCGTCGTGGTGCTGGCGGGCATCCCGGTCGCGCTCCGCACGCTGCGCGCGGACCGTACGACCGGGGAGCCTCAGGCGGCGGCGATGGCCGGGTCGGCGAACTGAGTGCGGTAGAGCTCCTCGTAGCGGCCCCCGGCGGCCAGCAGCTCGGCGTGCGTGCCGCGCTCGGCGACCCGGCCGTCCTCGATCACCAGGATGACGTCGGCGGCGCGGATCGTGGACAGCCGGTGCGCGATCACCACGGCGGTCCGCCCGTCGAGCGCCTCGGCCAGCGCCTCCTGCACGGCGGCCTCGGAGGTGGAGTCGAGCGCGGCCGTGGCCTCGTCCAGGATGACCACGCGGGGCCTGGCGAGCAGCAGGCGGGCGATCGTCAGCCGCTGGCGCTCGCCGCCCGACAGCCGGTAGCCGCGCTCGCCCACCACCGTGTCGAGGCCGTCGGGCAGCGACTCGATCAGCGTGGCGAGCCTGGCCCGGCGCAGCACCTCCCACAGCTCCTCCTCGTCCGCCTCGGGGCGGGCGAGCAGCAGGTTGGCCCGGATCGAGTCGTGGAACAGGTGCCCGTCCTGGGTGACCATGCCGAGCGTGTCGCGGATGGAGTCGGCCGTCAGGTCACGCACGTCCACGCCGCCGATCCGCACCGCGCCCTCGTCCACGTCGTACAGGCGGGGCAGGAGCTGGGCGATGGTGGACTTGCCCGCGCCCGACGAGCCCACCAGGGCGACCATCTGGCCGGGCTCGGCCCGGAACGAGACGCCGTGCAGCACCTCGACGCCGCCCCGGCTGTCGAGCGCGGCCACCTCCTCCAGGGAGGCCAGCGACACCTTGTCGGCCGACGGGTAGGCGAAGCGCACGTTGTCGAACTCGACCCCGACCGGTCCGTCGGGCACCTGGCCGGCGCCGGGCCGGTCCTTGATGAGCGGTTCGAGGTCGAGCACCTCGAAGACGCGCTCGAAGCTGACCAGCGCGCTCATCACGTCCACCCGGGCGCTGGCCAGCGCGGTCAGCGGCGAGTAGAGGCGGGTGATCAGCAGCGCGAGCGCCACGACCGAGCCCGGGTCGAGCTGGTCGCGCAGCGCGTAGAAGCCGCCGAGCCCGTACACCAGGGCCAGCGCCAGCGCGGAGACCAGCGTCAGCGCGGTGACGAACACCGACTGCGTCATGGCCGTGCGCACCCCGATGTCGCGCACCCGCCTGGCCCTGGCGGCGAACTCGGCCGACTCGGCACGCGGCCGGCCGAACAGCTTGACCAGCGTCGCGCCCGGCGCCGAGAACCGCTCGGTCATCTGGGTGCCCATCGCCGCGTTGTGGTCGGCGGCCTCGCGGCGCAGCCGGGCGATCCGCACGCCCATCCGGCGCGCGGGCAGCACGAACACCGGCAGCAGCAGCAACGCCAGCAGCGTGATCTGCCAGGAGATGCCGATCATCACGGTCAGCGCCAGCACCAGCGTCACCACGTTGCCGGCCACGCTGGACAGCGTGTCGGTGAACGCCCGCTGCGCGCCGATCACGTCGTTGTTGAGCCGGCTGACCAGGGCGCCGGTGCGCGTCCTGGTGAAGAACGCGATCGGCATCTTCTGCACGTGGTCGAAGACGGCCGTGCGCAGGTCCAGGATCAGGTTCTCGCCCAGCCCCGACGACAGCCAGCGGGTCAGCAGCCCGAGCCCGGCCTCGGCCACCGCCAGGCCCGCGATCAGGCCCGCCAGCCCGAGCACCACGCTCATCGGCTTGCCCGCGCCGATCGCGTCCAGCACCCGGCCCGCCAGCACCGGCGGGGCGACCGCCAGGGCCGCCATCACCACGCTCAGCGCCAGGAAGAACGTGATCCTGCGGCGATGCGGCCGGGCGAACCCCCAGACGCGACGGAGCGTCGCCTTCGATATCTGGCGACGCTCCGGGCGGTTGTTCAGCGAGTACACCTGGTGCCAGGCCGTCATCTCCATGCTCATGGAGAGGAGCCTAGGACCTCAAGTTAACTTGACGTCAACTGCCGATCTTCTTGTTCCTGGCGTGCCACACCACCGCGACGGCCGGGCGCGGCTGGTCGCCGTCGGGCCAGCGGCTGGCGGGCTTGTCCGGGCTCGCGCCGTCGACCTCGCCCGGATGCTGCACCGCGACGAACACGCTGCGCTGGTCCTCCGTGATCATAGGGCCGCAGGTCTCCGCGCCGACCGGCACCGTGAGGAACTGCCGCACGTGACCCCGGTCCCGGCCGCGCACCGGCATGACGAACAGGCCGTCGTGGCTGCCGAGCTTGTTGCCGTCCGTGGAGATCCACAGGTTGCCGTCACGGTCGAAGGCCAGGTTGTCCGGGCAGGAGATCGGCGACACCTTGGTCTTGTCGAACCCGGCGAAGTAGGTGCCGGAGTCGTTCGGGTCGCCGCAGACCAGCGGCACCGACCAGGCGAACGTCGTCTCCGCCGCGTCACCGCGCCGCTCGACCAGCTCCAGCACGTGGCCGTGCTTGTTGTTCGCGCGCGGGTTGGCCTCGTCGGCCTGCGCCGGGGTGCGGTTGGTGTTGTTGGTCAGCGCGACGTAGACGGCGCCGGTGACCGGGTTGCGCTCCACGTCCTCGGGGCGGTCCATCTTCGTGGCCCCGACCTTGTCGGCCGCCACGCGCGTGTAGACCAGCACCTCGGCCGCGGTCATGCCCTCGACGTGCGACTCGTTGCCGCTGACCAGCGGGATCCACTCGCCGGCGCCGTCGAAGGCGCCGTCGGACGGCAGCTTGCCCGAGCCGTCGATCTCCTCCGCCGGGCTGTCGCCGGTGAACCGCGCCACGTAGAGCGTGCCCTCGTCCAGCAGGCTCCGGTTGTGCCGGTCGTTGCCCCGGCGGTAGCGCTCCTTCGAGACGAACTTGTAGACGTACTCGAACCGGGAGTCGTCACCCATGTAGACGACCAGGCGGCCGTCCTTGGCCAGCGTCGTCGTGGCGGCCTCGTGCTTGAAGCGGCCCAGCGCGGTCCGCTTGATCGGCGTCGCGTCCGGGTCGAACGGGTCGATCTCCACGATCCACCCGAACCGGTTGGCCTCGTTCGGGTGCTTGGCCAGGTCGAACCGCTCCTCGACCCGGTCGAAGCGGCGGTTGTCGGCCGGCGTGCCCGTGGTGAGCGTGTAGCGCTGGACGTACGGCTTCTGCTCGGCGGGGACCTTGTCGCCGTTGACGAAGTACTGGTCGAAGTTCTCCTCGGCGGTCAGCACCGTGTCCCACGGGGTGGTGCCGCCGGCGCAGTTGTTCAGCATGCCCAGCGGCTTGAGTCCGGCCGGGTCGGCCGCGGTCTTCAGCAGGTCGCTGCCGGCGGCCGGGCCGGTGAAGCGCATCGGCGTCGTCGCGGTGATCCGCCGGTTGTAGCGGCGGCGGCCCCGGGTCACCAGCTTCCACTCGCCGCTGCGGTGCTCGCGCTCCACCTCGACCACCGAGCCGCCGTGCGCGGCCAGCGCGATCTTGATCTGCTCCTCGGTCGCGGCGGCGCCGCCGGTGTAGCCGCGGAACATCAGGTTCTCGTCGCTGTACTCGTGGTTCACCCAGAGCAGGCCACGGTCGCGGCCCATCGGGAAGAGGGTGACGAAGTCGCAGTTGTAGCCGAACTGCTTGGCCTGCGCGTCGGCCGTCTGGTTGGCGAAGTCGAACGCGGGCGCGTCCGGCAGCACCGGGTCGCCCCAGCGCACCACGACCGAGGACCGGTAGCCGTCGGGCACGGTCAGCTTGTCGTCGGTGTTCGGAGGAACGGGCGTGAAGTCCAGGCCGCCGCCCCGGTGACCGGCCGCCTCCGGCCTGCCCGGGTCGGCGAACGCCGGCGCGGCCCCGGCCAGCCCGGCCCCCGCCACCAGCACGCCCAGCGCGCCGGCGCGCAGCGCGCCACGACGCGACAGCGCCTGCTCGACCACCTCGCCGAAGTACGGGTTGCCGCTCGTGTTGGCCACGTCATGCGCGCACGCGTTGCCGCACCGGAACTGGCAGGTCATCGCGGATCGGCCACCCTTGTGCGGGGTGGAAAGCAGCGGCAGCAGCCGGCGCGGCGAGAGATTCGCCACAGGGTCCTCCAAGGTAGTGCGCAATCGTTCGAGCCGGACATTACGGTCACCGGAGAAACCGCAGGTGAACGAGGCCCTCCGGCGCGGTGAACGCTTCCAGGGAGCACAATGGTGGCGTGCCACCACGCAAACTCGATCCAGCGAAGCTCCGCGAGGCACTCGACGCCCAGCTCGTCGCCCTCGACCAACCGGCTTACGACGGGCCCGCCGGCGCGCTGGCCGACGCCCTCGTCACCGCCGTGCTCACCGCCTACGACCGCGGGGTGCGGCCCGAGCGCGAGGCCGCGCGGCAGGCCGTACGCCATCTGCTGGACCGGCTGGTGACGGCCGCGCCCGGGCGGACCGTCGAGGTGCGCGTGCCGCCGTACGCGGCCGTACAGGCGATCGAGGGGCCGCGCCACACGCGGGGAACGCCGCCGAACGTGGTCGAGATGGACGCGCGCACGTGGATCGAGCTGGCGGTGGGGCGGATGACGTGGGAGGAGGCCAGGGGGAAGGGGGCGGTGGCGGCCAGCGGATCCCGAGCCGACCTGTCCGAATATTTGCCGCTATAACGCGCCGGAAGGCTACGTCGGCGTCGTCAGGACGGCGTGCTGCCCATCCACGGGATCCGCGCCTCGAAGCACCGGTCGGCCAGGCCGCCCGGGAGCTGGGCGCACTCCTGCACCACGTTCCAGAACCAGATCGCCACCGCCGCGAACAGCACCAGCGCCACGACGCTCAGCACGATGCCGGTGATCGCCCGGCCCTTCCCCACCCGCTTGGTCAGCGCCACGATGCCGAACACGATCGACAGGATCGCCGTCAGCAGGCCGATGAAGCAGACGAACACCAGGAACGGGCTCGCCACGCCCAGCACCAGCGACGCCGTCGCCAGCCCGCTGCCCGGCTGACCCGGCGGCCGCCAGTCCGGGGGATACTGCCCCGCCCCGCCGGGCGGCGGCGTGTACGCCCCGCCGGGAGGCGCCCCGTACACCGGGCCCGCCCCCGGCGCTCCCCCGTACGGACTCGACGGCGCCGTCCCCGGCACCGCGGGCTCCTGCCCCTCCCCGTGCGGCGCGCCCTCGCCGTAGGGGGCGCCCTCCGGCTGGGAGGCGCCTGTCCCGTACGTGGGGCCCTCCTGCGCGGCCCCGCTCCCGTACGGGTGCGCGGCGCCTGTCTCGTGCCCCTGGGGGGTCTCTCCCTGAGGGGCCAGCGGGCTGTACGGGGTCCCCTGGGCCCTGGTCTCGTCCGGGGTCTCGGGGGTCGGCGGCTCGAAGGAGGGGCGGTCCGAGGGGGCCGGGTCGTAGCGGGACGGGGTGCGGGGGCCCGAGGGGCCGGGCTCGTCGTCCGAGGCGGCGCCTTCCCAGCCGGGGTACGACGGGGTGGAGCCGGGCATCGGGTAGGACTGCGTGTCGCCGGAACGGTTCCAGTCGGGCGTGCCGAACACCGCCGTGCGCTCCGCGTCCGCCTCGTCGGGGGCCGTCGCGGGCGGCGGCGTCTCGGGCGCCGTGGGCAGATCGGGATGCCGGGGCTCAGGACTGGGCCGCGGCTCAGGGCCGGGGCCGGGCTCGGGGCCAGGACGCGGCTCAGGGCCGGGGCGGGGTTCGGGGCCGGGGCCGGGTTGCGGCGGGGCGGGCGTGCCGGGCTGGGGGACGACGGGCGGCGCCGGGGCGATCGGCTCCTCCCCCTCCCCGGGACCCTCCCCGGGCTCCTCCGTCCCGGACGGCTCCGACGCGGGCGACTCCCCCTGCTCGCGACCGGACTGACCCGACCCGGCGGACTCCCCCCGCTCGCGGGCTGGCCGGTCAGGGGCGGGCTCCTCGGCGGCGCCCTCGGCCCACCAGGCGTGCGCGGCCGTCTGGCCGGGCTCCTGGACGGGAGGCTCGTGGGCGGGCTCGTCCGGGCCGGGACGGTTCTCGCGCGGGCGAGGCTGGTTCGGGTCCCCAGGTGTGGTCACGTCTGCGTCTCCCCCGACGAGTCGAATGCCGGATACTTCACCTTTTCGCGGGAGCGCCCTTCGAAACCATCCGACACGGTAAGACAGGGGTCATCCTTGGCTCAAACAACCCGGGTGTGCGAGCACGGAAGGCCGCAACCTAGACTGAAGCATGTGCTGAAGGGCGACGGCCGGCTCGGCCATGACCTGGACCCCCAAGACCGCGCTCCGAAGGATGCCTGTGGTGTCTTCGGCGTCTGGGCGCCAGGCGAGGAAGTTTCCAAACTCACCTACTACGGGCTGTACGCGTTGCAGCACCGCGGCCAGGAGTCCGCGGGCATCGCGGTCAGCGAGGGCAGCCGCATCCTCGTCTACAAGGACATGGGCCTGGTGGCCCAGGTCTTCGACGAGTCGGTGCTGGGCACGCTGCGCGGCCACATCGCGGTGGGTCACTGCCGCTACTCCACGACGGGCTCCAGCGTGTGGGAGAACGCGCAGCCGACGCTGAGCTCGACCGAGGTGGGCGGTCTCGCGCTGGCCCACAACGGCAACCTGATCAACACCCCGGAGCTGGCCGAGCGGCTGGAGCCGGGCGCCACGCGGGCGACGACCGACACCGAGGTCCTGACCACGCTGCTGGCGCAGGATCGCAGCCGTTCCATCGAGGATTCGGCCGCCGAGCTGCTGCCGCAGGTCAAGGGCGCCTACTCGCTGGTGTTCATGGACGAGAAGACGCTGTACGCGGCCCGTGACCCGCAGGGCATCCGCCCGCTGGTGCTGGGCAGGCTGGAGCGCGGCTGGGTGGTCGCCTCGGAGACCGCGGCGCTCGACATCGTGGGCGCCACGTTCACCCGCGAGATCGAGCCGGGCGAGCTGCTGACGATCGACGAGCGCGGGGTGAGGTCGCGCCGGTTCGCGCTGGCCGAGCCCAAGGGCTGCCTGTTCGAGTACGTCTACCTGGCCCGCCCCGACACGACGATCGCGGGCCGCGGCGTGCAGGTGACCCGGGTGGAGGTGGGCCGCGTGCTGGCCCGCGAGCACCCGGTGGAGGCCGACCTGGTGATCCCCACGCCCGAGTCGGGCACCCCGGCGGCCGTGGGCTACGCCGAGGAGAGCGGCATCCCGTACGGCCAGGGCCTGGTGAAGAACTCGTACGTGGGCCGGACCTTCATCCAGCCGTCGCAGACGATCCGCCAGCTCGGCATCAGGCTGAAGCTCAACCCGCTGCGCGAGGTCGTCGAGGGCAAGCGGCTGGTCGTGGTGGACGACTCGATCGTGCGCGGCAACACGCAGCGGGCGATCGTGCGGATGCTGCGCGAGGCGGGCGCCCGTGAGGTGCACGTGCGGATCTCGTCGCCGCCGGTGGCGTGGCCGTGCTTCTACGGCATCGACTTCGCCACGCGGGCGGAGCTGATCGCGGGCTCGCTGTCGGTCGAGGAGATCCGCGCCTCGCTGGGCGCCGACTCGCTGGGCTACATCTCGCTCGAAGGGCTGACCGAGGCGACGACGATCCCGGCGGAGCGGCTGTGCCGGGCCTGTTTCGACGGCTCCTACCCCATCCCCATCGACCAGGACAACGTGGGCAAGTTCGTGTTGGAGAGCAAGGCATGAGCACGTACGAGGCGGCCGGGGTCGACATCGAGGCCGGTGAGCGCGCTGTCACGCTGATGAAGGACAAGGTGGCGCGGTCGCGGCGGCCGGAGGTGGTCGACGACGCGAGCGGGTTCGCCGGGCTGTTCGACGCCTCGGCGCTGCTGCGTTACAAGCGGCCGCTGCTGGCCACGTCCACCGACGGGGTCGGCACGAAGGTGATGCTCGCCCAGCAGTACGGCAAGCACGACACGATCGGCATCGACCTGGTCGGCATGGTGCTGGACGACCTGGTGGTGTGCGGGGCCGAGCCGCTGTTCATGACCGACTACATCGCGTGCGGCAAGGTGCTGCCGGAGCGGGTGGCGGAGATCGTCGGCGGCGTCGCCGAGGGCTGCCGGCTGGCCGGGGCGGCGCTGGTGGGCGGCGAGACGGCCGAGCACCCCGGCGCGATGGGCCCGGACGAGTACGACCTGGCGGGCGCGGGCACGGGCGTGGTGGAGGCCGACCGGATGCTGGGCCCGGCCCGGGTCCGCGAGGGTGACGTGGTGCTGGGGCTGGCGTCGTCGGGCGTCCACTCCAACGGCTATTCGCTGGTCCGCCACGTGATCGCCAACTCCGCGCTGACGCTCGACAGCGAGCTGCCCGAGCTGGGCCGGCCGCTGGGTGAGGAGCTGCTGGAGCCGACGCGCATCTACTCGCTCGACTGCCTGGAGCTGGCCCGCGCGGTCGACGTGCACGCCTACTCGCACATCACGGGCGGCGGCGTCGAGGGCAACCTGTCGCGCTCGCTGCCGGAGCATCTCGACGCCCGGCTGGACCGTTCCTCCTGGACCCCGCCGGCGATCTTCGAGGTGCTGGCCGGTCACGGCGGCATCGCGCAGAAGGATCTCGACCGCACCTTCAACCTGGGTGTCGGCATGGCGGCGATCGTGGCGGCCGGCGACGCCGACGCGGCGATCCGCCTGCTGGCCGGGCGGGGCCTGCCCGCGTGGGTGATGGGCGAGATCGTGCCCGGCTCGGGCCGGGCGGCCTACGCCTGACCGCTCCTGGCCCGCTCGTAGTGGCGGGCCACCCGGACCCGGTTGCCGCACAGCTCGGGCGAGCACCAGCGGCGTCGCGGGTGGGCGGGAAGGAACAGCATCCGGCAGCCCGGGGCCTCGCAGGACCTGATCCTGCTCGCTCCGGGCGTGCCGAGCAGCGTGATGGCGGCTTCGGCGAGCTCGGCGAGCAGCCGGTCGAGCGGCGCGGCGTCGCGGCGGGTCTCCACGCCGGAGCCGCCCAGGAACAGGTGGGTGGGGGCGGCGCGGGCCGCCTCGTTCAGCGCGGCGACGGCTGCGGCGGGCGGCGCCTGGCCCGCGACGACGGCCGTGACGGCCGCTTCGACGTGCGCGCGGAGCCGGTGCACCGCGGCGAGGCCGTCGGCCGTGAGCGGCTGCGGGAGGCCGCCCAGCCGGTCGGACTGGCGGGCCAGCCAGACGCCGAGGCCGTCGGCGGTGCCGAGGAAGTCCACGTCGCCCGCGGGCGTGCTGGCCCGCGTGTTGACCAGGTCCAGGGCCAGCGGCTCGCCTGTCAGCACGTCCATGCCCTAATGGTACGTGGCACCGTCGACACGTTACGGGCGCGCACGACAAAGCCCCACGGTCACCCGTGGGGCCCGACGCTCGTTGAGCGGGTCCGCGCCGGAACGCGAACCCACGTCACGCGGAGGAACGGCTATCGACGGCCGGAGGGACGATCATCGTCGTCGTCTCCGGCACCGTAGCCGTCGGCGTAATCGGCATAGCGATCCGCCAGCTCGTCGTTGAGGTCGTCGGCGTCGTCGTTGCGGCCGGGGTCACCGACCCCGAGTTCGTCGCGAAGTCGGTCAAGATCCGTGCCACCGCTGTTGTACTTCAGCTGGCGAGCAACCTTGACCTGCTTGGCCTTTGCTCGGCCGCGCCCCATTGGCTCGACCCCCTCGTGTGGGGTCGTCCCCGACCCCTCGTCGCTAACGCACCACACACTGACGCCGCCCTGACTTTGGGCGTCAGCCTATCGTTCGCCTATTACCGTACCTGTTTTGTGCCCAGCTCGGTACGTCGTATGGGCGCGGGGCGTCAGCGGCCCAGCCAAATGCCCCTAATGCGCCCGACTTCCGACATTCTACGTTCAGCCAGCCTATCCGCTGCGACCGCCGGAGGAACGCCCTCGTCGGCGGCGATCCCGAAGATCTTCAGAGTCGTGTCGTAGATCTGGGCGGCCTTGGCCCTGGCCCGCTCCATGTCGAAGCCCGAGATCTCGTCGGCCACCTGGATGACGCCGCCCGAGTTGACCACGTAGTCGGGCGCGTACAGGATGCCGCGCTCGTCGAGCTGCTTCTCCACGCCGGAGTGGGCGAGCTGGTTGTTGGCGGCGCCGCAGACGATCCTGGCGCGCAGCCTGGCCACCGTGGCGTCGTCGAGCGCGCCGCCCAGCGCGCACGGCGCGAACACGTCGATGTCGGCCTCGGTGAGGGCCTGCGCGTCGGCCACCACGTCGACCTCCGGGTGGCGCTGCCGCACCCGCTCGACGGCCTGCTCGCTGACGTCGCAGATCACCACGTCGGCGCCGTCCTCGCGGAGCAGGTCGACCAGGCGGTGGCCGACCTTGCCGACGCCCTCGACGCCGACGCGCCTGCCGCGCAGCGACGGCGTGCCGAAGACCCGCTCGGCCGAGGCGCGCATGCCTTGGAAGACGCCGTAGGAGGTGAGGATGGAGGAGTCGCCGGCGCCGCCGTTGGCGAGGGTGCGGCCGGTCACGTGGCGCGACTCGCGGGCCACGACGTCCATGTCCTCGCTGTAGGTGCCGACGTCGCAGGCGGTGATGTAGCGCCCGCCGAGCGTCTCGACGAAGCGGCCGTAGGCGCGCAGCAGCGCCTCGCTCTTGTCGCGGGCCGGGTCGCCGATGATGACGGCCTTGCCGCCGCCGAGGTCGAGCCCCGCCAGCGCGTTCTTGTAGGCCATGCCCTTGGCCAGGTTCAGCACGTCGGCGAGCGCGGCCTGCTCGCTCTCGTACGGGTAGAACCTGGTGCCGCCGAGGGCGGGGCCGAGCTGGGTGTTGTGGATGGCGATGATGGCACGCAGGCCGCTCTGCTCGTCGGCGCAGAAGACGACCTGCTCGTGGACGTCCTTGTGGGACGTGCCGAAGACGTCGGTCACGGTAGTGACTCCCTGTCCGGTCCGCCGCCCCGTCGCGGCGGAGATCGCCTACCAGCGTAATGGGCGCCACAGTGCGAGCGCCGACGGCTTCATGACACGATGCGTGCGTGCTGCCCTATGCCGCCTACCTCCGCGTCTATGAGCCGCTGACCGCGTTCGCCGAGTCTGAGCGCAAGGTCTGGGCCGACTATGCCGACTCCAACGACCGCCCGCGCCGCGCCAACGCGCTCCAGGCCGAGCACGGCGAGGCCGTCAGGCGGCTGCTCGGCGCCCCTCCCGAGCTGGTCCCCTCGCAGGAGAGCCCCAACGCCTACCTGCGGCGCGTGGAGGACCGGCTGTACGTGTGCCCCTGGCAGACCCGGCTGCGCTCCTGGCTGGCCTTCTCGAAGCTGCGCGGGAGCACTCCGGCCAAGCTGATGGACCGCATCGTCTCCAAGACGATCGCCGACCAGACGGCCGACGACTTCGACCGCTACAAGCGCGCCGGCGGCTCGTCGGCGCTGCGTACCCACATCCGCACCACGGCGTGGCACGTGCCGCCGTCATGGTTCGTGCCCTTCGACGGGAACGAGCGCTGGCTGGTGCTCGGCTCCTCCACGCCCGGGCAGGACGTGACCACCACGACGGGGCGCAACCTCATCTACGTGACGTCCATGGCGCAGGCCCGGAGGCGGGCGGCGCGGGCGCTGCAGGTGCTGCGCCGCCATCTGGGCGACACCTCGCCCAACTTCGACGTGGAGGACGTGGCGCGGTGGCTGGAGGAGTTCCATCCGCACTCGCTGGTCGAGCTCGACTACGGCGGTCTGGTGCATCTGATGGACGACGACGCCCTCCAGGCGGACCAGTCGGTTGCGGAGCTTTCGGCCGCTTTGACGGGTCTGGACACGGGTCAAGAAGAACTTGCCTATGCCATGTACCAGAGGGTCATCCTTCGCTGGAAGTCAATGCAACTTCTGGAATCTGCCAACTGAACCCCAATACGACGCTCTGACCTGCATGAGTAGGTCACGACTCGCGGCTGCTCTCTTCTGCGAACTGAGTAGTTTGCCGTTTTCACTGCGATACCACGAAACGTGTCGCTAGAATCACCGAGCGTGACATCGCCATGGGGGCGGGCAGTTGGGTCAAAGAAGGGCTCGCCAATCGCTCTGCGTGGCGGTATGGTCACATCGGGTGATGCCGCATATGGCTCAGAAAAGCCGCACGCTCTGCGCCATAGGGGGACATCCGTGACACGCGCAAAAGCAGTCACAGGATCGCGCTAAGCCGGTCCACACGGAGGAGAGGCCGCACAAATGTCAGCTCGTACACCCGAGGCCGAGCCGCTGCTCACGCCCGCCGAGGTCGCGACCATGTTCAGGGTCGACCCCAAGACCGTTACCAGGTGGGCCAAGGCGGGCAAGTTGACGTCGATTCGCACCCTCGGCGGTCACCGGCGTTACCGGGAGACCGAGGTCCGCGCACTGCTCGCGGGGATTCCGCAGCAGCGTTCGGAGTAGTTACGAACCTCAGGGGGGTTGAACGGTGGGCCAGGTCCGCACGACCCGGTCCACCCCTGTGACGATACGACGTCGCACGTGGGAGCTGGCGCCGCCCGCCCGGCGCCATTTCTCCACCGGTCAGCCGTGCTGCTCCAGCAGCCGGCGCGCGTCGGGGTCGTGCCGGGCGGCGACGCCGAGCAACGCCACCATCTGCTCGACGAGCATGCGTTCGAGCGTGGCCCGCTCGATGTCGCGGTGCTCCAGCCAGTCGAGCCCCGCCGTCTCCACCGAGGCGATCCACGAGCGCAGCGTCGCCCGCAGCACCGGGGTCGGCTCCTCGACGCGCATCTGCCGCTGGACGAGCCGGAAGAGCCGCTGCCGGACCCCGTCGACGATCTCCCCGACCTCGCCGGTCCGGTTGGCCGGCCCGCCGCGCAGCAGCGCCGCGAACCCCGCCGCGTGCTCTTCCACGAAGTCGAAGTAGCGCCCGAGCCCCGAGGCCAGCTCGCCGAGCAGACCGGCGCCGTCATGCGCGCGAGGCCGCGCCTCCCGCAGCCGCGCCTCCAGCTGGCCGGCCGCGCTTCTCAGCGCCGCCACGTAGAGCTCCTGCTTGCCGCCGAAGTAGTGATAGACCAGCGCCCGCGACGCCCCGGCCGCCGAGGCCACGTCGTCGATCGTGACGTCCTCGGCGTCCCGGGCGCCGAACAGCTCCAGAGCCGCCGCCATGAGCTCCTCGCGCCGCCGGTCGACGCTCAGCCTGCGCCGGGGCGGACGCGCCGTCTCGGGTGTCACCCCTGCACAGTATCCGAGCCCTGACCAGTGGAGATCGGGTCGTTGGCGACAAGGCCGTACCCTGCGGCGAACTCGATCGTTTGGTGGTACAGGTGCCCAACTTCGCATCGCGGGGGAGACACATGTCAGGACCGCCCGTCAAGACTCCGACCATCACCGACATGAGAGAGGTAGATACGCTGCCCCGGCCCAGGCCCACCATCCGCAACGTCGCCGAACGAGCCGGCGTCTCGAAATCGCTGGTCTCCCTCGTGCTGCGCGGATCCCCGCACGTGAGCGAGCACCGGCGCCAGGCAGTGCTCCAGGCCGCCCGCGAGCTCGGCTACCGGCCGAACGCGGTCGCCCGCAGCCTGGTCGAAGGCCGTACTCACCTCGTCGGCGCGCTCGTCGCCGACCTGCACAATCCCTTCTACGCCGAGTTCCTCGACGGCCTGCAGGAGAGCCTGCACGGCGACGGGTTACGCATGCTGATCGGCAACAGCCAGTGGGATCCCGCCTTCGAGGACGAGGCCGTGGAGGCCTTCCTGGAGCTGCGGGTCGACGGGCTGGTCCTCCTGGGCATCCCGCCGACCAGCGCCACCCTGATCGAGGCGACCTCCTACACCCCGACGGTCGTCGTCGGGGAACGTGACATCGAGCTCGAAGGCGTCGACATCGTCGTCGACGACGACCGGCTCGGCGCCCGGCTGGCCATCGACCACCTGGTCGAGGCCGGGCACAAGCGCATCGCGCACATCGAGGGCCCGCGGCCCTCCCGCTGCGAGGGCTACCTCGTGGCCATGCGCAGGCACTCCCTCGCCCCGTACATCATGGTCGAAGCCGCGGAGTCGACCGAGAACGGCGGCCACGACGCCGCCATCGCCCTCCTGACCCGGGACCCCAGGCCCACGGCGATCTTCGCCGCCAACGACGTGCTCGCGCTCGGCGTGCTCTCCGCCGCCACCGAGCTGGGCCTGCGCGTCCCCGAAGACCTCTCCGTGGTCGGCTACGACAACACCCACCTGTCGGCCTCGAACCACGTCTCGCTCACCTCGGTGGACCAGCCGCGCCGCGCCATGGGCCGGTCGGCCGCCACGCTGCTGAGCGACCGCATCTCCGAGCCGGGCAAGGGCGCCCGGTTGCGCGAAATCACGCCCGAGCTGATCGTGCGCCGCAGCACGGGTCCGGCCCAATAGCGGGCCAAAGCTGGGTCAACACGCCCCGTGACCGCGCCCCCCGGCTGTTTACTCGTCAGGGTCATGCTAATTGTGGCCGGATTCGGTCCGGCCACGATCTGATCCGGGGGGAACAGTCATGCGTGATCCGGAACTGGTGTCCTGCGCCCAGCGCGCGGCGGCCGAGCTCGAACGCGCCTGGGCGCAGTGGCGGGCCGGGCGCGGGCGGGGGACGGACGTCGGCGCGGAATCCGTGGCCAGCTACGTCGCACACTCCCTCGACCACCCGTGGGGCCGCCCCCGCGTCGTGCTCGGCCTGGACGCCGAGGACGCGCGGGAGCTGGCCGCCCTGCTGCAGCGGCAGGAGGTCGGCGAACACGTCTGGTGAGGCGTTTCGCGGCTCCCCGGGGGCGGGTTTCACGTAAGTTGGAGCCCATGCGCGCTCTACCCGCCTCCGTCCTGGCCGTCTGCGGCCTGATCGTCTCCGCGTGCGGCGGCGCCGGTTCCGGCGGGACCGCCGCCGGTCAGGCCGCCAACCCGGCCGCCACGCAGGCGGGCTCCCAGGCACGCACCCCGGCCGTCGTCACGGACGAGTCGGGCACGCCCGCCCCCGCCGAGCGGGCCCCGGCGCCCAAGCCGCTGGAGGGCAAGACGGTCGTCATCGACCCCGGCCACAACGGCGGCAACGCGCGCAACCCGAAGGCGATCAACCGCAAGGTCAACGTGCTGACCCAGTGGAAGGCGTGCGACACGACGGGCACCGCCACCAACGACGGCTATTCGGAGGCGGCCTTCACCTGGGACGTCTCCAAGCGGCTCGTCAAGATTCTCAAGAACCGCGGCGCCACGGTCAAGCTCACCCGCTCCAGCAACACCGGCGTCGGGCCGTGCATCACCGAGCGGGCCGCCATCGGCAACCGCAGCAAGGCCGACGCCGCGATCTCGGTGCACGCCGACGGCTCCGCCCCGGCCAACCACGGCTTCCACGTGATCATGCCGAAGAAGATCAACGGCCCGGTGGACCCGGTGGTCAAGCAGTCGTCCGACCTGGGCGTGGCCGTGCGTGACGCCTTCCGCAAGGGCACCGGGCTGCCCTACTCCACCTACATCGGCAACAAGGCCCTCGACTACCGCAACGACCTGGGCGGGCTCAACCTGTCGACGGTGCCGAAGATCTTCGTCGAGTGCGGCAACATGCGCAACGCGGCCGAGGCGGCCAAATTCCGTGACGCCCAGTTCCGCCAGCGCATCGCCCTGGCTTTGGCCAACGGTTTGCAGCACTATCTCACTACATGATTCCTCGCCCATCGCTGCACAACCCGCTCTCCGGCTCCTATGAGCTCGCCGCCGGGGCCACCGTCTCCGGCCCGCTGATCGAGCCCGTACGGACCGCGCTTCCCGGACTGGACCTGCTGCCCGGTGACGACGGCGCCGTCGCCACCCGGCTCGACCCCGCGCTGGGCGCCGAGGCGTACCGGCTGTCGGTCGGCTCGCGCGGCGTCGAGATCGCCGCGGGCGGCCGGGAGGGGGCCTTCTACGCCGCCCAGTCGCTGCGCCAGCTCCTGCCCGCCGACGCCTACCGGTTCGGCGCCGGCCAGGTGTGGAACGTGCCCGGCGTGCGGATCGAGGACGCGCCCCGGTTCGCCTGGCGCGGCCTGCACCTGGACGTGGCCCGGCACTTCTTCCCCAAGCGGGAGGTCATGCGGCTGCTGGACCTGATGGCCGTGCACAAGCTGAACCGGCTGCACCTGCACCTGGCCGACGACCAGGGCTGGCGGGTGGAGAGCCGGGCCTATCCCCTGCTGCACGAGGTCGCCTCGCACCGGCCGCGCACCGCGACCCACTTCTACCGCGAGCCCGAGGCGTACGACGACATCCCGCACGGCGGCTACTACACGCTGGCCGACCTGGCGGAGCTGGCCGCGTACGCGCGCTCCCGGGCGGTCACGATCGTGCCGGAGATCGACGTGCCGGGGCACGCCTCGGCGATCCTGGCGGCCTACCCGCAGCTCGGCGCGACCGGGGAGCCGCACGAGGTGCTGGACCGGTGGGGCATCTCCCCCGCGATCCTGTCGCCGCTGCCGCCGACGGTCGAGTTCCTGACGACGATCTTCGACGAGCTGCTCGGCGCGCTCGGCGAGACGCCGTACGTGCACATCGGCGGCGACGAGGTGGTGCTCGACCAGTGGGCCGCCTCGGCGGAGATCACCGCCTACGGCGAGTCGCTGGGCCTGGCGGGCGCCAACGACCTTCAGGCGTGGTTCCTGCGGCAGCTCGCCGACGCGCTGGCCGAGCGCGGGGCGCGGGCCGTGGTGTGGGACGAGGCGTTCGTCAGCGGGCGGCTGCGCCAGGACACGGTGGTGATGCCGTGGCGCGGCATGAACGTCGGCCGCCGCGCCGCCGCCGCGGGCCACGACGTGGTGGCCACGCCGGTGTTCCCGCTCTACTTCGACTACGCGGAGGCCGCCTCGGCGGAGGAGCCGATGGCGATCGGCGAGACGATCACGGTCGCGGACGTGGCCGCGTTCGAGCCGGCGCCGGCCGAGTGGCCGGAGGAGGAGCGGGCGCGCGTCATCGGCGTGCAGGCGCAGCTCTGGAGCGAGCGGGTGCCCGACGGCCGGGTGCTCGACTACCGGCTGTGGCCCCGTACGTGCGCGCTGGCCGACGTCGCCTGGGGCGGCGGCGAGGGCTTCACCGAGCGGCTGGAGGCGCACCTGGGCAGGCTGGACGCGCTCGGCGTCGAATACAGGCCGCAGGCGGGGCCGCGCCCGTGGCAGCGCCGCCGCCCGCACCGGCCGGGCGTCGTCGACGTGACGGCGGTGCTGGCGCGCATCGACGGCATGACGCACGACGCGGAGTCGACCCGCCCCAGCGTCTGACGGTCACGGCGCGGCGAGCTGGAGCGCCAGCCGGTGGGACAGGGCGGTGTTGCGCCGCCCGCCCAGCCGGTGCACGGCCAGCTCCAGCGCGTCGCGCCCGCCGACCAGCACCACCCATGCCTTGGCCCGGGTGACCAGCGTGTAGAGCAGGTTGCGGCGGAGCATGACGCCGCCCGCCTCGGCCACCACCGGCGCCACCACGAACGGGTATTCGCTGCCCTGGGCCCGGTGGACGCTGATCGCGTAGGCGTGGGTGAGCTCGTCGAGCTCGTCGAAGGTGTAGGGGACGGCGCGGCCGTCGTCGGTGCGCAGCTCGACGAGCCGTTCGCGCGGGTCGACGGCGGTCACGGTGGCGGTCTCGCCGTTGAAGACGCCCTTGTCGTAGTTGTTGCGGATGGGCATCACCCGGTCGCCGGGCCGGAAGACCGACGGGCCCGCCCAGTGTTCGGCGACGCCCTCGCGGGCCGGGTTGAGCCGGTCCTGGAGGCGGCGGCCGAGCTCGGTGGCGCCGGTCTCGCCCCGGCGCATCGGGCACAGCACCTGCACCTGGCCGGGCTCGACGCCCTGTTTGCGGGGGATCGCCTCGGTGGCCAGCTCGATGACCCGATCGGCCACCTTGACCGGGTCGTCCAGCTCCTCGAACCAGAAGCCGCCCCCGCCGGGCAGGTCGGGCAGCTCGCCAGCGCGGATGCGGTGGGCGGCCCGGACGATGCCGCTGTCGTGAGCCTGCCGGAACACGTGGGTGAGCCGCACGCGCGGCACCTCCGGCACGCCGAGCAGGTCGGCCAGCACCCTGCCGGGGCCGATGCTGGGCAGCTGGTCGCTGTCGCCGACGAACAGCAGGTGGCTGCCCGACGGCACGGCGGCGGCCAGCCGGGTGGCCAGGTGCAGGTCGAGCATCGACGCCTCGTCCACCACGATCAGGTCGGCCTGCGCGGGGTCGTCGGCGAACAGCGCGCCGTCGTCGGGCTCGGCGCGGGCGGACAGCAGCCGGTGCACGGTCATCGCGGGCAGCCCGGTCAGCTCCGACAGCCGTTTGGCGGCCTTGCCGGTCGGCGCGCACAGCGTCACCGAGCCGCCCATCGCCCGCACGGTCGAGGCGATCGCCGCCACGGTGTGGCTCTTGCCGCAGCCCGGCCCGCCGGTCAGCACGGAGACGGTGCTGGTCAGCACCAGGTTGACGGCGGCGCGCTGGTCCTCGTGCAGCCGCTCGTCCTCGGAGTAGGGGCGCATCCGCAGCGTCGAGCGGGCCCGCAGCAGCCTGGCCAGGTGTCCGGCCAGCGCCACCTCGCGGCTGTGCTCCTGCTTGCCGTAGACGACGAGCCGGCCCGGGTCGGACGGCGACGGCTCGACGACGACGCGCCGTTCGGCGCTGAGCGCGTCGACGGCCCGCCTGACCGGCCGCTCGTCCTGCTCGACCAGCGCCACCACCTGGGTGACCAGCGCGTGCAGCGACAGGAAGCAGTGGCCACCGCCCGCGGCCGCCGCCTCCAGCCGGTCGAGGACCGCCGCCCGCAGCCGCGCCGGGCTGCTCTCGGGCACGCCGGAGCGCAGCGCGATGCGGTCGGCCGTGTGGAAGGCGATGCCGCGCACCCGGCCGACGAGCTGGTAGGGGTCCTTGGTCAGCACGTGGAGGGCGTCGTGCCCGTACGCCTGGTAGAGCTTGGCGGCGAGCAGCGGGCTGACGCCGAACCCCTGGAGGGCGACCATGAGCTCGGCCACGGCCTTCTGCTCGGCCCACGCCTCGACGATCTGCGCCTGGCGGATCGCGCCGATGTTGACGACCTCGCGCAGCCGCTCGGGCTCGGTGTCGATGACCTTGAGCGTCTGCTCGCCGAAGTGGCTGACGATGGCGTGGGCCAGGCGCGGGCCGACGCCGCGGATCAGGCCGGAGCCCAGGTAGAGGGTGATGGCGCGGACGGTGGACGGCGCGACGCGCTCGCACTGCTTGACGGCCAGGCGGCGGCCGAAGCGCGGGTGCGACTCCCACGCGCCGGCGAGCTGGAGCCGCTCCCCCGGCTGGACCCCGGCCAGCGGCCGGCCCGCGGCGACGAAGGAGCCGGCGTCGTCGGAGCTCATCCGGGCCACGGTGTAGTGGTCGTCGTCGACGAAGACGAGCTGCTCGACGGAGGCCTCTACCTTCACGCCCGGAGACTAACCCGCGGCTACGACAGTCGAGGGCGTCCCCGGGACGCCGGTCATGCCGTGCGGCCGATGATCTCGGTGATCGACTTCAGGCCGTGGCGGCGTACGCGTCTGGAGAGCTGGCGGTGGATGCGGGAGGCCCACAGCGGGCCGCCGTAGATCCAGCCCGTGTAGCCCTGCACCAGCGTGGCGCCGGCCAGCAGGCGTTCCCACACGTCGTCGGCGTCCTCCACGCCGCCCACCGACACGAGCGTCAGGCGGTCGCCCACGCGGGCGCGCAGGCGGCGCAGCACCTCCAGCGAGCGTTCCTTGAGCGGGCGGCCGGACAGGCCGCCCGTCTCGCCCGCGTGGCGGATCGTGGTGTTGGTCGCGATGATGCCGTCGAGGCCCAGCTCGACCGCGAGATCGGCGACGGAGTCGACGTCCTCGTCGGCCAGGTCGGGCGCGATCTTGACGAGCAGCGGGGTGCGCCTGGGCGTGCCGTCGGCCACCTCCTTGACCGCCTTGAGCAGCGGACGCAGCAGCTCGACGGCCTGAAGGTCGCGCAGTCCCGGCGTGTTGGGCGAGCTGACGTTGACCACCAGGTAGTCGGCCAGCGGCGCCAGCGTCCTGGCGCTGGTCACGTAGTCGGCGACCGCGCCCGACTCGGGCACCACCTTGGTCTTGCCGATGTTGACCCCCACCACGACCGGCACCCCGCGGGTGCGGCGCAGGCGGCGGGCGGCGGCGCGGGCGCCCGCGTTGTTGAACCCCATCCGGTTGACGACCGCGTGCTCCGGCACCAGCCGGAACAGGCGCGGACGCGGGTTGCCCGGCTGGCCGTGGGCGGTGATGGTGCCGACCTCGACATGCGAGAAGCCGAGCGCCGCCACCGCCTCCGCGCACGCCGCGTCCTTGTCGAAGCCGGCGGCGAGCCCGAGCGGCCCCGGGAAGTGCACGCCGAAGGCGCTCACCCGCAGAGCCGGGTCGTGCGGTGCGAGAGCCCGGTGCAGGGATCGCTTGAGCAGGGGCAGCCTGGCGAGGATCGCGAGGGCCCTGACGGTCTGATGGTGCACGGCCTCGGCGTCGAACCGCCGCAAGACCTGCGTGAACACGAGGCGATACATCACGGGTCAGGCTACCAATCCAGCCTCGTGGGCGATGATCGCGGCCTGTACGCGGTTGCGCACGTCGAGCCGGGTGAGGATGGCGCTCACGTACGCCTTGACCGTGCCCTCCACGATGTGCAGCGTGCGGGCGATCTCCGCGTTGGACAGGCCCGCGCCCAGCAGGGCCAGCACCTCGCGCTCGCGGTCGGTCAGCCCGGCGATGCGGTCGCGGGCGGCGGCGCCGCGCGCCATCCGGCCGCCGGCCAGCTGCTCGATGACCCGCTGGGCGACCTTCGGCGACAGGTACGCGGCGCCGTCGGCGACGGCGTGCACCCCGGCGATCAGCTCGCGCGGGTCGCCGGACTTCAGCAGGAACCCGTTCGCGCCCACGTCCAGCGCCTTGGCGATGTAGTCGTCCTCGCCGAACGTGGTGAGCATCACCACCGCCGTGCCCGGCGCCGCCCTGCGGATCTCCGCCGCCGCCGCGAGCCCGTCGAGCCTCGGCATGCGGATGTCGAGCAGCGCCACGTCCGGATGGTGGCTGATGGCCAGGTCCACCGCCTCGCGGCCGTCGCCGGCCTCCGCCACCACCTCCAGGTCCGGGTCGGAGGCGAGGATGGCCCGCACTCCGGCGCGGATCATGGCCTCGTCGTCGGCCAGCAGTATGCGAATCACACGCTCTATATTGGCCGACATGGCACAGGTGAAGGTTTACGGGCGCAGGGACGTGTGGGGCGGACACCAGAAGGAGGTCTCCGACCTGCTCCACCAGTGCGTGGTCAAGGCGTGGGGGCTGCCCGAGGACAAGAGGTTCCACCGGTTCCTGCTGCTCGACGCCGACGACTTCATCTGCCCGCAGCGCGGCGACGGTTATCTGATCATCGAGATCGTCTGCTTCACCGGCCGCAGTGACGAGGCCAAGCGCGCGCTGATCCGCGAGATCTACGACACGTTGCCGTATCCGAAGCAGGACGTGGAGATCACCATCATCGAGATGCCGCAGGTCAACTGGGGCATCCGGGGCGTTCCGGCGGACGAGTTGACGCTGTCCTACCGGGTCGAGGTATAGCGCGTCAGGACCGTGCGCGGGCGGGCGGTATGGTCCGAGTCATGAGCACAGACTATGACGTCGTCGTTCTCGGCGCCGGTCCGGGAGGATACACGGCCGCCGTCCGAGCCGCCCAGCTCGGGCTCCGCACCGCGGTCGTCGAGGAGAAATACTGGGGAGGCGTCTGCCTGAACGTGGGCTGCATCCCGTCCAAGGCGCTGCTGCGCAACGCGGAGCTGGCCCACATCTTCACCAAAGAGGCCAAGACCTTCGGCATCAGCGGCGAGGTCAGCTTCGACTACGGCGCGGCGTTCACCCGCAGCCGCAAGGTGGCCGACGGCCGGGTCAAGGGCGTCCACTACCTGATGAAGAAGAACTCCATCACGGAGTACGACGGCCGGGGCACCTTCCTCGACGCCAACACGCTGCAGGTCAACGGCGAGACCATCACCTTCCGCCACTGCATCGTCGCCGCCGGCGCCACCACCCGGCTGATCCCCGGCACCCAGCTCTCCGAGCGCGTGGTGACGTACGAGGAGCAGATCCTCTCCGAGGACCTGCCGTCCAGCATCATCATCGCGGGCGCGGGCGCCATCGGCGTCGAGTTCGCGTACGTGCTGCACAACTACGGCGTCAAGGTCACCATCGTCGAGTTCCTCGACCGGATCGTGCCGCTGGAGGACGAAGAGGTCTCCGCCGAGCTGGCCAAACGCTACAAGCGGCTCGGCATCGAGGTGCTCACCTCCACCCGCGTCGACAACATCGAGGACACCGGCTCCGCCGTCAAGGTCACCGTGTCGCGTGACGGGCAGCAGCAGGTGCTGGAGGCCGACAAGGTGCTCCAGGCGATCGGCTTCCAGCCGCGCGTCGACGGCTACGGCCTGGAGAAGACCGGCGTGCAGCTCACCGACCGGGGCGCCATCGCGGTCGACGGCCGCTGCCGCACGAGCGTGCCGCACATCTTCGCGATCGGCGACGTCACGGCCAAGCTCATGCTCGCGCACGCCGCCGAGTCGATGGGCATCATCGCCGCGGAGACGATCGGCGGGGTCGAGACCATGGAGCTCGACTACGTGATGATCCCGCGCGCCACCTACTGCCAGCCGCAGGTGGCCAGCTTCGGCTACACCGAGACGCAGGCCCGTGACCTGGGCTATGACGTCAAGGTGGCCAAGTTCCCGTTCACCGCGAACGGCAAGGCGCACGGCCTGGGCGACTCGGCCGGCTTCGTCAAGATCATCAGCGACGAGAAGTACGGCGAGCTGCTCGGCGCCCACCTGATCGGCCCCGAGGTCACCGAGCTGCTTCCGGAGCTCACGCTGGCCCAGCAGTGGGACCTCACGGTGCACGAGGTCGCCCGCAACGTGCACGCCCACCCGACCCTCGGCGAGGCGGTCAAGGAGGCGATCCACGGCCTGTCCGGTCACATGATCAACATGTGAGCCCGACGGCCTGCCCGGCGATCGGCGCCGTCGTGGCCGCTAGCCGAAGAAGCGGCGCAGCTCGGCGGCCACGCGCTCCGGCCTGCCGCCGGTGTCGGCGTTCCCGGAGCCGCTGTGGCCGACCCCGGCGAGCTCGACGCGGGCGGCGCCGGGGACGACCCGCTCCAGGGCGTCGAGGGCGGCCTTGAAGTAGGCGGGGCTGCGGCTGCCGCCGAGCAGGAGCGTCCGCGCGCCGACCGCGCCGTAGGCCGCCTGGGAGCGGGCCAGCTCGGCCACCACGCGCGTCTCGTGACGCAGGGTCGGGGCGAGCATCCGCATCGTGACGTCGCCGTCGCCCGCCTTGCGGTCCTGGGCGGCCAGCATGCGCGCCGACAGGGCGTCGAGCAGCCGGCGCGGCATCAGGTCGAAGATCGCCGGGCCGAGCCTGGCGGCCTTCATCGCCGTGATCAGCGCCGCCGCGTCCCGCCCGGCGGCCAGTTCCCGCTCGTACCGCTCCAGCCACGCCGTGGGCGCCGGTCCGTCCACGAACAGCGCGGGCTCGTAGAGGGCCAGCTCCCGGATCAGTCCCGCGCCCGCCGTCCGTAAGCCGCCCGCGTGCTCTTTCGGTGAGCCCGTGCTCCCCGCGCGGTGGCGAGCGGCGGTGTGGAGGGCGACGAGGGCGCCGACGCTGACGGCGAAGACGCGCGAGGCCCCCGTGTGCGCGAGGAGCGCTTCCAGGTCTTCGGCTTCGCGGTCCGCCACGTGGTGCGGGCCGTAGGGTCCGCTGAGCCCGCGGCCCCGGCGGTCCGGCAGATAGACCGTGTACGTGCCGGCCAGCGCCTCGGCGAGCTCCAGGTGGCTGCGGGCCGACTCCATCTGGCCGTGCAGCACGACCAGGCCGGGCCCGGCGCCGAGCCGGTGGAACCCGATGACGGTGCCGTCCGCGGAGGTGACGTGTCCTGTGTCCATGAAACCCTCCTGATAGTTGACATCAACTATTAGCCACAGGATAGTCAGTGTCAACTAAGCGATATTGTCGATCTTCCGATGACAAACACCGAGATTTCCCCCAGCACGGCCGCCCCCGTGCGCCCCCGGCTCGGCTGGCTCGACGCCCTGCGCGGGCTGGCCGCCCTGGTGGTCGTGTACGAGCACGCGCTGAACCCGCTCTACCCCGAGCTGCGCGGCGTCACAGGCCCGTGGTTCGACGCCGGCTGGTACGGCGTCATCGTGTTCTTCCTGGTCAGCGGCTACGTGATCCCGGCATCGCTGGAGCGGCGGGGCAGCGTGGCCGGGTTCTGGATCGGCCGGGGCTTCCGGCTCTACCCGCTGTGGGCGGTGGTGGTGTGCGCCGCGCTGCTGCTGGTGGTGACGGGGATCGACGGCATCCACGTATACCTGACCGACAATCCGGTCACGGCCACGCTCGCCCACCTGACGATGCTCCAGGACCTCCTGAACGCGCCCAACGTCGTCAACGTGCTGTGGACGCTCTCGTACGAGATGGCCTTCTACCTGCTGGTCACGGCGCTGTTCGTGGCTCGGTGGCACCGGCGCAGCGCGGAGGTGGCGGCCGGGTTCGGCGTGCTGGCCGTGGTCGCCGGCGGGGTGCTGCCGACGATCCTGCTCACGCACCGGGGGCCGACGCTCGTCACGACGCTGGCGGCGGTCGTGCTGGGCGGCGGCGGGCTGGCGGGCGTGCTCAGCTCACGCCCGGCGCTGCGGCGGGCCGGGGCGGTGGCGCTGGCGGTGCTGCCGCTGGGGCTGATCGCGGTCAACAGCCGCATCCCGGCCTGGCAGAGCCTGACGATCCTGGCCACGATGTTCGCGGGCACGGCGCTGTACCGGTGGCAGGCGGGGCAGATCTCCCGGGGCCGGGGCTGGGCCGTCGCGGGCGGGGTGCCGGTGGCGGCCACCGGGGCGGCGCTGCTGTGGCACGACGGCGACCCGCTGCCGTGGGTGGCGGCGGTCCTGGCGGCGTGGGCGACGTTCGGGGCGGGGATGCTGCTGGCCGACCGGCGGGTGCCCGCGTGGTGGGCGTGGCTGGGGATGGTGAGCTACTCGGTCTACCTGATCCACCCGATCCTGCTGGAGATCGTCGACGGCTTCCTCGACGACCCGGCCGCCGTCGCCTGGCCGTACCGGGTGGGGCTGGGGGCGCTGGTCGTGGCGGTGCTGCTGGGCTGCTCGGCGCTCACGTACCGGCTCGTGGAGGCTCCGGCGCAGCGCCTGGGACGACGGATCGCCGCTCGATCCACGGGATCGTCAAACGCGCGGCGGAGCAGTCCGGGGGGCGGGTGAAGCTGCCTGGCGCCGGCGGGTCCAGGTGGTGCCAGGACTACCCTCACCTCTCCTCCGCGCACCAGTGAGAACGGCCGCCCGCGTCACTTGAATGGCGGGCATGACATCAACAGAGCTGCCAGGCCGCTGGGTCGAGGGCGTCGGCATGATCCTCGGCCCGCTGCTCCTCCTGGCCGGGGTGCTGACCCGGATCGGCGCGGACGACTTCTTCACCGGGCAGCTCGCCGCCCACGCCGCCCGGCCCGGCGAGATGACGCTGTCCTACGGGCTGTTCGCAGCCGGGGTGGTGCTGCTGTGGCCGGCGGTGACGGGGCTGGCCCGTCGGCTGGAGCCCGGCTGGGGGCGCTGGGGCGTCACGCTGGTGGTGCTCGGGCTGTTCGGGCGGGTGTTCCACGCCGGGGTGAGCCATCTGGCGTTCCAGCTCGTGGACGTGCTCGGGCTGGAGGCCGCCCAGCGCGTGGTGGCCGGCACGTACGAAGCCTTCCACGTGTTCAAGGCGGTCAACGTGTGCATCATGGCGGGCTGGATCGTGCTGGCCGTGGGCGCGTACCGGGCGCGGGCGCTCGGGGCGGCCCAGTGCGTGGCGCTGGGCCTGACGGCCGCGCTGCCGCTGGGCGTGCTGAAGGGCAGCAGCGACCCGGTCTCGCTGGTCGCCCTCGCCGGGCTGGCCGTCGCGCTCGTCCCGCTCGGCGTCACCACGTTGCGTACGGGACCGGCGCCCCGCTGGTGGGCCGTGGCGCTGACCGTCGGCCTGGTGCCGGTGGCGTACCTGCTGGGCCTGGTGGGCTGATTTTTCCGATCATGCGGTAACAACGGGACTGCTCGGACCACTACCGGGTGTCAGAAACATCCGGAACGAAGGGGCGGGGCGGTGACGGATGATCAGCACCGGTTCACCGGCGTGTACGACGAATGCCGGCAACGCGTGTGGGCGTACGTGGTCAGTCGCTCGGGACGTCAGGTGGCGGACGAGGTCGTGAGCGAGACGTTCGCGATCGCCTGGCGGCGGCTGGAGGACGTGCCCGACCCGGCGCTGCCCTGGCTGCTCGGCGTGGCGCGCAACGTGCTGCGCGACACCATCCGCGCCGAGGCCAGGCGCGAGGCGCTCGCGCAGGAGCTGCGCGCCTGGACCGAAGGGGACGTGGCCGACCAGGTGACCGAGCGGATCGGCGTGCTCCAGGCGCTGGCCGCGCTCGGCGACGACGACCGGGAGATCCTCGTCCTGGTGGCATGGCAGGGGCTGTCGCCGAAGGAGGCCGCGCGGGTCGTCGGCTGCTCGACCGCCGCGTTCCGGGTCCGGCTGCACCGCGCCCGCAAACGGCTCAAGCAGGCCATGGAGCCCGCCGGGCCGTCCCGTCCCCGAGTGCGCAACAACCTCAGCGAGGAGTGGTCATGAACCCGATGGACGAGCTGCGTGCCGCTCGGCCCGCACACCTCGGCGACGCCCCGGTGGACGAGGGCACCCGGGCCAGGGAGCTCACGTACGCCATGTCCCACCCGCGCAAGGCGCGGCGCGGCCGGAAGGCCGTCCGGCCGGTGTGGGGCATCAGCCTGGCCGGGGCCACGGCCGCGGTCGCGGCGGCGGCCGTCGTCGTGACCGGGACGGGCGGCGCGCCGCCGAGCGCCCCCGACTCCGTCGCCCAGCCCGCCGCCACCGCCACCGCCACCGCGACCGCCACGAAGGTGCGGCTGTCGGCGCGCGAGGTGCTGCTGGCCGCCGCCGAGAAGGCCGGCAGCCAGCCCGACGAGATGGGCGCGTGGTGGCACACGTCCACCATGCAGCGCACCCTGCACCAGGTCGCCGAGGGCGGCTACACGGTCGTGGAGCGGCAGCGGAGCGAGGGCTGGACGTCCAGCGCGACCGGCGGCGAGCAGGGCGGCACCTACCAGTCGCTCGGCGCGCGACCGGCCACGCCCGAGGACGAGGCGGCCTGGCGGCGAGCGGGCTCCCCCCGCGAGTTCGAGGTCAAGGTGCCCGGCAAGCCGCGCGCGATCACGCTGTCCACCTCGCCGCGCAAGCCGTGGGGCGGCTTCAGCCCGCTGGTCGACGGTGACAAGGTGTTCTGGCTGGGCCGCAACGTGACCATGAAGGAGCTGCGCGCGCTGCCGTCCGATCCGGGCAGGCTCAAGGCGTGGCTGCTGCGCTCGTACAAGGGGCACGACACCGAGTCGGAGAGCGTGCCGATGGCCTCCGACCCGTGGCTGTACCGGGTGAGCACCGGGCTCATCCTGGACATGCCGGTCACGCCTGAGGTGCGGGCCGCCGCCTTCCGGATGCTCGCCGACCTGGACTCGGTCAAGGTCATCGAGAACGTGACCGACGCCGAGGGCCGCCAGGGCGCGGCGGTGGCGGTCGAGGAGAAGGTCAGGGACAGCGTCATGGAGACCCGGCTGATCTTCGACCAGGAGACCGGGCGGGGCCTGGCCAGCGAGAGCGTGGTGATCGAGCCGGGCGACGCGCACGCCGGGCACGAGCCGGGCACCGTGGTGGGCACGACGACGGTGCTGGAAGCGGGCTGGGCCGACAGCAGGCCGTGACATCCCGGCGGGGGCGCGGCTACGCCGGCGTGCCTTACGGCTGGTTCAGGCAGGACAGGTTGGCCGAGCGGTAGAGGACGACGACGAGCACCACCAGCGCCGCGAACCAGGCGACGGTCACGGCCAGGGGCAGCCCGGCGTAGCCGTACGGGGCCAGCATGCCGGCGACGCCCAGCGCGGCGACCGTCCAGCGCAGCACGTCGAGGAGCGCGGCGCGGGACGCGTGCCCGCCGAGGCGGAGCCGCCCGGCCACGATCTCGCCGATCAGCCAGATGGCGAGCAGGGAGCCGGCCTTCTCGGCGAGGTCGAGCGCCTGCTCCAGGGACGTGTCCGGCGCGGCCGGGCCGATTATCAGGAGGTCGACGATCGACAGGAAGACCATCGACGTGGTGGCGGCAGCCCCCGCCGGGTCGGCCGGGTGGAGGGAGGCATCTCGCAGCCGGGACAGCCCGACCGCGCACATGGCCCAGCCGACCGGGTCGAGGAGCAGGTCGAAGCCGTCGAGCCGGAGGGCGGCGTAGACGATGACGAGACCGGTGGCGATCAGCGCGACGGGCGGCATGAGACCGCCGGACGCGGCGCGCGGGTGGGGGTTCGTCAGGACCATTCGTCGCTCACCGCTTCGCTGCACACCTTGTCGGACAGGCCGCGCTGCCAGGCGACCGGGACCGTCGCGCCGTCGGGCCCGGTCAGCTGCCAGGAGTCCCAGGTGACCTCCGCCGTCCGTGCCCCCAGATAGGTCTCGTACGTGAACCGCACCGGCTGCGGCGTGTGAGGCACGGCCGCGCAGTCGGTGATGGCGACGTGCCTTTCCATCACCTCCATGTCGCCTCCTTCGACGGTGACCTTCTCCGCCCCGGGGTTCTCGGCCGGCAGCAGCCGCAGGCCGGGGATGTTCATCGAGAGGCCGGAGACGGTGAAGGTGGTGGACCCCTCGTTCTCGATTTCCACGAAAAGCCTGGTGGACAGGGCGCCGCTTTTCTCGTCCACCCAGGCGCCGGCGAAGAAGGAGTTGATGTTCCAGCTGATATGCGGGCTCACCGCCCCGGTCCCCCAAAGAAACGCGGTCACCATGACGAGCGAAAACGACGTCCAGATCACCACCCGTAATCGGACCGGTTCGGCACGCCAAGAGGTGACGCCGTATTGCTGCCAAATTTCATCGGAAGCCATGAGGTGAAACCATATATGGTGGCATCTCGTGACAATACCCCCGCTGATTCTCTGGGTGGCCGCCCTGCTCACCGTGCTGGCGGCCGCCTCGCCGGTCAGCCGGGAACGGCTCGACAGGTTCGCCGCGCAGACCGGATTCACCGTCACCGCGGCCGACGCCGAACAGGTCGTCGGCCATTTCCGGGCCGTGCGCCGATGGCGTCTGATCGCGCTCGTCGTCGCCGTTCCCGTGGCGGGGCTCACCAATGACCCGTTCTCTTTGGTGCTCGGCTGGTGCGCGGTTTCCGTGGTGTTCTCTCGGAGGGCCTCCAACGCGTACGACGAGGCGCGCATTTATCGTGGCGCATGGCTCCTCGGATTGGCCGGCGCCGTTTCGGCGACCGCCTTTCTCCTGCGAGACGTCACCGCGGCCCGGATCGCGCACACCGGAATCCTGATCGCCGTGGCCGTGGCGGTGACGTTCGCCGCCCGGCGCGAACCGGCGAGCGCCCCGGCCGAGCTGGCCATCGGCCGCTGGTCCACGCGCGGCCTCTATCTGGCGGGGACCGCGATCGTGCTGTCGGCCGCGCTGCTCACCCCCGGCCTGCCGGTGCTCCCCGAGCCGCCCGCGTACACGCCGCCCCTGACGTTCTCCGACAGCCGCCCGAGCTTCGAGACGGTGCGCACGTACAAGGCGCCCTCCTGCGCGTGGACCACGCAGGTGGCGGCCGACTGCAGAGGCTGGCTGGTCAACGGTCAGCCGTTCCCGCAGGCCGCGCCGTACGTCGTCATCCCCGGCAAGGCGCCCCGGCCGGCCCCGTTCACCCGCAGCCCCGACAAGAGGGCCCTGGTCTACCTGCACCGGCACGACCGCCGCCTGGTGTACGAGGACGAGGCGGGCGCGCGCCCGCTCACCGGCGCGCTGGCCGACACCGAGCTGCCCAAGGTCACGTTCGCCGGCCAGAACAGGTACCTCGCCCTGGTCCGGGACGGCGCGCGGATCATCGACACCCGGACCTGGCGCACGCTGGAGCTCCCCGACGTCCGGCGCGTCCACGACCTCGGCAAGAGCGGCATCGTGGCCGCCACCGCCGCGCGGGCCCTCGTCCTCGACCACCAGGGGAAGCCCCGCATGAGCCTGCCCGCCGGGGACGCCTACCACCTGCACCCGAAGGGCCACCGCCTGGTCGTCATCGACGACGAGGGGCGGGTCACGACCTACGACGTGAAGACCGGCGAGCGCCTGGGCGCGGTCACCCCGGTGTTCCGCGGCGACGACAGCCTCGGCTCCGGGCTCGGCTGGTCGGCCAAGGGCGCCTTCCAGGTCCGCGCCGCCTGGTCCGAACGGGTCTACAACCTCGACCTGTCCACCGGGAAACTGTGGCGCTGAGCAGCGGACCGAACCCTGGGTGAAAGTTTCAGCGTCGTTTGACGGGTGCGCCGCGCGCCACTCATGATCATGTCGTCTCCTGGTCAGGAGGAGGCGTCGAGTGAGGAACCACTGCCACGGCGAGGTGCACCGATGCCGAGAACCCTGCTGCGCTCCGCGTCCGCGATCCTGCTGGCGCTGACCGCCCTGAACGCCCCTACCGCCCATGCCGACGACGGCGTCCCCGTCGAGATCACCGTCAACACCCGTGCCGCGCTGGCCGGCGTGCCCGAGACCGGCATCGGGACCAACCACGCCATCTGGGATGCGCAACTGGGCAGCGACCAGACCGCGGACCTGCTCAAGGACGCGGGCGTGCGGCTGCTGCGTTACCCGGGCGGCTCGTACTCCGACATCTACCACTGGGCCGACCACACCGCCCCCGGCGGCTATGTCGCGCCGAACACCGACTTCGACACCTTCATGGCCGGGGCCCGCCGCACCGGCGCGCAGCCGATGGTGACCGCCAACTACGGCACGGGCACGGCCGAGGAGGCCGCCGCCTGGGTCCGCTACGCCAACGTCACCAAGGGCTACGGCGTGAAGTACTGGGAGATCGGCAACGAGAACTACGGCAACGGCCACTACGGCGCGGCGTGGGAGGCCGACAACCACGCGGACAAGAGCCCGGCCGAGTACGCCAGGCACGTCGTCGCCTACGCGGACGCGATGAAGGCGGTCGACCCCACGATCAAGATCGGCGCGGTGCTGACCACGCCCGCGAACTGGCCCGACGCGATCAGGGCGGAGGGCGACGCGGGAAGCTGGAACGAGGTCGTCCTGTCCACCGCCGGCTCGAAGATCGACTTCGTGGTCCTGCACTGGTACCCGGGCGCCCTGGACCGCACGGGACACGTACCGGACATGATCCAGCTCACCCGCGAGCAGATCGCCAGGCTCGCCGGGCCGGGCGCGGAGCGGATCGGCATCGCGATGACCGAGTTCAACACCGGTTCCAGCAGCAACGGCACCAATACCCAGCCGGGCGCGCTGGCCGCCGCCGACGCGTACGCGACGCTGCTGGCGAACGGCGTGTTCACGGTCGAGTGGTGGAACGTCCACAACGGCATCGGCACGGTAACCGAGGTCGAGGGGCACACCGACTACGGCGACTTCGGCCTGCTGTCGAGCGGGACGTGCACCGCCGACGGGTCGGTCTGCGAGCCGGCGTTCAACACGCCGTTCGCGCCCTACTACGCGCTGCAGATGGTCGGCAGGTTCGCCCGGCCGGGTGACCAGTTCGTCCGGGCGGCGAGCGACACGCCCGCCGTCAGCGCACACGCCGCCCGCCGCCCGAACGGCGACCTGGCGGTCATGATGATCAACACCTCGCGCGACACCTCGTACGCGGCGGCGATCGACTACGCGGGCTACACCCCGGCGGCCGGCGCGCCGACGGTGCTCACCCACACCAACGGCGCGACCTCCATCACCACCGCGACCAGCGGCAGCGCCACCAGCCAGACGCTGCCGCCGCTGTCGCTGACGACGATCGTCCTCAAGCCGGCCGCCGACCGGTCCAGCCCCGCCGCCCCCGCCCAGCCTGTCGCGTCGGCCGTCACGGACACCAAGGCCACGATCACCTGGCCGCGCGCCACGGCCGGCGACCGGCCCATCGCCAAGTACGAGATCCACCGCCAGCACGGCGCGGTCACCGAGCAGCTCGGCGAGACCTCGGGCACCTCGTTCACGGCAGGCAACCTGCGGCCGGGCACCCGCTACACGGTCAACGTGATCGCCCGCGACGCCGGCGGCGGCCTCTCCTGGGCCTCGCCGCCGCTGACGTTCACCACGAAGGCCCCCGCCACCAGCTCGTGCTCGGTACGGCTGAGCGTCCAGTCCGACTGGTCGAGCGGCTACGTCGGGTCGATCGACGTCACCAACACCGGCGCGCCGATCGACGGGTGGACCCTCGACTTCGCCTGGCCGAGAAGCTGGCAGAGTCTGGGGAGCGGCTGGAGCGCGGTCTGGACGCAGGACGGGCGGGCGGTCAAGGCCGTCAGCGAGCCCGGCAACCGCGCCCTGGCCACCGGGGCGTCGGCCACGATCGGCTTCGTGGGCAACTACTCGGGGCCGAACGTGCTTCCGTCCGTGTTCAGGCTCAACGGCACGGTCTGCGCGGCCGGGTGAGAGGCCGCCGCTGGCATTTTCACGACATGTCGCCATCCGGTCAGCCGCATACCCCCCATTGACCGGTCCTTATCCCGCATCCTCATGAACGAGTAAAGCAATGTGTCATTGCACGACAGATCGGGTTCGTTCATGGGATGGATCACCCGCTTCACCGCCGTCGGCGCGGGCCTGGCGATGCTCGCCGTGCCCACGCAGGCGCAGGCGACGCCGCCGGAGCCCGCCTCCGGCGGCGGTGACCTGCACGAGGTCACGCTGATCACCGGTGACGTGGTCACCGTGAGGGAGGTCGCCGGCGGCAAGCGCGCCGCGACCGTGCGGCCGGGCAAGGGCCGGGAGGACGTCAGGTTCTTCACCGAGGAGGAGGACGGCGAGCTCACCGTCACTCCCGCCGACATGGTCCCCTACGTGTCCCGGGGCCTGGTCGACGAGCGGCTGTTCGCCGTGAGCGACCTCATCGAGCAGGGGTACGACGACGAGAGCAGCGAGGTCCTGCCGCTCATCCTGTCCTACCGCGACAGCGACGCGAAGGCCGTCACGCTGCGCAGCGTCAACGCGCGGACGATGCGGGCCGACAAGGACGAACTGCCCGTGCTGTGGGCCGCCGAGCGCGCGGGCGGCGAGCCGAAGCTGCGGGACGGCCTGGCCAAGGTCTGGCTGGACGGCAAGGTCACCGCGACGCTGGAGCACAGCGTGCCGCAGGTGGGCGCGCCGCAGGCGTGGCAGGACGGCTTCGACGGCAAGGGCGTGAAGGTCGCGGTCCTCGACACCGGGATCGACGAGACGCACCCCGACGTCAAGGACAGGGTCGTCGAGGCCCGCAACTTCACCGACGACCCGTCGGCCAAGGACGAGCACGGGCACGGGACCCACGTCGCCGCGACCGTCGCCGGCGTCGGCGCGGCCTCGGGCGGCCTGCGCAAGGGCGTCGCGCCCGGCGCCGAGCTGGTGATCGGCAAGGTGTTGAACGCGAGAGGCAGCGGCACGGAGTCGCAGGTGCTCGCCGGCATGGAGTGGGCGGCCAGGGAGAGCGGCGCCGACGTCGTCAACATGAGCCTCGGCGGCGGCGCCACCGACGGCACCGACCCGCTCAGCACCGCCGTGGACGTGCTGACCGAGCAGACCGGCACGCTGTTCGTGATCGCCGCGGGCAACGACGGCAGCGAGTACAGCGTCGGCTCGCCCGGCGCCGCCACCTCGGCCCTGACCGTGGGCGCGGTGGACGCCAACGACGCCCTCGCTCCCTTCTCCAGCCGCGGCCCCCGCCTGGACGAGGCCGTCAAGCCGGACATCACCGCACCGGGCGTCGGCATCGTCGCCGCGCGGGCCGCGGGCACCGGCCTGGGCACGCCGGTCGACGAGCTCCACACCAAGCTCTCCGGCACCTCGATGGCCACGCCGCACGTGGCCGGCGCGGCGGCGATCCTGGCCCAGCGCCACCCCGGCTGGACCGCCGCGCAGCTCAAGAACGCGCTGGTGTCCACGTCGAGGACCATCGCCGGGCAGACCCCGTACGAGCAGGGCGGCGGGCGGCTGGACGTGACGCGCGCCCTCCGTCAGACCCTCACCGCGACGGGGACGCTGAGCCTGGGCGTGCACGAGGACGGCGACACCGGCGTCCCCGGCGGCGAGATCACCTACACGAACACGGGACAGGCGCCCGTCACGCTCGCCCTCACCCCCTCCGTCACCAACCTCGACGGCCAGGCCCCGGCCGAGGGCGCGGTCACCCTGTCGGCGACCACGCTCACCGTCGAGCCGGGCGCGAGCGCGAGCGTGCGCGTCACCGTGGACCCGGCCAAGCTCCAGCACGGCCGGCACGCGGGCTACGTCACCGCCACCGCGGGCGACGCCGTCGCGCACACCACGATCGCCCTCACCCGCCGGGGCAAGATCCACAAGGTCCGCTTCACCGCCGTGCACGCCGACGGCTCCCCCGCCCGCGTGCCCTTCATCTCCATGTACGGGGCCTCCAGCAGGGACGACGTCTACGGCTACATCCTCGACGAGCAGTCCGGCTGGACGGCCGAGGTCGCCGAGGGCACCTACCACATGCAGGCGATCCTGGGCGAGACGAGCTCCGAGACGCCCGTCGACACGCTCGTGGTGAACCCGGAGCTGCCGGTGACCGGTGACATGGAGATCGTGCTCGACCCCAGGACCGCCGTGCCCGTCGAGATCAGAACCTCGCAGCCGGTGATCCAGGAGGGCATCTCCACCTACTTCACCCACCGCACGTACGGGTCGCGCAAGATCAGCCTGGGCTCCATGAACTTCCCGTCGGTCGACGGGCTCTCGGTCACGCCGACCAAGCCCGTCACGAACGGCACGTTCGAGTTCGCCTCGCGCTGGCAGCTCGCCGCGCCCCGCGTGACCGCCGAGCTGGGCCGCGACCCGCTGGTGGTGCGCCCCGCCATCAGGTCACCGGAGTTCGCCGGCAAGAAGCGCTGGCCCCTGGCCACCGCCGACGCCGGTGACGTGAAGGGCAAGGCGGTCGTCCTGGTCAGCGAGCAGTTCGGCGACTGGACGAGCAAGCTGCAGGGAATCGCCGACGCCGGAGCCGCCGCGGTGATCGTCGTCGGCCCCGACGGCCGGGCCATGTGGCAGCCGTGGAAGCCGGAGGGCGAGCGCGACCCGCTGCCCACCCTGCTGATCACCCACGACCGCGGCCAGGCGCTGCTGGAGAAGGCGCGCTCGGGCGGCGTGATCGAGGTGACCGGGCAGTTCGCCCCGCCGTACCTGTACGAGGTCATGCAGGTCTCCTCCGGCCACGTGCCCGAGCGGGTCGTGCACGACGTGAACTGGCGCAACACCGCCCTGGTCGAGGCCGGCTACCACGAGTCCGGCGGCGACCGCTACGGCAAGGACCAGCGCTTCGGCTGGCGCCCGTGGCAGACGTACGACCTGGGCTCGCAGATGGAGACGCAGCGCATCGTCAACACGCCGCTGCGCCGGGCCGAGTACGTCAGCGCCGGCGACACCCAGTGGCAGCACGTCGTGCAGCACGCGCTCACCTGGGAGTCGATGAGCCGGCTGCGCGGCGGGCTGACCGACCGGCCGCGGACCTACCGGCCGGGCGAGCGCGTCAAGGAGGACTGGTTCGCCCCGGTCGTGCGCCCGGCCGTCCAGGCGGCGACCCGGACGGGTGACGTGCTGACCGTGCAGGTGCCCGAGTTCGTGGACGCCGACGGGCACCAGGGCTACGCGCGGGACAGCGCCGACAAGGACACCACCGCGGCCCGCTTCTACCGGGACGGGCAGCTGGTGGAGGAGCGCAGCACGCTGCGCGGCGCCTTCCCCGCCGTGCCGGAGGACGCCGAGTACCGGCTGGAGCTGGACACCACACGCACCGGCGACGAGTGGCTGCACGCCACGGCCACGCGGACGTCGTGGACGTTCAGGTCCGCCAGGACGGAGGACACCCGGCCGCTGCCGATGCTCGGCGTCGACTACGACATCCCGGCCGACCTGGAGGGCCGGGTCCACCGGACGCTCCCGGTCAAGCTCGGCTTCACCGCGCCCGCCGCCAGGAAGCTCAGCGCGGAGCTGTCGTACGACGACGGCAGGACCTGGCGGCGGCTGCCGCTGATCCCCGCGGGCCGGGGGCAGCACGTCGCCCTGGTCTCGCACCGCAGGACCGACCTCGGGGTGTCGCTGCGGGTGACCGCGACGGGCGCCGCCGGAGAGCGGTTCGAGCAGACCGTCACCCGCGCGTACGGGGTCCGGTAGTCACAGCCAGCGCTCGCGGGCCGCATGCCAGGCAAGCTGCATCCTGGTCTGCGCGCCCGCGCGCCGCATGAGGTGGTAGACGCGGCGCTGCACGGTACGCAGGCTGAGCCCGAGCTGGCTCGCGATCGACTTGTCGGGGACGCCGGCGACCAGCAGCGAGAGCAGGTAGAGCTCGTCGGCGTCCAGCGGGCAGCCGGCCGCCGCGTCGATGACCTGCCCGTCGTCCAGCGACCGGATCGGCGTGGCCCGGTCCCACTGGGCCTCGAACAGCGCGATCAGCGCGTCCAGCAGGCTGCTGCCGCGTACCAGCGCGGCGGTGGTCTCGGTCCGCCCGCCCGCGTGCTGCACCAGCGGCAGCAGCGCGGTCGCCCGGTCCGCGATCATCATCCGCACCGGCAGGGACCGCACGGCGCGGGCGCGCTCGCCGAGCTTGATGCCGTAGGCGACGTTGGCCACCATCCCGGGCTCCTCCAGCAGGGCCCGCTCGTAGATCACCCGGTAGTCGACGCCCCGGCCGAGCGCGTCCAGCTCCTCGGTGTTGTCCTGGGACGGCATCACCACGTGCCCGGCGCGGCAGAAGTACATGACCTCCTCGCGGGCGCTGTTCTGCAGATGGCGCACCTGCTCACGCAGCGCGGCGCGGCTCGGCAGCACCTCGATCAGCCGGTCGGCGTCGCGGCGGCGCAGGCTGGTGCGGTATTCCTCGGCGAGCTGCTCGACCGCCTGGCGGGCCCAGTCGATGCTCTCCTGCCGCCGCATCAGCAGCGGCCCGAGCGCGACGTCCGGGGCCACCGGCGCGAACCCGCGCCCACCCGCGTCGCGGACCAGCCCCAGGTCCCGCATCGTGGCGAGCGCGCCGGCCGCCGCCTCGGCCGTGATCCCCAGCTCCTCGGCGAGGTCGGCCGCCTCCGCCTCGCCCGCGCGGACGAGTAAGCGGTACGCCCGTTCCGTCACCTCGTCGAGCCCGGCAGCCTCCAACATGGTCCCCATGATGACAGGTGGCCCCCAAACGGCACATAAGTGCACTTAAATCAGGTACGGGGATCCCACTGCGCTCTCGGCTCCGCTCAGGCCGCGGCGATCCACAGATCGGGGCCGAACACCTCGTAGTGGATGTCCTTGGGCGCCACGCCCGCGCCGATGAGCTGGGCCCTGGCCTCCCGCATGAACGGCAGCGGCCCGCACAGGTAGGCCACCGAGCCCGCCGGGATGTCGACCCCGGCCAGGTCGATCCGGCCCGCCCTGCCCCGCCGGCCGTCCTCGTACCAGAAGATCCTCTCGCCCCGGGGCAGCACGGCGGTCAGCGCCTCCATGTCCTCGCGCAGCGCGTGCTCGGGCTCGGAGCGGTCGGCGTGCAGCAGCAGGACGCGGCGGTCGCTGCCGGTCTCGGCCAGGTGCTGGAGCATCGCGGTGATCGGGGTGCAGCCGATGCCGGCGGAGGCCAGCACGAGCGGCGCGTCGCCGCCCGCCAGCGTCACGTCGCCGAACGGGGCCGACAGCGTCAGCTCGTCGCCCGGCTCGACAGTGGCGTGCAGCAGGTTGGACACCTCGCCCTCGGGGGCGCCCTCGCCGCGCACCCGCTTGACGGTGATCCGCCGCAGCCCGTCGGCGCCGTGGCCGGACAGCGTGTACTGCCGGAGCTGGTGCACCCCGTCGGGCATCCGCACCCGGACGCTGACGTACTGACCGGGCAGCGCGGGCGGGACCGGCTCGTCGCCGACGGGCGCGAGCACGAGCGACATGACGTCGGCGGTCTCCTCGCGGCGCTCGACGACCCGCCACGGGCGCCAGGTGCGGCCCTCGCTCGCGCCGGCCTGCGCGTAGATGCGGGCCTCCATCGCGATCAGGGCGCCGGCCATCAGCCAGTAGACCTCGTCCCAGGCGGCGGCCACCTCGGGCGTGACGGCCTCGCCCAGCACCTCGGCGATGGCCGCGAACAGGTACTTGTGCACGATCACGTACTGGTCGTCGGTGATGCCGACGGCGGCGTGCTTGTGCGCGATGCGGGTGAGCAGCGCGTCGGGCCGCTCGTCCGGGTTGTCGAGCAGGGCGCCGGCGAACGCGGCGATGGACCCGGCCAGCGCCCTGCGCTGCTCGCCGCTGCGCTGGTTGCCCCGGTTGAACAGGCCGTCGAGCAGCTCCGGCCGCTCGGCGAACATCGTCTCGTAGAAGCGGGCGGTGATCGTGTCGAGCGACGCGCCCACGACGGGGAGGGTGGCGCGGACAGTCGCGGCGCTTTCCGCGGACAGCATGGGGGACCTCCAGATAATTGGTATCTGGAATGCATATTAAAGAGCCGGTTCGCCGGTCCCCGATCTGGGTGGGACGCTCAGCCCGAGCAGCACCGGCCTGGTCGGCCCCGTGACCAGCGCATCGACCGTCAGCGTGTCGAGCGACGCATAGAAGGCCTCCTGCGCCTGGCGCAGCGCCCCGCGCAACCGGCAGGCCGCCCGCAGCGGGCACGGCAGCAGCGCGTCCTCGCACCCCACCACCTCGTGCTCGCCCTCCAGCCGGCGCACGATCGAGCCCACCGTCGCCCGCCGCCCCGCCGCCGTGAGCTGCAGGCCGCCGCCACGCCCGCGCCGGGTCTCCACCAGCCCCATCTCGCTCAGCCGCGAGACCGCCTTGGCCGCGTGCGTATAGGGGATCGCCAGCACGTCGGCGGCGGCCCGCGTGGTCAGCAGCTCGTCACCGCTCACGACGGCCAGGCGCATCACGATCCGCAGGGAGATGTCGGTGAAGGCGGTCAGGCGCATGTCCCCAAGGTAATCCTCCCCACCGGCCCACCTTGACACCACGTAAGGTAAAGCTACAGTTACCCTGAGTCATGGGGGTGGTCATGCTCTTGCCGCGGCACGTCGCCTGCGTGATGGACGGAAACGGCCGGTGGGCCGCGCAGCGATCACTGCCGCGCACCGCCGGCCACGAGGCCGCCGAGGCCGCCGTGATGGACGTCATCGAGGCGGCGCGCAGCGCCGGGGTCACCTGGCTGAGCCTGTACGCCTTCTCCACGGAGAACTGGCGGCGCCCGGCCGCCGAGGTCGACATCCTCATGCGGCTCGTCCGCCGCGCCATCCGCAAGCACGCCCCCGCCCTGCACGCCCGGGGCGTCCGCTGCCGCTTCCTCGGCATGGCCGACCCGCGCATCCCGCAGCCCCTGGTCCGCGACATCACCGACCTGATGACGCTCACCGGCGACAACAGGCGCATGACGCTGACCGTGGCCTTCGACCACGGCGGACGCCGCGACATCGTGGCCGCGGCCCGCTCGCTGATCCGCTCCGCCACGCCCGCCGACCAGGTCACCGAGGACAGCTTCGCCCAGCACCTGCCCTACTCCGACACCCCCGACGTCGACCTCGTCATCCGCACGTCCGGGGAGCAGCGCATCTCCAACTTCATGCTCTGGCAGGTCGCCTACGCCGAATGGGTCTTCCCGCAGGTGCTCTGGCCCGACTTCCGCGCCACCCACTTCTGGGAATGCCTCGACACCTACCGGCGGCGCCAGCGCCGTTTCGGCGACGTACGCCAGTCCACCACCTTGACCGGGGAGGGTCACCGATGAGCCGCACCACCACAGCGGAGACGACGGACGTCTTCGGCGCCGACTCCATCCTGCGCCGCCTGGTCGGCGAGGCGCGCTGGGGCCTCGCGGTCACCCGCGCCACGCTGCTCGAAGCCGCACATCCGCAGATCGGCGCGGCACTGATGGAGAACTCGACGTTCCTCACCCACCCCTGGCGGCGGCTGCGCAACACCGCGACCAGCTCGCGGCGCATCCTCAGCCCCGACCCGCGCGTACGCGACCGCGAGGTGGCCCGGCTCAACCGCCTCCACGCCCGCATGTCCGGCACCGACGCCCAGGGCCGCCCCTACGACGCGACCGACCCCGAGGCCCGCGCCTGGGTCGCCGCCACGCTCTTCGAGTCGACGGTGGCGATGTGCCGGCTGAGCGGCGAAACGCTCGACGCCGGCGAGATGCGGCGGCTCTACGACGAATACCGCATCTTCCTGACCCTCATCGACGGCGACAACGAGCACCTGCCCGCCACGCTGCAGGAGTTCTGGCCCTACTACGACCACGTCGTCGAGAACCGCCTGGAGAACAACGACGCCGTGGGCGTCATCCTCTACCGGCTCCTGGCCAACGTCCCCGCGCCGCCGGCGCTGCGCGGCCATCCCCTGGTGTGGACGGTCGGCCGGGCCGTGGCGGGCCCGCTGGCCACCGCCGTCATCATCGCCTCGCTCCCGGAGCCGTTCTGCCGGCGCGTCGCGCTGCCCGACCTCCCCGGGGCCCGGACCCTCATGCAGGGCGCCTACCTGACCGCCGGCCTCGCCACCCGCTACCTCCCGGAGAGCTGGACGCGCGTCGACTCCGTCATGGGCCTGCTCGACCCGTCGTCCGCCACCCCGTGGGACACCGTACGCCGCAAGGCCGGGCAGGCCGCGGCCCTCCTGCGCCTCATCACCCCCGCCCCCGCCGCCGACGACCAGCAGGTGGTCCTGTCGGCCGACCGCTTCTTCAGCGAGGTCCTCGACCAGACCGGCGACGGCTACCTGCGCTGGCCGGACCTGGCCGCCATGGCGAGGGAGGTCGCCACCCGGCTCGACCTGGGCGAGCAGGACGAGGAGCGGCTCTTCCAGGCGTACGCCGCCTGGTGGCGGGAGCTGCAGGCCGCCCTCGACAGCGACGACGACGGCCGCGTCACCCGCCAGGAGTACGCCGCCGCGGCCGCCTCGCTGCCCGGGGCCGGCCTCATCAAGATCGCCGATGTGCTGTTCGACGTCACCGACGTGGACGACGACCAGAAGATCGACGCCCAGGAATACCGCGACCTGTTCCGGACGGCCTTCGGCCGCGACCTGGCCGGTGACGGCAGCTATTCGCGCGGCGCCTTCGTCCGGCAGTTCGTCTCGTTCATGTCCGGCCAGGAGCACTCCGAGGCCTACAGCACGCTCCTGACCCAGGCGTGACGACGCCCGCTACTGCCCGCCGTCCGCCGACTTGACCTCGACCAGCACCACGTTCACCTCCCCCGCCAGCAACTCCCAGGCGTGCTCGAAGGCGTCGTCCTGCCAGACGACCGCGCCCGGGTTCAGATCCACGATCTGGGTGGACCCGTCCGCCCAGGTCACCTTCTGCCGCCCGGTGCCCAGGTTGACCACGAGCATCGGGCGGTGCGCGTGCATGGCGCTCTCCCAGCCGTGCGACGCCCGCGCCTGGATCACCCGTACGTGCTCGTTCTCGAACAGCACCTGATGCGCGTCGGGATCCACGACCGTCGCATGCCCGTGCTGTCGATCTTCGATCGAAACACTCACTGCGCCCTCCATCGCCTGCCGGTCTGTGCTCGCTCCGAGCTCCAGCACCACGGCGTGATCCGCCGCCGCACCCGCGAAACCGCCACCGGGCCCCAGGTCTACGAACTCACCGAACGAGGCAGGAAGCTGGAGCCGGTCATCCTGGCCCTGAGCGACTGGGGCATCGACGCCCCCCACCCGCCCGAGCCCACCTCACTCAGCGCCACCTCGGTGCTGATCTACCTTCGGGACCACGTCCACCCCGACCCGGCGGCGCCGCCGACCGTCTGCCGCCTCGAACTCGACGGCACCCCCTGGACCCTCCGCGCGGAGTCCGGCCGGATCCAGGTCCACAGCGGCGAACCCGCCACGGCCGACCTCTCCCTCCGCACGACCCCCAAGACCCTCAGCGCCCTGCTGACCGCCCCCGCCGCCCTCGACGCGGCCCTGGAGGAGGGCACGGTGACCTTCGCCGGCAGCCGCCCCGCCCTCGACAGCCTCCTGTACGGAGGCTGAAGGGAATGCCCGGGGCGTCCGTGGGTCCTGTGTAGTCGATGACTACTGAGTCACCCTCAACGTCCATTCGACCGACTCGGGGGCCTGCACGCGAACTCTGAGCCGCGTCTTCGATTTGAGGTCGATTTGGTTCATAGTCGGCGTGATCGTGCTGTCGAGGCATGTGAACGGCATCGAGACGAGCGGCTCCAAGGCAATCTCCGCTGTTCCTGCGCCTCGGCAGTCGAACATCACCCACATACTGCCCTTGTCCGCCCGAATGTCCGCGATGACGCTGGATCCCCATGTCGGTCCGGCAGTCGCCAGCGTTTTCGTGCCCGACTCCATGCCGGGGACTCTCAGGATCTCGGCGGCCGGAGGTTCGATGGTCTCCTCCACTGCGGTAGGGCCAGGCGACGAGACAACGCCTGACGCGCCAGGCGTTGGGCGGGCTGCGGGTGTAGAGGTGCACGCCGTCAACATCCCGGCGACAATGAGAACTCCAGCGAGCGACGCTACCTGCCGAATTGCCATTGCCCTATGTCCTCAGCCCTGGGCGATGTACCAGCCGACCTTTCCACTGCCTTCACGATGTCACGCTCTGCCGTCACCTCGACCGAACCCGGACGCGACCGTAACCGACGTAGCCGAATCCGTGCCGGCCGACCCACTCGACACTGGGCCGGGTCGGGCGCCGATGCCGACGACTTCGCCCACCGTGAAAGGCTTCTCAGTAGAGCCACTTCTCGCATCGGCGGTGTCTGGTCGGCGCCGGCTCCTCGCCTCTCAGCAGGGTCAGCCGTACGCGCTGCCGAGCTTTCCGCTCAGCGATGTTCGCGACTTTCCCGACGCCCTTGTAGGACCCGCCCACGTCGTGCCTGAAGCGGCGGCCGTCCTGCTGCTGGATGCGTAACGGCATGGTGTTGTCCGTCCGGCTCACACCTGGATTCTGCCAGCCGCCGGTGCTGTCGGCACACAAAAACGCCCCGGAGCGAGATCGCTACGGGGCATCTTGATTGTTCGAAAGCTGGTGGTCAGGGGCAGGGTCGAACTGCCGACCTTCCGCTTTTCAGGCGGACGCTCGTACCAACTGAGCTACCTGACCCAGAGCGGTCCTGACGGGACTTGAACCCGCGACCTCCACCTTGACAGGGTGGCGAGCACTCCAAACTGCTCTACAGGACCTTGCGACTTGCTTCGTTCTCTTTGCGCTCGCTTAGCTTACCAGCTCTTCGGAGGTCCTTCGACCTGCCGTTTCGCGGGTGCGCTAGGCGCTCGCGGTGCCCCCAACGGGATTCGAACCCGTGCCGCCGCCTTGAAAGGGCGGTGTCCTAGGCCGCTAGACGATGGGGGCTCAGGATTCCCTGTCGCCTTCCGTCGGAGACCTCTGAAGCATAGGGGACGATTGCCCTTGATGCCAAAGTGGCGAACCGGCGGCCGGTGACGTAGTGCCGCTGAGCGTCCCCGTTGGCGACGGGGCGTTCGTCGGCGCTGGGGAAATCATACGTCCCGGGTCGGGCTCCACGTGACGCTGCATGTACACCGACTGCTCGCCGAGTCCGCCGAGGGTGATGTCGTCCCAGGCCTGCAGGCGTTTCGTCTCGCGGTCGAAGTACAGGACGGAGGCCTGGACGGGCGTGGGCTCGGCGTGTTCGAGTGCGCGCAGGCCGGCGCCGCCGGTGGAGCCCTGGACGAGGACGCGGGTGCCGGTGGGCAACATGGTGGTGGAGCGTTTGTGGGCGTGACCGGCCAGGACCATCGGCGTGGCGCCGGAGAAGCCGCGGGCGACGATGTCGTCGTGGACGGCCACGAGGTCGGCGTTCTCGACGTTCTCGCTGTGGGCGCGGCCGAAGGCTTCGAGCGAGGCGGGGTCGGTGTCGACGTGTACGGACTTGTCCGGGGTGAAGCGCGGGTCGCCGAGGCCGTAGATGCTGAGTCCGGCGACGTTGCGCATCTTGTCGTCGAGGACGACGGCGTTCTTCTGCTTGGCGACGGCCTTCTCGGTGGTCTTGGAGTCGTGGTTGCCGCGTACGTACACGTACGGGACGCCGAGGCGGCCGATCTCCTCCACGAACTTGTTCTCGGCCTTGCTGCCGTGGTCGGAGATGTCGCCGGTGTCGACGATCAGGTCGACGGTGAACTGTTCGGTCAGGGACCGGATGACGTTCCAGGCGATCGGGTTGATGTGGATGTCGGAGACGTGCAGGACGCGGATGGAACGGGGGTCGGCGTCGTACACCGGAAGGGTTGAGACCGCGTCGTACAGCTTCGAGACGTTCGTGACGAGTTTGGTGAGTTGCGAGCGGTAGGACTCGAACCGGGTGACGATCGACTCGGCGCTGCCCACGAGGGAGGGCGCCGCGGCGACGAGGCCCGTGTAGCGGGGCTCGACGAGCGAGCCGGGGTGAAAGGTCCGGGCGGCGACCAGTCCGGTCGTGGCGAGCGCCACAGCGGCCACCAGGAGGCCCGTCAGGGCGACGCGGGGCCGCCTGAACACCATGAGGACGGCGATCAGCGCGCCGGCGGCGGCGCACAGCAGCGAGCGGATGGCGAGCTCGCGCACGCCCGCGAGCAGGTCGCGCTCGATGATGCTGGGCAGCCGGTCGGTGAGGCGGGGGTCTTCGAGGAGCGATTTGGCGCGTTCCTGGTCGATGTTCTCGAGCGCGATGCGCAGGGTCAGCGGGGCGTCGTGGGTGCGGAACGTGAGCGTGCCCAGCGGGCTGGCGTCGACGATCGTCTCGCCGCCCCAGGAGGGGGCGACGGACATGCCGGTCTCGACGGGGCCGACCTGCGCGTGCACGGTCCCGCTGAGGAAGATGCCCAGCCAGGCGCCGGCCGCGGCGACGACGAGCACCGCCACAGCTTTGGACGCCCGCAACCTGATGACTGCTTTCAACCTGTCCAGGAACTTCATACGGTTTCTTGCTTACCCAGCCCGCGAGGCAGAATGGCACGTGTGATCGAGGTTTCCCCGGAGAAGTTCGAAGAGCTCGTGGCCGAGGCGCTGGACACGATCCCTCCGGAGCTGACCCGTGTCATGAGCAATGTTGTCGTCACTGTTGTGGACGATCCGCCAGAACCCCACCTTCTGGGCCTGTACACCGGCATTCCCCTCACCGAGCGCGGCGACTGGTACTCCGCAGTCCTGCCCGACCGCATCGAGATCTACCGCAATCCGATCTGTCAGATCTGCGACACGGAAGAGCAGGTCGTCGAGGAGGTACGGATCACGGTGGTTCACGAGGTCGGCCACCACTTCGGCATCGACGACGACCGTCTCCATGAGCTGGGTTGGTGACCCTTTAACCTCCGGGTGACGCCAATGGGTTGCGCCTTGCCGAATGATCGGGCACCTTAGGTGACATACTGAACACTCTCAGTCAGGCACAGCGGAGTCCAATGGGGGCCATGCGGACGCGACGGCTGCCGGGACGGCATCGCCGTGCCACAGAGCGCCAAGCCACTTACGGTGAGGTCATCGCCGTCAAGGAGTTCAGAGCGCTCTGGTACGGCCAGGGGCTGTCGCTGCTCGGCGACCAGCTCGCCCAGGTGGCCCTCGCCGTGCTCGTCTACGACCGCACCCGCTCCGCCCTGGCCACCGCCGCCGTCTACGCGCTGACCTACCTGCCGTCGATCCTGGGCGGGCCGCTGCTGGCCGGGCTCGCCGACCGGTTCGCGCGCCGGGGCGTCATGGTGGCCTGCGACCTGCTGCGCGCCGCGCTCGTGGGCGTGATGGCGCTGCCGTTCATGCCGTTCCCGGTGCTGTGCGGGCTGGTGTTCCTCGTGGTGCTGCTCAGCGCCCCGTTCTCGGCCGCGCGCGCCGCGCTGCTGCCCGAAGTGCTGGAAGGCGACCGCTACGTCGTCGGCTCGGCGTTGCAGAACATGACGAACCAGGCCGTGCAGATGCTCGGCTTCGCCGCCGGCGGCGCCGTGATCGCCGCCCTGGGCCCCTACCGCGCGCTCGCCATCAACGCGGCCACGTTCCTCGCCTCCGCGCTGATCCTCGTCACCGGCGTACGGCGGCGCCCCGCGAGCGAGCACGCCGGCGGCAGACCGTCCATGTGGACGATGACCAGGGCCGGCGCCCGCCTCGTGTTCGGCGACCGCAAGCTGCGCACGCTGGTGCTGTTCGCCTGGCTGTGCGGCTTCTACGTGCTGCCCGAGGGCATCGCGGTGCCGTACGCCGTCGAGCTCTACACCGGCACCCTGCCCGTGCCGGTGATCACCGGCCTGCTGATGGCGGCGATGCCGCTGGGCACGGTGGTGGGGGCGTTCCTGTTCAGCAGGTTCGTCACGCCGCCCGGGCGGATGCGGCTGATGGGCTGGCTGGCCATGCTGAGCTGCGCGCCGCTGATCGTGACGGCGATGCGGCCGCCGCTGGAGGTCGTGCTGGGGGCGTGGGTCCTGTCGGGGATCGGGGGCGCCTATCAGCTCGCCGCGAACGCCGCCTTCGTCCAGCGAGTCCCTCCTGACCAGCGCGGACAGGCGTTCGGGCTGGTGCAGTCCGGGCTCATGGCCGCGCAGGGCGTCGCGATCCTCATCGGCGGCTACGCCGCCGAGAAGCTGGGCCCCGAGCCGGTGGTCGCCCTGTCGGGCATCACCGGCCTCATCGTGGCCGCCGTGCTGGCCATGATCTGGACCGAGTCGCGCGGCCGCGTGCGCACGCAGACCGCGACCTGATCACTGCTGCGGCTTCTGCTCGTCGCTCCACGGGCTGGTGCCGCTGCCGCTGTTGCTCTGCTGCTTGTTGATCAGGTCCTGGACGATCGACGTCTCCTTGCCCTCCTCGGGCATGAGCAGCCAGCCGATCGCGTACACGCCCACGCCCAGCCCGCCGAACAGCGTCATGACCGCGAGGCCGATGCGGATGAGGTTCGCGTCGATCCCGACGTACTCCCCGACGCCCGAGCACACGCCCGCGATGATCCTGCCCTTGCGGGTCCTGCGCAGCTGCTTGGTGTTGTATTCGCTCATGCCCCAAGACTGCCCTGCCGCCCTGCGTTCGCACATCGGGATTGCCCCTGGTAGAACCCTGGTAGCCCCCTAAGCGAGGAGAGGACGCGCGATGGACGACCTGCTGCGGCTGGACGACCGGCTCGACGCCGACCAGCGACTCATCCGCGACACCGTGCGCACCTTCGTCACCGACCGCGTGCTGCCGCACGTCGGCGACTGGTTCGAGGAGGCGACCTTCCCCGCCCGTGAGCTCGCCCCCGAACTCGGCGCGCTCGGCCTGCTCGGCATGCACCTGGAGGGCTACGGCTGCGCCGGCACCGACGCGACCTCGTACGGCGTCGCCTGTCGCGAGCTGGAGGCCGGCGACTCCGGGCTGCGCTCGTTCGTGTCGGTGCAGGGCTCGCTCGCCATGTTCCCCATCTGGCGGTACGGGTCCGACGAGCAGAAGGAGCAGTGGCTGCCGCGCATGGCCGCCGGCGAGGCCATCGGCTGCTTCGGCCTGACCGAGCCCGACCACGGCTCCGACCCCGCCAACATGCGCACCTACGCCAAGCGCGACGGCGACGACTGGATCCTCAACGGCTCCAAGATGTGGATCACCAACGGCTCCATCGCCGACGTGGCCGTCGTCTGGGCGCAGACCGACGACGGCATCCGCGGCTTCGTCGTCCCCACCGACACCCCCGGCTTCTCCGCCCCTGAGATCCACAAGAAGCTGTCCCTTAGGGCATCGGTCACCTCGTCCCTCTACTTCGACGACGTCCGCCTGCCCGGCAGCGCCGTGCTCCCCGGCGTACGCGGCCTCAAGGGGCCGCTGTCGTGCCTGTCGGAGGCGCGCTTCGGCATCCTGTGGGGAGTCGTCGGCGCCGCCCGCGCCTGCCTGGAGGCCGCCGTCGAGTACGCCAAGACCCGCGTGCAGTTCGGCAAGCCAATCGGCGCCTTCCAGCTCACCCAGGACAAACTCGCCTGGATGTACGTCGGCGCCGCCCAAGCCGGGCTGACCGCCCTCCACCTCGGCGCGCTCAAGGACGCCGGCACCCTGGAGCCCCGGCAGATCAGCTTCGGCAAACTCGCCAACGTCCGCGCCGCCCTGGACATCGCCCGGGAGGCCCGCACCATCCTCGGCGGCAACGGGATCACCCTGGAGTACCCTGTGATCCGGCACATGAACAACCTGGAGTCGGTGCTGACCTACGAGGGCACCCAGGAGATCCACACGCTGGTGCTCGGCGAGGCGCTGACCGGGCTGGCCGCCTACCGGTGACGAGACGAGAGCGAATGGCGTCGCGGGCGGGGCGGTAATCTCTGTACGCTTGTCGTTGCGAGGGGCGTTAGCTCAATTGGCAGAGCTGCGGACTTTTAATCCGTAGGTTCCGGGTTCGAGCCCCGGGCGCCCTACCCCACATGACCTGGGCGGACTCCCCGATCTCCATGATCCGGAAGCCCGCCCAGTTGCATTTCCAGTTGCGGTTAGCCCCAAAGTGCCCGGCCCATGCGGGCTGCTGCCTCGGCCGAGAGCGTCGCCGTGATGTGGGTGTATCGCTTGGTCGTGGTCAGTTGTGAGTGGCCGAGGATCTCCTGGACGACGCTGATGTCCACGCCCTGTTCGATGAGGAGTGTCGCGGCGGTGTGTCTGGCGTCGTGAACGCGGGCGTCCTTGTCGACCGGGGCCAGGCGGAGGAGTTCTTTCCACTCGTCCCAGTCCCGGCCGGCGTCTATGAGGCGTCCGTCCGGGTGGCACCAGACGAGGTCATAGTCCTGCCACCGCTCCCCCGCCGACTCCTTCTCGGCCTGCTGGGCCTGGTGGTGGAGCTTGAGCAGCGGGATCAGCGGTGGCGGGATCATCACGGTTCGCTTGCTCTTGCCCTTGGGCTTCCCGAAGATCCAGCCGCCTACCCGTTCGGGGCAGGAGGGGGCGTGTTTCGTGCAGTCGGGCGCGCAGAAATTCTGCCCCTCCTTGGTACAAACGTGCTTGCGGCCTGCCAGAAGACCCGGATGACGCCCCGCTTGAGGTCCACGTACTTCCAAGGCCGAGAGCGAGCGCCACGGACCAGCGGGTTCCGTTCCCCTGGTGGTGGGCCACGTCCAGGACGTCTCGGGCCTCGTCCGCGTCAAGCGGCGACGCGGCGCGCCGCCGTACCTCCGGCCCTCCGCCCGCCCGCCCACCGCACGCCACTCCCGCCGTACCGACCGAACGCACCGACCGGGGTTGCCGCGCCGCCGCACAGATGCAGTCCTACGATCACCACTGCATGGTTGGACGCCGTATGTGCTTGGGGGCGATCGCCGACCCAGGGTTCGTTTCTCACCCTGGCTCGGCGAGCAACGTGGCTGATCGCGGTTCGGCGGCGGACGGCAGGCGGATGCGCCAAGATCATTGCGCATGGCCCATGGCGGTGTCAGCCGAGAGGAAGCGTCCGTGATCGACTCAACCTACTACGAGTGGTTTCGCCTGCAAACCGGGCTGGTCGTCGACTTGACGTGGTGCTCTGCCACCAAGGTTGACGACGTCCTGGCTGCGTACGACATCTCACCCGAGAGCACTCAGCCGGCGCGCTTCAACGCTGACGACGTCGACATGTTCATCGGGCGCCTCGGCAAGGGCACGGTCATCATGGACTACCGCGTCGATTCCGTCACCGAGGGAGCTCTTCCCATTCTGGCGCAGTACGGCCCATGCCTGAGCGTTGTATGGATCGATGAAGCCCCAGCATTACTTTCTTATCGGACGGAAAGCGGCCTGGTGGTCAGGTTCGACATGACGGACTGGGATTGGTATCCAGATCCCGATCTCGCGAGTGTCGAACAGTGGATCGCCGCCAGCCCAGCGGGTCGGGAGACCTGGGAGAACAGGTGTGGCCTCGCCACACTCATCACCGCCGAAGCGCTATGCCAGGCTGTGGTCGACGAAGAATGGATGCGATCCGTACACACCGGCGTCATTTCACCGGATCCACCAGGGCAGGAGACTCCGTCAACCCCACACACTCTCAGCTCGATCATCCAAAAATACGGTGACCGCACACCTTAGAACAGAGGTCCGGCAGAACGGACCCCGTGACCACACACCTGGTCGCCGTGCCATTAGCGTGGCATTGAGGGGGTCAGCAGAGGTCAGTCACGGTTGTCAGTCGCCCAAGTGGAAGCCGTGGTAGTCAGATCAGATCACTACGCAAGCAGTGGCGGGAGGGGTGCCTGTCAGTGCTCAAGCCCCGGGGGTGCCGTGATCACAGGATCCCCAGTTGCAGGTTCAGTTGGGTTCCGGGTTCGAGCCCCGGGCGCCCTACCCCGTCTGACTGGTTACGTGGGCTTTCCGCGTACGGTGCGTGGCGAGTTGCCGTGCCAGCGCTGCGTGGCGCGGCGCAGGGCGCGGGCGTCGCTGTAGCCGACCCGGTCGGCGACGGCGTCGACGGTGAGGTCTGTGTCCCGCAGCAGCCGCACCGCCCTGTCCTGCCGTACGGTCTCCAGCTCAGCCCGCCAGGTGGTGCCCTGCTCGGCCAGGCGGCGCTGCAACGTGCGGGAGCTGAGGGCCAGGCGGGCGGCGACCGCCCGCAACGAGCAGTCGCCGTCGCGCAGCGCGTCGGCCACGGCCGCGCGGAACCTGTCGTGCCAGGTCGACGCCGGCCGTACGGCGCTCAGCAGGAGGTCAGCATGCTGCCGCAGCACCCCGGCCAGGCCGGGCCTGGCGTACGGCAGCGGCGTCGTGAGGTCGGCGGTGAGGAACGTCAGGCTGTCGGATTCGGCGCCGAAGGTGACGTTCCGGCTGCCGAACAGCTCGGCGATGCCGTCGTGACGCCGGGGCGCGGCATGGCCGAACCCCACGTGCACGGGCGTGACCGTCCTGCCGCCGGCGCGGCGCAACTGTTCGAGCACCACCCCGAGACCGAACTCGATCCGGGTGGCGGCCACCGCCGGGGCCAGGCGGGTCGTGGAGCTGTGGCGCACCGTGGTCAGCTCGCCGTCGTCGATCACCTCGATCGACTCGGTCGCCGGATCGGCCAGGATCGGGAGGTATCTGGCGGCGTCGCGCAGGCCGTCCAGCAGGTTCTCGCCCCCGCCGAACATCTGGCTCCACAGCCCGACGCCCTGGTCGGGCAGGGCGCGTACGAGCTGCGAGGCTGTGACACCGGCCAGCTCCTCCCAGAGCGCGTCGGTGACCGACGCCGGCACCCGCACCAGGTCGTGGTGGAGCTCGTCGCCGAAGGGCGCCAGCGCGGCGTTCGCCCCCGCGGCGCCGGCCAGTAGCCGGGCCAGCTGGGTCGACACGGTCCCCTCGATCACACCCGTGAGCCTACGCGAATGGCACCTTTTGTCCGCTTTATGGCACGCTTCGGCCGCATCCTCCTAACAGGTGCTGAATAGCGTAGGTTGCGGAGCAATTCGCGGCGAAGGAGATCGAGCGTGCGTGAGGTGAAGGCGGCCGACGGCCGCACCCTGGCCGTCGAGGAGTGGGGCGAGCCCGGCGGCAGCCCTGTCGTGTACACCCACGGCACACCCATGAGCCGCCTCGCCCGCTACCCGCACCCCGAGCTCTTCACCGAGCTGGGCATCCGGCTGATCACCTACGACCGGCCCGGCTACGGGAGCTCCACGCCGCACGGCGGACGCCGGGTGGTGGACGCCGCCGAGGACATCCGCACGATCGCCGACGCCCTCGGCCTCGACCGCTTCCCCGTGTTCGGCGTGTCAGGAGGCGGGCCGCACGCGCTCGCCTTCGCCGCCCGCCACCCCGGCCGCGTCACGCGCGCCGCGGCCCTGGCGAGCCTGGCGCCGTGCGACGCGCCCGGGCTGGACTGGACGGCCGGCATGATGGAGAGCAACCGCCGCTCCTCCGAGGCGGCGCTGATCAGCAGGGACGCCCTGGTCAAGCTGTTCGCCGAGGACGAGGAGAGCGCGAGCCCCGCCACGCTGCTGCCGCCCGCCGAGCAGGCCGTCCTGGCCCAGCCCGAGGTCCAGGCCATGCTCCGGCCGGCTTTCGCGGAAGCCGTACGGCCCGGCAAGGACGGGTGGATCGACGATGAGTTCGCCCTGTACGGGCTGCCGTGGGGGTTCGACCCGGCGACGATCGACGTGCCGGTGCGGATCTGGCACGGGTCCCTGGACACGGTCGTCCCGGTGACGCACGGGCGCTGGCTGGCCGCCCGCATCCCGTCCGCCACGCTCATCGAGGCGGACGACGCAGGTCACGCCGGTCATTTCGCCGCCACGCCCGCCATGCTGCGCTGGCTCCTGGGCGGCGACGACGCCTGAGGCGTCAGGCGGCGGCCGGTCGCAGGGCGAGCCCCTCCTGCCCAACCCATGCCGATCCGGCGATCGTTTCCGGTGAGGGGCGTCGTCATCGGGAGTGTTGTTCGGGCGATCCGTAGGACTCGCGGAACACGTTGCGTTCCCGTGCCCGGCGGCCGGGGTGGCGACGCTCCTCAGCCGGATAGCCGAGGGACATCAGCAGGGCGATGGCCAGGTCGTCGCGGTCTTCGATGCCGATCGCCTTCTTCACCTTGGCCTCGTCCCAGCCGTTCATCGGCGAAGTGGCAAGCCCCATCTCCGTGGCGGCGAGCATCACGTAACTGGCCGCGATCATCGCGTCCTTGACCGCGTACTCCCGCAGCAGGCCGCGCTCCTCAAGATCCGTCTGGAAGGCTTGCGACGCCGCGGAGAACATCGTGACGAACTCGTCGTTCCATGCTCCATTGCGACGGGCCTGCTCGTAGACGTCGCTGTGGTCCTCGCGCCAGGACAGCGGCTCGGCGACGAAGACCAGCATGAGCGGCGCCTCCTGCGGCTGGGGCTGACCACCGGTGGCCCAGGCCAGATCCGCACGGCCTTCGTCACTGGTGACGGCGACGATGGACCGGTCCTGGAGGTTCCAGCTGGTGGGCGCCTCGATGGCGAGGGCGAGAAGTGCGTCGAGCACGTCCGCGGGGACCGCATCGGGGCGGTAGTGACGGACGGTGCGGCGGGTGCGGATGGCTTCGGCGACAGACATGGTGTGAGGCGTCATGCCACTCACTATCGGAGAGCGGCTCTCCATACGGAAGAAGGCACTAATTAGTGCGTTACTCTCCCTTCATGGAGACCATTGTGGAGTCCTCCGGGTTGCCGGCCGACGCCTTCTCGGCGAAGTGCCCGACCCGCCAGGTGCTGGATCACATCGCAGGCAAATGGACGATCCTCGTCGTGGATGCCCTCCTCGACGGCACCATGCGCTACACCGACCTCAGCCGACGCATCGAGGGCGTCTCGCAGAAGATGCTCACCCAGACCCTGCGCAGCCTCGAAGGCGACGGGTTCGTCACGCGCACCGTCCACCCCACCATCCCGCCCCGGGTGGACTATGAGCTCACCGCGCTCGGGCGCAGCCTTGCCGAGCCCATCACGGCGCTCCGCCGGTGGACGGAGGACAACATCAACGAGATCGAACGGGCCCGGAAGCGAGCACGTGACTGACTGACCGGGCATTGCCTCGCGATAAGCATCACTGATAGCCCCAACGGAAATTATCGTTGGTGGTGAAGCTGATCGGCGGATCATAATGCCCACATGTCCAGCTCCACCGGCCCTCAGGCCGACACCGCCATTCATGCCCGCGAACATCTGGCCGTGACGCCTTCCCCAGAAGCTTTCCGCAAGGCCAGAGCCGACGGGAATGAGCGTCTGCGCAGCAGCGGGTCGCTGTTTGAATCGTTCTTCGCCTTGGACGGCGCGGCGTACGCGCCCGGCGCCCTGCCCGCCTCGGTAAAAGAACTGCTCGGCCTGGTGGTGTCCGTGATGAAGGACTGCGAGGAGTGCGTCTATTATCATCTCGAACGGTGTGATGAAGAGCGGGTCTCTCGTGAACAGGTGCTTGAGGCGCTGCAGATCGCCCTTGTGGGAGGCGGGTCGGTCACCATTCCGCTCCTTCGCAGAGCGGTCTCGTTCATGGAGCAGCTTCCGATACTCGGTGAGTGAAATGCAGGCGCAGATTTCCATAGTGGTCAACCGCCCGATCGTCCAAGCCCCTTCAGGCGGTTGAATGTGTCCATGAGACTGTTGCGCTGCCGTCCTCGGCCCGCCGGCACAGCCGTTTTGGCTCTGCTGGCCTGCGCGTCGGTGGGCGGTGGCGTAGCGGTCACAGCGCCTGACACCGGCCAACCATCCGATGCCGTAGGAAACGGTATCGACCACGTACATGCGGTTGGTCAGGACCCGAAGATCGTCGTACGCAGCTCAACCCTCAATTTCCTGGTCGTCGCAGAAGGTGAGCTGACCTACAACTCCGCGAACCGATGCTTGGAGCTGGTGACCGCCGGCTCATCGCCTATGGGGCTTGTCTGGCCGAAGGGCACGACCCCGACACAGATGAACGGAAAACGCGGCGTTACCGTCCCTTACGTCGGCAATATCCTTCAAGGATCTTCGGTAGCCCTGGTGGGCGGGTTCGAGAAATGGGGCAGGAGTAAGCCCTTTGGGTATAAGGCTTATGGGGACGTCGACTGTCTCACTCATGCTCCGAATGGCGACGTCTTTGTCATCGGGTCTGTGAAAAAGGTCGGCGTCTAGTTTGCCGCCAGTCGCGCTCACACGCTGGATGTCTGCTCGGAAGGACATCCGTGCACCGTGGTCCCTTTGGACAACCCCGCCTACTCCACTCCGCAGTACGAGGGCGGGCTGGCAATGCTGGGGATCAATGCTGCCGTCTATGAGGGCGCAGTGGATCTGGCCCTCAAGGACGCATCAGGCGATGTCATAGGACGAGGCACGGGGATATACCGGGATCAACCGCGCTACTCATGTGTATGCCCGAGTATCCACATCAGGGTCGAGTAGCTGCTTCACTCCCTTCCGGCCGGGGGATCTTGGTCGGCCGAGCTTGATCCGTAGGTTCCGGGTTCGAGCTCCGGGCTCCACCCCATCTGACCTGGGCGGACGCCGGTCGGGCAGCCCGCCCGGTTCCCTGCCCTCGGTGGAAGTGGCAGGCTGCCGTGAATACGTCGCCACCCTGGGAGTCCATCGCGTGAGCCGATCCGGCAAGCTCCTCCACGTCATCGTCTGCGCCGCCGGGCCCGCCCCCGACGTCGGCCGACTCGTCACCCTGGCCCAACAGGCCGGCTGGACCGTCCAGGTCGTGGCCACCCCGCCCGCCCTGGACTTCATCGACGTCGCAGAGCTGGAGAAGCAGACCGGCCGGCCCGTACGCAGCCAGTACCGCAAGCCCGCGGAGCCCAAGTCCCCACGCGCGGACGCCATCATCGTCGCTCCCGCCACGTACAACACCATCAACAAGTTCGCCCAGGGCATCGCCGACACCTACGCACTCGGCCTGCTCTCCGAGGCGCCCGGACTCGGCATCCCCGTCGTCGTCCTGCCCTTCGTCAACACCGCCCTCGCCTCCCGCGCCCCCTTCCGGCGCAGCGTGGAAGAGCTTCGCGCCGAAGGCATCCGCGTCCTGCTCGGCCCCGGCCAATTCGAGCCGCACCCGCCCAGCACCGGACCCGACCGCATCGACGACTATCCCTGGGCGCTCGCCTTGGCGAACCTGCCGGCTTGAGCCCTCCCATGCCTGCAGGCAAGTCGTTCCTCGTTCTGGCGGTTACCGCGTTGACCCTGGCCGGGTGGGCCCTGGGAAGAGCCCGTGTTCACGAACCTGGTCGGCTACGCGCACCCGGTCGGCTTCACCCTGAAGCGGCCTCTCGGTGGAAGGACCGTCATCGACAGCACCGACGGCCGGCGGGTGCGGATTTATCGGGAGGAGAAGCGCGGCTACGACCTGGGTCGTACGGGGTGATCGGGAAGATAGGACCTGGGGTGGGTGCGGTGGCCGGCGGTCGTCGGTAGCGTCGCTGACGTGGTCGGACGACTCGTTGCCCGCGCTCGGGAGCACGGGTGGGTGCTGGACGCCGCCCTGGCCGGGGTGGTGGTGCTGGCCAACGTTCCTGGGTTGGACGGGGTGGCCGGGTGGGGTTGGCTGGGCGTGGTCTGTCTTCCGCTGGTGTGGCGGCGGGTGGCTCCGGTTCTGGTGCTGTATGTGACGGTCGGGCTCGGCCTGGCGTCCTATGTGGCGGGGGTGCAGGAGGTCTATCCGGTGGCCGTGGTCGGGATGGCGGCTTACACGGTGGCCCGGCACCGCCCGTGGCCGCGGGTGCTGCCGCCGGTGGCGGTGCTCGGCGCGGCCTTTCTCTACGGCGTGCTGGTGGCGGGGCTGCGGTGGGGTGACGTGGTGGTGCTCGCCTCGGGCGTGGCGGTGGCCGTACTGCTCGGGGTGACGCTCCAGACCCGGGAGGCCCATCTCGCGGGACTGCGGGAGCGGGCCGAGCGGCTGGAACGGGAGCGTGACCAGCAGGCTCGTCTCGCGGTGGCGGCCGAGCGGAGCCGGATCGCCCGGGAGGTGCACGACATCGTGACCCACAACCTGGCGGTGATGGTGGCGCTGTCCGACGGGGCGGCGTTCACCGCGACGACGGCTCCGGAGCGGGCCGCCGACACGATGGGGAAGGTGTCGGCGGTGGGCAGGGAGGCGCTCGCGGACATGCGCCGGCTGCTGGGGCTGCTCCGCGACGGCGAGCCCGACAGCGGCACCGGGCCGGGCAGCGGCACCGGGCCCGACATTGGCACCCGGCCGGGCAGCGTCGGTGAGAAGGGCAGCCTGGCCCCGCCGCCCGGCGTGAACGATCTCGATCTGCTCTTCGACCAGGTGCGGGAGGCAGGCGTACAGGTGACCCTGACCCGTGAAGGCGTGCCGGGCGGCTGGGGGCCGGGCCCGGGGCTGGCGATCTACCGGATTGTCCAAGAGGCGCTGACCAACACGATCAAGCATGCAGGCCCGGAGGCCGCCGCGAAGATCCGGCTGAGTTATACGGTCTCCGGGGCCGAGCTGGAGATCGTCGACGACGGGCGTGGCGCGTCCGCCCTGGCCGTGGCGGGGGCGCAGACCGCCGGTCACGGGCTGGCCGGCATGGCCGAGCGGGCGGCGGCCTACGGCGGCCGGGTCGAGGCGGGGCCGTTGCCCGATGGCGGCTGGCGGGTGCGCACCCGCCTCAGGTTCGGTGGCGGAAGCCCGTGAAGATCCGGCTGCTGCTGGTGGACGACCAGCCCATGTTGCGTCTCGGCTTCCGCATGGTGTTCGAGACCCAGCCCGATCTTGAGGTCGTCGGGGAGGCCGGCGACGGCGCGCAGGGCGTGGCGATGACCCGCGCCACGAGAGCGGACGTGGTGCTGATGGACGTCCGGATGCCGGTGATGGACGGCATCGAGGCCACCCGGCGGATCGTCGAGTCCGGATCCCCGGCGCGCGTCCTGCTGCTGACCACGTTCAACCTCGATGAGTACGTGTTCGCCGGGTTGCGTGCCGGCGCGAGCGGGTTCCTGCTCAAGGAGGTGCCGCCGCCCGATCTGCTCACCGGCATCCGGGCCGTGGCCTCCGGCGACGCCGTGGTCGCGCCGCAGGTGACCCGCCGGTTGATCGACGCCTTCGCCCAGCACCTGCCCGACCCGGCGACCGGCTGCTCCCCTGCCGACGGGCGGCTGGACCAGCTCACCGAGCGCGAGCGCGAGGTGCTGGCGGAGGTGGTCCGCGGTCACTCCAACGGCGAGATCGCCGAGACGCTGACCGTCTCGGAGGCGACGGTGAAGACCCATGTCGGCCGGATCCTCACCAAGCTGCACCTGCGTGACCGGGTGCAGCTCGTCGTGTACGCGTACGAGACGGGCATCGTACGGCCAGGTCAGAAGGAGTGAGCCGACACCTTCTCTCGCGCCGGCTGGGACGGTCAGTGTGCCGAGGCCCGGGGTCGGCGGCTGCTGGGGCCGCGGCCACATCGGGTGCGTCCCCACGGCTTGACGACGGACAGCACCGTGGCGAGGGACAGGACGACCAGCATCACGACCGACCCCGCCAGCAACCCGGGCTCCAAGGAGCCGATGTCGGCCCCCGGGTCGACCAGGGTCATGGCGAGCGCGGCCTTCACCCCTTGGGCGGTGTACGCGTACCCGGAGATCATCGCGAAGACGGTGAGCACCAGTTTGGTGACGACCCACCAGTGATGCAGGACGCGCCACTTGGTGTACAGCGCCAGCACGAGTCCGGTGACCAGGGCCCCCAGGCTCCCGGGAATCATGATCGCCGTGTCGCTGATGTGCAGCATGTCGTAGGCCGCGGGCCGCAGGGGCATTCCCGTGCTGGTCAGCGCCACGACGCCCATGACGAGCATGGCGTAGCTGCCGCCGAGCCAGCCCACGGACAGGCTCACGTGCAGCACCAGCCACACCCTGCGCGCGGTGGGTTTCATCGGCCAGGTGACCGATCGCCTTGGTGCGGAGTGAACCGGCCTCACGAGATGCCCTCCAGTGCGGTAGACGACGAGGTCTCCAGCACACAGGTGACCGGTGGACGGGCGAATCACGGCAGGTACGACATTTCTTGGTATAGGTGGCTGTCATGGCAGGAGCCGGGAAAGGTCCTAAGCTCCGGCGGTGTGGAGAGCATGCACCCGACCAGGCTCCTGACCTCCTCCACGCCCTGGCGCGCCTGGGCGTACGCGGCGACCGGCGCCCTGCTCGGCGGCGTGACCATGACGGTGGTGCTGACGTTCGTCCTGGTGGGCGTGACGCTGGCGCCTCTCGCGATCGGGTTCGTCCCGTTGACGGCGGCCGGGCTGGCGGGGATCCCGATCGGCGCCGTCGAACGCCGGCGGCTACGGCTGCTCGGCCTGCCTGCGCTCCCCAGCCCGCACCGGACCCTGCGCCGGCCGGGGCCCAGGGCGTGGATCGGCACCAGGCTCCGCGAGAACGCCACCTGGCGCGCGTTCGGCTACACCACGGCGCTGATCACGGGGCTGTGGCTGCTCGACTACGCCGTCGCCGCCATACCGCTGGTCTGTATCGTCTTCCTCGCCGCACCAGTCGTCTACCTGGTGTCCGGGCCGGTCGACCTCCTCGGCACGCACCTGCCCACGCTGGCGGACTCGCTCCTGGTGGCAGGGTTCGCAGCGCTCGGGCTGGTGGCCGCGGCCTACCTGGCCGTCGTGGCCGCGAAGATGCGGGTTCCGATCGCCCGGGCGCTGCTCGCGCCTCCCCCGTACGAGATCCCGGACATGGAGACGGTCGGCTCCAGCGGGCGGCTGCTCGACGCGTTCGACGCCGAACGGCGGCGCATCGAGCGTGATCTGCACGACGGCACCCAGCAGCGGCTCGTCGCGCTCGGCGTGATGCTGGACATGGCGCGGATGACCGTGGCCGATCCCAAGCTGCACAGCCTGCTGTCCCGCGCCCATCTAGAGACCATCACGACGCTGGAGGAGCTGCGCGAGCTCGTACGCGGCATCCATCCGCGGGTGCTGGCCGAGCGCGGCCTCCCCGAAGCCGTGGCCGAGCTGGCCAGGGCTCATTCCCTGAGGATCCGGGTGAAGATCGACGTTCCGGGCAGGCTCGTGCCCAGTGTGGAGAGCACCGCGTACTTCATGGTGAGCGAGGCCCTGGCTAACGTCGCCAAGCACGCCGAGGCCGACGACTGCTGGGTCAGCGGCTGGATCGCCCGCGACACGCTGATCCTGGAAGTGGGTGACAACGGCAGGGGCGGCCTCGACGTACGGGCGGACGGCGGCGTCCAGGGCATGGCGGACCGGGTGGCCGCGGTGGGCGGCCGGGTGAGGTTCACCAGCCCCGGCGGCGGGCCGACCGTCCTGCGCGCCGAGATCCCCTGCCTGCCGCACCCGGTGACGGCATGAGAGTCGTGCTGGCCGAGGATTCCGGCCTGCTGCGGGAGAGCCTGGTCAACCTTCTCACGTACTTCGAGCATCAGGTGGTGGCCGCAGTGGCTACCGCCGGTGAGCTCCGCAGCGCGACCTCGGCCTTCCGGCCCGACATCGTCGTCACCGACGTGCGCATGCCGCCCGACCACACCGACGACGGCCTGCGGGCGACGATCGCGCTGCGCCGCGATCGCCCTTCGCTGCCGGTGCTGGTCCTCAGCCAGTACGTCGACGGCGCCGCACTCTCCGAGCTGCTGCGTAGCGGTGATGCCGGCACTGGCTACCTGCTCAAGGACCGGGTGGCGAACGGCGCCCAGTTCGTGGCGACCATGCGGGAGGTGGGTGGTGGCGAGACGGTGATCGACCCGGAGGTGGTGCGGCGGCTGCTCACGCACCGGGCCGACCCGCTGCTGCGGCTCAGCCCGCGCGAGCTCGAGGTGCTGGCTCTGATGGCGGAGGGCCGGTCCAACGCCGCCATCGGCAGGGATCTCGTCATCTCCGAGGTGACCGTCTCCAAGCACATCGGCAGCATCTTCACCAAACTGGACCTGCCCGCCGACGAGATCAGTCACCGCAGGGTCCTGGCGGTCCTCAGCTACCTGCGCGGCTGATCTCTCCGGCCGACTGCGCCGCTCGGCCCTGCCGCCGGGCGATGAGGGCTGTGGCGGTGAGGTAGACGGCGACGAAGACGGCTCCGGACAGGGCCCTGAAGGCGTCGCCGACCAGCAGTCCGATCAGCAGGACGACGACGGCCGCCTGTGTCGTTCCCGCGCCGAGGACGAACAGCGCGGCGGCGGCCCTGGTCGTCGCCCGTACCCGGGCCGTCGCCCAGAGTCCCGCCGCCACCGCCGCCGAGGTGTAGAGCGCCACGACCGGCCACGGGGCCTTGACCACGGAGACCAGCAGCTCGGTCCCGACGAACCAGGTCGCGTACAGCCCCGCGCCCGCCGCGAACGGCAGCCACCGCGCCCCCGGCCGATCCACGCCCGCCACCACCCGCGGCCCCCGCGGCAGCCGCGCCGCTACCAGGCAGGCGACCAGCGCGGCACCGAGCACGACCGCCAGGTGCAGGAGGAAGGTCCCGCCGTCCTGCACCCCGCGGTTCTCGCCCCAGAACACGAACCGGGCGATCGCCAGCCCGCCGGTGACGATCCCCAGCACCCAGGTGGCCCACTTCGGCAGCCACGGCCGGTCCGCCTGCTCGGGGAACAGCAGGTGCGTCAGCAGCACCGGGGTGAGGAGCGAGAACAGGCCGTGCCAGGGCAGGATGTACAGCGCCCAGGGGATCCGCAGCCCGGCCACCACCCCCAACGTCCCGTACGCGTCGTTCGCCGGGTCGAGCGGGTGGAAGAGCGTCTCCGAGATCAGACCCTCGTTGTACAGGCCGTAGATCATGCCCAGGCACCACAGGCCGAGCAGTCCCGTCCTCGTCCGCGTGGCCACCTCGCGCAGCACCAGAATCGGCAGCCCGTAGACGAAGACGGTGAAGGGGAGGAACATGCCCGGCTGGAAGAAATCGGTGGCGGGCATGGAGCCGCTGAACACCTCCGCCAGCAGCGGCGAGAGCACCATGAGCACCGGGATCGGCCACCGGCTCCGACGTAACGCGTTCATCGTGAGGGTTTCCTTTCGTCGGGATCCGACGCTAGGGAAGCCGCTTCTCACGCACGACAGCCCGAAGTCGGACTCGGGCAGACCGGAAACCTCCACCTCAGGTCGCATCCCGTCCTCCGCCGGTCGCACCCGCTTGCGCGCCCGTCCGGACACCGCCCCTTGCCCTCCCCGGAGATCACCCTCTCCGACCTGGAGTAGACCGCGGGGTCGCCGGCGCTGGGCCGCGTTATGCGCCTGGGCTGACCGCTCTCTGATGTTTTCGCATGTCGCGGGGCCTCTGAGGGTAGATGGCGGCTGAGGGGGACCCGGTGATGGGAGCGACGGTCGACTACCAGGCGGCATTCGAGGCGCTGCCGTGTCCCTGCATGCTGCTCACCCGCGAGCTGGTCGTGCTCGCCGTGAACGACGCCTGCCTGCGGATGACCGGCCAGGAGCGGGACGAGGTCGTCGGCCGGTCCCTGCCGGTGGCCCCGAGGGGGCTGAGCGCGGCGGGGGCGGCGAAGGTGCGCGCGTCGCTGGAGCGGGTGGCCGGTTCGGGCGTCGGCGAGGTCGTCCCGCTGCTGCGGCATGACTGGGCGCCGCCCGACCCGCGCCACTGGCGGATGACGAGCGCGCCGGTGCTCGATCCGTCGGGCGCCGCCAAGGGGATCATCGTCGTGTTCGGGCAGGCGGAGGTCGCCGGCGCCGCCGAGGAGCCGGACGCCGGGGCCGACGGGCTGCTCCACCAGGCGTACCGGCAGGAGCAGCAGAAGGTGTCGATGCTGCACGAGACGATCGAGCACCAGCAGCGGTTCGTGTTCGACGCCGCGCACGACCTGCGCAACCCGATCACGGGCCTGCTGACCGAGCTGGAGGACGCGCTGTCCGACCCGGGCGCGGACCTGCGCCGGACACTGCGGAGCCTGCACCGCGACGCCGAGCGGCTCAACGAGATCGTCGGCGACCTGCTCGCCCTGGCCCGCCTCTACACGGCCCCGCCGCCCGGCGTCGAGCTCGTCGACCTGGCCCGCCTGGTCGTGGAGGAGCTGGGCGCCCACCCGCCGAGCGCGGCCGTGGTCACCCGGCTGGAGGAGGACGTGGTCGTACGGGCCTCGCGGGTGCGGCTGGCCCGGCTGCTGTCCAACCTGGTGGCCAACGCCGAACGCCACACCACCACCAGGATCGAGTTCGTGGTCGCCGCCACGCCGCCGTACGCCGTCCTGGAGATCATCGACGACGGGCCCGGCATCCCGCCCGAGGACCGGGAGCGCATCTTCCACCGGCTCTACCGGCACGACCAGGCGCGCACGCTCGACACCGGCGGCTCCGGGTTCGGCCTACCGATCGCCCGCGAGATCGCCCACGCGTACGGGGGCGATCTGTTCGTGGCCGATCACCCGGACGGCGCCCGGTTCGTGCTGCGACTGCCGCTGGCGGCGCGGCCGGAGCCCGGCGGTGAGGAGGCTCCGGACCGGCCGTTATCGAGGAGCGGGACGTCCTCCTGACGCGGAAGCTCCCAGCGCGGGAAGCTCCTAGCGGGGGAAGAAGGGCAGGTCCAGGTAGACGTCGTCGGCCGCGGCGAGGATCTTCGCGGCGTCGTCGACGGGCGGGTGGATCGCCTGGTTGATCTGCCGCTTGATCTCCTTGCCGTGGGCGCCCGTGGCCATCACCTTCCGGTCCCAGCCGCGGGTGAAGATCCCCCCGGCGCCGCCCAGGTCGAGGCAGGTGACGTACGGGCCGGGGGTGAAGTCGCGCGGAGGGAGGCCGAGCAGGTCGGCCGCCGCGTTGTACCCGGCGACCTTGCCGAGCGGGACGGCGTGCTGGCAGGACTGCGTGACCGTGTGCCCGGCGTCGTAGGGCGCCGCGGCCGTGTCGCCGGCGGCGAACACCTCGGGCAGGGCGCGCAGGTGCCGGTCCACCGGTATCCGGCCGAGGTGGTCGAGTGAGCCGGTGATGTGCCGGGTGAGCCGGTTCGCCCGCATGCCCACCGACCAGACGACCGCGTCCGCCTCGACCTTGGTGCCGTCGGACAGGGCGGCGTAGCCGTCGCCGACCTCGGTCACGGTGGTGGCGAGGCGGCGTTCGACGCCGAGCTCGTCCAGGGCCGACTCGATCGCCTCGCGCGGCTCCGGGCCGAGCTGTTCGCCGACCACCGCCGCCCGGTCCACCAGCAGCACCCGGCCCCGGGCGGCCAGCTCGGTCGCCGCCTCCAGACCGGTGAACCCGGCGCCGACGACCACCACGGAACAGTCCGCCCGGCCGCGCAGCCGGTCGGCGAGCCGCTGGGCCCCGGCCAGGGTGTCGATGTCGAAGAGCCGTTCGGCGCCGGGCAGGTCCCGTGGCCGGACGAGCTCGCTGCCCGCCGCCAGCACCAGGCGGTCGTACGGGATCTCCTGGCCGTCGGCCACCACCACGCGGCGGGCGGTGTCGATCTCGCTGACCGTGGCGCGCAGGTGCTCGACGCCGATCGGGTCGAGGATCCTGCGCAGCTCCACCGTGGCCAGGCCCGGGTCGGGCTCGTACAGCCTCGGACGCAGGACCATCCGCTCGCCGGGCGCGATGAGCGTGATACGCAGGTCCCGCTCCCCGCGCGCCAGCGCCGCGCCCGCCGCGCTCCACACGCCCGCGAAACCGCCACCGATGATCACAACCTGTGCCACCGTCTCGTCCTCTCTCAGCCTGTCCCCCCACGGACGGGGAGGGATCGGCAGGGAGACAAGACAGCCGGCTCAGATGTGACCGATGCGCGGAAGCTTGTCGGGATTGACCAGCCTCCTGAACTCCGTGATCCGCCCGCCGCTGACCTCCACGGTGTCGAGCCAGACCAGCGCGCCGCCGGAGTAGGTCGCCAGGGCGGGCTCCCCGTTGACCTCGACGACGCGGACGGCGTCCGGACGCCTGAGCTCGACCTGCCTGATCGCCAGCCGGGCGATGATCGCGGCGCCCCGGACCGGCCTGCGCGCCGCCGTCGCCTTGCCGCCGCCGTCGGCGACGTAGACGGCCTCGGGGTCCAGCAGCGCGACGAGCCCGGCCAGGTCACCGGCCTCGGCCGCCGCCCTGAACGCCTCCAGCACCCGCCTGGTCTCGGCCTTGGAGGCCCGGGGCCGTTCCGTGACGGCGGCGACCCGCGTACGGGCCCGCGAGGCGAGCTTGCGGCTGGCGGCGGGCGTGGCGCCCAGCACCTCGGCGATGCGCGCGAACGGGAGGTCGAACACGTCGTGCAGCACCAGCGCCACGCGCTCGGCGGGGGTGAGCGTCCGCATGACCACCAGCATCGCGGTGCTCACCGACTCGTCCACGAGCACCCGGGCGGCGGCGTCGGGCCCGGTCAGCAGCGGTTCGGGCAGCCACGGCCCGACGTACGACTCGCGCCGCACGCGCGCCGACATCAGCACGTTGTAGGCCGTACGGGCGGACACGGTCACCAGCCAGGCACGCACGTCGCGCACCTCGGACAGGTCGGCGGCGGCGGCCCGCAACCACACCTCCTGCGCCACGTCCTCCGCCTCGGCCACGCTGCCGAGAATCCGGTACGCGGCCCCGAACACCGCCGGCCGGTGGGCCGCCCAGTCGGCCTCCGTCAGCGCCGTGCCCGTCGGTTCCACCTCGCACCCCGATCCCCTGCGACCGTTCTCCTCCGATGCCGAGGCTACGTGCGCCTCGACGCCACGACCGCGCGGGGTCCGCCGTATGCCGATGCGCGGACATGGACAGCCGGCTGCTCCACCCCGTGGCTCGGCCCGCCCCGCGACGTGCTCGGCGGTGTCGTCCCGATCGAGCAGGTGCTGTTCCGCAACCAGGAGCTGGTCATCGCCCTCGCCAGCGCCGCCGCCTTCCCGCAGGGCGTGGAGTTACGGCTCCGGTTGGCGGCCCGGCACCCTGAGGGCGGCGACGAGGACGTCTGGTGGGACCGGCGCGAGCTGCTGTTCGGCGGACCGCACCGGCACCGCGTGCGCCCCGGCAAGCCACTGGCGGACGAACTCCTGCGCTTCGGCGTACGGTTTCCGGGCGGCGCCAAGGCGACCACCGTCGACCGGCACCCGGGCGAGAATCCGCACGGTCCCGTTCTGCGTGACTCCGGCGAGGGCGGCGGAGGCGGCGGCGACCGCTTCGTCGCCAGCCGTCGCAACCTGTGGCTCTGGCCGCTGCCACCGCCCGAGCCGTTCGAGTTCGTGATCGAATGGCCCGCGTTCGACGTGCCGCTGACCTTCGTCACCGTGGACGGGGAGCCGATCGCCATGGCGGCCCGGCGGGCCCAGCCGTACTGGCCGTAGCCGCCCCGCTGTCGCACCGGCTCGACGAGCACGGCCGAGCGCGACATCGGCCGGTTCGCGAAACCCGCACGGCACGCTCCTTGACCGGACGCGGCCATACGTGAGCCGCCCAGTGATCACCTCCATCCGTCGCCGGCACATGCTGTCGCAGTGTTCGAGGCGGGCACCTGCCCGCCTCGAGATCATCAGCCCTTCGCTGCTGGCCGGAGGTGGGGCCCTTCGTCTCCGGCCATGGCTAAACCCCGTCCTGGCCAGCCGCGCCCGAGGGACCGGCTGGTCAGGACGAGCCTCACCCCGCCCGGAGGTCTTCGCGGCCTCACGACTTGCGCGACCTCTCCTGGCGCCTGTCGGCGAACTTGCTGATGACCCATGCTCCGCCGCCGGCGATCACACAGAAGGCGATGAGGGCGGCGGCCACCGTGATCCACCCCGGTGCCGCCACGGCCATCGCCAGTCCCGCGAAGGCACCGGGGACCATGACGCCGACCAGGGCGATCATGACGACGGCAGGGGCGATTCCGCTCGGCGACCAAGCCGGGGCGGTGGCGTTGATCCGCTTACCGCCCGAGAGGGTGACCTCGAAGGAGACGCTCTCCCGGGCTTCCAGCAAGTCGGCGCGGGGGGTGGGGTCGCCTTCGGTTTTGGTGAGGTCGGTGACCACTGGCTTCTTCACGTGGCTGAACACTTTCTCGCTCGGCCTTGATGTAGGAAACCCGCCAGGCGAGACCCGGCGGGGGGTTGTGCGAGCCCCAGCGCGATGCGGGGGGTAGTCCAGTGGCCCCGGACGAGCCGGGGGTCGTGCGTTTGCGGTGCTACGCGTAAAAGTATCACTCGATATGGCTCACAGCCACGTAACGTATGGTCTGCACGCGTACGATACGCGTACACTAGCTGATGGATACTCAGCGAAGAACTTGACTCTAGACAGCTCACTGTCGTACCGTCGGGCCTGCAGAAACAAATATTCGCAGGTCACAAGCAGTGGAGAGGGTGAAAGATGGAGAGGCACCGGCTGCCGACCACACCTTCCCCCTCTGCCGGGCCAGCGCCGATCGTGCCGGATTTTCGCAAGCCCTGGCAGATGGCGAGGAGGCGGTTACCACGGCCTCCCCCACCAGGGCACGCATCGCCGTCACCGGACATTGCACGGCTGACGGTAGCCGTTACCCCTGACAGTGCCTCGCGTCGCCTTGCGAGGATAGGAAAGACATCGACGAGCACGGGCCGGGATGGCACTCCCAGGCCCGTTTTAGCCATGTCTCGCGCGGGAGGATCCCGAGAGAATATGTCCCCGAAAGTGCGTGAAACTGAAGCCGCCGGCCCTACGAAGAGCCCGCCCACCGGTCGGGGTCACGGACCACTGGAGCGGGTCACCGTCAATCTGACCGAACGTTCTTCTCGTGCGCTTGAAGAGGTCGTAGGGCTTCGTGGCGAAACGAAGACCGACGCCATCAACCGGGCCCTGCAGATGTACAGCCTCATTGAACGCATTCTCCAGAGCGGGGGGAAGGTGTACGTGCAAGAGGCCGACCAGTCCGAGCTGGAACGCGTGAGGTTTTTCTGAAGGACTTTTACATCTTTCAGCAGAACCTCCGCGATAACGTTCCGCACTCCCCGGTCCAGGCGCCAGGTGCCTGATCAGAGGGATCGCGGGATCGTCTTGAACACCAGGCCGAACCTGGCGGCCAGTTCAAGATCTCTCCCCGGCTCCACGACCGGAGCCGCGAGCATGACCTCGCTCCCGACCGCACTGACGTCATGTCCTGCGGTGACGGTTGAGCTGAAGAGAGCCTGGCGTCGCTCAAGCCGCCAACTGTGCTTTCCCGATCGTTCCGTCCGCGAGTCCCCCTGTGCGCGCAGTGCCGCGCCCTGTCACGGGGAGCGATCGCCACGGCGGTGCCAGGTGTACATGGACGTAGCCCGGTTGGGTGGAGTCGGCACGTTCGTACAAGTGTTGGGGGTGGGGGGCGGAGCATTCTGGGGGCGGACGAGGCGTTCCGACGAGAGGGGCCCCGATGCTCAACCTGTCGATCATTCTGGAAGACAGTGCCCGCGCGGTCCCGGACCGCACCGCCCTGGTCTACGGGGATCTGCGGCTGCCGTACGCCATGGTGGACTCCGTCGCGAACCAGGTGGCCAATCTGCTGGTGGAGCGCGGGATCGGCAGGGGCGACAAGGTGGCGCTGCTCTGCCCGAACGTGCCGTACTTCCCCTTCGTGTACTTCGGCATCCTGAAGGCCGGGGCGACCGTGGTGCCGCTCAACGTGCTGTTGCAGCCGAGGGAGATCGCGTACCACCTGGACGACAGCGGCGCGAAGGCGCTGTTCTGCTTCGAGGGGACGCCCGAGCTGCCGACGGGGGCGCGCGGGCGGGAGGCGGCGGACGCGACAGAGGAGTGTGAGCACTTCTTCGTCCTGCCCGCGACGCCGCTGGCGACCGAGTCGGAGTACGGGGAGTCGTTCTGGGCTGCGTTGGACGGCAAGTCCGGGGAGTTCGAGACGGTGGGCACCGGGGCGGAGGACGTCGCGGCCATCCTCTACACGTCGGGCACCACGGGGCGGCCCAAGGGCGCGGAGCTCACGCACGCGAATCTGCTGCTCAACACGATGGTCAGCGACGAGATGTTCCCCCGCGACCCCGAGGGTGACGTGTCGCTGGCGGTGCTGCCGCTGTTCCACTCCTTCGGCCAGACCTCGGTGATGAACGTGAGCCTGCGCCGCCGCGCCACGCTGGTGCTCGTGCCGCGGTTCGAGCCCGGTCAGGCGCTGGAGCTGATGCGCGGGGAGCGGGTGACGATGTTCGCCGGGGTGCCGACCATGTACTGGGCGATGCTGGCGAAGATCCACGCGGGTGAGGCCGAGGTGCCGGCGTCGCTGCAAGTGGCGGTGTCGGGGGCGGCCGCCTGCCCGGTGGAGGTGCTCAAGGACTTCGAGGCCACGTTCGGCATCCCGATCCTGGAGGGGTACGGGCTGTCGGAGACGTCCCCGGCGGCCTGCTTCAACCAGCTCAGCCGCCCGACCAGGCCGGGCACGATCGGCTTCCCGGTGTGGGGGGTGGAGATGCGGCTGGTGGACGACGACTGGAACACGGTGGAGGGCGAGGGGCCCGGCGAGATCGCCGTGCGCGGGCACAACATCATGAAGGGCTATCACGGCAGGCCGGAGGAGACGGCGGAGGTGCTGCGGGACGGCTGGTTCCGCACCGGGGACATCGCCACCCGCGACGAGGAAGGCTACTACTCCATCGTCGACCGCACCAAGGACATGATCATCCGGGGCGGGTTCAACATCTACCCGCGCGAGCTGGAGGAGGTGCTGATGACGCATCCGGCGGTCTCGCTGGTGGCGGTGGTCGGCGTGCCGCACGGCTCGCACGGCGAGGAGGTCAAGGCGTACGTGATCCCGTCGCCCGGGTCGGCGGTGACCGAGGCGGAGCTCGTGGACTGGTGCAGGGAGAACATGGCGGCCTACAAGTATCCGCGGATCGTCGAGTTCTGCGAGAGCCTGCCGATGACCGCGACCGGCAAGATCCTCAAGCGGGAGCTGCGCCGGTCACGGGCCGACGTCGGGTAACCAGTCGATCGCGGCGGCGAGCTCGGAGGGCGTGTTGCCGAAGGTGCGCCGGAAGGCGCGGGTGAAGTGCGGGCCGTCGGTGAACCCGGCGCTGTGCGCGGCAGCCGTCAGCGTCTCCCCGGCGGCCACCCGGTCGATGGCCTGCCGCAGCCGCAGCCACCGCACGTACGGCCGCAGCGGGATGCCGACGTGCGCGCCGAACAGGTGCGCGAGCCGGCTCGGCGACAGGTGGACGGCGTCGGCCACCGCTCGCAGCCGTACCGGTCCTGCCGGCAGGAGCGCGGGGATGACGGTGATCGCCGCCTCGACGGCCGGGTGGAGGGCGGCGTCGGCGGCGCCGCTGTGGCCGCTGCACGCCTCGACCGTGCGCAGCGCGCCCGCCGCCTCGGCCGAGCGCGGGTGCCCGGCCGGCGGCTCGGCGAACATGAGCGGCCTGGCTCCCCCGCGCCCGTCCTGAGCGCCGGAACCGGCGAGGGCGGCGGGCGGCGACCAGGTCGAGGCCCGCGGCCCCGCGCCGGAGCGGGCGAGCAGGGCGCGGCCGGGCGTGCTGCGCGGGTCCAGGTGGGCGAGCAGCGCGTCATGGGCTCCGCTGATCAGCGTGTGGCCGGTGTCGGGCGGGACGACGGCGATCCGCGTGGTCAGCCGCTCCCCGTGGGCGTCGGCCAGCGTGAAGGGCTCGGCGGCGACGATGAGCTGCACCGCGTGGTGCGCGTGCGGCTCGTTGGTGCCGACCGTGCCGCCGTACAGCAGGAGGCCGGGCCGCAGGAGGCACCAGCCGCGCCAGGGGTGCGACATCACCGCACTTTATGCCTGTTTCGCCCCTGGGCGGACTATCGCCACCGGACAGGTCGCCTGTTGCAGCACCGTCCGGCTCACGGACCCGAGCACGGCGGAGGCGAAACCGCCCAGGCCGCGCGTGCCCACGACCACCAGATCGGCCGTCTCCCCGGCCTTGATCAGCGCCTCCGCCGGATGCCCGGCGATCTGCTCGCCGACGATCTCGATGTCCCGGTGCTTCTCGCGCCACACCCTCAGCCGTTCGGCCGCCGTACGGAGCTCCGCCTCGCAGGAGCGCTCCAGCAGCGCGCTGTAGCCCACCGCGAGCGACGGCGTGACAGGCACCTGCCAGGCGTACGTGACCAGCAGCGGCACGTCCCTGGCCCGGGCCTGCTCGGCGGCGTAGGCCAGGGCGGTCTCGGCGCACCGGGAGCCGTCGTCGCCGACGACGACGCGGCCGTGCGTGGGCTCGGCGGAGCCGCGTACGATCACCACCGGGCAGGCGGCGTGACCGGCGACGCCCACGCTCACCGAGCCGATCAGGAGCCCCTTGAACCCGCCGAGCCCCCGGCTGCCGAGCACCACGCTGTCGGCGGCGGCCGACTCGCCGACCATCGCGTCCACGACGTGCCCGGCCAGCAGTTCGGTGGTCACCTCGACGCCGCCGGCCGCCCGGCCCACCCGGTCGCGGGCGGCCTCCAGGGTCCCGGCGCAGTAGTCCGTCGCCTCCCGGCCGAACCGGGAGTGCTCGCACACGTGGACGAGCCGCAGGCCCAGCCCCCGCCGCCGCGCGTCGGCGGCCGCCCATTCCAGCGCCGTGTCCGACGGCGCGGAGCCGTCCACGCCGACCACCACAGATTTGACCATCACGCACCTTCCCCCCGGATTCTTCCCTCCCATACCCGGGTGACCGTGGCCGTCATCACGCCCGCCGGCCCGATCGGAGTAACGCGGAATCCGTTACGCATTCGCCAAAGGATTTATTAATTCCCGGCCGCTGACCTGCGGAGAAGCGGCGTTATCCGCTCCTCGCCGGGGGTACTCGGTGATGCAGTCCATTCCGACGAAAGAGTTCGGCGATGCTCGACACCGACCCGCCCTTCCGCCCGGTCCGCCGCGCGGACGGCTATCCGCCGCTGGAGGACCTGGGCCTGATCGGCGACGGCGACACGGCGGCGCTGGTCGGCCTGGACGGTTCGATCCCGTGGCTGTGCCTTCCCCGCTTCGACAGCGAACCGCTGGTGTGCGGGCTGCTGGACCAGGCCCGTGGCGGGCATTTCACGCTCACCGCGGACGGCCTGCTGGAGGCGCGCCAGTTCTACGAGCCCGACACCGCCGTGCTGGTGACCGAGCTGCGCGCGCCGTCCGGGCTGGTACGGATCACGGACGCGCTGGCCCTGCGCGCCGGGGCCGATCTCAGCGACGACGCGGGGGCGGGCCGGGCCGAGCTGGTCCGTTCGGCCGTGGTCGTGAGCGGGACCGTGCGCCTGCGGGCGGAGCTGGAGCCGCGCGGCGGCGGGCAGGCCCGGGCGCTCGGCAGCGGCCTGGAGGTGCGGGCGCTGCGGCGGCCCGATCTGCGCCTGCACCTGCGGTCCAACCGGCCGCTGACCGGGCTGCGCACCGAGCACGACCTGGAGCAGGGCGACCGGCTCGACCTGGTGCTGTCGTGGGGGCGCATCCACCGGCACCACCGGTTCGCCCCCGAGACGATGCTGCGCGACACCGCCGGAGCGTGGCGCCGCTGGATGGCCAAGTGCGGCTACGACGGCCCGCAGGCGGCGCTGGTCCGGCGCGCGGTGATCACGCTGAAGCTGTGCGACGACTGGGTGAACGGGTCGCTGGTCGCGGCCCCGACCTCGTCGCTGCCCGCCCCGATCGGCGGGGTGCGCAACTGGGACTACCGCTACACCTGGATCCGGGACGCCGCCTATGCCGTGTTCGCGCTGCGCCGGGTGGGCTTCGGCGAGGAGGCCGACGCCTTTCTCGGCTGGGTGCTGGACGCCTTCGAGCAGAGCCGCAGCCCGCGGATCATGTACACGCTGCTCGGCGCCGCCGTGCCCGAGGAGGTGCAGGACGCCGAGCTCGAAGGCTACCGGCGCTCGGCCCCGGTGCGCTGGGGCAACGGCGCGGCCGACCAGCGCCAGCACGACGTGTACGGCGAGGTGCTGGACTGCGCCGACCAGTGGCTGCGCCCCGGCCGCGAGCTCCAGCCCGCGCTCTGGTCCGGCCTGGCGGAGCTGGCCGAGGCCGCCGCGAGCACGTGGCGGCAGCCGGACCAGGGCATCTGGGAGGTGCGCAGCGAAGGCCGGGTGTTCACGTACTCGGCCGGGATGTGCCAGGTCGCCCTCGACCGGGCTGCGGCGATCGGCGAGCGCCTCGGCATGCCCGGCCAGATCGCGTCCTGGCGCCGGGAGGCCGAGACGCTGCGCCGGGTCATCCTCGAGGAGTCCTGGGACGAGAGGGCCCAGTGCCTGAGCGAGCATCTCGACGGCGGCGGCAGCCTCGACGCCAGCCTGCTCGCGCTCCCGCTGCGCAAGGTCGTCCCGGCGGCCCACCCGCGCATGGCGGCCACGACGGCGGCGATCGCGGCACGCCTGTCGGCCGGTGACGGCCTGCTCTACCGCTACCTGCACGAGAGCTCCCCCGACGGCCTGCCCGGCGACGAGGGCGCGTTCCTGCTGTGCAGCTTCTGGCTGGTCGACAACCTGATCCTGCTGGGCGAGCGGGACCGGGCCGGGGAGCTCTACGCGTCGCTGTGCGCCCGGGCCAGCCCGCTGGGGCTGCTGCCGGAGCAGATCGACCCGTCGACGGGCGCGTTCATGGGCAACTTCCCCCAGGCGTTCAGCCATATCGGCGTCATCGCCAGCGGCGTCAACCTCGCCCGATCGGAGGGATCCTGATGGCGGCCACAGGCGGCCTGCGCAGCCAGGCATGGTGGGACAACGCGGGCAATCCGGAGATGACCGCTCTCTACCTCGAACGCTTCCTCAACTTCGGGCTGACCCCGGGCGAGCTCCAGTCCGGCCGGCCCATCATCGGCATCGCCCAGACGGGCAGCGACCTCGTCCCCTGCAACCGCCACCACCTGGCCCTGGCCGACCGGGTCAGGGACGGCATCCGCGACGGCGGCGGCATACCGCTGGAGTTCCCGGTCCATCCCCTCCAGGAGACCGGCAAGCGCCCGACCGCCGCGCTGGACCGCAACCTCGCCTACCTGGGGCTGGTCGAGGTGCTGTACGGGTATCCGCTCGACGGGGTCGTGCTGACGACGGGCTGCGACAAGACCACGCCCGCCTGCCTGGCCGCGGCGGCGACCGTGAACATCCCGGCGATCGTCCTGTCCGGCGGGCCGATGCTCAACGGCTATCACCAGGGTCAGCGGGTGGCCGCGTCGGGCTCGGGGCTGGTGATCTGGCAGTCGAAGCGGCTGCTGGCCACCGGGGAGATCGACTACGCCGAGTTCTCGGCGCGCGTGGCGGCCTCCGCGCCCAGCATCGGGCACTGCAACACGATGGGCACCGCGCTGTCGATGAACTGCCTGGCCGAGGCCCTGGGCATGTCGCTGCCGTGCTGCGCGGCGATCCCGGCCCCGTACCGGCGGCGGGCGCAGATGGCGTACGACACGGGCCGCCGGGCGGTGGATCTCGTCCGCGAGGACCTGACGCCGCGCAAGATCATGACCATGCCGGCCTTCGAGAACGCGATCGTGGTCGCCTCGGCCATCGCCGCCTCCACCAACGTGCCCATCCACGTCAACGCCATCGCCCGGCACGTCGGGGTGCCGCTGACCATCCAGGACTGGCAGCGCATCGGCGGTGACGTCCCGGTGCTGGCGAACGTCGCCCCCGCCGGGGAGTTCCTCGGCGAGGACTTCTACCGCGCCGGCGGCCTGCCCGCCCTCATGCGGTCGCTGCTGGCGGCCGGGCGCCTGCACGGCGACGCCGTGACCGTCACCGGCCGGACCGTGGCCGAGAACCTGGCCGACGCCCCGCCCGCCGACCCGGAGGTCATCCGCCCCTACGACCAGCCGCTCGCCCCGCGCGGCGGGCTGCTCATCATGACGGGCAACCTGTTCGGCTCCGCGGTCATGAAGACCTCCGTCCTGGCCGGCGACCTCCGCCCGGTGGCGGACTACCGCGCCGTCGTCTTCGACGGGCCGGAGGACTACCACGCCCGCATCGACGACCCCGCCCTGGAGCTGGACGAGAACTGCATCCTCGTCATCCGCTACACCGGCCCGATCGGCTATCCGGGCTCGGCCGAGGTGGTGAACATGGAGGTCCCGGCCACGCTGATCCGGCGGGGGATCACGACGCTGCCGACGCTGGGCGACGGCCGCCAGAGCGGCACCTCCGACGCGCCGTCCATCCTCAACGCCAGCCCCGAGGCCGCGGCGGGCGGCAACCTCGCCATCCTGCGCACCGGCGACCGCATCCGCGTCGACCTGGACAACGCCCGCGTCGACGTCCTGCTGACCGACGAGGAGATCGCCGAGCGGTGGGCCGATCACACGCCGCCGCCGCTCGACAACCAGACGCCGTGGCAGGAGATCTACCGCGCCACGGTCGGGCAGCTCGACGGCGGCGGCTGCCTGGAGCTCGCCCTGGACTACCAGGACCTCGTCCACACCAAGGGGATTCCCCGTGACTCGCACTGACGCCAGAGGCACCATCATGATCGCCGACTCCGACTTCGGCGACGTGGACATCGAGCGCGCGATCGTGGAGGGCGCCGGGTTCGAGCTGCTCGCCGCCCAGTGCAAGAGCGAGGAGGAGGTGATCGAGAAGGGCCGGGACGCCGACGGCGTGCTGACCCAGTACGCCCGGATCGGGGCCCGCGCGATCGAGGCGTTCACCCGCTGCCGGGTGATCGCCCGCTACGGCACGGGTGTGGACATCGTCGACGTCGACGCCGCGACCCGGCGCGGCATCCAGGTCACGAACGCGCCGAACGACTGGTGCGCCGAGGAGGTCGCCGACCACGCCGTCGCGCTCTGGCTCGCCGCCGCCCGCAAGATCTGCGCGTACGACCGGGCGACCCGGGAGGGCGTGTGGCGCTGGCAGAGCGGGGAGCCGGTCTGGCGGCTGCGGGGACGGGTGTTCGGGCTGCTGTCCTTCGGCTTCATCGCCCAGCTCATCGCCGAACGCGCCAAGGCGTTCGGCGTCGAGGTGTGGGCGCACGACCCGTTCGTCGACGAGGCCGAGATCCAGTCCCGCGGCGTGCGGCCGGTGTCGTTCGACGAGCTCGTGGAAGGCGCCGACTACCTGGTGATCCAGGCGCCGCTCACGCCAGGCACCCACCACGCCTTCGACCGTACGACGCTCCGCAGGATGAAGCCGACGGCCCTGCTCGTCAACACCGCCCGCGGCCCGATCGTCGAGGACGCGGCGCTCCACCAGGCGCTCACCGAAGGCTGGATCGCCGGCGCGGCCCTGGACGACCTGGAGGAGGAGCCCGCGAAGCAGCGCGGCTGGAAGCCCCGCAACCCCCTGTTCGCGCTGCCCGGCGTGATCGTCACGCCGCACGCCGCCTACTACTCCGAGCAGGCCGTCGCCACCGTGCGGCGCTTCGCCGCTGAGGAGGCCGTACGGGTCCTGACCGGGCAGGGCGCCCGCAGCCCGGTCAACGACCTGACGACTTGAGGCATCGCGCCATTGGGATATCATCGCCGTATGGCGATTGATAGTGAGGCCGGGCGCTGCGTGAGCGCGGACATCGCCGCGGGCGTCTCCCCGGCGGCGGCACTGTTCCACTCCCTGTCCGACGAGAACCGGCTGCGCATCGTGGCCCGCCTCGCGCGCGGCGAGGCGCGGGTGGTCGACCTGGTGGGTGAGCTGGGCCTGGCCCAGTCCACGGTCTCCAAGCACCTGGCCTGCCTGCGCGACTGCGACCTGGTGGACTACCGGGCCGAAGGACGCCAGTCCTTCTACTCCCTCACCCGGCCCGAGCTGATGGACCTGCTCGCCTCGGCCGAGCACCTGCTGGCCGCCACCGGCCACGCCGTGGCCCTGCGCCCCGCCCAGGCGTCATGACCACGCTGAACCCGCCCGCCCCGGACCGGCGGGCGGTCCTGCGGCGCCGCGTCCGGCTCCTGGTGGCGGCCACCATCGCGTACAACGTCGTCGAGGCGGCGGTGGCCATCACCGCCGGCGCCGCCGCCTCCTCCGCCGCCCTGATCGGCTTCGGCCTGGACTCGGTCGTGGAGGTCGCCTCGGCCGCCGCCGTGGCCTGGCAGTTCACCGCCGCCGACCACGAGAAGCGGGAGCGGACGGCGCTGCGGGTCATCGCGGTCTCGTTCTTCGCGCTGGCCGCCTACGTCGGCTTCGACGCCGTACGCGCCCTGCTGGGCGCCGGTGAGGCCGAGCACTCCACCCCCGGCCTGATCATCGCCGCGCTGTCGCTGGTCGTCATGCCGTTCCTGTCGTACGCGCAGCGGCGCGCCGGCCGCGAGCTCGGCTCCGCCTCCGCGGTGGCCGACTCGAAGCAGACCCTGCTGTGCACCTATCTGTCCGGCGTGCTGCTGGCCGGGCTGGCGCTCAACAGCCTGTTCGGCTGGTCCTGGGCGGACCCGGTCGCCGCCCTGGTCATCGCCGCCGTCGCGGTCAAGGAGGGCCGCGAGGCGTGGCGCGGCGACGCCTGCTGCTGACACGCGGGCGATCACGCCGAACCGGGCGCGTCGCGCCGTGCCCTGTAGGTGACTCTCCGTTACCTTGCGTGGGGTGAAGGAGAGGAACCGCAGTGAATGATTCGCGTGGGGCCGTGTCCCGCAGGCTGTTCGTCAGCGGCGTGTTCGCCGCCCTGGGCGCCGCCCCCGTGGCCGGCCCGATGGACGGCCCCGCGGTGGCCGCCGCGGCTCCCCGGGGCAGCGTGCTGCGGGCCCGGCCCGGCACCGTCGTCCTCGACGGGCGCACCCTGCCCACCTGGATGTACGACGACCGGCTGCCCGGCCCGCTGATCCGGGCCACCGCCGGCCGGACCGTACGGGTCAGGCTCGTCAACGAGCTGCCCGCGCCGACCACCGTGCACTGGCACGGCATCCGCATCACCCCGAAGATGGACGGCGCCCCCGGCCTCTCGCAGCGACCGACCCCGCCCGGCGGCACGTTCGACTACGTGTTCACCGTCCCGGACCCCGGCACGTACTTCTACCACTCGCACGTCGGCATGCAGAGCGACCGCGGCCTGTACGGCGCGCTCGTCGTGGCCGACCCGCGCGAGCCGCTCGGCTACGACCAGGAGTTCACGGTCGTGCTCGACGACTGGCAGGACGGCGTCAGGGGCACCCCCGAGGACGCCGAGCGGCGGATGAGCGCCACCTCGCACGACAAGGGCCTCAGCAGCCCTCTCCTCGGCGGCGTCGCGGGGCACATGCGTTACCCGTACTACCTGGTCAACGGGCACACCGCGAACGAGCCCAGGACGTTCCACAGCCGTCCCGGGGCCCGGGTCAGGTTCCGGGTGATCAACGCGGCGGCCGACACCGCCTTCCGGGTCGCGCTCGGCGGGCACCGCATGACCGTCACCCATACCGACGGGTTCCCGTGCAAGCACGTGACCGTGGACGCGTTCGTGCTGGGCATGGGCGAGCGCTACGACTTCGTCACGACGCTGGGCGAGGGGGCGTTCCCGCTGATGGCGATGGCGGAGGGCAAGAGCGGGCGGGCGTTCGCGGTGGTGCGGACCTCGCGGGGGGCCCGCAGGCCGTCGCCGGACGGCACGGTGCCGGAGCTCAACCGCCAGATGCTGAAATATCAGGACCTGGAGGCTCGGCGGGCCGACCAGCTCCCCCAGCCCTCCCGGACCGTCACGGTCACGTTCGGCCTGCGTAAACGCCCCGGCGGCGACGAGTGGACCCTCAACGGCCACGGCGCCGACGACCCGCTGCGCCTGCGCGTCGAGCGCGGCGAGACGATCAGGATCGTCATGCACAACGACACCCACATGTGGCACCCCATGCACCTGCACGGCCACACCTTCCAGGTCCGGACCACCGACCGGGGCGGTCCGAGGAAGGACACCGTCAACATCAAGCCGCGCGAACGCATGAAGATCGACGTGCATGCCGACAACCCCGGCGAGTGGATGTTCCACTGCCACAACCTCTTCCACCAGGAGCAGGGCATGATGGGCACGCTCGGCTACGGCAGGCCCCCGCGCCGCAAGCACAACATGGGGCACTGACGCTCACCGCCGGAGTCAGGCGGGGAACGGCGCGTCGCGGAGGAGCAGGGCAGCCTGCACGCGGTTGGCGCAGTTGAGCTTGGCGAGGATGCGGCTGACGTAGGTCTTGACGCTGGCCTCGGTCATGTGGGCGCGCCGGGCCACCTGGGCGTTGGACAGGCCCTGCGCCACCAGGGCGAGGATGTCGGCCTCGCGCGCGGTGAGCGTGGCCAGCCTGCGGGCGGCGTCGCGTCCGCGCTCGTCGTCGCCGGGCGCGGCCATGTCGAGCACCTGGCGGGCCACGGCCGGCGACAGGTACGCGTGCCCGGCGTGCGCGGCGCGGACCGCGCGGATGAGCTCGTCCGGGGTGCACGTCTTCAGCACGAACCCGGACACGCCCTGCCGTACCGCTCGCCGTACGTTGTCGTGGTCGCCGAAGGCGGTGAGGAGCACCACCCGCGTGCCGGTCAGCTCGGCGGCGGCGGCCAGGCCGTCCATGACGGGCATCGCGAGGTCGAGGAGCGCGACGTCGACGCTGTGGCTTCGGGCGGCCCGCACGGCTTCGCGGCCGTCGCGGGCGGTGGCCACCACCTCGATGTCGCCCGCCGACTCCAGGACGGTGCGGATGCCGGTGGTGATGAGGGGTTCGTCGTCGGCCACCAGGGTCCTGATCATGAGGCTGCCTCCGCGAGGACCGGCACCAGGGGGAGCATCGCGACGAGCCGGAACTCGCGCGTCCCGGGGTGGACGCGCAGCAGGCCGCCGGCCGAGGCGACGCGCTCGGTGAGCCCGCGCAGGCCGCTGCCGCCGCCGGTGGAGGCCGCGGGAGCGCGGGGCGCCGGGTTGGCCACCGAGATCAGCAGGGCGTCGGGCTGCCAGTCGAGCGACACGGTGATCGGCGTGCCGGGCGCGTGCTTGACCGCGTTGGTCAGCCCTTCCTGGACGACCCGGTAGGCGGCGTGGGAGGCCCTCGGGTCGGCGAGCGGGACGGCCTCGCCGGACGTGTCGACCGTCACCGTGGCCCCGGCGGCGCGGGAGCGGGCGACGAGGTCGCCGACATCGTCCAGGCCGGGCACGTCGTGCTCGCGCAGCGCGTTGACCACCTCGTGCAGCTCTGCGGCGGCGGCTCGGGCGGTGTCGGCCAGGCCGCCCACGGCCTGCCGCTGGTCCGGCGGCAGCGGGCCGACCTGGAGCGCGGCGGCCTGCACGGAGACCAGGCTGAGCAGGTGGCCGAGCGAGTCGTGCATGTCCTGGGCGATGCGCAGCCGCTCGCGCAGGCGTTCCTGCTCGGCGATCAGGGCCCGCTCGCGGCGCATGTGCTCGCGCTGCTGGGCCACGTACCGGCCGGCGAGCAGCGGCAGCGCGGTCAGGATGACGACGCGGGCCAAGCTGATCCACGGCTCGTCGGAGCCCGGGGACCGCCGCACGGCCAGCAGCAGGACGCACACGTACGCGCTGAGGGCGCAGGCCGTCACCACCACGTCCCGGCGCGCGGAGATGCGGTGCCCGGCCTGGAAGCCGGTGCAGGCCAGCAGCGCCAGGGAAGCGCCGGTGAGCACGGCCAGCGCCAGCGCCGCGAAGAAGGCGGCGAACGGCAGCCGGTTCGCCGCCGCCACGGTGAGCGCCACGGCCACCGCGTAGGCGGCGAGCATCCAGCCCTGGGTCCCGTCCAGCCACAACAGCGCCGTGTCCGCGACCACGACGGCGGCGACGACCGCATACCTGGACATGGAATTCACCCTACTCAGGGCGTATCGGGGTGCTCATAGTCCACTTTGGTGAACAGTGTCCGCTGACCTTCGAGGGCAGACCCGGGTCGGGGGTGACTTCTAGCGTTCCGTCGCATGTTCAAGACACTTCTCGGGGTGGCCATCCTCACCGCCCCGGTCAGCGCTCCGGCGCCGCAGCCGGGGCTGTCGTGGAGCGCCTGCCCCGTCGCGGACGCGCCCGAGCTCCAGTGCGCGGACCTGCCCGTCGCCCTGTCCCCCGGCAGCGGCCGTAAGCTCGTCCTGAAGGTCGCCCGGCTGCCCGCCACCGGCGCCAGGGAGGGGTCCGTGCTGGTCAACTTCGGCGGCCCGCAGGGTTTCCAGATCGCCTCGCTCGGCTCGCGTACCCGCATCTTCGACAAGATCCGGCGGTCGATGGACGTGGTGACGTGGGACCCGCGCGGCTATCCCGGGCTCAGCGGCGCGGTGCTGAAGTGCGACTGGGGGTTCGTGCGCACCCCGGCGTTCCCCGCCGACCAGGCCGGCTTCGACCGGGTGGCCGCGGCCAACAGGAGCCGGGGCGAGGCGTGCCGTGACACCGATCCCGAGCTCTTCGACCACATGTCGGCCGCCGACGACGCCCGCGACGCCGACGCCGTCCGCCGGGCGCTCGGCGACGACAGGATGAACTTCCTGGGGCTCTCCTACGGCGGGACGATCGCCCAGTCCTACGCCCGCCTGTTCCCCGACCGCGTGCGCACGCTGTACGTCGACGGCACCCGCAACCACAGCGTCCGCGACTGGCAGCGCGAGCTCGACGCCGAGGCCCGTGAGACCGAGCGGTTCCTGGACCGCTTCTTCGCCTGGGCCCCCGCCGGGACGGAGAAGCGCTGGCGGGCCCTGACCGCGAAGGCCGACCGGGAGCCGATCCCCGCCCCTCGGGTCGACGCCCGCTACGACGGCACGCAGCTCCGGGCGCTGGCGTTCCTCAAGCTCCGGCCCGGCCCGGCGAGCTGGGGCGACGTCGTGGCGGCGATCACGGCCGCCGAGAAGGGCGACGCGTCGGGCTTCGCGCTGTCTCCCCGTCAGCCCTACCCCGGCGCCCCCGGCGGCGGCTACAAGGAGTGCCTGGACCTGCCCCGCCCGGCGGACCAGCGCGACCTCGCGCGGACGACCAGGCGGCTGCGCGCCCTCGCCCCCAGCGCCGGCGCCTCCTTCGCCCTCGCCTGGCACCTGCCGCTCACCTGCGCCGGCTGGCCGGCCCCGGTGACGAACCCGCCCGCCCCGATGCCCCGCACGCTGCCGCCCATGCTGGGCGCGGGCACCTGGCAGGACTACGAATCCACCCGCCGGGTCGTCAGCCGGATCCCCGGCAGCCGCACGATCAGGCACGACGGCCCCGGCCACAACCTGTTCGGCGCGATGGCGAACCCGTGCGTCGTCGAGCACGTCAGCAGGTACGTCACCGAGCGCCGGCTGCCGCCCCGGGGCGCCACGTGTCCGTGACCAGGAGGCTCCGGATCGCGGGCGGCGTCATCGCGCTCCTGCTGGCCGCCGCCGTGGCGGTGACGGCGATCGCCTTCCCGTCCGTCGCGGCCACCACGTGCCCCGGCTGCTACGGCCTGGAGCGCCTGCAGCCCGGCGTGTACGCCGAGCCCGGCCTGCCGCCGGACCGGCGCAGGCACGTGGCCGAGGTCGTCGCACAGGCCGACCAGCGGGTACGCGACTTCTTCGGCGGCCGGGAGAGCGCCCCGGACATCCTCGTGTGCCTGTCCGACGACTGCTACCGCAGGATCGGCGGCGGTCGCGAGCGCGGCATCGCCGTGCTCAACCGGTCGGTGATGCTGTCGCCGCGCGGCGTCGACCCGGTGATCGCCTCGCACGAGCTGGCCCACGTGGAGCTGCACGCCCGGCTCGGCGGGCAGGAGGTGCCGCAGTGGTTCGACGAGGGGCTGGCGGTCCTGGTAAGCGGCGACCCTCGTTATCTCGCGCCGGCCGGTGACCGCTGCCTGGCCGAGCCCCGCGCGTCCCTGCCGGTCACTTTGGACGAGTGGCTGCGTGCGGCCTCGAAGGACTCCCGCGTGTACGCCGAGGCCGCCTGTCAGGTCAGCCGGTCCGGCCGGGACAACTGGCCCGGCCTGCGCTGATCAGGCCGGGTTCACCGCCAGGCGGACGAGCTGTGACAGGTGGGTGGCGGCGCGGCGCAGCGGCAGGTCGTCCTGGCGGACGCGGCTGAGCAGCTCGGCGCCCTCCAGCGTGCTGATGACGGTGCTGGCCAGCTCGTCGGCCGTGTCGGCGGGGACGCCCGCCTTCTGGATCGCGGTGCTGACGAGCCGCTGCCAGTGCGCGAGGGCTTCGTCGGCCGCCTGCTGGATGCCGGGCACGCGGCCCACGGTCTCCAGCGCCGTGACGGCGACCGGGCAGCCGTCGACCCAGGCGGAGGTCTTCAGCGCGGACACCATCAGCCGGGCGCAGGCGGCGACGCCCTCGGCCGGGTCGGGGCTGGAGGCCAGGCCCTCGCGGAGCAGGTCGGCGTACTCGGCGGCGCCGTGGCGCACGGCCTCGACCGCGAGCTCCTGCTTGCCGCCGGGGAAGAAGTGGTACACGGAGCTGACCGAGGCGCCGGCGGCCAGGGCGATGGGCTTGACGGAGGCGCCCTCGTAGCCCTGCCGCTGCAGCAGCTCGGCGGCGGCCCGTACGATCCGGGCGCGCGTGTCCTGGGAGTCCATGACTTCAGCCTACCTGGTTGGAACGTTCGATCCAGTCAGGCTATGCTCTGGATCGAACGTTCCAACCAGAAGGGGTTGTCATGAGTGACCGCACAGGCCACGTCGGGTTCGACCGCATGTTCGCCAACGGCAGGCTGACGGTCGGGCTGTTCCTGCCGCTGTGGCCCTACACCGGCGACATGGCGGCGCTGCGCGGGCAGAGCGCGCTCGTCCAGGAGGCCGAGCGGGCCGGGTTCGCCGCCGCGTGGGTCAGGGACATCCCGCTGGCGGACGCGAGCTTCGGCGACGTCGGCCAGGTGTACGACCCCTGGTCGGCGCTGACCTGGCTGGCCGCGCACACCTCGACGATCACACTGGCCTCCGGCAGCGTGATCTTCAGCCTGCGCCACCCCATCGACCTGGCCAAGCAGGCGGCCTCGATCGACCACCTCTCCGGCGGCCGGCTGGTGCTCGGCATCGCCTCCGGTGACCGGCCCAGCGAGTTCCCCGCCTACGGCGTCGACTTCGAGAGCCGGGGCCGGCGCTTCCGGGAGGCGGTGCACGCCTTCCGCGACCTCCTGAAGCCCTCCGCCTCCGGCGTCGACCTGCTGCCCAAGCCGGTGCACGGGCACATCCCGCTGCTGGTCACGGGCTCCTCCCAGCAGGCCCCCGACTGGATCGCCGAGCACGCCGACGGCTGGCTCGTCTACCCCGGCTCCACCACGACCGCCGAGGGCCCGATCGCGCTGGGCAAGAAGGCGGCGACCTGGCGCGGCCGGATCCCCGGGGCCGCGTTCAAGCCCGTGGCCACCAACGAGTGGATCGACCTGATGGAGGACCCGCTGCACCCGCCCACCCCGCTGCGCGGCGGCTTCGTCCTGCGCACCGGGACCCAGGGCCTGCTGGAGCTGCTCGGCCGCTGGCAGGACGTCGGCATCAACCACTGCGCGCTCGGCGTCCAGCACGGCAGCCGGCCCGCCGGCGAGGTCCTCGCCCAGCTCGGCGAGGAGGTGGTGCCCCACTTCCCGGCGCTGGAGACCGCCGCGCCCCGGGCCTCCGCGTGGTGACCGAGCCGATGCGGGCCGTCATGCGGCAGTGGCCCACCGGGGTCGCCGTCGTCACCACGCGATCCGCCACCGGGCCGCACGGCGTCACGATCAACAGCCTGCTGTCCGTGTCGCTGGAGCCGCCGACGATCCTGGTGTCGCTGAGCCGCAGCAGCCGTACGCACGGCCTCATCATGAGCAACCGGAGCTTCACCGCGAACCTGCTCGCCACCGGGCAGAGCGCGCTCGCCGCCCACTTCGCCGGGGAGCGCCCGGTCGGCGAGAGCGAGTTCGCGGACGTGGACTGGTCGCCGTCCCCCTGCTCGGGCAACGCGATCCTGCCGGGCGCGCTGGCCGCGATGGACTGCGCGATCACGACGACCGTGCCGGCCGGTGACCACACGCTGTTTCTGGGAAGGGTGGAGGCGGTCCATCAGCTCGGCGCCGAGGAGCCTCTGGTCTACGCGAGACGGGCCTACCACCGGCTCGCCACTTTCAGGTTATAGCAGATCGGCGTCCCTCATGAGGCGCCGGAAAGTGCTCCATACTGCCCGTTGCGAACCGGCCCGACGAACGACGGAGCGACGGAATTGCGTTACGTGATCGGCTTCCAGCACATCGACTCGACGAAGATCGCGACAGTGGGCGGCAAGGGGGCGCACCTGGGCGAGCTCTCGCGCGTCGAGGGCGTCCGCGTGCCGGACGGGTTCTGCGTCACGACGGACGCCTTCAGGCAGGCGGTGGCGCCGTCGATCGACGCGCTGCTCGACCGGCTGTCGCGGGTGGAACCGGACGACCACGAAGCTATCCGCACGCTGAGCGCCGAGATCCGCGGCGTCGTGGAGGGCGTCGAGCCGCCCGGCGAGCTGGTCGCGGCGGTCGGCGAGCAGCTCGCCCGGCTCGGCGAGCAGGACGCCTACGCGGTGCGGTCCAGCGCGACGGCCGAGGACCTGCCGACCGCGTCCTTCGCCGGCCAGCAGGACTCCTACCTGAACGTCGTGGGCCGGGCGGAGGTCCTCCGGCACATCCGCAGGTGCTGGGCGTCGCTGTTCACCGAGCGGGCGGTGACCTACCGGTGCCGCAACGGGTTCGACCACCGGCAGGTGCGGATGGCGGTGGTGGTGCAGCGGATGGTGTTCCCGGAGGCGTCCGGGATGCTGTTCACCGCCGACCCGGTGACCTCGAACCGGAAGGTCGCCACCGTGGAGGCCGGGTGGGGGCTCGGCGAGGCGCTCGTGGCCGGGCTGGTCTCCGGTGACGTCTACACGGTGCGCGACGACCGGGTGGTCTCCGCGACGGTCGCCGACAAGTCCATGTACGTGCTCGCCACGCCGGGAGGCGGCACGCGGGACGCGCCCGTGGAGCGGGAGCTGCGCTCGCGCCCGGCGCTGACGGACGCGCAGGTCGTGCGCCTGGTGCGGCTGGGCCGGCGCGTCGAGGCGCACTTCGGCCGGCCGCAGGACATCGAGTGGTGCCTGGCCGGCGACGACTTCCACATCGTGCAGAGCCGGCCGATCACCACCCTGTTCCCCGTCCCGGTCACCGGCGACGAGGAGAACCACGTCTACGTCTCCGTCGGCCACCAGCAGATGATGACCGACGCGATGAAGCCGCTGGGCCTGTCCCTGTGGCAGCTGACGACCCCGCGGCCCATGCAGGAGGCGGCCGGGCGGCTGTTCGTCGACGTGGGCCCGCTGCTGGCGACGCCCACGGGCCGCGCGGGCCTCCTGGGCACCCTCGGCAAGTCCGATCCGCTCATGCTCGACGCGCTGAAGACCGTCCTCGACCGCGGCGACTTCATCGACCCGCTGCCCGACGGCGACCTGGAGTCCCTGCCGGCCGCGCTCAGGCCGCCCGGCGACACCCCGCCGATCGAGACCGACCCGGCCGTCGTCACCGAGATGATCCGGCTCAACGAGGAGTCGGTCGCCGAGCTGCGGCGCGGCATCGAGGGGCTGTCCGGGAGGGAGCTGCTCGACTTCGTCACGGCCGACCTCGCGGAGCTGAAGCGCCTGCTGTTCGAGCCGCGCGGCTACGAGGTGATCATGGCCGGGATGGACGCCTCCTACTGGCTCAACGAGCACCTGGAGGAGTGGCTGGGCGAGAAGAACGCGGCCGACACGCTCACCCAGTCGGTGCCCCACAACGTCACGGCGGAGATGGGGCTGGCGCTCCTCGACGTCGCCGACGTCGTCAGGCCGCACCCGGAGGTCGTGGCGTTCCTCCAGCGGGTCGCGGACGAGGGCCGGGAGGGCGACGGCTTCCTGGACGAGCTGGCCGCGCTGCCCGGCGGGCGGGAGGCGCGTGACGCCCTCCTGGGCTTCCTCGGCACGTACGGCATGCGCTGCGCTGGCGAGATCGACGTCACCAGGACCCGCTGGAGCGAGCAGCCCGCCATGCTCCTGCCCGCCCTGCTCGGCAACGTCAGGAACTTCGCGCCCGGCGCCGGGAAGCGGCACTTCGAGCAGGGCCTCCAGGAGGCGCGGCGCAAGGAGCGGGAGGTGCTGACGCGGCTGCGCGCCCTGCCGGGCGGGGAGGAGAAGGCCGAGGAGACCAAGCGGATGATCGACCGGGTCCGCACCTTCGCCGGCTACCGCGAATACCCCAAGTACGGCATGATCAGCCGCTACTTCGTCTACAAGCAGGCGCTGCTGCGGGAGGCCGACCGGCTGGTCAGGGCGGGCACGCTGGGCGCGCGGGACGACGTCTTCTTCCTCCGGTTCGAGGAGCTGCGGGAGGTCGTGCGCACCGGCGAGGCGGACGCCGGGCTGATCCGCGACAGGCGGGAGGCGTTCCGCACGTACGAGACGCTGACGCCGCCCCGGGTGCTCACCTCCGACGGCGAGGCGCTCAACGGCCGGTACCGGCGCGCGGACGCCCCGCCCGGCGCGCTGCCCGGCCTCGCGGTCTCGGCCGGGACCGTGGAGGGCCGGGCCCGGGTCGTCACCGACATGGCGCGGGCCGACCTCGAAGCGGGCGACATCCTGGTCACCGCCTACACCGACCCGAGCTGGACCCCGCTGTTCGTCACCGTGGCGGGGCTGGTGACGGAGGTGGGCGGCATCATGACGCACGGCGCGGTGATCGCCCGCGAGTACGGGCTGCCGGCCGTCGTGGGCGTGGAGCGGGCCACCCGGCTGATCCGCGACGGGCAGCGCATCCGCGTCAACGGCACCGACGGGCACGTGGAGATCCTCACCTGACGCGGGCGGCGGTGATGCCTCCAGCCTGGCGGGAGAGGGGCGCGGGCTGGAGGCATCACCTGGTCGGGCGGCGGGCCGATCCGGTCAGCCGGTGAGGCGGTCCCAGACCTCGCGGTCGCGCTCGGGGGTCCAGATGCCGGGTCCCCGGCCGTCGAGCTCTTCCCAGGCGCGCCAGGTGTCGAAGACCATGGCGTGCTCGAACACCGGCATGCCGCCGTAGACGGGCAGCAGCGCCTCGCGGGCCGCCACGTACGCCTGCTCGACCGTGCCGCCGCCGCGCTTGACGGTGTCCACGGCGGTCATCAGCGTGCTGAGGAAGTCGCGGGTCAGCTCGATCGCGCGCTGGGAGGCGGCGCGGTCGCGGGCGATCTCGCCGCGCCCGCCGACGAGGATCTCCACGTCGAGCGCCTTGACCCGGTCGAGCGTGCTGGTCATCCAGTCCCGGTGGTAGGCGTCGCCGGTGTAGACGGCCGAGCCGTTCTCCACCAGGTCGCCGGCGAACAGGACCTTGGACTTGGGCACGTACGCGTAGATGTCGCCGGAGGTGTGGCCGTTGCCCGCCCAGGCCAGCTCGACGGTGCCGCGGTCGCCGCCCAGCTCGATCGACAGGTGGTCGTCGAAGGTGAGGGTGGGCCAGGTGAGGCCGGGGATGGTCTCGTGGCCGGCGAACAGGCGGGGCATCCGGCCGAACTCGACGGCCCAGTCCTCCTTGCCGCGCTCGACGATGAGCCGCCGGGTCTCGGTGTGCGTGATGATCTCCTGCGCGTCGAAGGCGGCGGCGCCGAGGACGCGGACGGCGTGGTAGTGCGACAGGACCAGGTAGCGGACCGGCTTGTCGGTGTGCTGCCGGAGCTGGGCGAGCCAGCGCTCGGCCATGACGGGGGTGGCGCGGGCCTCGAAGCAGACCAGGAAGTCCTCGCCCTCGATGGCGCCCACGTTGGGGTCGCCTCCGGTGGTGAGGGCGTACACGCCGTCGGCGAGGACTTCGAGGATCTCGGGCTTCTCTTCGGTGTCTGCGGTGGAGGCGAAGGGCTTGGACACGATGTGCTCCTGTTCGGGTCGTTCGTCAGGCGTGCCGGAGGCGGTCGAGCGCGGCGGTGTCCCACAGCATCCCGTGACCGGGGCGGTCGGGCGGGGTGGCCACGCCGCCGCTGATCGCCAGCGTCTCGGCCAGCACCTCGTCGATCAGCGGGAAGTGCTCGACGTAGGTGCAGTTGGGGACGGCCGCCGCCAGGTTGACGTGCAGCTCCGGCAGGAAGTGGGGGGTGAGCACGGCGCCGTGGACCTCGGCGACGGCGCTGATGCGCAGCCATTCGGTGACGCCGCCGCACAGCGGCACGTCGGGCTGCAGCACGGAGGCGGCGTTCTCGCGCAGGTAGCCGGCGAAGTCGTGGCGGCCGTGCAGGTGCTCGCCGACGGCGAGGGGGACGCCCTGGCGGGCGGCGAGGTGGGCGTGCCCGGCGAGGTCGTCGGCGGGCAGCGGCTCCTCCATCCAGTAGACGCCGAGGTCGTCGAGGCGGCGGCCGAGCCACACGGCGGTGGGCAGGTCGAGCCGTTCGTTGCAGTCGACCATGATGCGCAGGCCGTCGCCGAGCGCCTCGCGGACGGCTCGTACGCGGGCCACGTCCTCCTCGGCGCGGCGGGCGCCGACGCGCAGCTTGACCGCGTCGTAGCCTTCGGCGACGTACTGGCGGGAGCCCTCGACGAGCTCGTCCACCGACATGGCGTGGGTGGATCGGCCGCTGCCGTAGACCGGGACGGTGTCGGTGTGCGCGCCGATGAACCGGTAGAGCGGCAGGCCGGCGCGGCGGGCGCGCAGGTCCCACACGGCGATGTCGGCGGCCGACAGCGCGGGCAGCGCGATGCCCTTGCCGAGCCGGCGGGTGGCGGCGGCGATCTCGTGCCAGCGGCGCGGCCAGGAGTCGAGCGGGGTGCCTTCGGCCTTCTCCTTGACCAGGCCGGTGAGCAGCGCGTACAGGGCTTCGGCGCCGCCGGTGAGCGCGTAGGTGAAGCCGGTGCCGGTGACGCCCTCGTCGTCGGTGAGGGTGACGTGCAGCAGGTCGACCTGGGTGGCGCCGGAGCCGCCGCGTCCCGCGCCGAGCGGGATGCGGACCCAGGCCGTGCTCAGGTCGGCGATCGTCGGACGGTTCACAGGACCTTTCCCATCCAGCCGATGAGGGCGTCGGCCATGACGGCGGTGAGCTCGGGCTGGCCGTTGAGGTAGTGACGGCCGCCCTGGACGGCGGTGAGCGCCTTGGTGTCGTGCGGCACCGCCTCGTAGAGCTGGCGGGCGTGGGAGGGGAAGCACGCCTGGTCGGCGGTGCCGTAGATGACGTGCACCGGGACGTCGACGCCGGCCAGCCGGGCGGGGCCGTCGCCGTGGGAGGTGCGGATCGACCACTGCGACAGCCACGAGCGCAGGCTCGTCAGGTGGCCGAGCGTGGTGGGCCGCAGGTTGGCCTCGTACGGCTCGCCCCACAGGGTGCCGGGGGCGCGGTCGGACGGGTCGATCGACAGGTCGACGTTGCGCGGGTCTGCGCAGGTGGCGTGGATCCTGATGGGCAGGTCGGTGACGCGGCCGCCGCTGCGCTCGTCGAGCTCGGCGAGCCGGGCGATCACCGCGTCGGTGATCCGCTCGTTGCGCTCCCGCTGGGCGGCGCGGTAGCGGGCCAGCCATTCCTCCCCGTACGGGGGGCCGTTGTGGGCGGCGAACATGTCGAGCTCGGGGTCGCGATCGAAGGGGTCGTCCTCGTCGCGCACGGCGGGGTCGAGCCATTCGACGAGCAGGTTGGCCCGGCCGGGGTGGGCCATGAGCATGACCAGCGCGTCGGCCGGCGGCAGGTGGGCCCCGGTGAGGTCGGGGCCGCCGCCGTACGGCGAGGAGGTGATGGTGGGGTTGCGGGCCTGCTCCTGGTAGAGGGCGACGAGGCCGCCGCCGCCCGAGTTGCCGACGAGCACGACCTTCTCGTATCCCTCGGCGCGCAGGTGGCCGACGACGGAGGCGATGTCGAGCACGCAGTTCTCCAGCAGGAGGACCGAGTCGTTACCCAGGTAGCGGGTGGTCATGGCCACGGCGTCGACGCCGCGTTCGGCCCAGGCGTCGAGGGCGTAGTGCCCGAGGAAGTTGGAGGAGGGGTGGACCACCACCACGGCGGTGTCGGCGCGCCGTCCGGGGCGGGCGCGCACCCGGGAGCACCACAGCACTCCGGCCATCCGGGCCACGCCGGAGTAGACCTCCGAGGCGCCGGCCGCCGTCCCGATGGGGACGGTGAGCAACTCCCGCTCAGCCATGTCCTTACCACCTCACGCATGTTCGATTAACGGTTGCGCTCACCATATATCGGTATCACTCACCCTAACAGCACCCCCCAAGTCTTGACAGCGGCACGTTCCGCTTCCCAGGATGCGCCTAACGCGCAAATTGCGAACACAACAACCGAATAACGGTTATGGAGGTGGGTGTCCGGTGCAATCGCTCAACGAGATCCTGGCGGCCAAGGCGGCGTCGGTGCAGCGGCCCGAGGAGGCCAAGCAGGCCATCAACGACGCGTTCGCCGAGATCGAGGCCGCCGGTCTCGTGCCAGGGCTGGAGATCGGGGAGAAGGCGCCCGACTTCGCCCTGCCGGGTGCGACCGGCGCCACGGTACGGCTGTCCGAGCGGCTCGCCGAGGGGCCGGTCGTGCTGATCTTCTACCGGGGCTCCTGGTGCCCGTACTGCAACCTCGAACTGGCGGCGTACCAGGCGGCCCTGCCCGAGTTCCGCGAGGCGGGGGCCCGGCTGGTGGCGATCAGCGCGCAGTTGCCCGACGATGCGCTGTCGATGCAGGAGAAGCACGAGCTGGCCTACGACGTGCTCTCCGACGCCGAGCAGGAGGTGATGACCGCCTACCGGGTGCGGTTCGAGCTGCCCGACAAGATCAAGCCGCACCTGCTGGACGTCACGGCGGCCGCGCTGGCCCGCCAGCAGCCCGACGGCCGCTGGAGCCTGCCGGTGCCCGCGACGTTCGTGCTGGACTCCGCCGGGATCGTGCGGGCCAGGCACGTGACGATGAACTACCGCACCCGCATGGAGCCCGCCGACGCCCTGCGTGCCGTCCGCGAGATCCAGGCGGCCGGCGCCTGACCTGCTCTCTCCGGGGCGGTGAAGCGGCCGTTTCGCCGCCCCACATCATTCCTGTTGCCGTTTGGCCACCCTCTTGACACGCCAGATCGGGCCACAGCACGATAGTCGAACGGTATAACCGAATATCGGTTGCATGCCGCTCTCTCCCCACCGACCACCGAGTGATCTCTACTGCCCGCGGCCACGCGTTTCCCGACGAACGCGAACCCGTATCGGCACGAAAGGGGACGCATGCCATCCCGCAAGCTCCGCATGGCCGCCGCGCTCGGCGCGGCGACCCTCGCGATCACCACCATGTCCGCCTGTTCCACCAAGGCGGAGACCAGCGCCGGCAGCTCCGGGGGCATGCCCGTGGGGCCCGGCGTGGACGGCTCCGCGATCAACCTGGGCCTGCTCACCGACATCACCGGGCCGTTCGCCGCCATCGACAAGCAGCAGAACCTCGGCGTCAAGCTCTACTGGGACGCCAAGAACGCCGCGGGCGGCGTCTGCGACGGCCGCAAGGTCAACCTGATGACCCGCGACCACGGCTACGACCCGCAGAAGGCGGTGTCCCTCTACTCCGACCTGTCCCAGCAGGTCCTCGCCCTGCAGATCACGGTCGGCTCGCCCACCACGCTCGCCGTGCTGCCCAAGCTGGAGCAGGACGGGGTGCTCGCCGTGTCGATGGGCTGGTCGCCCAGCGTCAAGGACAGCTCGTCGATCATCATCCCCGGCACCACCTACGACATCGAGATGGTCAACGCCGTCGACTACCTGATCGAGCAGAAGAAGCTGGCCGAAGGCGACAAGATCGGCTACATCTACCTCAAGGGCGACTACGGCGAGCCCGGCCTGGCGGGGGCCACCTTCGCCGCCGAGGCCAACGGCATGACCGTGGTCGGCCAGCAGATCGACCCGACCGTCAGCGACCTGTCCGGCCAGGTCAAGCAGATGGCCGCGGCGGGCGTCAAGGCGCTGTTCCTGAGCGCGTCCGGCCGGCAGGTCTCCTCCGCGGTGGCCGTGGCCGACGTGGAGGGCCTGGACGTGCCGATCGTCGCCGCCTCCCCCGGCTTCTCCCCCGAGTCTCTGACCACCGGCGCGGGATCGGCCATGGAGAAGAACATGCTCGTCGTCAGCTCCGCCGCGCCGTTCGCCGGCGAGGGCCCCGGCCCCGAGCAGGTCAGGAAGCTGTACGCGGAGTCCGGCGACAAGTCGATCACGCCCAGCCTGTGGGTGACCCTCGGGTACGCGGCGGCCAGCGTGATGGACCAGGCCATCACCCAGGCGTGCGACAACAAGGACCTGAGCCGTGAGGGCCTGGCCACCGCGTTCCGGCAGAAGGGCGCCTACGACACCCAGCAGACCACCGTGCCGCTGGACTTCTCCAAGAAGGGCGTCTCCCCGTCCACCCAGACCTTCATCATGAAGCCGTCCAAGGACGCGGAAGGCGGCCTCGAGCTGGTCCAGGCCGGCTACACCGGCCCCGACACCGCGAAGTTCCAGGCCCGATGACCGAACGGGAAAGCGACCCGCTGCTCTCCGTGCGCAACCTCGGGGTGCGCTACGGGGACGCGGTGACCGCCCTGCGGGACGTCAGCGTCGACGTCCCGCAGGGCGGCATCGTGGCCGTCCTCGGCAGCAACGGCGCGGGCAAGTCCACGCTGCTGCGCGCGATCTCCGGCGTGCTGACCGGCCAGGCCGGGCGGATGACCGGCGGCGAGATCAGGTTCGCCGGCGCCCGCATCGACGGCCTGGGCGCCGAGCGCCGGGTCAAGTCCGGCATCGTGCAGGTGCCCGAGGGCCGCCGCGTCTTCGCCCACCTGACCGTCGAGGAGAACCTGCGCGCGGGCCGCTACGGCAACGCGAAGGGCAAGCGCCCCGGCGACCTGGAGCGGGTCTACGAGCTGTTCCCGGTGCTCGGCGAGCGCCGGAAGCAGACCGCCGGCCTGCTGTCGGGCGGCGAGCAGCAGATGCTGGCCATCGGCCGGGCGCTCATGGCCGAGCCCCGGCTGCTGCTGCTCGACGAGCCGTCGCTGGGCCTCGCCCCGAAGATCATCGACCGGATCGTGGACCTGCTGCGCGAGATCCACCGGCAGAGCACCGCCATGCTCGTCGTCGAGCAGAACGCGGCGGTCGCCCTGGAGCTGGCCGGCCACGCGTACGTGCTGGCCGTGGGCGAGGTGGCGATCGAGGGCCCGGCCGAGCGCCTGCGCGGCGACGACCGCGTACGCCGCCTCTATCTCGGCGGCGAGCCCGACGAGGAGAGCGCCGCCACGCTGCCCGGCGACGCGCGGGGAGGGACGCCATGACGGCACACGGCACCACGGCCCCCGGGGCCCGGCTGGAGGTCAGCGACGTCACCGTCCGGTTCGCCGGGGTGACGGCGCTCGACAGCGTCACCTTCACCGCCGAGCCCGGCACCATCCACGCGGTGATCGGCCCCAACGGCGCGGGCAAGTCGTCCCTGTTCAACGTGCTGTCCGGGATCTACAAGCCGGCCGGCGGCAGCGTCCGCGTGGACGGCGCCGAGCTCGTCGGGCTCGCGCCGCACCGGGTCACGGGCCTCGGCGTCGGCCGGGCGTTCCAGAACGCGTCCATGTTCGCCGGGCTGACCGTCGAGGAGAACCTGCTGCTCGGGCGGCACCGGCTGGGCAGGGGCGGGGTGTTCGGCGCCGGGCTGCGGCTGCCGCACGTGCGCCGCTCCGAGCGGGAGGCCAGGGCCAAGGTCCGCGAGGTCGCCGAGTTCCTCGGCGTGGACCACCTGCTGCCGCTGCCCGCCGCCGAGCTGCCCTACGGCGAGGCCAAGCGGGTCGACCTCGCCCGCGCCCTGGCCACCGAGCCGAGGCTGCTGCTGCTCGACGAGCCCGCGGCCGGCATGCACACGCACGAGAAGCTCGCCGTCCGCGACACCATCCGCAGGATCGCCACCGAGCAGCGGATCACGGTCCTGCTGGTCGAGCACGACATGGGGCTGGTGATGGGCATCTCGGAACAGGTCACGGTGCTCGACTTCGGCCAGGTCGTGCTCACCGGGCCGCCTGACCAGGTGATCGCGGACGACGCGGTGATCGCCGCCTACCTGGGCAGGGCCGGCGCCGCAGAAAAGGAACGTTCCGAGTCCGAGCCGCCATCCTAGGAGCCGGTTTCATGGCACAACTTCTCTCGATGCTGGTGGAGGGCGCGTCGCTCGGTGCCGTCTACGCGCTCGTCGCCCTGGGCATCGTCGTCATCTACAAGTCGTCCAGCGTGGTCAACTTCGCGCAGCCGAGCCTGCTGATGTTCGGCACGTACGTGGTGGCCAGCGCGACCAGCCTGCACGGGCTGTCGTTCTGGGTGGCGCTCCCGCTGGGCGTGGCCGCCGCCGCGATCCTGGCCGTGCTGATCGACCGCCTGCTGGTCAGCAGGTTCCGCAAGACGAACGCCGTGGTCGCGGCGAGCATCATGACCATCGGGCTGGACGTGGTGCTGCTGACCGAGACCGACCGGCGGATCGGCTCGCAGATCCTCACCACGGACGACCCGTGGGGCAACGACGTGGTGCGCTTCCTGGGCATCGGCGTCGCGGAGGCGCGGATCGCCGCGCTGGTCGTCGGCGCGCTGCTGCTGGTGCTCTTCCAGCTCTGGCTGCACCGCAGCGACTTCGGCGTGGCCATGCGGGCCACGGCCGAGGACCCGGAGACGGCGTCGCTGATGGGCATCCGGCTCGGCCGGGTGTCGGCGACGGCGTGGGCGGTGGCCGGCGCCCTGGCCGTGTGCGCCGGCCTGTTCATCGTCGCCTACCCGAGTCCGGGCCTGGACACGTCGGTCGAGGCGGTGGCGCTGCGCGCGCTGCCGGCGGCGATCATCGGCGGGCTCGACTCGACGACCGGCGCCATCGCCGGCGGGCTGATGGTGGGGCTGAGCGAGGTCCTGGTCCGCGGCTACGGCGAGCACCTGGCGTTCCTCGGGCAGGGCTTCGAGGAGGCCGCGCCGTACGTGCTGATGCTGGTGGTGCTGCTGGTCAGGCCCGCCGGGCTGTTCGGGATACGGGAGGCCGTCCGTGTTTGACAAGATCTCCGGGCGGATCCGGTGGCGGGCGCCGGTGGCGGTGGTGGCGGGCGTGGTACTGCTGGCCATCCCCCTGTACGCCGACCGGTTCTGGCTCAACCTGGGCTCGTTCGCCTTCGCCGCGGCCATCGGCGCGGTGGGGCTGATGATCCTGGTCGGCCGGGTCGGGCAGCTCTCCCTGGCACACTCGTTCTTCCTGGCCGTGGGCGCCTACGGCTACATCTGGCTCAGCTCGCCGGGCACGGAGGACTCCTGGGGGCTCGGGCTGCCCAGCCTGCTCGCCGCGGTGATCGCGGTGACGATGGCGGGGCTGGCGGGGCTGGCGTTCAGCCCGCTGGCGGGCCGGTTGAAGGGCATCTACCTGGGCGTGGCGTCGCTGGCGCTGGTGTTCATCGGCCAGCACGTGCTGTTCGCGGCCGAGCCGCTCACCGGCGGCTACAACGGGCGCAACGTGCCGGAGCTGACGATCGGCTCGTTCCAGGTGCTGGGCGTCGAGCCGGAGCTGTCGCTGTTCGGGGTGCCGCTGCGCCAGGCCGAGCGCGGCTGGTACGTGACGCTGCTCGTGCTGGTGCTGACCACGGTGTTCGCGGTGCTGGTGCTGCGCAGCCGGGTCGGCCGGGCCTTCGCCGCGATCCGCGACGGCGAGGTGCACGCGGCGGCGCTGGGCGTGCCGGTGGCGCGCTACCGGTCGGTCGCCTTCACGCTGTCGAGCGTGTACGCGGGCCTGGCCGGCGTGCTGCTGGCCCTGCTGTTCCAGCGGGTGGTGCCCGAGTACTGGGACCTGTTCCTGTCGCTGGAGTACCTGGCGATGGTGGTGATCGGCGGGCAGGCGTCGGTGGCCGGGGCGATCGCGGGCGCGGCGTTCGTGTCGTCGCTGCCGCTGCTCCTGCAGCGCTACAGCGACGCCGTGCCGGGCATGGGCGGCGCGGTGTCCGACTTCGGGCCCGCCTACGTGGCGCAGATCCTCTACGGCGGCCTGATCGTGGTCATCCTGTTCTACGAGCCGAAGGGGCTGGCGGCGCTGGCCACACGGGCGCGGAAGGCGCTGACGCCGCGCCGTGCCGTCCCGGCCGAGCACACACCGGCCTCCTGACGGCGAAGGGCCCTGCGACCGTGAGTCGCAGGGCCCTTCGCCGTGGTGGTTCACCCGCCGACGTCGACACCGGCGCCGCGCGCCCACGACCAGGCGTAGCCGGCGTCCTCCGCCTCGCTGAGGTCGGGCCCGAGGTCGAGCGGCCGGAACGTGTCCACCATGACCGCGTACTCCTCGGTCCTGGTCACCGTCAGGCTCTTCTCCGCGCTGCCCGGCTGCGGGCCGTGGATGTAGCCCGCCGGGTGCAGGGAGACCGAGCCCATGCCGATGCCCGTGCCGGCCCGGCTCATGAAGTCGCCGCCGCAGTAGAACAGCACCTCGTCGGAGTCGACGTTGGCGTGGTTGTAGGGGACCTTCACCGCGTCCGGGTGGTAGTCGTACATGCGCGGCACGAACGAGCAGATGACGAAGCCCGGCCCCTCGAACGTGATGTAGGTGGGCGGCGGCAGGTGCAGCGCGCCCGTCGAGGGGGTGAAGTCGCGGATGGACAGCGCGTAGGGGTAGTTGTAGCCGTCCCAGCCCACCACGTCGAACGGGTGGTAGGCGTAGGTGTAGCGGGTCAGGCCGCGCCGGTGCTTGACGTAGACGTCGGCGGGGCCGTCGGCGGACGTCAGCTCCTCGGGGCCGCGGATGTCGCGCTCGTTGTACGGCGAGCCGTCCAGGAACTGCCCGAACGGCGACATGAAGCGCTTGGGCGGCCTGATGTGCCCGCCGCCCGACGCCGTCACCACGAACAGTCTCAGCTCCCCGCCGAGCAGCCGCCACCGGTGGGTGGTGGAGGTGGGGATGACGACGTAGTCGCCGTCGCCGACCTCCATCCGGCCGAAGGGCGACTCCAGCACGGCCGAGCCGGACTCGACGTAGACGAGCTCGTCGCCGACGGCGTTGCGGTAGAGCGGGCTGTCGGCGTCGGCGGCGACGTACGAGATCGTCACGTCGGAGTTGCCCATGAGGACCCGCCGGTCGAGGATCGGGTCGCCGCCCGGCTCGAACGCGTGGGTGCGCAGGTGCCGTGGCAGCAGCGGGTCGTTCGGCCGGAGCCCGCCGCCGGTGTCGGGCCGGCTCTCCGCCGCGGTGATGGCGGTCGGGATCCGGCGGTGGTACAGGAACGACTGGGTCCAGCTGAACCCCTCCTCGCCCTGCATCTCCTCGTGGTAGAGGACGCCGTCGCCGCCGCGGAACTGGGAGTGCCGCTTGCGCGGCACTTCGCCCAGGCGCCTGTAGTAGACCATGGCCACCCCATTCGAGATCGTGCCCCTGCATGCATGGGCGTTCTATTATCGGTTACAGGTACCGCATATCGGCGATCCTCGCGCAGGGGGTGAAGGGTTGTCAATCGTGCGGACATGCGAAAGGCCCCGGTGCCCGCTCGGGGCTCCGGGGCCTCGCACGCCCGCGCTCGGCGCGGGCAGAGGTCACGTCAGGGGTCAGGTGAGGGCGAGCGCGATGCTCCTGGCCAGCGTGATCACCTCGTCGGCCAGCGCCCGCTCGTCGTGCTGACGCTCCTTGGGGATGACGACGCCGACGCTGGCGTCGCACCAGCCGTTGACCACGATGGGCGCGGCGATGCCGGTGAAGTTGGGGACGAGCTCACCCGTCGTGACCACGTACCCCTGCTCGCGCCCCTGGGCGACCTTGTCGCGCTCGCCCGGCTCGGCCGGGCGGCCGGCCAGGATGGCGATGCCGGTGGCGGCGGTGCCCAGCGGGTGGCGCGAGCCGGTGCGCAGGCCGATGTGGAAGCTGGCCCGCTTGGGCTCGACGGAGGCCAGGGTGACGGCGCCGTCGCCGTCGGCGACGTGCATGACGGCGGTGGCGTCGAGGCGCTCGGCGATCTCGGTGAGCAGCGGACCCGCCACGACCAGGAGGTTCTGCGACACCTGGCGGGCCAGCGTGAACAGGCCCATGCCCAGCAGGTAGCGGCCCTCGCGGTTGCGCCGGACGAACCCGCGCCGCAGCAGGGTCGCCAGCAGGCGGGCGGCGATGGAACGGTGGACGCCCAGCTTGGCGGCGGCCTCGGTCGGGGAGAGCCCGTGGTCCGGGTCCGCCTCGGCGAGGATCTCCAGCAGGTGCAGCCCCCGGTCGAGCGTCTGCGCGATCTCAGCGGGTCTGGCCGGTTCGGTCACGGTCTCACTCCCAGGCGAAGGACGGGGTTACCACCCCTCGAAAATCGGGGCATGTGAGCGATTATCGCGCTTCGCGCACTCACGCGCCAACACGACTTCACCGTACGCCTTGGCCGTACCTCTTGAAGTCCGGCCGCAGACAGGGCACGCTATGACCAATAGACGGTCGTAGCGACCGAATATCGGTCACGCCGGAGGTGGCGATGGTTCTGCCGGACAGCTCAAGTTCTTCTCCCCGTGTGGTGATCGTGGGAGCGGGGCCCGTGGGCCTGACCACCGCGCTCCTCCTCGCCCGGCAGAACGTGCGCTCGGTGGTGCTGGAGCGGCGTGACCAGCCGAGCTGCCGCCAGTCGAGAGCCGTCACCGTGCAGCGTGACATCCTCGCGCTGTATGACCGGCTCGGCCTCGCCGACGAGATCGTCAACGACGGCGTGAGCTGGTCACTGGGCCGCACCTACTACGGCGACCAGGAGATTCTCCAGCTCAGGTTCCCGCCGAAGGGCGAGGAGATCTACCCGCCTTTCGTCAATTTCCCGCAGTTCCGCATCGAGGAGCTGCTCCACGAGGCGGCGCTGGCGACCGGCCTGGCCGACATCCGGCTCGGCCGCACCGTCGACGCCTTCGAGCAGGACGACTCCGGCGTACGGGTCACCGCCACCGGCCCCGACGGCGAGGAGACCCACACCGGCGCCTACCTGGTCGCCGCCGACGGCATCGGCAGCCGGATCCGCCGCCACCTGGGCATCACCTTCGACGGCTGGCAGACCCAGGGCCGCTTCCTCGTCGCCGACTTCGAGGCCGAGCTGCCGTTCGAGCGGGAGCGGCGGCTCTGGTTCAACCCGCCCTTCCACCCCGAGGGCATCGTGCTCATGCACGGCGTGACCCGGCGGCTGTGGCGGCTCGACTGGCAGATTCCGCTGGACGCCGACGCCGACGTCCTCACCGACCCCGAGCGCGTCCGCGCCCGCATCGCCACCGCGATCGGCGACCACCCGGTGCGCGTGGTCCGCAGCAACACCTACACCTTCCAGCAGTGCCGGGCCTCGGCCTTCCGCAGCGGCCGGGTGTTCCTGGTGGGCGACGCCGCGCACGTCGTGTCGCCGTTCGGCGCCCGCGGCATGAACAGCGGCATGGAGGACGCCGAGAACCTGGCCTGGAAGCTCGGCTTCGTGCTCAACGGCCAGGCCGGGCCCGCGCTCCTGGACAGCTACGAGGCCGAGCGGGCCGCCGCCGCCGACCACAACCTGGCGGTCACCGGGGCGTCCATGAAGTTCATGACCCCCGACGACGAGGCCGGCCGCCGGGCCCGCGACGCCGCGCTGGCCGCCGCCGCCGACGCCCCCGACCAGGCGAACCGGGTCGACAGCGGCAAGCTGTACGAGCCGTTCCCCTACACCGGCTCCGTCCTGACCGCGCCGACCGCGCTGCCCTCCCCCCGGGTGCGGCCGGGCGAGCCGCTGCCCGACCTGCGCTGCGCCCAGGGCGGCCGGACGACCACACTGCGCGCCGCCGTCGCGGGCGCGCTCACGCTGCTGGCCGTGCCCGGCCGGGGCGGCCTGACCTCCGGGCTGCGGACCGCGCTCGACGCCGTCCCCGCCCCCGCGTGGGTGCGCCGCGCCGTCCTGGCCCCCACCCCCGCCGGTTCCGGGGTGCTCACCGTGCTGTCCGACGAGATGTGGGACGTGTACGCCGGCGAGCAGGACGTCGTGTACGTGGTGCGCCCCGACTGCTACGTGGCCGCCGTCGTCCCCCTGGACGGCGGCCGCGTCGACTTCGGCGCGCTGACCGCCGCGGCGTCCAACACCACCCGCTGACCGCCCCGCCACGACAAGGAGCAGTGAACATGATCGACAGCAGCACCGTCGCCGAGATCGCCCGGGTGAGCGTCGAGGCCGCGCCCGGCCGCACGAAGCTGGTCACCGTGCCGCTGGACGGGCAGGTGCCGATGGGCATGCACGGCGGGGTGGCCGAGCACTACAACGTGCCGCTCGACACCATCGAGCCGCACGCCACCACCCTGGACTACCTGGTGGGCGCGACCGCCGGATGCCTGACCGGCACCCTGTCCGGCATGCTCGGGCGGCTCGGCCAGCCGACGACCGACGGCGCGCTGACGTCGGAGGCCGAGGGGATCATCGTCAAGGACGGCGGGGTGCTGCGCATCGCCTCCGTGCACGTGCGCTACCTGGTGCGCCTGGCCGAGGGCGTGGACCCGGAAGAGGTGGCCCGGGCGCACGACCGGCACACCCGCCACTGCCCGATCGCGCGGACCATCGGCGGCAGCGTGGAGATCACCACCACGCTGGAGACCGTCTGATGATCCGGTCGGGCTGGCCAGGCTGGTCGGGCTGGTCAGACGGCGGGCGCGTAGGTCAGGTGCAGCACGCCGCTGGCGAAGGTCTGCGAGCCGGTCAGGCGGAGCGGCGCCTGCGCGCCGTCGCCGAAGAGCCGCTTGCCCGAGCCGACGACGATCGGGTGGAGCAGCAGGTGCAGCTCGTCCAGCAGCCCCTCGCGCACGAGTGAGCTGACGAGCGTGCCGCTGCCGGACATGCTGATCTTCCCGCCCGGCTGCTCCTTGAGCCGGGCGATCTCCTTGACGAGGTCGCCGGTGACGAGCGTGGAGTTCTGCCACTCGGTGACGGAGGTCAGCGTGTTGGACACCACGTACTTCGGGGTGTCGTTCATGTATCCGGCCAGGTCGTCGGTCGAGGTGGGCCAGTAGGAGGCGAACTCCTCGTAGGTGCGGCGGCCCAGGAGCATCGCCTCGGTGCCGTCCATCATGGCCTGGACGGCATTGCCCATCTCGTCGTCGAAGTAGGGGAAGTGCCACTGGTCGGGCGCCTCGACCACGCCGTCAAGCGAGATGAAGAGGCCACTCACGATCTTGCGCATCCGCGTTCTCCCTCTGCTGTAGCAGTACCGTACGGTACAGTTCTGCGTGATCGGAACCGTACGGTACTGTACGCTTGGTGTCAACAGGCCTGTTCACCGCACGCGCAGGAGGAACCGAAGTGACGCAAGTCGAAGCCCCGCACGCGACGGCCAAGGAACGGCCCGGCGCCCAGGTCAGGCGGCGCATCATGGACGCGGCCATGGAGGTGTTCCTGCGCGACGGGTACGTGGGCGCCAAGACCGACGAGATCGCGGCCGCCGCCGGGGCCTCGAAGCAGACGATCTACAAGCACTTCGGCCGCAAGGAGCAGCTCTTCGAGGAGATCGTGCTCGACCGGCTCGTCGGCATCGACCAGATCTTCAAGGCCGCGATGACCGAGCTGGCCACCGCCGACGACGTGGAGACCACGCTGCGGGCCGTCGCGCACGAGTTCGTGCGCGCTCTCACCCAGCCGTCGCAACTACGCGTGCGCCGCCTGGTCATCGCCGAGGCCGGCCGCTTCCCCAAGCTCGGCCGGGCCTACTTCGAGGCGGGGCCCGAGCGCGTGCACGCCTCGCTGGCGTCGTGCTTCGAGGAGCTCGCGCGCCGGGGCCTGCTGCGGATCGACGACTCGCTGATCGCGGCCAACCACTTCACCTGGCTCACCACCTCGATCCCGGTCAACAGGGTCATGTTCTGCGGTGACGACGTCGCATTCACGGAGGCGGAGCTCGACCACTACGCCGACTCCGCCGTGCGGGTCTTCCTGGCGGCCTACCGGCCCGGCTGAGCCCCGTCCGGGCGGGCGTGCTAGTTTGGCCGCATGACCAACTTGGCCGAGCGACCAAATTCGCCGCGCGGCGACCGGCGGCGCGAGCAACTGGTGGAGGCCGGGCTCGCGCTCCTGGGCGAGCACGGGTGGCCCGGCGTCACCGCGCGGGCCGTGGCCGAGCGCGCCGGCACCAACCCCGGCCTGATCCACTACCACTTCGGCGGCCTGCCCGGCCTGCACGCGGCGATCTTCCGGCGCGGCACCGACCTCCTCGTCAACCCGCTCGTCGACGAGCTGCTCGCCGCCGAGGACGAGCGGACCGCGCTGGCCGCCATCCGCGCCCTGCTGCCGCGCACCGGCGGCGCCGAGCCCGCGCCCCGGCTGGCCGCCGAGCTGATCATCGGCGCGACCCGCGACCCCGCGCTCGGCGCCATGCTGCGCGACGAGCTCCGCCAGGCCCGGCAGCGGATCGCCGACCGGCTGCGCGCCCTCCACCCCGGCCGGCCCGCCGCCCGGGCGATCGGGATCGCCACGCTGGCCGTCGCCGCGATCGACGGGCTGATGCTGCACCAGATGATCGACGGCGAGCTGCCCACGGACGAGGCGCTGGCCGTGGCGGAGAGCCTGCTCCCCGGCGAGGACCCGGCCACGACACCCGGAAGGGGCTGACACAGTGGAGATCGTCAAGAGGCCCGTGCCGCCGACCGGGCTGAGCCGCAGGCTGTGGCGGCTGCCCATCCTCCTCTACCGCCTGGGCCTGGGCGCGCTGCTGGGCCGCCGCGTCATGCTGCTCAACCACACCGGCCGGGTCTCCGGGCTGCGCCGCCAGGCCGTCATCGAGGTCGTCGCGCACGACGGGCGCGGCTACCTGGCCGCCTCCGGGTTCGGCGTCAAGGCCGACTGGTATCGCAACGTCATGGCCGCCCCGGAGGTGACCATCCAGGTCGGCGGGCGCGTCCTCCAGGTGACGGCCACCCCTGTCCCCGCCGAGGAAGGGCCTGACATCATGGCCCGATACGCGTCCCGGCACCCCGCCGCCGCCCGCCGCCTGTGCAAGCTCATGGGCTACGCCGTCGACGGGAGCCAGGAGGATTACCGCGAGGTGGGCATGCACATTCCGTTCGTCCGGTTCGAGCCGAGGCAGGACCGGCGATGACCGGCTCGGCCCACGCCTGGCTGTGCGCCGGGTTCACCGGCGACCCCGGCGGGCCCTGGCTGCACGCCGGGTTCGCCCGCGACCTGACGCCCGAGGAGGCCATGCGGCGCATCGGCGTCACCCCCGGCCCCCTCGGCCAGGACGGGCACGGCGTCTCCGCCTACGCAGCCGACGGCGGGACCGTCCTGCTCGAACGCTTCGGCGACGGAGCCGTCCACGACGGGATCGCCCGCCTGTCGGCCGGCACGGTCGCGGCCGTCGTCCGGGTCACGCACAGCGGCGCGGACTTCGGCTACTACGCCGACGGGGAGCTGATCACCGCGTTCGGCCTGTTCTCCTACCGGCTCCGGCGGGGCGCCGACCCCGACCGGCTCGCGGACGACCTGCGCGCGCTCGGCGTCGACGTCGACGGCGAGCGGCCCGAGTTCCCCGGCCATCCCGTCGCCGGCGCGCTCGCCCTCGCCGAACGCGCCACGGGCGTCCACCTGTCCAGCGCCAACCGCGCCGCCCCCGTCCTGACCGGCGGCGGCCGACCGGAGCGCTGACCGATGCCGCCCGCCGAGCCCGGCACGCGCCTCGACCTCGGCCGGATCCGCGCGGCCCGCGAGGTGATCGACCCGCGCTTCCTGGACACGCCGCTGTACGAGTGCGACGCGCTGGGGCAGCGGCTCGGCTGCACGGTGAGCGTCAAGCTGGAGACGGCGAACCCGGTCCGCAGCTTCAAGGCCCGGGGGACCGAGCTGGTCACGAGCCTGCTGGCCGATCAGGGCAGGCCGGAGGTGGTGTGCGCGAGCGCGGGCAACCTCGGCCAGGCGCTCGCCTGGTCGGGCCGCCGCCGCGGCCTGGGCGTGACCGTCGTGGCCGCACGCCGGGCGCCCGCCGTCAAGCTCGACCGGATCCGCGCGCTCGGCGCCGAGCTGGAGCTGGTGGCGGGCGACTTCGACCAGGCCCGCGAACGGGCCGCCGAGCTCGCCCGGCAGCGGGGCGTCCGGCTGGTCGAGGACAGCCTCGACCTCGAGACGTGCGAGGGCGCGGCGACCATCGGGCTGGAGCTGGCGGCCGGGACGCCCGCGTTCGACACGGTCCTGATCGCCCTGGGCGGCGGGGCGATGGCCACCGGCGTGGGACACGTCATGAAGACGCTGCTGCCGGAGGTCGAGGTGATCTGCGTGCAGCCGCACGGCGCGCCCGCGATGACCCGCTCGTGGCACGCGCGCGAGGTCGTCACCACCGACACCACCGACACCATCGCCGACGGCGTCGCCGGCCGCCGCCCGATCCCCGCCGTCCTGGCCGACCTGCTGGCGGTCGCCGACGACGCCGTCCTGGTCGAGGAGTCGTCGATCGTCACGGGTCTGCGGCTGCTGCTGGAGCACGCCGGGCTCGTCGCCGAACCGTCGGCGGCCCTCGGCGTGGCCGCCGTGCTGGAGGATCCTGACCGGTTCGCCGGGCGCCACGTCGTCACCGTCGTCTGCGGCGGCAACGTCGACCTCGGCCCCTACCGGCGCTGGGTCGGCCTGTAGCGGGCGCTCGCGCGATGATGGCCCGATGCGCACCGCTTACCATGACGCGCTCGGCGACCACTTCGCCGGGCATGCCGAGACGAGCCCGTACAACGCCTACACCGACAGGCCCGCGATGCTCGCGCTGGCCGGCGACGTGTCGGGGGCGCGCGTCCTGGACGTCGGCTGCGGGGCGGGCCACTACGCGGCCGAGCTGGTGGCGCGCGGCGCCCAGGTGGTCGGCGTCGACGGCAGCGCCACCCTGCTGGGCCACGCGCGGGCCCGCGTCGGCGGCCGGGCCGAGCTGCTGCTGCACGACCTGGAGGAGCCGCTGGGCTTCGCCGCCGACGCGTCGTTCGACGGGGCGCTCTGCGCGCTCGTGTACGAGCACGTCCGCGACCGGGCGCGGCTGCTGGGCGAGCTGCGCCGCGTGCTGCGGCCGGGCGGCTGGCTGCTGGTGTCGACCACCCACCCCACGGCCGACTGGCAGCACTTCGGCGGCTCGTACTTCAGCCACGACTGGCGGGACCTGCCTCTCGGCGACAGCGGGCTGTCGATCCACTACCAGCGCCTGCCGCTGGAGACGTTCCTGGGCGAGCTGCTGGCGGCGGGGTTCGTGCTGGAGCACCTGGCCGAGCCCCGGCCCACCGCCGAGCTGCGGGAGGTCGACGAGGCCGCCTACGACCGGCTGCACCGGGCGCCGTCGTTCCTCGCGGTCCGGCTCAGGCGCCCCTGACCCGCTCGGGTCAGGGCTGGAGGTCGACGACGCCCCGGCCGCTGGCCAGGTCGAACGGCACGGACACCTGGTCGTGCGCGATCAGCCAGCGGCCGTCGGCCTTGCGGAAGCAGAACGTGCCCCGCACCCACATGCCGCTCGTCGCCGTGCCGTTCTTCAGCGTGCCGCTCAACCGGCCGAAGCAGTGCCCGAACGCCACCTCGTCGCCCACGGTGAGCGCGAGGTCGCGGACCTCGTAGTCGACGGTCTCGAAGACCGCGAACACGTTCGTCCAGTTCTTCATCTTCGCCTCGACCCCGACGTGCTGCAGGGGCGGCTCTATGTCGAAGGACACGACGTCCGCCGCGTAGAGGCTCCGCAGACCGTCGAGGTCCTTGGCCCGGAGCCCTTCGACGATCTTCCCGACGTGCTGCCGGATCGCGGCCTCGTCGCTCTCGCGCTGTGTGGGCATGATGATGCGTCCTCTCCTGTGGTGTCATCGGTACGACGACGCAGCCCCCTCGAACGTCAGGCAGGGTCCCAGTCCCAGCCGGTGATCGTGGATTGCATCAGGCGGGCGGCGGCCGGCAGGCGGCTGCCGGTGGCCCAGTAGAGGGTGACCGTGCGCCGGCAGTCGGGGCTGTCGACGGGAATCCAGCACCCGGCGAACCCGGCGGAGACGCGCCTGGCGAAGCCGGGGACGAGGCCGATGCCGAGCCCGGCGCTGATCAGCCCGGCGATGGCGCTGGGCTCGTCCACCTCGCAGACGATCTTCGGGGTGAGGCCGCGCGCGGCGAACAGCCGCTCCAGCAGGCGGCGCTGCCAGTGGCCCGCGCGGGCGCTGACGAGAGGCTGCCCGGCGAGCTCGTCGACGCTCACGCGGGCGCGGCCGGCGAGCGGGTGGCCGGGCGGCGTGGCCACCCCCACCACGTCGTCGAGCAGCTGGACCGCCGTCAGGCCCTCGGCGGCGATGGGCTGGGAGGCCACGCACAGGTCGACCTCCTGTGCGCGCAGGGCGCGGGCCATGTCGTCGGCGGGCATCCAGCGGAGCTCGACCTCGACGTCGGGATGGGCGCGCTTGTAGGCGGCCAGCGGCCCGGTGAGCGTGAGGAACGTCTCCGACGCCAGCCGCACGCCGCCGACGCCCTCGCTGACGGCGTCGGCGACGGCCCGGGCGCCCGCGTCGAGCTCGCCCAGGGCGCGTTCGACGTGGCCGAGGAAGAGCCGGCCCACGTCGTTGAGCCGGAGACGGCCGCTGCGCTCGAACAGCGGCGTGCCCAGCTCGTTCTCCAGCCGGGCGATCGTGCGGCTGAGCGACGGCTGGGCGACGCGCAGCTCCTCGGCGGCGCGGCTGAGGTGCTCCAGCCGGGCCACGGCCACGAACTGGCGCAGCGCGTTCAGATCCATCATGCCTCCCGGTGCATGACAGCATAGCAATATTGATCTTCGACAAGATAACCGTCGAGTCATAGTGTCGGACGCGTCGACGAACGGACGACGTGACAGGAGGATCCGTCATGACGACGCCGACGGCATGGGCCCTGCGGGCCGTCGTCAGCGCGCACCTGGTGGCGATCGCCGCCCAGCCGGTCTTCGCCGGGGTCTATCTGACCGGTGACTACGGGAGCCTGCGCTGGCACGCGGTGGGCGCCGACGTGACCACCTCCATCGGCTACGTGCAGCTGGTGGTGGCCGTCGTGGCGTGGGTGCGGATGCGCCAGGTCTGGCCGTTCCTGGCCACGCTGGCGGTGGTCGCGGCCGAGACCGTGCAGTACTTCGCCGGGATGGAGAGCGCGCTGTGGCTGCACGTCCCGCTCGGGGTGACGACCGTCGCGGGGGTCGTCGTGCAGTTCATCGCCACCTGGCGGCCTCTCGGACGGCGGGAGGTCCGTGATGCCTGAGCAGTACGGGGTGACCAGGCGGCGGCTGTTCGGCATCGGCGGGACGCTCGGGCTGGTGGCCGCCGCCGGGCTGTCGACCTCGGCCGCGCTGGCCCGCCGCCCGGCCGTCACCGGCGCCGAGCTGCGCAGCGCCGTGCCGCTGCCGCCGCCGTTCCGGGTGCCGCTGCCGCTGCCCGCCGTGCTCAAGCCGGTCAGCACCGCGGGCGGCGTCGACCGCTACGCGATCACCCAGCGCGAGGTGACCGCGGAAATCCTGCCCGGCGTCAGGACGCCGCTGTGGACGTACGAGGGCGTCTTCCCCGGGCCCACGATCGAGTCGCGGCGCGGCAGGCCGGTCACCGTCACGCACCGCAACGACCTGCCCGTGCCCACCGTCGTGCACCTGCACGGCGGCCGGACCCCGGCGGACTCCGACGGCTACCCGACCGACCTCGTCCTGCCCCGCGAATGGGACCACGGCGGGCACGCCATGCACGACCCGCGCGCGGTGGTGTCGGAGCTGACCAGGGAATACACGTTCCCTCTCGACCAGCGGCCCACCCTGCTCTGGTACCACGACCACCGGATGGACTTCACCGCCCCGGCGATCTGGCGCGGCCTGGCCGGGCTGCACATCGTGCGCGACGACGCCGAGGACGCGCTCGGCCTGCCCGCCGGGCCGCGCGAGCTGCCGCTCATGATCGCGGACCGGGCTTTCACCGCCGACGGCGGCCTCGACTACCCGTCGCTCGACCCCACGCTGCGCGGACGGCCGGGCGTGCGCGAGGAGTACCTGGCCGGCGTGCTCGGCGACGTGATCCTGGTCAACGGCGCGCCCTGGCCCGTGCACGAGGCCGACGCCGCCCGCTACAGGCTGCGCCTGCTGAACGCCTCCAACGCCCGCCACTACGAGCTCGAAGCGGTCACCGGCGACGGGCGCCGCCTCGACCTCGTCCAGATCGGCGCCGACCAGGGGCTTCTCGCGGCGCCGGTCACCCACCGGGTCCTGCCGATGGCCCCCGCCGAACGCCACGACGTGGTCGTCGACTTCTCCGGCGTCCCCGTCGGCGGCCTGGTCCGGCTGGTGAACCGGCTCGGCTCGGGCCGGACGCGCGACGTGATGGCCTTCCGCGTAGCGCGCAGGGCCGCCGACGACAGCCGCATCCCCCGTACGCTCTCCACCGATCTGCCCCGATGGCGGCGGTCGGACGCGGTCCGGGTGCGCGACCTCTCGTTCCGTGCCGGGCGGATGCACGGCCGTCACGGCTGGCTGATCGGCGGGCTGCCGTTCGACCCCGCCCGCACGGACGTCACCGCCCGCCTCGGCGACGTCGAGATCTGGCGGCTCGTGGCGGACGTCCACCACCCCGTCCACCTGCACCTGGTCGGCTTCCAGGTGCTCTCGCGCCGGGGCCGGCCGCCGCTCCCCCACGACGCCGGGCTCAAGGACACCGTCGCCCTGCGGCCGGGCGAAGGGGTGGAGATCATCACCCGCTTCGACGGCTACCGGGGGCGCTACCTGTTCCACTGCCACAACGCCGAGCACGAGGACATGGCCATGATGGCCAACCTGGAGATCGTCTAGCCCTCGTACTCGACGACCGGGCGCAAGCCATCCCACCTCCCGCGCCAGTGTCACACGGGCCCTGCGCCGAGTGGCCGTGGGTGGGATGGATCCGCAATCATCGGGATATGTCACGGCGGCTCGTGCTCGCGTTCACGGCACTCCTCATCACGCTCACCGCGTGCGATCCCGGCGCGGGCGCGGCCCCGGCCGGCCCCACCGGCGCCGCCTCCCCCGCGGACCGTTGCGCCAAGGCGAGCGCGCGGGACTTCGACGGCGACGGACACGACGACGTCGCCGTGGGCAACCGCATGCTCACCGGCGGGCAGGTGTCGATCCTCAGCGCGGGCAAGCTCGTCCACCTGCGCATCCCCGACCTGGCCGCCGACGCCATCGGGTCCTCGGTGGCCCTCGCCCGCGTCAACGCCGACGGGTGCGCCGACGTCGTCGTCGGAGCCCCGTACACGAAGGTCGACGGCGGGCACAGCGCGGGCGCCGTCTACGTCCTGTACGGCGGGAACGCCGCGCCGTACAGGAAGATCGTCTCGCCGAACCCGCAGCCGGGCGCTCGGTTCGGCGCCGCCGTGGCCGCCCACGGCGGGACCATCGCCATCGGGGCGCCGGAGGAGAACGACAGCGGCGTCCAGCAGGCGGGCGCCGTCTACGTGACCGACGGCGACACCACGCCGCCCCGGCGCATCACCCAGGAGACCGAAGGCGTCCCCGGCAACAGCGAGCCGCACGACGGCTTCGGCGCCACCGTGGCCGTCGGCCCACTCCCCGACGGCCGCACCGGGCTGCTCGTCGGCTCCCCACGCGAACGCGACGACGGCAGCGGCAGGCAGCTCGCCAACGGCATCGGCCCCTACGACGGCGCCGTGACCATGATCGCGGACGTGCGGGCCGAGCGGCTCGAAGCCGTCAAGCACGACGGCGGCAGCGAGTGCGAGCTCGGCGACGCCGTCGCCTACGTGCCCGGCGGCACGTTCGCCGCCACGGAGGGGCAGTGCGGCAACGTGCTCGTCCTCGACCACGCCCGGATCCTCGACACCGTCGAGTGTGGAGCCTGCGGGTCCTCCAGCACCGGCTCCGCGCTCGCCGCCGCACCCGACGGGCGGGTGGCCGTGGCCTGGGGTGACTCGGCCCAGGTGCTGTCGATGCGGGAGGGCGTGCCCGGCACCGTCGTCCCCACGCTGCCCGGCGGCAACCTGCCGGTGGCCTTCTACGGGACCAAGCTGGTGTTCGGGATGCCCCAGGAGGCGCCGCCCCTGGGCGTGACCGTCTTCGACCCGGCGACCGGGCGGAGCGAACAGGTCATGAGCGCGATCCGCGACGTGGAAGGCGTCGGCGAAGCCCTCGGCTGACCCCCCGGGCGTTCCCCCGGGTGTCGGCTGCCGGTGCGCCCTCCCGGACGCCGGTGGGCCCTCCCGGATGTCGGTGGGGCGCTGGGGCCTTCCCCCGGCCTCCTGATGTCGGCCCCTGGTTGTCGGTGGGGGTCGGTAGCGTTCGGGCGTTGCTTGCCGTGGCCGGGTGGAGGTGGGGCGTGGGTCCGTGGGAGGAGATCCGGCAACGGATCGAGAACGGGGACGGCGGGGACGGGCTGGTGGCGTTCCTGTTGGGGCTCGGGGCGGCCGACCGTAAGGCGGTGGCCGCGGAGCTGCCCGGCTACCTGGCCGCGCGGGTGCGCGACGAGTCACGCTGGGGGGTCGCCGGCGCCGCTCCCGCCCTGCGCCTGGCGGGGGCGGCCTGCCTGGGCGGGGCCGCCCAGGTCGCCGCCTGGCTCGACCGGCGCGAGCTGCGTACGGTGCCGTCGCCCAAGGCCGACGCCGAGCGGATCTCGCGGCTGGTCCGCGACCGGCCGGAGCCGTGGCGGCGCGACCTGGCCCGACGGCTGGCCGCCGGGCTCCGTCCGGGCGGTCGCGGGCTCGCGGGGCGGGTGGACGGCGAGCCCGGCTGGGACCTGGCCGCCACGCTGGTGATCGAGACGGGGATCGAGCCGCCCGACAACGACGCGTTCGTGGCGGGCTGGGTGTGGCACCTGCACCACAGGCTGTGGACGGGCGCGGGCGCCGACCTGGTGCGCGACCATCCGCTGCTGGACTTCATGGTGCCCCGGCTGTTCCAGGCCGAGGGCGTCGCCCGGCCGCTGGCGCACGACCGGGCGTGGAACTCGGCGTACCAGCACCCCACGGTGATCGGGGCGCTGGCCGGGCTGGCGGGCGAAGGGCGGCTGGACCGGAAGGCGCTGATCGGCGGGTGCGCGTCGAAGTTCCTCAACGGTGGTGACGGCCGGGAGGTCGAGCCGTTCGTGTCCCTGTGGGAGGAGCTGCGGCCGGAGGTGGCCGAGCTTCCCGTGGTGGACCTGGTGCGGGTGCTGCCGTTCGCCGCCTCGCCGCTGGTGCGGCTGGCCGCCGCCGAGCTGCGCCGCGCCGACGAGGCGGGCGGGCTGGGCGAGGAGCTGTTCGCCGAGGCGGTCGGCGCGCTGGCGTTCCGGCAGGAGCGGAAGTACGTCACGACGGCGCTCCAGTGGATCGCGCAGTCCGCCCCCACCCGCCCAGCCACCCCACGCCCGAAGGCCCCGTCCGACCGCGTCGGGGGCCAGCCCGGCGAGGGGGCGTCCGGCCTGGTCGGGGGCCGGCCCGGTGAGGGGGCGTCCGGTCACGGCGATGAGGCGGGCGGCCAGGGAGCGTCCAACCGCGTTGATGGGGCGGTTGTGGCGTTGGGGCTGGTTTTCGGGGTGGAGGTGCCGTCGTTGCGGGATCGGGCGGTGCGGTTGGCGGTCAAGCTGGCGCCGCAGGCGAGCCGGGCGGCCCGTGAGGCGGTGCGGGAGGCGGCGGCGGTCCTGCCGCCGGAGGCCCTGGCCCGGATCGCCGCCGCCTACGGGGAGGTCGTGCCGGCGCCGCCCGAGACCCCGGTCACCACGCCGTTGACCGCGCCCGCGCTGCCGGGCATGCCGGGGCCGATCGGCTCGGCGGCGGAGCTGGCCGCCGCGCTGTCCTCCATGAGCTGGCCGCACGACCCCATCCGCTACGAGCTGATGCTCGCCGCGCTGGTCGAGCACGTCCACCGTGACCGCGAGGGCACTGCCGAGGCGCTGCGGCCGTGGCGGAACGAGCGGTGGGGCAGCTTCGAGCACGGCTACCCGTTATGGGCTGACCCGAGCACCTGCTATCACCCTTACTCGCTGCTGTCCCTGTGCGCGCTCGCGGTGGTGTCGCCGTCGGACAGCGCCGTGCTCTCCCGCCAGATCAGCGACTATCTGGCGAGGAATCCTCCCTATGAGACCGTGCTCGACTGGTTCATCAGGGACCGCTACCGGGAGGTCGTGGCCCTGTTCGAGGCGGGTGGGAGCGTCCCGTTGCTGCTGGCCACCCCGACCGCGCGCACGGGGCGCCTCGACGCCGCAACGCTCGTCGACCGGCTCGAACTCCTGGGTGACCGCGAGCCGCTGCCTCTCGACTTCTGCCAGGCGCTGCTCCGCCTGCCCCGGGCCGTCGACCCGGTGGCGCTCGGCCGGGCGGAGAGGCTGACGTCGGCGGCGGGGCGGAGGCTGGCGGCGTGGCTGCGGGCGGGCGGGGCGGCCGATCCGGTCATCGCGTACGGCCCGGCGAGCGTGATGCGGAACCTCGGCGGCTACCAGAACTACGCCCCCGTCACCGAGCTGCACGCCCGTATGACGTCGGCGCCGGGCCTGCCGGAGCGGATCCGCGAGCTGTTCACGCTGGAGCCCAGGGAATACTTCGCCGGCCATTCGGACCGGATGGCGTGGTGGCCCTCGGTGCTGCCGTCCCATCGGGAAGCGCTGGCCGCGCACGTGCTGGAGTGTTTCGCCGTGGACCTGCGCCACCGTGACGCCCAGGTGGACGTGCTGCCCGCGCTGGCGTACGGGGACGGTCCGGTGGGGCGGGCCACGGCCGCCGCGATCGTGCTGGGCATGGGGCACAAGCAGCCTGCCGTACGGGTGCACGCGATCGACGCGGCGAAGATCCTCGCCCTGCGTGGGGAATTGTCAGCCGGGGATCTCGGCTGGGCGCTGGCCACCCTTGTGGCGCTGGACTCCGTGACGCTCAAGCGGGTCGCGCCCGCGCTGGAGGAGCTCGCGCTGTCGGGTGCGCACGGCGAGACGTGGACGATGCTGGCGTCCGCGCTGCCCGCCCTGCTGCCGGGGGCCGGTGAGCCTGCCCGTCCAGGGCTTGCCGACCTGCTCGCGGTCGCGGTCAAGGCCGCCGCCCTGGCCGGGGCACGCACCGGCCCACAGGCCGGAGCGCGGGTCGGCATTCCCGGGCTGGCCGAGCTGGCGGCCCGCAAGGGCGCCGCCCGCCCGGTGGCCGAGGCCCGCGCCCTCCTCCAGGCGATCGCCCCGGCATGACCCGCTGGGGCGGCCGCTCCAGCCCGCGCGCCGCCCCGGCCCGGCCGACCCGGCACGGGCGCACCGGCTCGGCCCGACCGACCCCGCCCGACCTGGTGTGAGGCGTGGGCCCGGGGGGCATGGAGATGCCTCCCGGGGCAGGGCCGGGAGGCGGGGGGCTGGTCTGGTCATGCACGGGCGGGGACCAGGCGGGCGCCGAGTGCGCGGGCGCCGATCACCATGGCGGCCGCCGCGAGCACGATGTCCTTGAAGATGTACTGCGCCTCGAGCGTGGGGGCCCCGGGGAACAGGTTCGTGAAGAACAGCGCGTACGGGGCGAAGAAGCCGGCCAGCGCGCCGGCCATCACCACGAGCCCGGTCTTCAGGAACTTGCCGGTGACCAGCGTGAGCCCGATGAAGACCTCCATGGCGGCGATGACGAACTGCGCCGCGTAGCCGGACAGCATGCCGAACGACAGCTTCTCCAGCGTGGCCACGGACAAGGCCTCCGCCGGGCTGACCCCTGGGAAGAACTTGAGCGTGCCGAAGGCCACGAACACCAGGCCGAGGCTGACCCGCAGGATGTCGATGCTGTGCCGGGACAGCCAGCCGGCCAGCCCGGTGATCATGGTCTGGGTGGGGGTGACGGTGGTGTTCATCTCGCGCTCCCTGTCGGTGTCGTTCCGCGTTGGATCCAGAGTCGCGAAATCCAGGTCCGGCGACGTCGGCCCACGGGAGGCAGTCGTCCTACACCGTCGCACGTACGCGGGGACCGGCGCGTACCGCCGTGGGCCTCGGGGATCGCCCCTAGGGACGGACGAGCGCCACGTCAGAGCGCACGGGCCCGTACGACGGCGGGCGTAACGGGTGGTGGTTGACCTCGAGCCGGCTCTAGCGGCGATACTCCGGCTCTGCCCTCCGATGAACGTCCGGGAGAGGATTCTCATGAAGTACCGCGTGATCGGCAGTGATCCGGGGACCCGTCGCCGGGTCAGCGTGCTGAGTCTGGGCACGATGCTGTTCGGCACGGCGGTGGACGAGGCGACCTCGTACGCCGTTCTGGACCGGTTCGTCGAGGCCGGCGGCAACTTCCTCGACACCGCCAACAACTACGCGTACTGGGTCAACGGCACGCAGGGCGGTGAGAGCGAGGCGCTGCTCGGCCGGTGGCGGCGCAGCCGGGGGGTGACGGACGAGGTCGTCGTCGCGACGAAGCTCGGCGGCCGGCCCAACGCGCCGGCGACGAGTCTCAGCCATGATCTGGAGGGTCTGTCGGCCCGGGTGATCCGGGAGTCCTCGGAGCGCAGCCGGGAGCGGCTGGGCATGGAGAGGCTGGATCTGCTGTACGCGCACGCGTACCTGGAGAGCTGGCGGGTGCCGCTGGAGGAGACGGTGGAGGCGTTCGCGGCGCTGGTGGCGGAGGGCGCCGTGGGGCTGCTCGGGGCGAGCAACCACTGGTCGTGGCGGCTGGAGCGGGCCCGGGGGCTGGCGGCGTCGGCGGGGCTGCCCGGTTATGAGGTGCTGCAGTATCAGCACTCCTATCTGCGCCCGCGTCTGGACGTGCCGACGCCGCGTTCGGTGGACGGCAATCTCGGCGCGGTGGGCGGTGACCTGCTCAGCTATCTGCGAGCCGAGCCGGCGCTCACGCTGGTGGCGTACTCGCCGCTGCTGGGCGGCGCGTACGTGCGTGACGACAAGCCGCTGGGCGACGCGTACGACCATCCGGGCACGCCGCGGCGGATGGCGGCGCTGCGGGAGGTGGCGCGTGAGACGGGGGCGAGCGTCAACCAGGTGGTGCTCGCCTGGCTCATGGGCGGCGACGTGCCGGTGATCCCGCTGGTCGGGGCCTCTTCGGTCGAGCAGTTGGAGGAGAGTCTTGGCGCGGTGGACCTGGAGCTGACGGCCGGGCAGCGGGCGGTCCTCGACGCCGCCCGCTGAGCCGGACGCCGCTATTCGCTCTGCTTGAGGCGGGCGACGCCGATCAGGTCGTCGGGGGTCGCGTCGGGGACGTGGTCGTCGAAGCGGGACAGCACCCTGGTCCGGAGCGCGCCTGCCACCAGCAGCGCGATGAACAGCCCGAAGATCACGTAGATCAGCGCGATGCCGCGTCCCGGCCCGGTGCCGATCACGGCTCCGACGGTGCCGGCCAGCGCACCGCCGGGGAGCATGAGCGGTTCGAGTGCCCGTTCGGCGAGCGGCGTCAGCACGCCGACGCCGAGCGGGATCGTGGACCAGGCCACCATCTGGTTGAGCGCGAACACCCTGCCGTGGTAGCGCTGGGGCACCTTGACCTGGATGATCGTCGCGTACACGCCGTTGACCAGCGCCAGCCCCAGCGACACGCCGAACGCGCCGATGCCGATGAGCACGAGCGACCGGGTCAGGCCGACGAGCACGCAGGACACCGCGATCACCAGCGTGAGCAGCAGCATGCCGATCATGCGCCGGCGGCGGGGGCCGCCCCACAGGCTCATCCACAGGCCGCCTGCCGCCGCGCCCGCGCCGCCGCACAGCGCGATCACGCCGACCTGCGACAGGCTGGAGAAGGAGAGCACGAGCGGCGAGTAGAGCATGAAGACCGGTGACAGCACGATGGCCAGCAGCGCGAAGAACGCGACCATCGCCCGGAAGTCCCGGTTGCCGATCGACAGCCGGAACCCGGCCTTGATCTCGGCGCCGACCGATTCCCTGCGCTGGTGGGCGAGCGTGGCGGGGAAGCGCACCACGGTCAGCACGATGGCGGCGACCAGGTAGCCGATGATGTCGGCGATGAGGATGCCGCCGAGCCCGATCACGGACATGAGCCCGACCGCGGCCAGCGGGGCGACGAACTGGGCGACGCCCGCCGTCATCTGCGCGACGCCGTTGGCGTGCCCGAGGTAGCGCTTGGGCACGAGCTGCGGGATGGCCGACGAGTACGCGACCCGCTGGAAGGCCAGCGCCACCGACAGCATGGTGAGCAGCGGGTACAGGGTCCAGGTGTCGAGCCCGTCGGTGAACAGCAGGGCGGCCGCCGCGCCCTGGATGGCGAGGCCGGCGAGGCTGCTCGCGAGCATCACCTTGCGCCTGCTGGTCCGGTCGACGATGGCGCCGACCAGCGGCGCGGCGAGCACGCCGGGGATCACGGCGAGCACGGTCATCAGCGCCATCTGCGCGAGCCGCCCGGTGCTCAGGTAGATCCAGATGGGGATGGCGAACTCGGTGATGGTCGCGCCGGTGATCGTCACCATCTGGCCGAGCGCCACGGCCAGGAAGCGTCCGACGCTGGGTTCGGGTCCGGCTGTGGTCTCCGGGGAGGCGGCCCGGGGAGTGGAGGTGGCCTCGACGCTCCAGCCGGGGCCGCTGTCGCCGGGGGTGAGCGGGTCGCGGGAGAGGATCGCGGCCAGCTCCTCCGCCCGATATTTCAGGAAGTAGTGACCGGCTTCGCTGATCACCGCCAGCGTCGTGCGCCCGGTCATGAAGTGCCACTCGCGGTAGCGCTCCTCGTAGTACTCCGTCGTCGGGTCCTGCTCGCCCACGACCGACACGATCGGCGCCCGCAGCGGCGCGGCGTCGGCGTCCAGCAGTCCGGTGAAGTACTCCTCCGCCTGCCGCGCGTCGTGCCGCATGTTGCGCACGATGAACGCCCGCTGCTCCTCGTCGAGGTCGCCCAGGTCGGCGCCCATCGAGGTCAGCCAGGCGAGCTGGCCCCGGTCGCTGCGCCACCGGTCGCTGCCGGTGAGCTTCGCCCACAGGCCGAGCAGCCCGCGCGTCGGCCGGGCGAACGGGAAGATCCCGCCCAGGTAGACGGTCTCGATCTCGCGGCCTGCCTCCTCCAGCAGCCGGGCGATCGCCACGGTCAGCGCGCCGCCGACCCCGCAGTGCCCGTACAGCGACAGCGGCCCGCCGACCTTCTCCATGATCTCGGCCGCGCACTCGGCGGCCACCTGCGCCAGCGGCCTGGGCTCCTCGGCGAGGCCGAGGTCGTGGCCCGGCACGGCCACCGAGTACAGCGCCGTGCCCTCCGGCAGGGCGTCGGCCAGCGGCTGGTAGACGACCGCGCTGCCTCCGCCGTACGGGACGCAGACGAGCGTGCGCGTGGCCGGGCCGGGCGGCGTGAGCAGGTAGAGCAGCCCGCGCCGGGCCGACGGCTCGCCCGCCACGGCGGCCAGCCGGCGCACGGTCGGATGCTGGAACAGGTCCATCACGCTGACCGGCGCGCACTCCTCGGGCAGGTCGCGGCGGAGCCTGGCGACGACGCGGGTGGCCAGCAGCGAGTGGCCGCCCAGGTCGAAGAAGTCGTCGAGCGCGCCCACCCGGGGCAGCCCGAGCACGTCGGCCACGGCCGCCGCGATCACCTCCTCGACCGGCCCCGACGGCGGCTCGTAGGCCACGCCCTGGTCGGGGCGCTCGGCCTCCGGCTCGGGCAGCGCGGCCCGGTCGACCTTGCCGTGCGACTTCAGCGGCAGCCGGTCCAGCCACACGTAGCGGGTCGGCACCATGTACTCGGGCAGCGCGGCGCCCAGCGCCCGCCGCAGCTCGCCGACCGGTATCCGCTCGCCGTCGGCCACCAGGTACGCGACCAGCTCCAGCGCGCCGGGCTCGCCCCGGGCGTCGGCCACCGCGTGCGCGACGCCGGGCAGCTTGCGCAGCGCCTCGTCGATCTCGCCCAGCTCCACCCGGTAGCCGCGGATCTTCACCTGGAGGTCGCGGCGGCCCAGGAACTCCAGGTCGCCGCTCGGCAGCCAGCGGGCCAGGTCGCCGGTGCGGTAGAGGCGCTCGCCCCGGACGGTCACGAACTTCTCGGCCGTCAGGTCCGGCCGGCCGAGGTACTCGCGGGCCAGCCGGTCACCGCCGACGCACAGCTCGCCGGGCACGCCGATCGGCACCTGCCGCATCGCGGCGTCGAGCACGTGGACGCGGGCGTGCCCGAGCGGGCGGCCGATCGGCGTGACGGGGCCGCGGATCTCGTCGTCGGGCCTGACCGTGTAGGTGGTGACGCCCACGGTGGTCTCGGTCGGGCCGTAGTGGTTGACGATCTCGCACCGGCCCAGCGCGGCGAGCTCCCTGGTCTGCTGCCAGCTCGACCCCTCGCCGCCGAAGATCATCGTACGGCGGGGCAGCAGCTCCTCCGGCGGCACCTCGGCGGCCAGCGCGCCGAAGTGGGACGGGGTCATCTTCAGGTAGTCCAGGCCGTGGCCGGCGAACTCGGCCCCGGAGATCCGCGACGGGTACAGCTCCAGCGTCCCGCCGGTCATGAGCGCCAGGTAGAAGACCGTGACGCCGAAGTCGAACGAGAGCGACTGCAGCAGCCCGAACCTGGCCCCGTCCACGACGCCGAAGCGTTCGCGCACGTCGGACAGGTAGTTGAGGACCTGCTGGTGCTGGACGGCCACGCCCTTCGGCCGCCCGGTGGACCCGGAGGTGTAGATCACGTACGCCAGGTCGTCCGGCCCGGCCGACGGCCCGACCGGCTCGCCGCTCTCCTGCGGGACGCCGAGCAGCGGCCCGGCGAAGCCGCCCACCGGGGTGTCGGCGACCAGCGCCGCCGCGCCCGAGTCGGTCAGCAGGTACGCCAGCCGCTCGTCCGGCTGCTCGGGGTCGACGGGCACGTACGCGGCTCCGGCCTTGAGCACGCCGAGCACGGCCACGGCGAGCTCGGGCGACTGCTCCAGGCAGATCGCCACCCGGTCGCCGATGCCCACCCCGGCCTCGCGCAGCAGCGCGGCGAGCCGGTCGGCGCGGCCGTCGAGCTCGGCGTACGTGAGCGTGCGGCCGGCCTGGACGATGGCGGGGTGCGACGGGCGGGCGGCGGCGGTGGCGGCCACCATCTCGTGCAGCGTGCGCGCCCGGGGCGGCACCGGTTCGGCCCGGCTCCAGGCGTCGAGGAGGGCGAGCTCCCCCGGCCCGGCGAGTTCGAGCTCCGACAGCCGCACTTCGGGGTCGTCGGCCACCTGGCGCAGCACGTTGGCGAAGTGGCCGGAGAAGCGCTCGGCGGTGGCGCGGTCGAACAGGTCGGTGCTGTAGACGAGGAAGAGCCGCAGCCCGTCGGCCCCGGGCGCCGCCTCCAGCGCCAGGTCGAACTTGGCCTGCGCGGTCCCCGGGTCGTAGGGCTCGGCCGTCACGCCGTCGAGCGCGAGCTGCCCGGCGGTCTCGGCGCCCATGACGAACTCGGCCTGGAACAGCGGCGTGCGGCTGAGGTCGCGGCGCAGGTCGAGGGCGTCGACGAGCCGGTCGAACGGCACGTCGGAGGCCATCAGCGACTCCATCGCCGTGGCGCGCACCCGGTGCATGAGCTCGCGGAACGTGGGGTCGCCGGACAGGTCGGTGCGCACCACCAGCGTGTTGAGGAAGAAGCCGATCAGCGGCTCCAGCTCCTCGCTGTCGCGGGTGGAGACCGGGGTGCCCACGCACACGTCCTGCTGGCCGCTGTAGCGGGAGAGCTGCGCCTGGAACGCGGCGAGCAACGTCATGAACAGCGTGCAGCGCTCCCGCCTGGCCAGCAGGCCGATGCGGTCACTGATCCCGGCGGGCAGGGTGGTGACGACACGGTCGCCGGCGGTGGTCTTCACGAGCGGGCGCGGCCGGTCGGCGGGCAGTTCCAGCGCGGGCGCGTTCCTGAGCCTGTCGACCAGCGCCTGGGGCGGCGTGGCGTCCCGTTCGCGCTGCTCGCGGGCGTGGTCGGCGTACTGCAGGGTCAGCGGGGCCGGGGCCGGCTCGCCGTTGTAGGCGCGGGTGAGCTCGCGCAGCAGGATGCCGAGCGACCAGCCGTCGGCGGCGATGTGGTGCAGCACGACGACGAACACGTGCTCGCCGGGGCCGAGCCGGATCAGGCCGGCCCGCAGCGGCTGGTCCTCCACCAGGTCGAACGGCCGTCCGGTCCACTCGGCCACCAGCCGGGCGGCGCGTTCCTCACCGTCGGGGCCGGCCAGGTCGACCCGGGTCAGGGTGACGCGCGGGTGCGGGTCGACGACCGCGACCGGCCGGCCGTCCTCGTCGGCGTAGCGGGTGCGCAGCACCTCGTGCCGGGCGGCGACGGCGAGGAGGGCGCGTTCGAGCGCGCCGGCGTCGAGCGGGCCGCGCAGGCGCTCGGTGACGAACATGTTGTAGGAGGCGTTGCCGGGGTCGAGCTGGTTCAGGAACCAGAGCCGCTCCTGGCCGGACGACAGCACGCGGGTATGGCCCGCGACCACGTGATCGGTAGTCATTGGGCTGTCTGCCTCCAAGACATGGGATCTATAAGAGAGCGGATTCTAATAGGAAAGAATCTTTTCTATTTAGATGATCGCCAGTCTCGCACCAACGAAGCGGCATGCGCAAGGGTGATGCAGCAGACAGGGTGGGGTCCCAGCTTGACTCCTACGGCAAATACATCGGACCCTTCGAGTCAAGATCGCTGTCTACTTGAGCGCCCCCGCGGTCATGCCGGCCTGGATGCGCCGCTGGAGGAGGACGTAGACGATCAGGATCGGCGCCATCGCGATCGTCAGGCCCGCGAACAGGCCCGAACGGTCACCGGCATAGCCCTGCTCGACCGCGAGGTTGGCCAGCCCCTGCGACAGGACGAACTTGCTGTCGTCGCTGACCAGCACCAACGGGATCAGATACTGGTTCCACTGGCCGATGAAGTTGAAGATGCCGACGCTGATGAGCCCCGGCTTGGCCATCGGCAGCATCACCCGGAAGAACGTGGCCACCTCGCCGCACCCGTCGAGCTTGGCCGCCTCGGCGACCTCCTCGGGCAGCGTGCGGAAGAACGCCACCAGGAAGAACATCGAGAACGGCAGCGAGTACGCGGCGTACACGAGGATGAGGCCGGGCAGCGAGTTGCCGAGCCCGAGGTTCTGCACGACGAAGAACAGCGGGACGAGCGCCATGAAGACGGGGAACGTCATCCCGGCGATGAAGAAGTAGTAGAGCACGCCCTTGACGCGGAAGTCGAAGCGCGCGAACACGTAGGCGCCCATGGCCGACAGCAGCAGCGTCAGCACGACGCCGCCGCCGACGACGATCACGGTGTTGCCGAAGTACGTGCCGATGGAGGCGGTGTCCCAGGCGCGGGCGAAGTTGTCCCAGCGCAGGGCCTCGGGGAGCGACCACGGGTCGGCGACGATCTCCGGGTCGCTCTTGAGCGAGCTGACGACGGCCCAGATCAGCGGCACGGTCGACACGACGGCCCACAGGACGAGGAACGCCTGGGCGACGGCGATCGTCGGGCCCGCGGATCTGCCTCGCGGCCTGCGCGCACCGGTGGCGGCCATCAGAATTCGATCCTCTCTCGGCGGGTCGCGCGGAGCGTGAAGGCGGACAGGGCCAGGGTGACGACGAAGAGCACGACGCCCATCGCCGAGGCGTAGCCGAACCGGCCGTAGGAGAACGCGTTCTGGTAGAGGTAGAACGAGCCCACCTGGGTGGAGTCGTTCGGCCCGCCGCCGGTCATGATCTGCACGATGGCGAACGCGTCCAGTGCGGCGATCCCCAGGTAGACGGCCGCTGTGCGGATGTTCTCCCAGATGAGCGGCACGGTGATGCGGAAGAAGACCTGGCTCCTGGAGGCGCCGTCGAGCACCGCGGCCTCCAGCAGCGACGCGGGGATCGCCTTGAGGCCGGCGGTGAACAGGACGACGTAGAAGCCGACGCCGTTCCAGACGAGGACGGCGAGCACCGCCCAGAAGGCCAGTCTCTCGTCGCCGAGCCACGACGGCTGCACGTGCCCGAGCCCGATCGCGCGCAGCCCGCCGTTGAGCAGGCCGTTGATCGGGTTGTAGATGTTCATCCACAGCACGCCGATGATCGCGATCGACAGCACGTACGGGAAGAAGAACACGACCCGGTAGAACGTGGCGCCCCGGACACCGCGGATCTCCCCGCTGCGGGGGCCGCCCGCGGCGTTCAGCATGAACGCCAGGAACAGCGCCAGCCCGATCGTGACGAGCGGCAGCGTGATCAGGAGGATCAGGTTGTTGCCGAGCGCCTTCCAGAAGACCGGGTCGCCGAAGAGCTCGGCGAAGTTGGCCAGGCCGATCACGTCGAACTCGGCCGACAGGCCCCGCCAGTCGGTGATGGCGATGTAGAACGCCTGCACGTACGGCGAGGCCACGAACACCGTGTAGAGGATGAGCGGCGCGGCGAGGAAGCCGACGATCACACGGCGCTGGTGCCGGTTTCGCATCTCAGTTCCGGGCCGCGTCGGTGAGGCGCTGCGCTTCCTTGGCGAGCTGGTCGGCCTTCACGTCGCCGTTCATGAACCGGCCCATCACCTTGGCGATGTCGTTCCACAGGCGGCTGTTACGGGTGTCGACGGTCAGGCCGAAGATGTTGTCGCCGGCCTCCTTGAGCGCGTCGTTGATGGAGACGAGGCCGTGCTTGGCATCGGCGGGCAGCGTGGCGTTGCGGTTGGAGGAGAGCGCGCCGGCCTGGGCGATGAAGTTGGAGCCGCCCTCGTTCGAGAGCATCGCGCGCAGGAACTCCAGGCCGCCGGCGGAGTTGGCGGCGTCACGCGGCACGATGTACGGCTCGCCCGCCTTGGCGCACAGGGCGCCGAACGGCCGGTCGTCGGCGTCGGTGATCGACGGGACGCGGCAGATCGACATGTCGAAGCCGGCCGGGACGCTGTCGCCCATCTCCTTCTCCAGCCAGGAGCCGCCGGGGACGAATCCGGCCTTGCCCTGGAGGAACTGCATCTGGGCGTCGGTGTGGTTGAGGCCCGAGCTGCCCTTGAGCACCCAGCCGTTGGCGGGGATGGCCTCGAACGCCTTGAGCGCGGCGACGGCCCGCTCGTCGGTCCAGGCGTCCTTCTCGAAGTTGTTGATCTTGTCGATGACTTCCTTGCCCGCGACCTTGTAGATCATCGAGGCCAGCCACCAGAACATGTAGTACGGGAACTGGCCGGGGTAGGTCCAGGGGGCGATGCCGGCGGTGGCCATCTTGTCGCACAGCCCGAGGTAGTCGTCCCAGGTCTGCGGGTAGGTCCAGCCCTTCTCCTCGAACAGGGAGGCGCTGTACCAGGCACCGTAGGCGCCGTAGGAGTAGTTGAGGACGACGAACTGGCCGTCGTGCGTGCCGACCTCGACCACGCCGGGGCGCAGGGTGTCGCGCACGGGCACGGCTGGATCGCTCCAAGAGGGCGCGTCCAGCAGCGGGGCCAGCGACAGCAGGGCCTTGTCGCCGACGAGCGCGCCGTAGTCGATGGCGTTGGAGCCGGAGTTGTTGACGACGTCCGGCGGGTTGCCGGCGACGAAGCGGGGCTGCAGCGTCTGCTGGATCTGCTGGGTGGAGGTCTGCTTGACCTCGGTCTTGGGATGCTTCTTCTGGTAGAGCTCGACGGGCAGCTTGATGTATGCCTGGCCGTAGCCGCCGTCGAAGAGCACGACCTCGACGGGCGTGCCGGCGGCCACCCCGAACGGATTGCCCGCGACGGCACGGCCCGTCGGGGACGCGGCGGGCGCCTGCTTTCCGCCGGATGTGGCACAGCCGGCGGCGAGCGCGCCGGCGACGGGGGACAGCGCCAGGAACGCCAGGACCGAACGGCGGGTCGGCTGGGGCTGCGACGGACGATCATGCATTCGGGTACACCTCCACAGGATTCGTACTCCTTTGACGATCCTGAGTAAGGTAAGCTACCTTACTAACATGGCTACAGCAACAGTTTTCCCGTGGAACTCCTTTGACGAGGCCTTTCGCAGCCAGCCCGAGTCGTTGGCGGACCTCGCCGGGGCTCTGCCGGGGCAGCTTGACCGTCACGGCGACGTCACCCGCCTCGTCGCCTTCGCGATCGGGGCCAGCCGCGCCGCCGCGCACGTGCTGGTCGCCGGGCTCACCGCGCGCGGCGTGGCGTGCGAGCTGCTGACTGGAGCCGATTTCACCGCCGACCAGGTGCGCCCGGAGACGACGTACCTGGGGGTCTCCCAGTCGGGACGCAGCGTCGAGATCGTGCGCGCGCTGTCACTGGCCCCCGAGGAGTCGCGGATGAGCGTCGTCAACCGGACGCCCTCGCCGGTGTCCGAGCTGGCCCCCCGGCACCTGTGGCTGGGCGGCGTCGCCGACTCCCGCGTGTCCACCGTCGGCTACACGGCCACCGCGCTCGCCCTGGCCATGCTGGCCGAGCACCTGACCGGCGGCGTCGACGAGCCGCGCTGGCGCTCGTTCGGCGAGCGGCTGGCCGCGGTGATCGACGGGCAGCGCGCGGCAGCCGGGCGCATCGCCGCCGACCTGGTGCGCGCCGGCCACCTCGACGTGGTCTCCTCCGGAGCGGGGCTGGCGGCGGCCGAGGGCGCCTCGCTGCTGTTCCGCGAAGGCGTCGCACTGCCTGCCTCCAGCTTCGACACCCGCTCCTACCTGCACGGATTCATGGACAGCGCCCGGCCGGGCACCGTCCACGTGATCGTCGACTGCGGCAGCGAGGCGCTGCTCGCCCGCCAGCTCGCCGACCACGGCGCCACCGTGCACCTCATCGGCGCCGAGCCGATCGCCTACGACGGCCCCGGCCCGCTGCACCAGATCCACCTGCCCGGGATGAGCGGCGCCGAGCTGTCCATCGCGGCCACCGTCATCTGCCAGATGGTCGTCCAGGAGGCCTGCGCGGCCACCGGCCGGCGCCCCGAGGACGCGGTGTTCACCCGCCTCGACACGAAGGTGGAGACGACCGCGTGAGCGTGGCCCCCCAGCCGCGCCCCGGCGTCGCGGGCCTCGACATCGGCGGCTCGTACCTGCGCGTCCACGTCGAGGACGCCGTCACCGGCGAGCACCTCGCCGGTCAGACCCTGCCCAACACCGACTGGAACGACCTGTCCACGGCCGGGCGCGCCGCGCTGATCCGCTCCGCCGCCGGCCAGGTGACGCCCGCGAGCCACCGGCTCGCCGCCGTCGGCGTCGGCGCCCGCGGCTGCGACTCCGAGGCGCTGACCAGGGAGCTGCACGCCGCCGTGGCCGCAGAGTTCGGCCCCGGCGTCACCGTACGGGTCTGCAACGACGCCCTGCTGGTCGGCCTGGCAGGCGGGTACGACCATGCCGTGTCGGTGATCGCGGGAACCGGGGCCGTCGTCGGCGGCCGGACCCCCGACGGCGTCACGATCCTCACCGACGGGTGGGGCTGGCTGCTCGGCGACCACGGGAGCGCGCCGCGCATCGTCATCGACGCCCTGCGGCTGTACGCCGAGAGCCTGGACCGCGGCGAGGGCGACCGGGTGTTCCGCACGTTCGTCGCCGGCGCGTTCGACGTCATCGAGGACCGCCGCCTCCCCGGAGCGCTGGAGGGCGTGCGCGAGGAGCTGGGCGAGCTCGCCGAGAGCGTCTTCGCCTGCGCGGAGGCCGGCTCCCCCAGCGCGCGGCGGGCCATCGTGGGCAACGCCCAGCGGCTCGCCGGCAACGTCGCGGCCGCGCTGCGCCTCGGGGTCCGCGCGGACGCCGTCGTCGGCGCGGGCGCGGTCATGGTCAAGCAGCCGTCGTTCCGGTCCGCGTTCGCCGAAGCGCTGGTCGAGCAGGGCGTCACGCTGCCGCTGTCGGTCCTCGGCACCGAGCCGGTCTTCGGGGCCGTCCGGCTCGCCCACCTGGCATATGAGGAGCAATTCGCATGACATCAGACCTGCGGCAACTCGCCCTCGGCACCGTGCTGCCCGCGTTCGAGGGCACCACCGCTCCGCCGTGGCTGCTCGACCGGCTGCGCGAGGGGATGGCGGGCGTCATCCTGTTCGGCCGCAACATCGTGTCGCCGCAGCAGGTGGCGGAGCTGGTCCGGCAGATCCGCGAGGCCCGGCCGGACGCCGTCGTGGGGATCGACGAGGAGGGCGGCGACGTCACCCGCATCCACCACGACGAGGGCAGCCCCTACCCCGGCAACCGGGTGCTGAGCGAGAACGGCGACCTGGACGCCACCCGGGCGGTGGGCCGCGGCATCGGCGCCGAGCTGCGCGACCTCGGCGTCAACTACAACCTGGCGCCGATCGGCGACTACGTGACCGACCCGCTCAGCCCGCTGACCACCCGCTCCTACGGCCGCAGCCCGCGTGACAACGCCGAGCACGCCGCCGCCTGGATCGAGGGCCTGCAGGAGGCGGGCGTGGCGGCGTGCGTCAAGCACTACCCGGGGCTCGGCGGCTCGCTGCTGGACTCGCACCTGTCGCTCGGCCGGGTGACCGCCGGGCGGGCCGAGTTCGACGACGAGCACCTGCGCACCTTCGTCAGCGCGGCCGCCTCCGGCGTGGCGAGCATGATGACCGCGCACGTGGTGGTCGACTGCCTCGACCCCTCGGCGCCCACGACGCTCAGCCCCGCCGTGATCAGCCGCCTGCTGCGGGACGAGATCGGCTACGACGGCGTCGTCATCTCCGACGCGCTGGAGATGCACGGCGTGCTGAACCACGCCTCGTCGCTGCCCGCCGCCGCCGTGGGCGCGCTGCGCGCCGGCGTCGACGTGCTGTGTCTCGGGGCCGAGCAGTACGAGGAGGCGACCACCGCCGTCGTCGACGCGATCGTCGCCGCCGTGCGGTCCGGCGAGCTGCCCGCCGAGCGGCTGGAGGAGGCCAACCGGCGGGTCGCCGCGATGGCCCGCGCCTACCCCGGCACGGTCGGCGTGCCCGGCGCCGCCGACACCGCCGCCGAGCGCGCGGCCGGGCTGGCGGCGGCCTGGGGGGCGACCACCGTCGAGGGCGACGCGTCGATCACGGGCAGCACGGGCGGCACCGGCAGCACGGGTGGCACTGTGCACGTCGTCACGTTCGACGACCGGACCTCCATCGCGGCCGGGCCCGTCCCGTGGGGCATCGGGCCGGAGCTGCGCGCGGCCGGCGTCGCGTTCGCCGACCACGTCCTGACCCCGCCGATCAGCGACCCGCCCGACCTGCCGGGCCTCGGGCCGTCCGACGTCGTCGTGGCCGTCGTACGGGACCTGCCCCGCCATCCCGCCAGCGCCGAGGTCTTCGACCGGCTGGACGCGCCACGCCTGGTCGTCGTCGACATGGGCTACCCGGGGACGGACTACCCGCGCGCCACCGGCGTGGTCCGGACCTTCGGCGCCTCCCGGGCGAGTTCCGCCGCCGCCGTACGCGCCCTGACAAGACAGGCGTGACTCCGATTGGATGACCACATGCGTTCGCCGGAACTCCCCCCGACCCAGCGCCACGTCCTGAGTCACACGCTCGGCCACGGCTCGACCACCCGGCCCCGGCTGCTCGCCGCCACCGGCCTGTCGAAGCCGAGCGTCAACGACGCCGTCAGCGCCCTGGAGGAGGCCGGCTACCTGCGCCGCAACGGCAGGCACGTCCCGGCGACGGGCAAGCCGGCCGTGCTGTTCGAGGCGGCCGACGAGGTCGGCTGGGCGCTCGGCGTCGACCTGGGCAGCTCCCACGTCGAGCTGATGGCCGTCGACCTCGCCGGGGCGCGCACCACGCACGTGTCCATCTCCGAGCCGGTCCGCCCCGGCGAGGCCCGCCGCCGCGAGCCGTCGCCGCACGTCATGGAACGGGCGGCCCGGCAGCTCGCCGACTGGTGCGCCGGACGCGACCGGCTGCGGGCCGTGACGATCGCGCTGCCGCAGATCATCGACGCCCGCCGCAGCCAGGTGCCCGCCTCCGCCGGACAGGAGAAGGGCGCCGTCGCCACGCTGCTCGACGCGCTCACCGACCACTTCGACGGCCCGGTGCGGCTGGAGAACAACGTCAACTGCTCGGCGGTGGCCGAGATGCGGATCGGCGCCGGGGCCGACGTGCCGAGCCTGGCCTACCTGCAGCTCGGCGTGGGCGTCGGCGCGGGGCTCATCAACGAGGGCCGCCTGGTGCGCGGCGCGCACGGCGCGGCGGGCGAGCTGTCGCGGCTGCCGTTCCCGTGGGCCGACGGCGCCGAGCAGACCTCGCGCCACGCGATGGAGGAGCGGCTGGCGGCCTCCCGCCTGGTCGACTCCTACCGTTCGCAGGCTCCCGGCGCGGCCTCCGTCGGCGAGGTGGTCAAGGCGATCCTGGCCGACGTCGCGGCCGGCTCGGCCGAGGCCAAGGCCGTGCTCGACGCGTACGTGCTGGACGTCGCCAGGGCGTGCGCCGCGCTTGCGGCGGTCGTCGACCCCGACCTGGTGGTGATCGGCGGCGAGATCGGCGACGCTCCCGAGGTCGTCGAGGCGGTGCAGGCGGCGGCCCGGCCGCTGCACGAGTTCGTGGCGATCTCCAGCAGCGTCGTCGGCGCGCTGGCCACCGTGCTCGGCGCCGTCATCCTCGGCCTCGAACAGGCCCACTCCGAGCTTCTCGGCGAGTACGCGGTGCACGCGACGGCCGCCGTCGACCGGCTGCGCGCCGAGCGGCCGTAGCGCGTCGGGCTCCCCCAGGCATGAGTCACCCGGCCTGGGGAAGCCAGCCGTCATGAGCAAAAAAGTCGAGGACTGGAGTGCGCTCGACGGCGCATCGAACAAGCTCGCGGGCCTGGTCGGACGGCTGACACGCCCCGACGCGATCAAGAACGCGCTGTCGGGCACCTGGCTGGGCCACTCGCTGCACCCCGTTCTTACGGACCTGCCCATCGGCGCCTGGACCATGGCCTCCTTCCTGGACGTGGCCGGAGGCGAGGCCGGGGCCGAGTCGGCGCGCCGCCTGGTCGGCGTCGGGCTGATCGCCACGGTGCCCGCCGCGGCGGCGGGGGCGTCCGACTGGTCGGAGACCTACGGGCCCGAGCAGCGGACCGGGCTCGTGCACGCGCTGTGCAACGTGACGGCGACCGCGCTCCAGGCGGCCTCCTGGGTCGCGCGCGGGCGCGGGCAGCGGCGGGCCGGGATGCTGCTGAGCGGCGCGGGCCTGGCCATGACGTCGATCGGCGCGTACCTGGGCGGGCGCCTGTCGTTCGTGCAGGGCGTCGGCGTCAACCACACCGCGTTCCAGCAGCCCGTCACCGACTGGACCGACGTCGCGGCGGTGGCCGAGGTGAGCGACGGCCGGGCGCACCGCGTCACGGCGGACGGGGTCGCTGTGCTGCTCGTCCAGCACGACGGGACGCTGCACGCGCTCTCGGCCACCTGCACGCACGCCGGCGGGCCGCTGGACGAGGGCACGATCGTCGGCGACGGCTGCATCCGGTGCCCGTGGCACGGCAGCACGTTCCGGCTCGCCGACGGCAAGGTGGTGCGCGGGCCCGCGACGGTCGAGGAGCCGCGCTGGGACGTGAAGATCGACAACGGCCGGGTGCTCGTCCGGTCCACGACCGGCGACCGGGAGCCCGTCCGGGCGGTGATCCGGAGCACCGAGCGGATCACCGCACGGGCCTGACCCCGAACGCCCGCAACCCCGCCAACGGCACGTGCCGTTCTACTAGGCTGTCCACATGACGGACACCCCACGCACCCGGGCCGACGACCGGACCGAGGCCATCAGGCGCACCACGCTCGAGCTGGCCCAGGAGATCGGCTACGCCAAGCTCAGCATCGAAGGGGTCGCGGCCCGCGCCGGCGTCGGCAAGCACACGATCTACCGCCGCTGGCCGTCCAAGGGCGCCCTGTTCCTGGACGCGGTCCTGTCACCGCAACAGCCGGACCTCGACTACCCCGACACCGGCGACGTCATGGCCGACCTCCGCACACAGATCCACCATGCCGTCGACCTGCTCGGCCGCCCCCCGTTCGGGCCGCTCTTCCAGTCACTGATCGGCGAGGCCCAGCACAACCCGGCCGTCGCCGCCGAGCTGAACGAGCGCTTCGCCAAGCCGCAGGAGGCCAAGACCGTCGCCCGGCTCACCAAGGCCAGGGAGCAGGGGCAGCTCGCCCCCGAGTTCGACCTGGACCTGGCCATGTCGATCCTGACGGGGCCGCTGTTCTTCACCCTCATGGTCACGCAGGAGCCGGTGACGCACGAGTACGTCGACCGGGTGCTCGAAGCCCTCTTCGCCGGAATGCGCCCCCGCCCCTAGCTAGGCAGCTCACCGATCCGCGCGAGGACGTGCGAGCCGCCGGCGGCGCACTTCCACACGGCGGCCCCGTCCTCCCATCCGGCGTGCGCGCCGCGATCATGGGGCACGCAGACGGGCCAGACCTGCCAGATCAGCTCCATGATCGTTTCCTGGGTGGAGTCGGCGACGTTCACGATCGCGCTCACGAGGTCGCCGCCATCCTCGGGATACAGGCCCTCACCGTGATAGCAGCCGTCGTACTGCACCTGCGCGCCAACGCTCCAGCCCCTCGGGATCAGCCGGAGGGCGCCGGTGAGGTCCGCCGCGCGGACGTCGCGCTCCACGATCTCCAGGGCGCGCTCCAGCGTCTTCCACCAGTCTTGGTCTTCGATGGCCACGCCGCAGTCTGGCGTCACGTACGGCTTCCCGGCAAGGGGAAGGGCGTGACAGAAAGGAGGAGCGTCATGGCGTTCACCGAGGAGGAGATCGCGTACCTGCGGTCGCAGCCGCTGGCGCGGATCGCGACGCTGGGACCGGGCGGGCAGCCGGACGTGGTGCCGGTCGCGTTCGAGTTCGACGGCGAGCGGTTCTGGGTCGGCGGGTCGGGCGCGTCGGTGCTGGAGACGCGCAAGTTCCGCAACGTCAGGGCGGGCAACCACCTGGTGGCGGTGGTGGTCGACGACCTGGTGTCGATGGAGCCGTTCGTCGCTCGGGGGGTGCGCGTCTACGGCCGGGCCGGGGAGCCGGTGGAACGGGTCGGCATGGTGGGGCCCGGCTTCTACCTCGGCATCACGCCCGTGGTGTCGTGGAGCTGGAACCTGGCGGGCGAGCCGGTGGGCGCCACCTGGTACGAGGCGCGCAGGACAGTGCACTGAGGGCCGGGCCCGGGGTGGTTTCCGGGCCCGGCCACGGGGTCAGCGGGGCAGCGACGACCAGGGGAGGCCGTCGGTGGGCCAGAGTTCGGCCTGCCGCTTGAGCGTGTTCTCGACCCGGCCGCCGACGGGGCAGCGGTAGCCGTGCGGGGGCACGGTCAGCGAGATCAGGTAGTTGTCGATGGGCACCGTGCTGCACTCGTCCTTGCCGTAGATGCGGTGGCCCCAGCCTTCGTAGGTGAGCAGCACCGCCTTGCGGCCGAGCTGCCTGGCGACGTTGGCCGACCAGCCGTACGGGGTGGACGGGTCGTGCAGCGAGTTGCCGAGCAGCAGCGGCGCGCTGCCCTTGTAGCGCAGCCGGTGCTGCGGGTTGTTGGTGGGGTGGTTGAGGCAGACGGGCAGGTCCTCGATCGGCATCGGGTTGAAGCGCATGTCGGGGGCCCGGCGGGCGGAACTGCGCAGCAGTGCGGCGTATTCGCGGTAGTTGCGCACCCGCAGACTGTAGTCCTGGCACAGGATGACGGTCGGCAGGTGGGCGAGTTCGCCCTGCACGGGCTGGCGGCCGGGCAGCGGGGGCACCCAGTCGGGCGGGGTGCCGCCGTTGAGCGCGTTGATCATCTGGGCGAGGAGCTGCCAGGCGGGGCCTTCGGTGCCGAGGACGCCCTGCCACAGCACCTGCAGCTCGGTCATCGGCCGGTCGGGCACCCCGGGGTAGTAGAGCTCGCCGCGCCGGGCCTTGGCCAGCAGGTCCTTCCAGATCGCGCGGACGTCCTGGCCGTGCAGGGCGCAGCTCGGCTCCTGGTCGCACCAGCCGACGAACTGGTCGAAGGCGTCCTCGACGGCGGCGGCCTCGCTGTCGAGGAACTGCTTGACGCGCAGGCTGTGGTCCATGTTGCTGTCGAGGGCGAGCGCGCGGATCCGGCCGGGGAACAGCTCGGCGTACATCTGGCCGATCAGCGTGCCGTACGAGATCCCGTAGTAGGTGAGCTTCTCCTCGCCGAGTGCGGCGCGGATGGCGTCCAGGTCGCGGGCCACGCTGACGGAGTCGACGTGGTCGTACAGGGGGCCGGTGCGGGCGCGGCAGTCGGCGCGCAGCCGCTCGTTGTAGGCGGTCCACCTGTCGAAGTCGGCCTGGCTGGTCATGACGGCGTACGGCATCTCGTTGTAGACGGACGCCGAGCAGACCACGGGGTTGCTGCGGCCGACGCCGCGCGGGTCGAACCCGACGATGTCGAAGTGCCGCTGCAGTTCGGGGGTGAAGAAGCCGGGGGCGCCGTAGGCGGCTTCGACGCCGGAGCCGCCGGGGCCGCCGGGGTTGATCACCAGTGAGCCGATGCGGGCGGCGGGGTCGGTGGCCTTGCGCCTGGCCAGGGCGAGCTCGACGGTGGGGCCGTCGGGCTGTGACCAGTCGATCGGGACGGCCAGCTTGCCGCACTCGGCGGCGGGCTCCTCCTCGCACGGCGTCCAGGTGATCGCCTGGGGCGGCTGCTGGGGGCTCGCTCCGGCGGCCTGAACGGGTAAGACTGCCGCGACCGTGACGAAGGCGGTCGCCAGCAGGGTCAATCTTCTCTTCACATCGCTCCCATCGGTCATCCGGCCGAGTTAGATCATGCCGGGTCGGCAGGGCGTGCGAAGCAAGATGGGAAATGTCGTGGTTGACGGGCAAACGGCTGTCTTGACGGTGGGGGAAACAGCGATCTAGCCTCACTTTTAGGAAACTTTCCTAAAAGTAAAACCCCCCACCCCTGGAGACTCGTATGAGCCTTCGTCATCGTGCCGCCATTCTGGCGGGCGCCGCAGCCCTGGCCTTCGGCCCGGCCGTCCTCCTCGCCTCCCCCGCCGCCGCGGCGCCTACGGGATGCACCACCCAGTACGGCGCCGGCTCGGCGAGCAGCTTCTGCTCCTCCGGCACCGGCATGCACCAGGTCGTCGTCCTGCAGAAGCACGCTTCGCCGCTCGCCGGCCCCATCCTCGTCGTCGGCCCCTGTGTGCCGGTCGGGCAGACCTCGCACACCTCCATCACCCCCTGGCCCGTCGTCTCGATCCGCGCCAACACCTGCGGCTGAGCCGGCATCGGCGCGGCGGCCCCGGCCGCCGCGCCTTCGCGTTCCCCGGGGTCAGCCCGCGCTGCAGGAGACCGTCGGCCAGTTCCAGTTGCCGTTGTGCTGGATGGTCACGCCCCAGTTGTTGCCGTTGCCGTTCGGCCTGGCGGTGAGCACCTGGGAGCTGGGATAACTGGCGCTGACGTTCCAGGTGGACAGGACCTTCGCCGGGGAGGGCACGTTCATCGTCACGGTCCAGTTGCCGGAGCCGCTGACCGCGACGTTCAGGTTGTAGCGGTCGCTCCACTGCTGGCCCGCCGACAGCGTCGCCGAGCACCCGCCGCTCCCGTTGCCCCCGTCGCCGCCGCCGGTGGTGCCGCCCACGGTGATGTTGGAGTTGCCGCTGCTCTGGTAGCCCTCGGTCGCCATGATCATGTAGTCATGGCCGCCCAGGTTCATGCCGTGCCTGGCCCAGGCGTCGAAGTGGTTGCCCGAGGTGATGGTGCCGCCGGTCTTCTTCGACTGCCGGACGCTCCAGTACTGGTTGAACGTCCTGGTCCCCTCGATCGACGGGGCGTTGTAGCGGGTCGTCTGGTAGATGTCGTACGTGCCGCCGTCGCTGGTGACCGTGCCCTTGTACGTGCCCGTGGGCCGGTAGGTGCCCCAGTTGTCGACGATGTAGTACTCGACGAGCGGGTTCCTCGTCCAGCCGTAGAGGGTCAGGTAGGCGTTGCCTGACGGGTTGAAGCTGCCCGAGTAGCTGACGGTGCGGCGTCCGCCGGTGCTCCAGCCCTTGCCCGCGACGAAGTTGCCGGTGTTGCGCCACGAGGTGCTGTAGTTGCCGCCGGAGCCCAGCTCCATGGAGACGGTCCCGTTGCTGTCGGTCCAGAACGAGTAGAAGTAGCCGTTGTTGGTGCCCGTCTGGTTGGTCGTGATGGCCGCGTGGGCGACGCCGGGGAGCATCGCCGTGGCCACGGCCACCGCCACGGCGCAGGAGCGGGCGACGAACCGCCTGACGGGTCCGCGGCGTTTCGGGGGTGCGGGGGGCTCGTTCATGTGCGCGCTTCCTCCTCGAAACTATCGGCGAGTTGGCGAAAGTATCGGCTCGAATTTGTCAAGCTGTCAATGCCGCCCACTCGTCACGATGCCGAGATCCCGGCTAACCTGCGCAATTGTCCCGATGAAAATTTCGTACGGCTACCGAAACATCAGCTCGCCCCCCAGATCGGCCGGTCCGGATCGCCGGGCGGGAGCTTCGACAGGATCAGGGCGACCTGGTTCCAGTCCCCCACCTCGACGTTGTCCCTCATCAGGCGCAGCCGCCGGGCGATCTCCCCGTGCCCGGTCAGGAAGTTCGCCACCCCCTCCTGGATCTGCCCGGTCACCGCCTCGTACCCCGACGCGCCACCCTCCCCCTTGAGGAACGTGGCGCCCAGGTCGTCGTCACCCCAGAACGCGCCGATCGCCTCCAGGTCCCTGGCCGCCTCGCCGACGAACCGTCCGAGCTCGTCCCGCTCGACGTCGAACGCGTGCGCCGCCGAGCGCATCACGTGCTTGTGGATGTCCATGCCGTCCTCCTCAGCTCGCGGGTTTGTGCGCCATCGTGAAGTAGAGGAGCAGCCGGCCCAGCGTCTCCTTCCACGTCGGGATCAGCTCGGCGCCCTCCTGGCCGTTCATGGCGTCGTACGAGGGGCCGTATCCGATGGAGCCGCCGGCCACCCGGCTCAGGAAGTAGCGGACGTCGGGATTCTGGCTGATCCTGCCGGCCAGGGGCATCGCGGCGTCGAACGCACCGTAGAAGGCGACCGAGGCGGCGAACTCCTTGAGCGCCTGCGTGGCGTTCTGCTCCAGCGAGCCGGGGTCCTCCCCGCGCAGCGCCTTCACGCCCGCGACCACGGCCACGTCCCCGACGGCGAAGAAGGTGCTGCCGATCGTGTACTCCGTCAGCTTGGCCAGCACGATTCTGGCGACGCTGTGCTCCAGCAGCTTGGCCAGCATGCCCGCCTGCGCCCGGCGCATGAGGAACTGGCTGATCTGGTACGCCGTCCCCGCCTGCCAGGGGAAGGTGGTGATGAAGATGAAGCTGGCGAAGTTGGCCAGCGCCAGCGTCCAGTACGTGTGCCGCGCGGTCTCGATGACCTCCGCGTACTCGGCGCACGCCTGGCTGTTCTGCCGGCAGCGCTGGGCGAGCCTGGCGGCGTAGCCGGCCGTGGGCGGCTGTGGATAGAGGCCGGCGGTGACCGCCTTCTTGAAGGCGTCGACCCCGGCCCCGCTGTTCTGCCTCCACACCGTCTCCGCGGCGGCGAACGTCTTGTCCGGGCTCCGCTCGACGCGTTCGGCCAGCCTGGCCCACACCTCGGCGGCCTGGCGGGCCTTGGCCGGGTCGCCGGTCGGGTAGTCCACGGCGAGCATCTTGAAGACGAACCCGGCGATGCCCAGCGCGCCGAACCCGTAGATGCTCGCGCGGCCCGGGTTGATCCTCAAGGCCGCCGCCCGCGGTCGCCCCCGGCGCCCGGCCGGTCGCCGCTCGGGCCCGCGCCGTCCAGCACGGTCTCGGCGATGAAGGGGGCCACCAGGTCGCCCGCCTCCCGCTCGGCGTCGCGGGCGGCCCGGCCCGCCGCTTCGAGTACCGCCGCCGCCAGCTCCGCGGAGCCGAGCCGCATGGCGCGCGGGTCGATGGTGAGCCCGGTCAGCGCCCCCGTCTGTGTCACCTCGGCCACCACCCGGCCCTCGGCGGCCTCCCCCCGTCCCTTGACGGCGGCCATCCGGCCGCTCAGCCGCTCGATCGCGGCCACGTCCTGCCGGAACTGGTCCAGCAGCCGGCCGAGCTCCTGGTCGCCGCCCGCGTTGAACGGATCGCCCGGTGAGGTCATCGCGTCTCCTGACTCTCGTGATCATCGCTGTACGAGAGTTAACCAGGAGGAAATACCGGCTATTTCCCTCTTTGTCAGGCGAGCGGCAGGGGCACGCCCCGCTCATCCTCCCCGCGCGGCCCGAAGATCCGGCGCTCGCCGGCGGCGATCGGCAGGTCGTTGATGCTGGCCTCGCGCCGCCGCATCAGCCCGCTCGCGTCGAACTCCCACAGCTCGTTACCGTAACTGCGCCACCATCCCCCGGCCGCGTCGCTCCACTCATACTGGAAACGGACGGCGATCCGGTCGGCGGTGAAGGCCCACAGCTCCTTGCGCAGCGCGTAGTCCAGCTCCCTGGCCCACTTGCGGGTCAGGAAGCCGACAATCTCCTCCCTGCCGGTGACGAACTCGTCCCGGTTGCGCCAGACCGAGTCGGGTGTGTAGGCGAGGGACACGCGGCGCGGGTCACGGGTGTTCCAAGCGTCCTCGGCGGCCTGAACCCTGGCGCGGGCGCTCTCTTCGGTGAAGGGCGGAACGGTCATGAGCTCTCTCCTCGGTCAGTCTTCTTCGAGCGTGATCGCCTGGACGGGACAGGCACGCGCCGCCTCCTCGACGGCGGGCCAGTACGCGTCGCCGGGCTCCGCGTCGTAGACCAGCTCGTCATCGGCGTCGAGGCTGAACACCTCCGGCGCGGCGAACACGCACTGGGCGTGGATCTGGCACAGGGCGTCGTCGACGCGGACCCGCATCACGCCCTCCTCTCGGCGGCCTGGGCCGGGTTGAACCGCGAGTAGCCGCCGAACGACCAGCGTTGCGGAAGCCCTCCGGTGATCTGGACGGCCCGCTCGACCTCGAAGTCGACGAGCCGGTGGGCGCCGGGCACGGCCGCGGCCCGGCCGGGGTCCCAGTCGACGCGGGCCCGGCCGGTCAGCTGCAGTGTGTCGCCGTTCTCCCAGTCGAGGAACAGCAGCCCGCAGCGGGGTTCGACGGCGAGGTTGCCCAGCGTCATGAACATGGAGTTGCCCGTGTAGTCGGGCCAGGTGAGCCGCCCGTCGCCGGTCACGGTGACGAACCGGGGGTTCCCGCCCCGGTGCGAGGCGTCGGCGCCCTGCCCTGCCGCGTAGGTGGCGACGAAGAAGGTGTCGGCCCCGGCGATCCACCGCCGCTGGTGATCGGTCAGCTCGCCGGTGACGGCCGCCGCCCGGCCCGGCGAGGGCAGCTCGTCGAGGTACGTACGCGTCTGGATGTACTTCGGACAGTTCGCGTACACCTGGTGGGTGCTGGTGACGAGCCGGTCGCCGTCCCTGCGGGCCCGGCCGTTGACCCGCATCCTGCGCCGCCCGGAGGGCTCGATGACGAGCATGCCGAGGTCGCGTTCGGTGTCGAACAGGCCGGCGAGCGGATCGCCCGCGCCGGGCAGCCGGTCGGTGACGACGGTCCGGTCGTCCGGGGCGGTGACGAACCCCGGCGGGCCGGTGATCAGCCCTGCCCAGGCCGCGCCGGTGTCGTCGGCGGCCGCGATCACGACCAGCCGCTGCTCGCGGAGGAAGTTCGCGGCGACCGGCGGGACGGCCGCGCCGACACCCGCCGATCCCCATCCGTCGGTGGTCAGCCCGGCCCGGCGTTGCACCACGTGTTCGCCGTGGTGGAGCACGGTCGGCTCCTTTCCTGGCCGCTGGGTTCTAGAAGAAGCCGCACGTCGGCGCGCCCTTGGTGGGCGCGGGTGCGGTGTCGGCGCCGGAGGGGGCGTAGATCTCCAGGCGGATGCCGTCCGGGTCGGTGAAGAACACGCCGCCGGACGAGGCGCCTTCGCCGTGCGGGACGACGCCGTCGTGCAGCGGCTGCACGCCGAGCCCGCGCAGGACGGCCTCGGCGCGGTGGACCGCCTCGATGTCGGGGGCCTGGAACGACAGGTGGTGCAGGCCGGGCCGGTCGGCGGGGAACGCGCCGTCGCTCTGCTGCCACAGCGTGACCATCAGGGCGCCGTCGCGGCCGAGGAGGGCGTAGCGGCGGTCGCCGTCGGTCTGCTCGTTGTAGACCTCCAGCTCCAGGACCTGGCGGTAGAAGGCGGTGGAGCGGGCCAGGTCGGTCACGTTCAGGCCGACGTGGCCGGTCCGCAGGGCCAGTGCGCTCATGCGAGTCCTCCGGTTTTTCTCATGGCTAAAGGCAAGGACGACCGTTAGAAATATGGCGGACGGTCCTCACGGTGTCAAGCTGCCGGTAGCGTTAGAAGTGTGGATGTGGCAGACCTCACCGGTGGCGGCGCTCCCCAGCTCGGGGAGCTGCCGCCGATCGAACTCGGCAACACCACCCATGCCGTGCGCGGCCAGGTCCTCGACGGCCTGCGTACCGCCGAGCACCTGGCCGCGTGGCTGCGCGACGTGCGCGACCGGCTCGCCGTCCCGCTCTCGGACGCCGACCTCCTGGGCGTGACCGGCGACGACCTGCGTCACGCGCGGGAGCTGCGGGAGGCCGTACGCGCCCTCGCCGCCGCGACCGTCGCCGGGCAGGAGCCCGAGCCCGGCTCGGTCGCGACGCTCAACGCGCACGCCGCCCGCGCCCCGCGCTGGCACGAGCTGCGCACCGGCCCGGAGCCGCAGGCCGTCGTGCGCACCGCCGGGCGCGCCGTCGACGCCGCGCTCTCCGCGCTGGCCGAGGACGCCGTCACCCTGTTCGCCGGGCCGCAGCGCCACGAGCTGCGCGCCTGCCAGGCCCCGGGATGCGTGCTCTACTTCCTGCGCGAATCCGCGCGGCGCGAGTGGTGCTCGGCCGGCTGCGGCAACCGGGCCAGGGCCGCCCGCCACTACGCCAAGGTGCGCGGCACGAAGAAGCCCACTGGGGCCGCATAGCCCGGAGCCTCCAGAATAAGCAACCGCAGTTGACTAAATTCGAAATAGTCAACTACGGTTGCTTGCATCTTCCCCTGACGCCTCTGGAGGCACCATGTCCCCGTTCCGCCCCGATCAGCTCGCCGCCGCCCTCGACCGGGCCGTGGCCGACGGCGACGGCCCCGGCATCGTCGCCGAGCTGCGCGACCGCGACGGGACCCGCTGGTTCGGCACGGCGGGAGTGGCCGACCTGACCACCGGCCGCGAGCGGCGGCCCGGCGAGCACTTCCGCATCGGCAGCTTCACCAAGGCGTTCGCCGGCACGGTCGTCCTGCGCCTGGCCGCCGAGGGCAGGCTGAGCCTGAACGACACGGTGGCCACGTGGCTGCCCGGCGTGGTCGAGGAGCACCTGGGCGGCGACGGCTCCGCGATCACCGTCAGGCAGCTGCTCAACCACACCAGCGGGCTGCCCGACGCCGTCATCGGCCAGGAGCCCCCGCGCCCCGAGACGCCGGGCACGCGCTTCATCTACTCCAAGCTCAACTACACGCTGGCCGGGATGATCGTCGAGGGTGCGACCGGCTCCACTCTGGCCGCCGAGATCGACCGCCGCATCGCCGGCCCGCTCGGCCTGACCGGGACGTACCTGCCGACGGGCGCCGAAACGGTACGCGAGCCGCGCGCCCGGCACTACTCCCGCTCCGACGAGGGCGGCGGGCCCGCCGACCTCCACGACGTGACGGACGCCGACCTGAGCTGGGCCGGGGCCGCGGGCGGCATGGTCTCGACGACCGCCGATCTGCACCGGTTCCTGCGCGCCCTGCTCGACGGCGAGCTGCTGCCGCCCGCCCAGCAGGAGGAGATGTTCACCACGGTCCCGACCGACGGCGCGGACTGGGTGCCCGGCACCCGCTACGGCCTCGGCGTCTACGAGCAGCGGCTCCCGTGCGGGGTGACGCTCTGGGGCGGCGGCGGCTTCATCCAGGGCTCGACCTCGTTCGCGATGGGCGACCGCCAGGGTCACCGCACGCTGGTGGTCAACCTCAACGGCGACTGGAACGACTTCCTGAAGACCTTCGACGACCTGTACGAAACGGCCTTCCGCCCGGGCCGGGACGCGTGAGCGCCCGGCGTCGGCGACGCCGGGCGCTCACGAGCTGACTAGCGCAGGCCGAAGGCTCGGACGGTGGTCTGCTTGACGGTGTTGCCCGCCTTGTCCCACGCCTCGACCTTGAGGGTCACGGCGCCCTTGGTGGCGCCGAGCGCGGGATAGCGGGTCCTGGCGGTGTACGTGCCGTCCTTGCCGCGCTTGACGGGGACGGGCGTGTACGTGGCGCCGTCGTCGGTGCTGGCCCACAGCTTCAGACCGGCGATGCCCGGCATGTCCGACGCGGACGGCGAGTGGTAGGCGGACACGGTGAAGGCGTGCGTACGACCGGCGCGCACGCTGTTGGCGGCGTCCAGCGTGTCACCCAGGTCGTAGCCGACGAACACGACCGGGGCCGGCTTGCAGGGGTCCGCCGTGCCGTACAGCACTTCGAGCGAGCAGAACGAACCGGGCAGCCGCTCGGCCCCGGCCGCCGGGGCGGTGAAGGTCCACTCGGTGTCGTGCCGGTCGTTCCTGGCGGTCAGCCGGTAGCTGCCCGACTGCTGCGGCAGGGTGAAGACCGGCAGGACGGTCGAGCCGCCGGCCTCGGTGCGCGGGATCTCCTTGCCGTCCCTGTAGAGGCGGACCTCGAACCCCGGCTTGGTCAGGTCGTTCGTCGGCCAGTAGCCGCCGCTGTACTGCCTGGCGCCCGGGGAGCCGTAGCTGGGCTCGAACTCCGCCCACAGCTTGTCGCCCTGGACGCACATCATGCACCGGAAGAAGGCGCCGAGGTTCGCGCCCGGCTTGGCCAGCTTGTAGACCTTGTCCGAGCCGGTCGCGGCGCCGGGCGTGAACGGCGTGGCCATCCAGGTCTGACGGATCCGGACCGGCTTGTCGAGCACCTCCAGCGCCCACTGCGGGACCCGGGCGTCGGCCGGCGTGCCGCGCAGCTCCTCCATGCCGTGCGACCAGAGCATCCCGCCGTCGAGCGGCCCGACCCAGTCGCGGCGTTCCTGGAGGCCGAGCCGGGGGCCGCCCCACCCGGCGAGCTTCGTCGACAGCGGCATGACGTCGTCGGGCTTGTGCGCGTACCGCCAGTCGTCGTAGCGGTGAGGAGCGACGACGTGGGCGTCCAGATCGACCCTGGCCAGGTCACGCTCGCCGAAGGTGTAGTGCAGCGAACGGGACACCCGGCCCTCCTCGTAAGGGGCGAAGGTGTAGCTGTAGGGCGTCTCCTCGGTGCCGGTCACCCGTACGGTCAGCCGCTTGCCGCCGGTGAGCCGGGCGCGCAGGGCGAGCCCTTCGGCCGACGGCAGCGACACCGTGGCGACGCCGATGGGCTTGGCCTCCCCCGTGAACGGGACCTGCGTGAAGCCCAGCGGGATCGCGCAGCCGGACCCGGGCTTCGGGAAGTACGCGACCACCGCCGCGCCGGCGTCACGGATCGGGCCGAGCCGCTCGATCTGCACGCCGCACGCGTCGCCGAACACGCCCTGCGACAGCGGCGCCTCCAGCAGGACGAGCTTGCCGCGCAGGTCGCGGCCCGCGAGGTCCTCCGGCCTGCCCTCGCCGACGTCGACGACGTCCAGGTCGCGGGTCCCGGTGAGCGGCACGTAGCCGGGGAAGCCGTCGCTCTGCTCGTGCACCCCGGCGGTGTTGACGCCGTGCAGCGCGGTCATCGGGTGCAGGGTGAGCTTGTCACGCCCGCGCACGCTCATGGCGACCTCGGCCCGGCCGAGGGTGAAGCGGGTGTGGAAGCGGAAGGCGCCCTTGGTGACCTTCTCGGTGGGCAGCGCCCACAGCTTGGCGGCCCCTCCGTAGGGCGCGCGCGGCCAGGTGAACCCCATGTAGGAGTCGCCGTTGCCGACCGTCCGCTGATACGCCAGGTAGACGTAGTTGTTCAGCGGCTCGGCCGGCTGCGGGGTGCTGAACCGCACCTGGCTCAGCTTCCGGCCGTCGAGCGTGATCTCGGTGTCCTCCGTGACGGTCAGCTCCGGCACCGACAGCATCGCCAGGTTGAGCCGGTCGTCGTCGTCGACCCACTGCACGAACTGGGCCACGCTGATGACGCCGTGCGGGACGCGGACGATCGTGGTGCCCTCGGCGGGCACGGAGACGCCGCCGATGACGCCCTTGCCGCCGGACACGTCGATCGTGTCCTGGGCCCACGGGGTCAGCGGCTTGCCGTCGCGGCCCAGGGTGTGGATGGTGAGCGTGGCCTTGGGCGTCTCACGGACGACGCCCACGGGGGTGCGCAGCCGGACGCCGTCGGCGGTCGCGGTGACGGCGCCGGTGTAGTTGTCCAGCTTTGCCAGCGCCTTGGGGTCGACGGTGACCGTGGCGGTGGCCGCGCCTCCTGCTGGCACGGTGAGCGTCGTCGCGCCCAGTCTCAGCGCGCCCTCGACCGCGCCGCCGTCCGACCCGCTCAGGGTGGGGGCGAGCGTCAGCGTGACGGGCGCGCCGCCCAGGTTGGTGTAGGTCAGCTCGCGGGTGGCCGGCTCGGCGCCGCTCTCCACCGCGCCGAAGTCGATCCCGCCGGTGACGGCGAAGACCTGCTGGGTGTACGCGGTGGCGAGGTCGACGCGGCCGGCGCCCTGCTTGTACACGCTGAGGGCGTCGTCCTTGGCGGTCGACATGAGGGCGGCCTTGAGCTGCGGTCCCGTCCATTCCGGATGCCGCTGCGCCATGATCGCGGCGGCTCCGGCGACGTGCGGGGTGGCCATCGAGGTGCCGTTCGCGGCCGTGTAGTGCTCGTCGATCGGGCTGCCCATGCTCGTGCCCGCGGCGCGCGCCGCGGCGATGGCCACGCCGGGGGCGGCGATGTCCGGCTTGAGCCCGCCGCCGACGCGCGGTCCCTGGCTGGAGAACGGGGCCCATGCGTCGTTCTTGTCCACGGCGGCCACGGTGAGCGCGGCCTCGGCGGTGCCAGGGGTGGCGACCGTCTCGGCGCCGCCCTCTCCGGCGTTGCCCGCGGCGATCACGAACAGCGCGCCGGACGACGCGGTGAGCGCGTCGACCGCCTGGCTCATCGGGTCGCTGCCGTCGCTGGCGCCTCCGCCCAGGCTCATGCTGACCACCTTGGCGCCGGAGGCGGCAGCCCACTCCATGCCCTCGATGATCTGGGAGTCCTGGCCCGATCCCGCGTCGGACAGCACCTTGCCGACGATCAACCGCGCGCCCGGCGCGACGCCCTTGTGCCTGCCGCCTCCGGCCGCGCCCGAGCCGGCGATCGTGGAGGCGACGTGGGTGCCGTGGCCGTGGCCGTCCCGCACCTCCTCGCCGGGGATGAAGGACCTGCTGTCGGCGATCCGGTCCGCCAGGTCGGGGTGCGTGGCGTCCACCCCGGTGTCGAGGACGGCGACCTTCACACCCGCGCCGTCGTGCCCGCCGGCCCACGCCTGCGGGGCGCCGATCATCGGGACGCTCTCCGCCAGATCGGCCTTGACCTTGCCGTCCAGCCACACCGTGGCGATCCCGCCGCGCAGCGCCGCCCGCCCGGCGAACCCGTTCGCGTCCGGCTCGGCCCGCACCGCGGTCCAGAACGCGCCCGCCTCCGCCTTGGTGACGGCCAGCGCGGCGGCGTTGACGCTCTCCAGCGTGAGCACGGGCTCGCTGGCGGGGATGGCCTCGGCCGCCGAGGCGACCGCCCGGTCCGTGTGCTGCCCTGGATACTGCACGATGACGGGTAACTGCTTGGCCCGGTCGTCGGTGTAGCCGTTCTCGGCCAGGTAGGTGACGTTGAACAGCTCCCGGTCCAGGCGGCCCGCGTTGATGGCGGGCACGGCGTCGCTCGGGGTGACGTAGACGCCGTCCGGGGTGGCGAGCGTGGAGAGCTGGGCGGTGGTGCCGTCGGGGCGCACGCTCGACTCCGGCCGGACGGAGTACGTGCCGCCGCCCGCGTCGCTGAGGCGCACCCGGTCGCCGGTGATCAGGGTGACCGTGCGGTCGCCCTTGCCGAGCCCGGCCAGCGCGATCGGGCCGGTGACCTGCCCAGTCGCCGGGGCGGCGGGCTCGGGTTCCTGGGCCAGGGCGGGCGCGCCGGGAACGGCGAGCGTGCCGAGGACCAGGGCCGAGGCCGCGATCAGCGCGCCGGTGCGGCGGGGTCTGAAGGATGGGGGATCATGCGGTGAAGTGCGTGGAGACATACCGAACTGCCCTTTCGGGTGCTGAGGGGTGAGAGTCAGACGGGCTCGAACCCTTCGGGGGCGTCTTCGAGTGGTTCGATGACCGGCTGCTCCGGCGGGGCCGCCGGTCCTTTCCGCGCTGGGTCGGAGTCAGCCGGATCGCCGTCGGTGGCGTCGGTTTCGGACATGCCCCAAGCGTCGTCCGCACCGCCGGTGGGGACTATGGGTAGGCCACCCCATTCGCGGCCCCCGTACCGGGCGGGTCACTACGGGGGTCCCCGAGGTGGGCGGCGAGCGCGGTGCGGGAGCGCAGGCCGAGCTTGCGGAGCGCGGCGCCCAGGTGCTTCTCGACCGTCCGGGGCGAGACGAACAGCCGGCGGCCGATCTCCCGGTTCGTCAGCCCGGCGGCGGCCATTTCGGCTATCTCCCGTTCCCGGGGCGACAGGTCGGCGCCGTACCCCTGCGGGCCGCCGGGATACCGGCCCCTGACCGTCACCCCGTGCTTGCGGGCGAGCTGCGCCGCCCGGTCGAGATCCCACCGCGCGGCCAGCTCCCGAAACCCCGCGATCGCCTCCAACAACAACCCCGGAGCATCCGAAGGGCGGGAGAGGCCGACAGCCCCGGAAGAGGCGGCACCCCCCGAAGAGGCGGCAGCCCCCGAAGAGGCGGCCCTCCCAGAGGGGGCGGCCCTCCCGGGTGGGGCGGCTGGTTCGGCGGGGTCGGGTTCGGTGGGTTTGGTGGGTTTGGTGGTGAAGAGGTGGGCGGCGGCGAGTTCGCGGGACTGGGCCGCCTCGTACGGGGCTCCCAGGAGGTCGTAGCCCGCCGCCGCCGCGCGGAACAGCGCCGCCGCGTCCGCGCCGTCGGCGGCGAGGTGGCCGCGGGCGTGCGCCAGGGCCGCCGCAGCCATCGGCGCGTCGAGCCCGTCGAGCCGCGCCGACACCCGCTCCACCAGCGCGGCGGCCTCGGCACGCCGGCCCGCCGCCGCCATCGCCTCGGCCAGCGCGGGCAGCGCGCGCACCGCCAGCGGCCAGAGCCCCTTGACCTCCCACACCTCGACCGCCGCCTCGACGGCCGCGAGCGCGGCCCCGGCCTCGCCGCTCGCCGTGGACAGCCTCAGGAAGGCGGCCATCGACAGCGGAAGCAGCTCGTAGGCCCCCTGGACCAGGGCGGTGCCGGTGACCTCGGGCAGCTCGCGCCGGGCGGTGTCGAGCTCGCCACGCGCGAGCGCCAGGCAGGCTGCGACGATCTCGGCGCCCAGGCGGTCGAACGGCCGCCCGCCGTACTCGTCGAGCAGCAGCGCGGTCTCCTCCTCCAGCCCGTCCCAGCGGCCACGGCAGCAGGCGAGCAGGAGGGCGACCAGCCGGCAGCGCGACAGCGGCTCGCGTGACGACTCCTCGCCGGCCGCGCCGCGCATGGCGGCGGCCAGCAGGTCGGCGGCGACGGCGTAGTTGCCCGCGAGGCAGGCGTTCTCGGCGATGGACCGGTAGGCGCCCACCTCCTGCCGGTGCCGTGGCCGGCCGCCGGTCCTGCGGCGCACCTCCTCGGTCAGCTCCAGCCAGCGCGGGTCGCCGTACCCGCTGAAGGAGGTCGCGACCTTGCCGAGGACGAAGACCTCCTCGGCCGGGTCGCCGACGCGCGGGGCCGTCTCCAGGGCGCGTTCCAGCCACGTGACGTGCTCGGCCAGCGGCACGCTCGGGTCCATCGGCCTGCCGAGCGACGCCATCGCCCAGGCCGTGAGGTCGGGCCGGTCGGCGAGGTCGCCGACGGCGGCGGCGATGGTGCGGCGCTGCGCGCCCGAGTCCTCGCCGAGCCTCTCCTGGAGCATGCCGACGAGGAAGTTGAGCTCGCCGCGCAGCGGGCCGGGCTGCTCCGTCTCCAGCGCCTGCGTCAGCAGGCCGATGATCTGGGGCGGGCGCAGCACCTGGGCGGCGGCCCAGCCGAGGCGCGCGGCCAGGCGGCCCCGGCGTCGCGGGTCGAGCGGGGCGTGGCGCAGCACGTCCTCCAGGATGCGCACGGCTTCGGCGTCGTCGCCGAGGCGCGACGCCTGCTCGGCCGCCCGTTCCGCGGCCTCGACCCAGTCGGCCAGCCGCCCGGCCTGGCGCAGGTGGTGGGCTTCCTGGCCGAGCGGCACGGGCCGCAGCTCCCGTACGACCGCCGCCGCGCGGGCGTGCAGCTCCTGGCGGCGCCCGAGCGGGATCGCGCCGTAGACGGCCTGCGCGGCCAGCACGTGCCGGAACGCCACCGCGCCCGCCTGCTCGGCCAGCAGCCCGGAGACCAGCAGCTCGTCCACCCCGGCCACGGTGCCGGCCCTCGGCAGCCCGCACACCCGGGCCAGGTCGGCCGGCCGCGCCGGGGCCTGTAAGACCGCGGCGGCCTCCGCGACGGCACGCGCCGCCTCGGGCAGCCGGGCGACCCGTTCGCGCACCGAGTCGCGCACGCCGGGCGGCACGTCGAGCTCCGCCACCGCCTTGCGCGCCCATCGCCCGCTGCGCAGCCTGATCAGCGCGCCCCGCGCGCGCAGCAGGGCCATCAGCTCCTGTACGGCCAGCGGCAGCCCTGACGACAGCTCGTGCAGGTGGGCGCCGAAGTCGGCGGTGACGCCGGACTCGCCGAGGATCGCCGCGGCCAGGTCGCCGGTCTGGGTGACGTCCAGCGCCTTCAGCAGGATGTGATCGTGGAACACCGCGTCCGCCGGACGCCCGGTCACCTCCCTGACGACCGCGCCGGCTTCCTCGCCCCGGTAGGTGAGCACGATCGACAGCCCGGGCGGCGGCACCGCCAGCGCGTAGGCGAGGAACTCGACGGTCTGCTCGTCGGCCCAGTGCAGGTCCTCCACGACCAGCACCACCGGGCCGAGCGCGCGCAGCACCTCCGCGAGCCCCCGGAACAGCCGGTGCCGTTCGGCGGCCCGGTCGTCGAGCGGGTCCAGCGCGGGCGGCAGCACCGGGGCCAGCTCGGGCAGCAGGCCGCGCAGCGCGCCCGCCACCGGCGACAGCCCGGCCCGCGCCAGCGGCTCCTCGGCGCCGCGCAACGCCTCCACCAGCGGCCCGAGCGGGAACGGCTCCCGGATGCGCCGGGCGCCCCCGCGCAGCAGCAGCCGGCCGGCGGTCTCGGGCCGTGCCGCCAGCTCGGCCAGCAGCCTGCTCTTGCCGATCCCGGCCTCGCCTTCGAGCACCACCACGGCCGGTGGCCGGCTCACCGCCGCGGCCAGGCGGCGCAGCTCCTCCTCGCGCCCGACCAGGACCGGCGAGATCACCCGTCCCGAGACCGTGTCACCGTTGGTCATCGGGACCGCCTCCGCTCACCAGGCCATGCTGCGATCATTCATACAGCAACCGGCCCGGCGGGCTCACGGGCGGGCCGTGCATTGTGCATGGCGCATCGGTGCACGCGGAACTACTGGCCGGCGCCGAGCGCGACGGCGGGCACGGACCAGCGGGCGGGCAGCCACAGCAGGGTGTTGGCCACGGCCAGGCCGACCAGCGGCGACAGGGCGCCTTCGCCGACGTGCAGCGCGGCGGCGGTGACGGCGAGGATGTGCGCTGGGAGCGTCCGCCGCCAGTGCCGGGCGGGCCTGGCCCGGGGCACGCCGTGGTGGAGCTGGAACGCGACGGCCAGGACCGCGGCCGTGACGGCGACGGCCCAGCGGCCGGGATCGGCGGCACCACTGCCGGGCCCGTGTCGGCGACGTTGTGGAGCGCGATGACGGCCACGTTGACGGTCATCGCGGTGAGCGCCCACCAAGCGAGCCGCGACGGCGCATCGGGCGGGCCGGTGGGGGCGGCGGGCGTCGAAGGCGCGCCGGGAGCGGCGGCGACCGCCCTGGCCTCGGCGGCGGCCTCGCGGGCGGCTGCCGGACTGCCGGGTGCTGATCCTCACCGCGCTGGGCCGGCCCGGCAACCTGCGGCGCGGCGTCGACGCGCACGTGTCGGGGTTCATGCTCAAGGACGCGCGGCCGCAGGAGCTGGTGGCCGCGATCCGCGACGTCGCGGCGTGCTGCGCCTGACCGGCGCCGGGGCCGGGGCCGCGCCCCGCGACATCGCCAGGGACCTGTACCTCAGCTACGGCACCGTGCGCAACTACCTGGCCTCCGCCGTCACCAAGCTGAACGCCCGCACCCGGCAGGACGCGATCCGCATCGCCACCGAGGCCGGCTGGCTCTAACTCGTCGCCGACCGTTCGATCAGCCTGTCGATGCCGTCGAGCAGCGGCTGCAGGCCGAACTCGAAGAACGCGTCCAGGTCCAGGTCGTAGCCCTCGCTCGGCAGCCCGGCGAGCACCTTGGCGAACGTGGGCATGCGGCGCAGGTCGAGGGCGCTCATCCGGGCGTCGACCCACTCCTGGTCGGACACCCCGGTCGCCGCCTGGACCTGGGCCTCGTGCTCCAGGTTGGCGGCCAGGCCCTGGACGTGGCTGAAGACCAGGACCTGGAGGTTGAGCATGGTGACCGAGCCGAGGCCGAGGCCGTCGAGCGCGGCCAGCAGGGACTCGGCGTAGACCATCAGGTTCGGCAGGGGCAGCGGCCGGTTGAGCGGGGTGACGTGGGCCAGCCACGGGTGCCGCCGGTGCACCCGCCACAGCAGCCGCGCGATCAGCTCGATCCGGTCCCGGCGGCCCTCCGGCAGCGTCTCCGGCCACTCGGCGTCGCCGTAGGCCGCGTCGGCCATGAGCGTCACCAGCTCCTCCTTGCCGCCCACGTAGCGGTAGGGCGACATGGCCGAGACGCCGAGCCGGGCCGCGACGCCGCGCATGGACAGCACGGCCAGCCCCTCGGCGTCGGCGATCTCCATCGCCGCCGCGACGACGCGCTCGCGGGTCAGGCCCTGCTCCCCCGGCGGGCGGCGCCGCTGGGCGCGGTCGGCGACGACGGTGCCGGAGCGCGGGCGGGCCTCGACCAGGCCCTCGTGGCCGAGCGTGGCGAGCGCCTTGGCCGCCGTGGCGAGGGCGACGCCCCATTTCATGGCGATCTGCCTGGTCGACGGCACCCGATCGCCGGGCGCGAGCTCGCCGTCGTCGATCCGCCGCCGGAGGTCGTCGACGATCTGCTGGTACGGCGCGGGCATGCGTCTCTCCTTCTGTACTAGTACAGAACTTACCAGATAGCCCTTTGCAACCTCTGTATTTACGCTGTACGTTCAGTCGTACACGAGAGGGGTTCACCATGAAGAAGGCACTCATCTCCGGCGCGGGGACCGCCGGATCCGCGCTGGCGTACTGGCTGGGCCGCCAGGGCTTCGCCGTCACCGTCGTCGAACGGTCACCCGCCCTGCGCACCGGCGGGCACGCGGTCGACGTACGCGGCGCGGCGCTCGAGGTCGTCGACCGGATGGGCCTGCTGGAGCGGGTCCGGGACGCCAGGACCGCCTACCGGGGCATGTCCGTGCTCGACGGCGACGGCAACGAGGTCTTCCGCACCACCGAGACCACCTACAGCGGAGGCCGGCTCGACAACGACGACGTGGAGCTGTTCCGCGACGACCTCGCGGGCATCCTGCACGAGCACGCCCCGGCCGGCTACCGGTTCGGCGACTCGATCACCGCGCTGCGCGAGCACGAGCACGGCGTGCGCGTCACGTTCGCCCGCGCCGAGCCGGCCGACTACGACGTGGTGATCGGCGCGGACGGGCTGCACTCGGCCGTGCGCCGGCTGGCCTTCGGCCCCGAGGAGCGCTTCGTCCACCCCATCGGCCAATATGTCGGCATCTGCACGATGGACAACTTCCTCGGCCTGCGCGACTGGCAGACCTGGCTGAAGGACGGCGACGCCGGCTACGGCCTCTTCACCACCCGCGACAACAGCCGCATCAAGGTCTACCTGGGCTTCAACGCCGGGCCGATCGCCTACGACCACCGAGACGTCGAGCAGCACAAGCGCATCACCGCCGAGCACTGCGGCGGCCTGCGCTGGGAGACGCCCAAGCTGCTGGAGGGCATGTGGGCCGACCCGGACTTCTACTTCGACGCCATGGCCCAGGTCCGCATGGACCGCTGGTCGGCCGGGCGGGTGACGCTGCTGGGCGACGCCGCCTGCTGCCCCTCCCCGATGTCCGGCCAGGGCACCAGCCTGGCGCTGGTGGGCGCGTACGTGCTGGCCGAGGAGCTGGGCAGGGCCGGTCACGAGACCGCGTTCGCCCGCTACGAGGCCCGCATGCGGCCCTTCGCCGAGGTCAACCAGGCCCTCGCGCTGGAGAACCCGGGCGGCCCCGCCGCCGAGGAGTCCGTCGACCGGGCCAAGAACGCCATCACTCTGTGACGGCGGCTCAAGCTCGCCATCACTGCCTGACGTGCACGTACGAGGTCCTCGTCCGGAACGTGGCGAACCCGGCGCGCTCGTAGACGGAGACCGCGCCGGTGCCGTTGTCGGCGTCGACGCTGAGCCCGGCCGTGGCGTAACCCTGGGCCCGGAACGCGGTGAGCGCGTGGGAGACGAGCGCGCCGGCCACGCCTCTGCCCCGCCACTCGGCGACCGTGGCGACGACCTGGATCCACGCCTCGGGCGCGCCGGTCGGGGCGGGCCGGTGGTGGGTGAGCAGGCAGCCCACGGCGTGCCCGCCGGCCACGGCCAGGAACGAGCCTGCGGGACGGAAGACCCCGGTGCCGGTGATGGAGCGGTTCCAGCTCTCGGCGGTGTGCGGCGTGTAGCCCCAGTGGTCGCGGAAGGCGGCGTTGCGCACCTCGCGCGCCTGGTCGTCGAGCTCGGGAGCCCAGGGGACGATCGTGACGCCGCCGGGCGGCCGGGGCGGCGGGACCGGGACCGTCAGGTCGCGCCGCCGGTCCTGGAAGACACGGGTGGGCACGAACCCGGTGCGCTCCGCCAGCACGGCCAGCCCGTGGTTGTCGTCGGGGACGTGCAGCTGCAGGTGGAGCGGCTTGCCGGGATGCTTGCGGGCGTGCAGCTCCGGCGCGGTGGCGAGCACCCAGTCGATGATCCGCCTGCCGTGGCCGCGCCTGCGATGGGCGGGGTGCACGCCGCCGCCCCACAGGTCCATCAGGTGGACGGGCTCCGCCGCGTGCCTGACCGGGGCCAGCCCGACCGCGACGATCTCCCGGCCCACGCGGGCCGCCAGCGTGCCGCGCTCCAGGTCGAGCAGCGGGTTGGCGAGGCGTTCCGTCATGAGGTCGACGCTGACCTGGTCACCGGAGCGGTCGGCCGCCGCGACGGCGGCGGCGAACTCCGCCCAGGCCGGCGCGTCGTCCGGGGTGAGCGGTCCCCACGTCACGTCCATGATCCCAGGCTAATGCGCCGCCGCCGGAGGTCGTCCGGCGGCGGCGCGTCACGCCCCGAGATCACTTGAAGCTGCGCAGGCGCAGGCTGTTGCTGACCACGAAGACGCTGGAGAACGCCATCGCGGCCCCGGCGATCATCGGGTTGAGCAGGCCGAGCGCGGCCAGCGGCAGGGCGGCCACGTTGTAGGCGAAGGCCCAGAACAGGTTGCCCTTGATCGTGGACAGCGTCCGGCGCGACAGCCGGATGGCGTCGGCCGCCACCCGCAGGTCGCCGCGGACCAGGGTCAGGTCGGACGCCTCGATCGCGGCGTCGGTGCCGGTGCCCATCGCCAGGCCGAGATCGGCCTGGGCCAGCGCGGCGGCGTCGTTGACCCCGTCGCCGACCATCGCCACGACCTTGCCCTCGCCCTGGAGCCGCTTGACCACGTCCACCTTGTCGGCGGGCAGCACCTCGGCGATCACCTCGTCGATGCCCACCTCGGCGGCGACGGTCCGGGCGACCGCCTGGTTGTCGCCGGTCAGCAGCACCGGCGTCAGCCCGAGCGCGCGCAGCTGGGCGATGGCCTCCTTGCTGGTCGGCTTGACCACGTCGGCCACCTCCAGGACCGCGCGGGCCTCGCCGTCCCAGCCGACCGCGACAGCCGTGCGCCCGGCCTCCTGCGCCTCGCGCAGAGCCTGCTCCAGCGCGGGCGTCAGGTGCTGCGACCACTCCTGGAGCAGCCTCGGCCGGCCGACGAGCACCGCGTGCCCGTCGACGACGCCCTGGACGCCGAGCCCTTCGACGTTGGCGAAGCCGTCGACCTCGGGCAGCTCGCCCACCTTGGCCTGGGCGGCGTTGGCGATGGCGCGGGCGATCGGGTGCTCGGAGGCGTGCTCCAGCGCCCCGGCCAGCCGCAGCACCTCGTCCTCGTCCTGGCCGTCGGCCACGTGGACGCCGGTGAGGGTCATCCGGCCCTCGGTGACGGTGCCGGTCTTGTCCAGCACCACGGTGTCGATGCGCCGGGTGGACTCCAGCACCTCCGGACCCTTGATCAGGATGCCGAGCTGGGCGCCCCTGCCGGTGCCGACCAGCAGCGCGGTGGGGGTGGCCAGGCCGAGCGCGCACGGGCAGGCGATGATCAGAACCGCGACCGCGGCGGTGAACGCCGCCCCGACGCCGTCTCCGGTGCCGAGCCAGAAGCCCAGCGTGCCGACCGCCAGCGCGATCACGATGGGCACGAACACGCCGGAGATCCGGTCGGCCAGCCGCTGCACCTGCGCCTTGCCGGTCTGCGCGTCCTCGACGAGCTTGGCCATCTGGGCGAGCTGGGTGTCGGCGCCGACCCGGGTGGCCCGGACGATCAGCCGGCCGCCCGCGTTGACGGTCGCCCCGGTCACCGGGTCGCCCGGCCGCACCTCGACCGGCACGGATTCGCCGGTCAGCATGGAGGCGTCGACCGCCGAGCTGCCGTCCTCGATCACGCCGTCGGTGGCGATCTTCTCGCCGGGCCTGACCACGAACCGGTCGCCGACCTTGAGCTGCGCGGTCGGGATGCGGCGGCCGTCGGCCAGCTCCACGTCCTTGGCGCCCAGCTCCAGCAGCGCGCGCAGCGCCGCGCCGGCCCGCCGCTTGGACCGCGACTCGAAGTAGCGGCCCGCCAGGATGAACGCGGTCACGCCCGCGGCGGCCTCAAGATAGATGTTGCCCGAGCCGTCGCTGCGCGCGATGGTGAACTCGAACGGGTGCGTCATGCCCGGCACGCCCGCGGTGCCGAAGAACAGCGCCCACAGCGACCAGCCCAGCGCCGCGATGGTGCCGATCGAGATCAGCGTGTCCATCGTGGCGGCGCCGTGCCTCAGGTTGGTCCACGCCGCCTTGTGGAACGGCCAGCCCGCGTACACCACCACAGGAGCGGCCAGCACCAGCGACAACCACTGCCAATAGGTGAACTGCAACGCCGGCACCATCGCCATCGCGATCACCGGGACCGACAGCACCACGGAGGTGATCAGCCGCTGCCGCAGCGTGCGCAGCTCGTCGTCCCGCGGCTCGGCCGCGCCCTCGCCGGCAGCCTCGTCCTGCTCGGACGGGGGCAGCGCGGCCGAGTAGCCGGCCTTCTCCACCTCGGCGATCAGCAACTGCGTGTCCACGCCGTCGGGGAAGGTGACCTTCGCCTTCTCCGTCGCGTAGTTGACCGTCGCGGTCACGCCGTCGAGCTTGTTGAGCTTGCGCTCGATCCGGTTCGCGCACGACGCGCACGTCATGCCGCCGATCGAGAGTTCGACCGCGCTCTGCCGGTCATCGGTGCGAGACGTCATCGCCCTGCCTCCAGTTCTCTCGTTCAGTGACTGTGCTCGCCGTGCCCGGTGGGCTCGGCGTCGGGGGTGGGAGCACCCGTCGCCGGGCCGGTGCGCAGCGTGAAGTCGGCCGTACGGACCTTGCCCTCGTGCTGGAAGTCGAGGAAGAGCCGGTAGCCGCCGGCGCTGGGCGCCTCGGCGTAGAAGACGATCTCGGGTCCGGGCTTGGTCTTGCCGTCGCCCGGCTCGCCGTCGGGGTGAACGTGCAGGTAGGCCAGGTCGCCTGCGCGCAGCGCCACCAGATGACCATACGCGCCCAGGTAGGGTTCCAGGTCCGTCACGGGCTTGCCGTCCTTGCTGACGGTCAGCGTGAGCTTGCCGGTGCTGCCGGCGGCCAGGTCGCCGTCGAGCTTGACCTCGTAGCCGTCGACGGTCGAGGTGCGCGTCTCCTCGGGGAGCGGCTTGGGCTCGTGGTCGCCCGCGACGAGCAGGTCGGCGCCCAGGGTGAGCGCCTCGCCGCCGGTCGGGGCGAAGTCGGCGAACGCGCGGTAGGCGCCGGCGGACTCAAGGGTGAGCGGCACCGACCAGACTCCGTCGGCGGCCATCTCCGGGTGCACGTGCTGGAAGGTGTCGAGGTCGCGGGAGACGACGATGAAGTGCATCTTCTTGTCGTGCTGGACCTGGTAGTCGGTAACCGGCTCGCCGCCGGCGTCGGTCACGGTGAACCGGAAGTCGGCCTTCTTGCCTGCCTTGAGCGTGGTCAGCGGATTGAGTGTGTAGCCCTTCTCGGACACTTGGAGCCCCCCGGGGGTATCGTTCTTCGTCTGCTCGGCCTGGTGGCCGCCGTGGCTCTCCGTGGGCATCGTCGCGGCGGGGGGGGGGGGGGGGGGGGGGGGGGGGGGGGGGGCGCCCCCCCCCCCCACGCCCGTCATGTTGCCCACGCCCAGGGCGCCGCCGAACACGACGGCCAGCCCCAGGACGTAGGCGCCCAGCTTGGTGGCCGCGTTCACGTGCGGCCCGCCCTCTCACACCCGGTCCTGCTCATCTCGATCTCCTCTTCGACCCGTTCCACGTCCGCTTCCCTCTCAACACTATACCCCCCTATGGTATTTCCGAGGCAACCTCCTGCCGCGCCGGGCGGCGCATCGAGACCACGGTGAGCACCGCGCCCGCGAGGGCGACGACGCCCGCGCCGATGAACGCGGCCTGGAATCCGCCCGTCAGGTCGGCACTCCCCTGCGAGGTCGCGATGGCCGTCATGACGGCCAGGCCGACGGCGGAGCCGACGTTGTAGGTGGTGTTGACGATGCCCGAGGCCAGCCCGCTCTCCTCCGGCCGCACGCCCGACATCGCGGACATCATGGCCGGGATGTAGGCCAGCGACATGCCGACGGCCGCGATCAGGCTGGCGGGCAGCACGTCGGTGGCGAAGGCCCCGTCCGCGCGGACCAGGCTCAGCCCGAGCACCCCGGCGCCGAGGACGGCCAGGCCGAGCACGATGAGCGGCTTGGCGCCGTAGCGGCCGAGCAGCCGGGCGGTGATGCCGATCATGAAGATCATGACCGCCACCGTCATCGGCAGCAGCGCCGCGCCGCTGGCGAACGCGCCGTAGCCGAGGACCTGCTGCAGGTAGAGGTTGAGGAAGTACCACATCGGGATCCAGGCGGCGCCGAGCAGCGCCATCGCCAGGTTCGAGGCGGCCAGGCCCGGCGTCTTCCACACGCTCAGCGGCATGAGCGGCTGCCGCACCGAGCGCTGCACCAGCAGGAACAGCCCGAGCAGCACCGCCGCGCCCGCGCCCTGGACCAGGGTGGCGGTCAGGCTCTGCTCCGGAGCCCGGACGATCGTGTAGACGGCCAGGGCGATGCCGCCCGTGACGGAGACCGCGCCGAGCACGTCGACCGATCCGCGCCTGCCCTGCGTCGCCGGCAGCAGCCCGGGGACGGCGGCCAGCGTGAGCAGGCCGATCGGGATGTACACGATGAACACCCACGGCCAGCTCAGGTATTCGGTGATCACGCCGCCGAGGAACACCCCGGCGGTGCCGCCGGCCGGCGCGGCGGCGCCGTACAGCGCCATGGCCTTGCCCAGCTCGCGCGGGTTGTGCCCGAACAGCATCATGAGCAGGGTCATCGCGGCCGGCGCGATGAGCGCCCCGCCGACGCCCTGGACGGCGCGGCCGAGGATCTCCACCCACGCGCTGCCGGCGAAGGCGGCGACCACCGATCCGGCGGTCAGCACGACCCATCCGGCGGCGAACACCTTGCGGGCGCCCAGCAGGTCCGACAGGCGGCCGCCGAGAAGCAGCAGGCCGCCGAAGGCGATCACGTAGGCGTTGAACACCCACTGCAGGTCGCCCTGGGAGAAGCCGAGGTCACGCTGCATGTCGGGCAGCGCGACCCCGATGATCGACGTGTCCATGATGACCATGAACTGCGCGGCGGCGAGCACGACGAGCGCCCACCACCTGCGCGGGTTGACGGCATTCATAACCGCTCTCCTGACACTCTGGATACCCCTGTGGGGTATCTGCGCGAGGGAACGTAACATACCCCCTAGGGGTTTGCCAAGTGGCCCGTGGAACGCCGGAGGGGCGCCCGCCTCGTGGCGAGCGCCCCTCCGGGTGGTGCGGTCAGAGCTGGAGCCTGGGCCAGCCCGCCGTGTCACGGAGCAGCTGCCGGTCGTGCGTGGCCATCACCACGGCCGCGCCCGTGGCCGCCAGGGCCTCGGTCAGCTCCTCCACCAGCGTCATCGACAGGTGGTTGGTCGGCTCGTCCAGCAGCAGGACGTGCGGCCGGGCTGCCAGCAGCACGGCCAGGTCCAGCCGCCGCCGCTGGCCGAGAGACAGCTCGCTCACCGGCTGGTGCGTGGCGGCGGGCGGCAGCAGGCCGAGCTGCGACAGCCCGACCCGCTCCCCCGACGCCGCGGCGGCCGTCTCGTACACCTCGAAGGCGCGGCGGCGGGACGGCGGCGGCGGCTCCTGGGCGAGCAGCCCGATCCGGACGCCGCGCTTGTGCTGCACGCCGCCCGTCGCCGGGCCGAGCGCGCCCGCGAGCACGGCGAGCAGGGTGGACTTGCCGCAGCCGTTGGGCCCGGTGACCAGCAGCCGGTCACCGGCGCGCAGCAGCACCGAGCACGGCTCGTCGAGCCTGCCCGGCACCGTCACGTCGTCGGCCCGCAGCAGCGTCGCGCCCGCCGGGCCGCCGAGGACCGGCGGGTGGAAGCGCAGCGGCGGCTGCGGCACGTCCAGGACGTGCGCCTCCAGGTCCTCCTGCCGCCGGTGCACGGCCCGCACCAGGGCGGGCGCCCGGGTGGCGCGGGTGTGCTTGCCCGTGCCCTTCTCCGGGCGCCACCCGGTGGACAGCCGGTTCTGGGCCGCGGACAGGTCCTGGGCCAGCTTCCTGCGCTCCTCCTGCTGGTCGCGGTACTCGCTCTCCCAGCGCTCCCGCTCGGCGCGGCTGCCCTCGCGGTAGCCGGCGTAGCCGCCGCCGTAGACGCGGGGGCGGCCGTCGCGGGTCGGGTCGAGGTCGAGCACGGCCGTGGCGACGTCGGCCAGCAGCGCCCGGTCGTGGCTGACGAGCACCACGCCGCCCGGGTGCTCGCGCAGCCGCGCCGTCAGGTGTTCCAGCCCCGCCGCGTCGAGGTGGTTCGTCGGCTCGTCCAGCAGCAGCAGGTCGTAGCGGGAGCCGAGCAGGCACGCCAGCCGGATCCGGTAGCGCTGCCCCACGGACAGGCCGGCGAGCGGCCGGTCGCGGTCGGCGACCGCGTCCAGGGCGGCGAGCGAGACGTCGACGCGGCGGTCGGCGTCCCACGCGTCGATGGACTCGGCCGCGGCGAGCGCCGCCGCGTACTCCTCGTCGGCGCCGGGGCGCTGCTCGGCAAGCGCCGCCGTCGCCGCCTCGAACGCGTGCAGCACGGCCCGCACCTGGGCCAGCTCCAGATCGATCAGGTCGCCGACGGTGCGGTCGCCGTCGACGGGCATCTCCTGGTCGGCGACGCCGATCGTGCCGGCGCGGTGCACGGTGCCGCTGTCGGGCGCCAGGGTCCCGGCGAGCACCTGCAGCAGGGTGGTCTTCCCGCGCCCGTTCTCGCCGACCACCCCCAGCCGGTCTCCGGCGGAGACGGTCAGATCGACCCCGGCGAGTACGGGACGGCCGCCACGGGCCAGATGCAGATCGACGGCATTGAGGTGGGCCCGCGCACGGGTGGACGACACAGTGGTGTCGGTGAACATACTTCCTCCGGAGAACCGGATCGCGGGCACGCCGAAGAGGCCGGGTGGCGATCCGGGAAAAGGTGAGATGACGGCGGAAGGCTCAGCCGCACCCGCACGGCGGGGGCTGAGGCCGTCACTCTCAGAGGAAGTACAGATACTGCATGTCTCCAAGGTAACAACCGGGACGGCGACCCCGCAAAGGCATTTGCCGGGCTTGCGGCCCTGTGATCGTTCTTCTAAGTTAGGCCCCGTAACCAGGGGGGAAGGCGGCGATGCGGACCGGCGGGCGGACGGCCATGTTCACGCTGGACGACGTGGTCGAAGCCGGGATGCGCATCGGCCTGGTCGAGCTGACCATGCAGAAGGTCGCCGACGCGCTCGGCGTCACGACCGCGGCCGTCTACCGGCACGTGCCCAGCCGTTCTGCCCTGGAGAGCCTGGTCGGCGAGGCCATCCTGGCCAAGCTGGAGCTGGTCGACGACCCCGCCGAGCCGGCCGCCGCCCACCTGGTCAGCTTCGCCTCACAGCTGCGCCGCTTCACGCTCGAACACCCGGGCACCGCCCTCTACTTCCAGCGGCTGTTCCCGCGCGGCGCCTCCGGCGTCCGGCTGCTGGAGCACCAGATCGCCGCCCTGGGCAGGCGCGGCTACGACCCGGCCGCCGCGACCGTGCTCAGCTCGGCGATCGCCACCATCACGCTCGGCGTCACCGTGGGCGAGCAGGAGCGGGCGGCCCTTCTCGAATCCCCGGCCGCCGACGAGGCGATGGCCGCGATCGCCGGGTCCGACCTGCTGCGGCAGGCCGCGGCAGGCATCCCCGCACACACCCCGGAGGACTACTTCGTGCTGATGATCACCGCGACCGCCGAGGGACTGGTCGCCCAGCTCCCACCCGGCCGGCCGATCACCGTCCCGGGGACCGCGCCCTGAGCGCCGGTCGGCGCGGCTGCGAGGAGGCCCGGTGCCCGAGCCGCTGAACCTCCTCCCCGACGACCCGCGCACGGTCGGGCCCTACCAGCTCGAAGGACGGCTCGGGGCGGGCGGCCAGGGCGCCGTGTACGCGGCCCGCGGCCCCGAGGGCGAACGGGTCGCCGTCAAGCTGCTGCACCCGTACCTGATCGCCGACGAAGAGGCGCGCGTGCGCTTCCTGCGCGAGGTGGAGACCGCCAAGCGGGTCGCGCCGTTCTGCACCGCCCAGATGCTCGACTCCGGGTTCGCCGGGAGCAGGCCGTACATCGTCAGCGAGTTCGTGGACGGGCCGTCGCTGCAGGAGTCCGTCCGGGCGAGCGGGCCGCGCGGCGCGGCGGCGCTGCAACGGCTGGCGATCAACACGGCGACCGCGCTGGCCGCCATCCACGCGGCCGGGGTCGTGCACCGCGACTTCAAGCCGGGCAACGTGCTGCTCGGCCCCGACGGTCCCGTGGTGATCGACTTCGGGATCGCCAAGGCGCTGGACCTGAGCCAGTCGGTCGTCACCAGCCAGCCGATCGGCAGCCCCGCCTACATGGCGCCCGAGCAGATCGCCGGCCGCGAGGTGGGGCCGCCCGCCGACCTGTTCACCTGGGCCGCGACCATGCACTACGCGGCCACGGGCAGCCGGGCGTTCGGCGGCGACACCATCCCCGCCACCCTGCACGCGGTCCTCAACTCCGAGCCCGACCTCGACGGGCTGGAGGTGCGCTTCGCCCGGCTGCTGCGCGAGTGCCTGTCCAAGGACCCCGCCAAGCGGCCCACCGCCGCCCAGGTGGTCGAACGGCTCCGCGCGCTGCCCCCGCCCGCCTGGCAGCACGCCCCGGCCTCGGCGAAGAACGGCAGGAAGCCGGCGCGGCGGCGCGCGGTCGTCGCCGCCTCGGTCGCGGGCGCGCTGGGCGTGGCGGCCGGGGTCGGCTTCTACGCGCTGGCGCCCGCCACCGCCCAGCAGCAGGCGGCGGCCCCGACGTCCTCGGTCACCGGCACGCCCGGCACCCCCACCGGCAGCCCGCCGCCGCCCACGACGCCGCCCACGACGCACCTGCCGTCGATCACCGCGATGCAGGGCGACGTCTCCGACCTCGCCAAGAGCTCCGCGGCCACCCCGACCAAGGTGCCCCGCAGGGCCTCCACGGCCCCGCCCGCGGACCCCGACCCCGACCCGCCGAGCAGCCGCAAGCCCACCACCGCCCCGAAGACGGCCAGGCCGACCCCGAAGGTCACCCACCAGTCGACGACCCCCAAGACCCCGGCGGACCAGGAGACCACCCGCCCGCCGGCGCCCGCCCCCTCCACCGGCCAGGTCAGCTGGAACGACGCCACGGCCTACTGCAAGGAGCAGGGCTACAAGGGGATCTCGTACATGGCCGGGTGGCAGGGCATGAAGTGCCAGGGCAGCGACCACGAGATCTCGCCGACGACGCTGTGCGCGTGGAAGTACCCCGCCTACTCCAACGCCGTCGGCGAGCAACCGTCCAACCCGTACACCCCGATGGCCACCTGCCGCCTGTCATGACCCCGCCCCCACGGGGACCCGCTCAGGGGCAGAACCGCGTCAGGGGCGGGGCCGTCGATGGGGCGGAGCCCGCTCTGGAGCAGAAGCCCGTCGGGGGCGTCAGGACGGGCGGCGGTCGTTGCGGGCCGCCAGGGCCATGCCCGCGGCGGCGGTGAGGACGCCGATCAGGGCGTAGCCGAACGCGGTCCGGTAGCCGGCGACCAGCGCCTCCGGGCCGCCCGGCGCGTCCGCCGTGACGGAGGCGGCGGCGCCGACCAGGACGGCCAGGCCGAACGCGCCGCCGAGCTGGTCCACCGAGCGCTGCACGCCGGAGGCGACCCCGGCGTCCGCCTCGGTGACCCCGTGCAGGGCGGCGTTCTGCAGCGCGATCAGCCCGATCGCCATCCCGGCCGCGACGGCGACCATGCCGGGCACCACGTCGATCCACAGCCGGCCGTCGACCGGCAGCCGGGCCAGCCAGCCCACCCCGGCCGCCGTGCACAGCAGCCCGGCGATCGCGGTGTGCTTCATGCCGAGCACCCGGATGAGCCCGGCCACCCGCGTGACGGCCAGCAGCAGCGCGGCGCAGAACGGCAGGAACGCCAGCCCGGACTGCAGCGGGCTCAGCCCGAGCACGTTCTGCAGGTAGAGGGTGGCCAGGAAGAACGTGGTCGACAGCGCGGCGCTGAGCAGCACGGTCGCCGCGTTCGCGACGGCCCTGGTGCGGTCGGTGAAGAAGCCGAGCGGCACCAGCGGCTCCCGGGTCCTGGCCTCGACCAGGACGAACAGGCCCAGCGCGAGCGCCCCGGCGCCGAGCGGGACCAGGACCCCGGGGTCGGTCCACGGGTGATGGGCGGCCCGCAGGATGCCGTACACCAGGGCGACGGGACCGAACGTGAGGAGCGCGGCCCCCGGCAGGTCCAGCCGCCCGCCCGCGCGGGGGCCGTCGCCGCGCACCAGGAGCGGCGTCACCAGCACCACCACGAGCGCGAGCGGCACGTTCACGAAGAAGATCCACCGCCAGTGCAGCAGCTCGGTGAGCACCCCGGAGAGCAGGACGCCGACCGCGAGCCCGCTGCCGGAGATCGCGCCCCACACGCCGAGCGCCTTGGCGCGTTCGGCGGGTTCGGTGAACAGCAGCGCGATCAGCGACATCGCGGCGGGTGAGGCCAGCGCCTCGCCCACGCCCTGCCCGAATCGGGCGAGGACGAGCGTCTCCAGGGTGGGGGCGAGCCCGGCGGCCAGCGACGCCACCCCGAAGACCGCGGCGCCGGCCAGGAACAGCCGGCGGCGGCCGAGCAGGTCGGCGATCCGCCCGCCGAACAGCAGCAGCCCGCCGCCGACCAGCGCGTATCCGTTGACGACCCAGGCGAGGGCCGCGGCGTCGGCGCCGAACTCCCCGCCGATGGACGGCAGCGCCACGTTGACCACGGTGACGTCGACGGCGATGAGGAACTGCAGGAGGGAGAGCAGGGAAAGGACGAGCCAGGACCGGCCGAGGGCGCGGTCAGGCTCCTGAACGAAAGCCATGTTGAAGGGAACTCCAGGCCAGGCGCTCGTCACGGACGAGAGCCGAAAAGAAGGAACGGGCACCTGTCGCGCCGCGGTGGGGCGCGCCTGGAGTTACTTGGTGAACGAGGCCATGCGCGGGAGGCTAGCAGATGGACAGGGTGACGGTCATGGTCAGGCCGCCTCCCGGCGTCTCCTCCGGTACGAGGGTGCCGCCCATCGCCTCGGTGAGGCCGCGCGAGAGGGCCAGGCCGAGCCCGACGCCGGAGTGGTTGTCGCGGTCGCCGAGCCGCTGGAACGGCTGGAAGACCCGGTCGTGCGCCTCCGGCGGGATGCCGGGGCCCCGGTCGACGACGCGGATCTCGACCCGGTCGCCGTGCCCGCTGGCGGAGACGGTGACGCGCTCTCCCGGCGGGCTGAAGCGTACGGCGTTGGCCATGAGGTTGGCCAGGACGCGCTCCAGCAGGGCCGGGTCGGCGAGGATGTCGGGCAGGCCGGGCGGGAGGTCGGCGTCGACGCGGTCGCGCAGCGGGCCGAGGTCGTCGACGGCTCGCGGGAGGATCTCCTGCACGGCGGTCGGCTGCTGGTGCACGCCGAGGACGCCGGCTTGCAGGCGGCTCATGTCGAGCAGGTTGTCCACCAGGCGGGCGAGCCTGTCGAGGGATTCGGCGGCGGTGGCGAGCAGTTCGGCGCGGTCGGCGTCGCTCCAGGCGATCTCGGTGTTGGCCAGGCTCTCGACGGCGGCCTTGGCGGAGGCGAGCGGCGTGCGCAGGTCATGGCTGACGGCGGCGAGCAGCGCGGTGCGCATCCTGTCGGCCTCGGCGAGCGGGCGGGCCCGTTCGGCGGCCTCCTGGAGGCGTTGCTGGCGCAGCGCGACGGCGGTCTCGGCGGCGAAGGCCTCCAGGACCGCGCGGTCGGCGGCCTCCAGCGGGCCGCCCCGGGCGGCCACGATCAGGTCGTCGTCGACGACCACGTCGGTGTCGGCGCGGCCGGGGCAGGTGGCGGGGGCGCCGCCGGTGGAGGCGACGATGCGCCAGGCGTCCGGGTCGTCCTGGTGGTCGGGCGCGCGGGCGGCGCCGGGCTGCCGTTCGAGCAGGGTGACCGTGGTGAGGCCGAACGCCTCGCGCATCCGTTCCAGCAGCGACGGCACGGCCGCCTCGCCGCGCAGCACGTGCCCGGCCAGCGTGGACAGCAGCTCGGCGTCGGCGCTGGCGCGGGCGGCCTGGCGGGTGCGCCGGGCCGCGATGTCCACGATCGTGCTCACCGCGACGGCCACCAGCACGAACACGGCCAGCGCGAACAGGTTCTCCGGGTCGTGGATGGTGAACTCACCGGTGGGCGGGGTGAAGAACCAGTTGAGCAGCAGCGATCCGCCCACCGCCGCGGTGATCGCCGGCCACATGCCGCCGGCCAGCGCGACGCCGACGGTCAGGCAGAGGAAGAACAGGATCTCGCTGGTCAGCGACAGCACGTCGCGGAAGGCCGACAGCGTGAACGTCAGCAGCGGCATCCCGGCCACGGCCAGCGCCCAGCCGGTCAGCTGCCGCGCGCGGGTGAGCGCGGTCCGCGAGCGGACCGGCCTGCGGCGCCCCCTCTTGGCCTCCTCGTGCGTGATCATGTGGACGTCGATGGAGCCGGACCGGGCGGTGGTCTCGACGCCGACGCCGCGCGAGAGCACCTGCGCGAACCGGCCCCGCCGGGAGGCGCCGAGGACGAGCTGCGTGGCGTTGACGCCGCGGGCGAAGTCGAGCAGCGCGCGCGGCACGTCGTCGCCGACCACCTGGTGGTAGGTGCCGCCCAGGCTCTCGACCAGCGTGCGCTGCCGCGCCAGGCTGGCGGGGTCGGCCCCGGCCAGGCCGTCGGCGCTGGTGACGTGCACGGCCAGCAGGTCGGCGCCCTTGCTGCGGGCGGCGATGCGGGCCGCCCGGCGCACCAGCGTGTCGCCCTCGGGGCCGCCGGTCAGCGCGACGACCACGCGCTCGCGGGTCTCCCACGTGCCGGCGATGCCGTGGTCGGCGCGGTAACGGTCGAGCTGGTCGTCGACCTTCCCGGCCACCCACAGCAGGGCCAGCTCGCGCAGCGCGGTCAGGTTGCCGACGCGGAAGTAGTTGGCCATCGCCGCGTCGACCTTCTCGGGCGCGTACACGTTGCCGTGGGCCATGCGGCGGCGCAGCGCCTCGGGCGACATGTCGACCAGCTCGACCTGGTCGGCGCGGCGCACCACCTCGTCGGGGACGGTCTCGCGCTGCGGCACGCCGGTGATCTCCCGCACCACGTCGTTGACCGACTCCAGGTGCTGGACGTTCACCGTGGAGATCACGTCGATGCCCGCGTCGAGGATCTCGTCGATGTCCTGCCAGCGCTTGACGTTCCGGGAACCGGGCACGTTGGTGTGGGCCAGCTCGTCGATCAGCGCCACCTTGGGCGCGCGGGCGATCACGGCCTCGGTGTCCAGCTCGGTGAAGGTGGCGCCCCGGTGCGTCAGCGTCCGGCGCGGGATCACCTCCATGCCCTCCAGGAGGGCGGCGGTGCGGGGGCGGCCGTGGGTCTCGACGAGCCCCACGACCACGTCCCGGCCGCGCTGCAGGGCGCGGCGGCCCTCGCCGAGCATCGCGTACGTCTTGCCCACCCCGGGCGCCGCCCCGAGGTAGACGCGCAGGCGGCCTCGGCTGCTCATGACCGGTCGAGGGCCAGGTTCAGTTCGAGCACGTTCACCGCCGGCTCGCCCATGAAGCCGAGCGCCCGGCCGGTGGTGTGCTGGTCGATGAGCCGTTCGACGGCGGCTCGGTCGAGGCCGCGCTCCCCGGCCACGCGCGCCGCCTGGAGGCGGGCGTAGGCGACGGAGATGTGCGGGTCGAGGCCGGAGCCGCCGGCGGTGACCGCGTCGGCGGGCACGGCGGGCGGGCCAGCCGCTCCCCTGACGGGCACGGTACGGCCTGCCGCGTAGTCCTCGCCGGGCGTGGCGCACTCGACCTTCAGCCCCCGGTAGGAGGCGGTGAACGGGGTGGCCGGGCAGGGCTGGTTGACGCTGACGGCGCGGCCGGGGAAGACCTTCAGCACCGCGCCGACCCCGTCCGGCGTGCAGTACGGGCGGGCGCCGCTGACGCCTTCGAGCTCGCCGACGGCCTTGGAGCGGGCGCAGACCTGGGTGAGCAGCGACTGGCGGCCCTCCTCGCCGGGCGTGGGCAGCGTGTCGACGACGTCCTCGGGGCCGAGGTTGCTCGCGCCGGTCGCGGTCGGGTCGTAGCCGGCGGCCGACGGCCTGGACTGGAAGTACTTCCTGACGGGCTCGCCGTCCGGGCCGGTGAAGGACTGGCCGATGAGCGCGCTGCCCACCTCCCTGCCCCCGGCCCGCACGAGCGAGCCGTCGGCGTGGTCGTCGAACAGCGCCTGGGCGACGCCGGTGGTGACCAGCGGGTAGACCAGGCCGAGCAGCACGGTCAGGACGGCGACCGCCCGGATCGCGGCGACATACCGGCGGAGCCGGCTGGGCAGACGTTCCATTTACGACATCCCCGGAAGGAACTGGACGAGCAGGTCGATGAGCTTGATGCCGGCGAACGGCGCGACGACGCCGCCCAGGCCGTAGACGTACAGGTTGCGGCTGAGCAGCTTGGACGCGCTGGACGGACGGTATCGGACGCCCCTGAGAGCCAGCGGGATCAGCGCGACGATGACGAGCGCGTTGAACACCACCGCTGACAGGATCGCCGACTGGGGGCTGGCCAGGCGCATGATGTTGAGCGTGTCGAGGCCCGGGTAGACGGCCGCGAACATCGCCGGGATGATCGCGAAGTACTTCGCGAGGTCGTTGGCGATCGAGAACGTGGTCAGCGCGCCGCGCGTGATGAGCAGTTGCTTGCCGATCTCGACGATCTCGATGAGCTTGGTGGGGTCGGAGTCCAGGTCGACCATGTTGCCGGCCTCTTTGGCCGCGCTGGTGCCGGTGTTCATGGCGACGCCGACGTCCGCCTGGGCCAGGGCGGGGGCGTCGTTGGTGCCGTCGCCGGTCATCGCGACGAGCCGGCCGCCCTCCTGCTCCCGTTTGATCAGCGCCAGCTTGTCCTCGGGGGTGGCCTCGGCCAGGAAGTCGTCCACCCCGGCCTCGTCGGCGATGGCCCTGGCCGTCAGCGGGTTGTCGCCGGTGATCATGACGGTGCGGATGCCCATCCGGCGCATCTCGTCGAACCGCTCGCGCATGCCCGGCTTGACCACGTCCTTGAGGTGGATGACGCCGAGCACCCGGCCCTTCTCGGCCACGACGAGCGGGGTGCCGCCGGAGGCGGAGATGCCGTCCACCAGGTGGCCGACCTCCTCCGTGGGGTGGCCGCCGGCGTCGCGCACCCACTTCATCACCGCCGTGGCGGCGCCCTTGCGGATCTCGCGCCCGCCCACGTTGACGCCGGACATCCGGGTCTGCGCGGTGAACCGCACCCATTCGGCGTCGGCCACCTCGCGTTCGCGCAGCCCGTACACCTCCTTGGCGTGCACCACGACGGAACGGCCCTCGGGGGTCTCGTCGGCCAGGCTGGAGAGCTGGGCCGCCTCCGCGAGCTGCTGCTCGGTGACCCCGGAGACGGGGACGAACTCGCCGGCCTGCCGGTTGCCCAGCGTGATCGTGCCGGTCTTGTCCAGCAGCAGCGTGGACACGTCGCCCGCCGCCTCGACCGCCCGGCCGGACATGGCCAGCACGTTGCGCTGCACCAGGCGGTCCATCCCGGCGATGCCGATGGCCGACAGCAGTGCGCCGATCGTGGTCGGGATCAGGCAGACGAGCAGCGAGACCAGCACGATGCCGGTGACGCCGTCGGCGTCCAGCGCGAGCGAGTCGGGCACGCCCGGGTTGACGAGCTTGGCGTACACGGCGAGCGGCTGCATGGTCACGGTGGCGACCAGGAAGATGATCGTCAGCGCGGCGAGCAGGATGTTGAGCGCGATCTCGTTGGGCGTCTTCTGCCGGTTCGCGCCCTCGACCAGGCCGATCATCCGGTCGATGAAGCTCTCGCCGGGCTTCTGGGTGATCCGGACGACGATCCGGTCGGACAGCACCTTCGTGCCGCCGGTCACCGCCGACCGGTCGCCGCCGGACTCGCGGATGACGGGCGCGGACTCACCGGTGATGGCCGACTCGTCCACCGAGGCGACGCCCTCGACCACGTCGCCGTCACCGGGGATGATCTCCCCGGCCTCGACCACGACGAGGTCGCCCTGGCGCAGTTCGGGGGCGCCGACCTCGGTCCACTCGCCGGACCCGCGGCTGGTCAGGCGGCGCGCCCGGGTGTCGGTCCTGGCCTTGCGCAGCGTGGCGGCCTGGGCCTTGCCGCGTCCCTCGGCGACGGCCTCGGCCAGGTTCGCGAAGATCACGGTCAGCCACAGCCACGCCACGATCGCCCAGGCGAACACCGACGGGTCGAGCACGGCCAGCACGGTGGTGAACGCCGCGCCGATCTCCACGATGAACATCACCGGGTTGCGCCACAGCGTGGCGGGGTTGAGCTTCTTCAGCGCGTCAGGCAACGACGCGAGTGGCGACATGTCAGGACAGTCCTTCTGCGAGCGGGCCGAGCGCGAGCGCCGGGAGGAAGGTGAGGGCGACCAGGACGACGGTCACGCCGACGACCAGGCCGACGAACTGCGGCCGGTGCGTCGGCAGCGTGCCCGCGCCCTCGGGGACGGACGACTGCCGGGCCAGCGAGCCGGCCAGCGCCAGCACCAGGATGATCGGCAGGAACCGGCCGAGAATCATGCACAGGCCGAGCGCCACGTCGTACCAGGGCGTGCTGACCGTGAGTCCGGCGAAGGCCGAGCCGTTGTTGTTGGAGGCGCTGGTGAAGGCGTACAGGACCTCGGTGAGGCCGTGCGGGCCGCTGTTGAGCATGCCCGCGCGCTGTTCGGCCGAGCCCATCGCGAGCGCGGTGCCGGTCAGCACCAGCATCGGGGTGACCAGGAAGTACAGCGAGGCGAGCTTGATCTCGCGGGCGCCGATCTTCTTGCCGAGATACTCGGGCGTGCGGCCGACCATCAGCCCGGCCACGAACACGGTGATCACCGCCAGCACGAGCATCCCGTACAGGCCCGCGCCGACGCCGCCCGGGGCGACCTCGCCGAGCATCATGTTGACCAGCGGCATCATCCCGCCCAGCGGCGTGTAGGAGTCGTGGAAGGAGTTGACCGCGCCGGTGCTGGTGAGGGTCGTCGCCGCGGCGAAGGTCGCCGAGCCGGAGACGCCGAAGCGCAGCTCCTTGCCCTCCAGCGCCGCCCCGGCCGCCTGCGGGACCGTCGCGTCGCCGCTCAGCTCGAACACGTTGGTGAGCACGACGCCGGCCAGCGCGAGCACGCCCATCACCGCGAGGATCGCCCGGCCCTGCCGGAGCTGGCCCACCATCCTGCCGAACGTGCGCGGCAGCGCGAACGGGATGAGCAGGATCAGGAAGATCTCGAACCAGTTCGTCCAGCTCGTCGCGTTCTCGAAGGGGTGGGAGGAGTTGGCGTTGTAGAAGCCGCCGCCGTTCGTGCCCAGCTCCTTGATGACCTCCTGGGAGGCGACCGGGCCGCCGGTGATGTGCTGCACGCCGCCGGTCAGCGTCGTCACCTCGTGCGGGGCGGCGAAGTTCTGCACCAGGCCGCCCGAGACCAGCACCAGCGCGCCGGCGAACGCGATCGGCAGCAGGATGCGCACACAGCCGCGCACCAGGTCGACCCAGAAGTTGCCGATCGTCTCGGCCTTGCGGCGGGCGAACCCGCGCACCAGCGCGACCGCCACCGCCATGCCGACGGACGCCGACACGAAGTTCTGCACCGCCAGGGCCGCCATCTGGACCAGGTGGCCCATCGTGGACTCGCCCGAGTACGCCTGCCAGTTCGTGTTCGTGACGAAGCTGACCGCGGTGTTCCACGCGATGTGGTCGGTGACGGGCTCCATGCCCAGGCTCAGCGGCAGCCTGTCCTGGAGGCGCTGCAACCCGTACACGACGAGCAGGGAGACCAGCGAGAACGCGAGCAGGCTGCGTGCGTAGACCGCCCAGCCCTGCTCGGCGTCGGCGCGCACGCCGAGCAGCCGGTAGAGGACCCGCTCGGCGGCGGTGTGCCTGGCGCCGGTGTAGACGCGGTGCATGTAGTCGCCGAGCGGCCGGTGCACCAGGGCCAGCGCGACGACGAGGGAGACGACGAAGAGCGCCCCCGCGGCTGTCGCGCTCATCAGAACCGCTCCGGGAACAGCAGGGCCATGACCATGAAGGCGACCAGGACCACGACGACCCCGAGACCGATGGCGTTGATCGCGCTCACAGGCGCTCCACCGCCCGCACGACAAGCCCGAAGACCACGAAGATCGCGATCGTCAGGGCGACGAAGACGACGTCGGCCATCCCTGCTCCTCAACTCCGGTTGCTGTGTCAACCGCTCGGGAAGAGCGGTTCACGACCCAGCAAAATCCCGAAATAGAGCGATTCGGCCGATCTTGACGACTTCTGTACGCCCAGCGCGGGTTTATTGACGCGATCCGTACGCCCCCGGCGTCAGGGCTTCCACGTGGTGAACGCGATCTCCAGCTCGACCGGCTCGTACGAGACCCGCATGACGGTCACCAGCGCCACGTGCTTCTCCGTCGTCTCGGCGCAGACCTTGGCGCCCTGCCCCAGGTCCTCCAGGCCGAGCTCCGGCCGCCGGTACTTCTGGTGCGCGAGCAGGTTCGCGCAGTCGGCGGCGGAGGCGGCGGTCGCCGGGGCGATCACGTAGCGGGCCGTCGAGTCGGAGCCGTGGACGTGGTCGTCCTCCAGGATGACCTCGGCCGGGCCGCCCTCCCTGGCGGGGCCCACCAGGATGTCGGAGCCGCCGTGGCCGGGCTTGCCCGTGTCGAGGTCCACCTTGTCGCCGTCGTTGCACACCATCGTCCACGAGCACGGCCGCAGCACGTAGCCGTCGCTGGCGGCGACCACCGCCGGCTGCGTGGCCGCCGCCGACGGCGCGGGCGTGCCGGACGCCGTGGTGGCCAGGGCGGAGGCCACCAGCGGCCACAGCGCGGCGAACATCGACACGATGCCGGCGAGCCAGCCGCACCGCTCCGTCCAGGTCCAGAACGGCGACTCCTGGCCGCCGCCCCCGCCGGAGGCGGCGCGCCGCTTGACCGCGCGGCGGATGGCGAGGATCAGCGCTCCGGCCGCCACGCAGACGATCAGCCAGATGCCCGTCCACAACATGGATGCTTGTCTCCCGTCAGTGACTCTTGGTGAGGCGCCGGGACAGCCAGAACGTGGCCCCGGCGAAACAGGCGAACGTCACGACCCCGAGCGCGGCCAGGTCGAACAGCCACTGGTCGAGGTCGTGCCGCCACAGCGCGTCGGCCGGGGTGCCGGGCGCGCCCAGCTCGCGCAGGCCGAGCGAGGACGCCGCGGCCGCCAGCCCCCAGCGGTCCGGCAGGAGCGCGGCCACGGTGGTGAGCAGCGTATTGCCGGACAGGTCGGCTGTGACGCCGTTCAGCGCGATTTGCGCGATCGAGGTGGCGGTCACCAGGGCGACGGCCTGCTCCAGCCGCCGGGCCGCCACCGAGATGAGCAGGCCCAGCGACATCGACGCCACGGTCAGAGCCGCCAGGTTCACGGCCAGCTCCACCGCCGGGCCGAACGCCAGCGAGTGCGCGGGCCCGGTTCGCACCTGGAGGAACACCACGGTGATCAGCACCGCCTGCGCCACGGCGACCACCGCGTGGACGAGCCAGCGCGACAGCATCACGGCCAGGGCCGGCGTCCCGGTGCGGCGCTCTCTGCGGATGATCGGGTAGTCCGCGACGATCTCGCTGTAGGTGAGCGCCTGGCCGCTGAGCACGCAGAGCGTGGTCAGCAGGCTCAGCGCCGTCGGCGCCGCCGCGCCGCCGAGCCCCGACTCCCCCGCCACGAGCCCGGCCAGGGCCGCCGACCCGGCGGCGATCAGCAGCGGCATCAGCGCCACCGCCGCCCGGCGCGCCCACTCGGCCGCCTTCCGGTCGTCATCCCCCCGGTTGCGCGACGCGCCGCGTGCGACCAGCAACGCGACCTGCCGCAGCACGAGCACCACGAGCTGCCGCGCGAACGTCCGCACCGCCCGCCGCCGCGGCCGCACCCCGCCCGCGCCCGGCCGCCCGGCGGGCTCGGCCCGGGCGGCCCGGGTCGCCTCCGCTTCCGCCTCGGCGGCCGCCGTGCCGGTGGCGTAGCGCTGGGCGGCGGGCAGCGGGTCGTCGGCGAGCGACCTCATCAGGTCGGCGTAACCGGCCGCTCCGAGGGCGGGCCTGACCTGCTCAGGCGGCCCCGAGTAGACCGGCCGCCCGTCGCGGACGACGACGAGGACCTGACCGGCCCGGTCCAGGTGCTCGGTCGCGTGGGTGATCACGATGACCGTGTTGCCGTCCTCGGCGTAGTCCCGCAGCAGCGTCATCAGCTCGCGGTCCATCCCCAGGTCGAGCCCGGAGGTGGGCTCGTCGAGCATGAGCAGCCTCGGCCGGGTGAGCAGCTCCAGCGCGATGGAGACGCGCCGCCGCTGCCCGCCGGAGAGCGTGGAGACGAGCTGGTCGATCTGCTCGCCGAGCCCGAGCCTGGCGCACACCTCGATGACGCGCCGCTCGCGCTCGGGCCGGCGCCACGGGCTGCGCAGCCAGGTGGAGTACGCCAGCAGCCGCCGTACGGTGAGCGTCTGGTAGAGCTCGATCTCCTGCGGCACGAAGCCGAGCTGGTCGCGGATCTGCCGGGCATGGGTCCTGAGGTCGAGGCCGAGGAAGAACAGCTCGCCCCGTTCGGTCTCCAGCTCGCCGAGCAGCGCCGCGAACAGCGAGCTCTTGCCCGCCCCGGACGGGCCGAGAATGGCGAGCAGGGTGTCGTCCCGCTGCACGAACGACATGTTCGTCAGGCGTGACTTGGCCCCGCTCTTGGCGTACACGCCGGAGACGACGAGCGCGCAGCCGCCCAGCGGCCGGTCCGACAGGCCGGTCCCGTCGGCGCTGATGCGATAGCGGTGGTCGGCGAAGTCGAAGCAGTCGCCGGGCCCGAGCGTCGCCGACCTGACCGGCTGCCCGGCGATGAACGGCCCGTGCCCGTACCCGTGGTCCGTCAGCCGAAACAGCGCCCCCTCGCGGCGCAGCGTGAAGTGGCGCGGGGCGGCCGAGACCGCGTCGAGGACGACGTCGGCGGCCGGGTCGGAGCCGAACACCGTGACGTCGCCGAGCGGGATCGACGGCGGCGGCTCCTCGGCGGGCGGCTCCTCCTCAGGCTGGGGGCCCGAGGTCCGGCGCGGCGTCCGGCGCGGGGGCGGCGGGGGCGGCGGGCCGAGGACCGCCCAGCCGGGGATCTCCGGCGCGGGCGAGCTGAGCACGTCGTTGACCCACGCCCCGTACGGGTGGGTGCGCGCCAGCCGCCGCCGGTAACCGGCGAGCCTGCGCTGCGTGTGCTCGTGGACGCGCCGGACGCGGGCCGAGGCCGCGCGCAGGAGCCCGTCGGCCTCCTGGGAGGCGGCGTCGATCCGGCCGTCGAGCGTGGCGAGCTCCGCCCGGGCGTCGCGGGCGGCGGCCCGCGCGGCGCGGACCCGCCTGCCCTGCTCGCGCAGCCGCCGGGTGACGACGACGCGCTCGTCGCGGTCGTCCTCGCCGAGGCGGCGTCGGGTCCGCTCCTCGTCGGGCAGGGGCGCGGAGACGGCGGCCAGCCGCTCCTCGGCCCGTGCCGCCTGCTCCTCGGCCTGCGGTTTGAGCGACGCGGCCACGGCCCGGCGGGCCAGGATCCCGGCGCGCACGGCCTCGTAGCGGAGCCGTTCGTGCTCGAAGGCGTCCTGCGCCCGCCGGATCAGGGCGTCGCGGTGCGGGGTGGTGACCGGGCGGTCCGGTTCGCCGTCCGCCGCGGGTGAGGGGATCTCGGCCCGGCCGTCGCGCCAGCCGTGGTACCAGTCGGTCGCGCGGGCGAGCGGGCCGTATCGGATCGGCGTCATGTGGCCGGGCAGGCGAGGCGGACGACGACCTTGCGGTTGCGGGCGGCCGGGCCGGGCAGCAGTGTGCCGTCGGGGGCGAGGTCGTCGGCCCGGCCCCGCAACTGCTCGCCCCGGCCCTCGGTGGTGATGTCCGCGTCGGGGACGCCGAGCGCGACGAGCTCGCGCTTGACCGCTTCCGCACGCTCGCGCGAGAGGCGGAGGTTGTCGGCCTTGCCGCCCTCGGCCGAGGTGCTGCCGGTGAGCCGGACCTTCAGCCGATCCTTGCCGATGGTGGCGGCCAGGTTGGCGAGCGTCTTCCTGGCCTCGGCGGGCTCCCGGAAGGTCGCCGTCCCCTGCTCGAAGCCGACATGGTTGCCCTCGCTCAGCTCCGCCTCGCCGCAGGCGGTGAACGTGGTGGGCACGGCGGGTGGCACGACGACGGTGACGGCGGGGGTGTCCGTGGCGGCCTTGTGGTGGTTCGGCCTGGCGTCCACGGCGACGCAGGCGGCCCCGCCGGCCCGCGCGATCTCGCGCCAGATGGCCACGATGTTGCGGCGCAGCCCGGGGTGCGGCTCGGGCTGGGGCGTCGCGGTGTAGCCGAGCCCGGACAGCAGCACCGTACGCCCGGTCAGGTCCGGCAGGAGCTTCTTGTCCCGCAGGTACGCGACCACCTGGGCCGGCTCGGCGTCGATCACCTCGCGGAAGTCGAGAGGCGCCACGGTCTGCAGCCCCGGGTCGACGAGCACGACGCTGCCGCCGGGCCCGGTGGCGTCCGCCGCGAGCGAGAGCGCGGTGAGCACGTCCACCTCGGGGGCCTTGGCCCGGGCGCCGGTGCCGAGAGTCCGCTCGACCTCGGTGAGGTAGGCGTTGACGTCGTCCTCCAGGGCGACGTCGTTGCCCGCGTCGCTGGCGAACTCGGTGTCGAAGACCACCTCCGGGGTGCCGTCGAGGCGGATCACGGAGATGTCGTGGCCCGCCTTGGCGGTGCGCCGCATCAGGTCGACGACCTCGGACCTGATCGCGGGCTCCGGGGCGTTCGCGTGCGCGCCCACGGCGAGCGCGAGCGGGCCGCCGCCGGGCAGCTCGCAGCCGAGCGAGGCCGCCGCGTTCCCCGGGCTGCCCTCGCTGCCCGGGCTGCCCTGGCTGTCCGTGCAGGCGGTGAGCGTGAGGCCGGCGAGCAGGGCGGCGGCGATACGGGTGATGGATGCAGGCATCGGTGTCTTCCGTGAACGGGCTCTACTGCCAGGCGTAGGGCCGCAGGTCGGGTTCGAGGATGGCGTCGGTGACGGCCGGGTCCTGGGCGTGCTGCGCGATCAGCACCCGGGCCAGCTGCTTGAGCCGCTCGGCGAGGGCCAGGCGGACCTGGAGCGCGTGCAGCAGCCGCTGCCGCGCGGCCATGAGCTGGTTGGCGTGCGCGGAACGGGCCGCCTCGGCCAGCGCGAGCTCGCGGGCCGCCGTCGCGGCCGCCCCGAGCGCCTGCCGGTGTACGCGCGCCGCCCTGCCGTACGCCGACCGGAGCGGGTTGTGCGTGAGATACGCGCCGACGGCCGCGACGATGCCGGTGCCGACGAAGAACGCGAGGAAGAACAGCGCGGGCATCAGCGCGCCGCCGTCGTCCGGCGGGGCCTCGGCGCCGAACGCCGGGCGTCGCGCGGTGATCGTGAGCCGGGCCAGGAAGGCGGCGGCCCCGAACACGGCCCACCCCAGGACGCAGAGCACGGCCAGCGGCAGGCTCACCCCCGCCGAACCGGCCCGGATGTCGCGGAACATGCACCCGGCGGCATGCGCCAGATAGATCACGATCGCGGTGAATCCGACCACGACCGCCGAGGTGACGACGTCGCCCTCACCGCGCATGAGCAGCTTCACCACCTCCAGGAACGCCGCCCAGTCGGCCGCCACCGCCGCCGCGAGCGCCGCCGCGTGCAGCAGCAGCGGCCCCAGCGGCCGGCCCGCCATCAGCGCCGGGTCCGCGTGGCCCCGGGCGCCCCAACCGGCCTCCCCGCCGGGGGACAGCCGCGACCGGGCCGCGTCCAGGGCCGCGCGGGCGTCCGCCAGCCGCTCACGGGCGTCCTCCTCGGCGGGCCGGCTCCCGGCCACCGCCGCGTCGGCCACGCCCAGCCGGGTGGTCGCCTCCGCGCAGTAGGCCGCGTACTCGGCCTGGACCTCCTGCTCCCAGCGCGCCGACATGGCGTTGACCAGGTTGTCGAGCGAATGCCCTGTGGCCTCGTCCACCCCGCCGGGGGCCAGCCCCTCCACCAGGAACGTGATCTCGGCGCGCGCGGCCTCCTCGTCGACGTCCGGGGGGACGAACGGGCCGGGTTCGGGCGCGCCCGCGCGCCTAGGGCGCCATCGTGCCATCCGGGACCTCTCCTCCTCGTGTGCGTACATGTCCGTTCACCCACGGGCGGCGCTCGTGCGCGTCCGTCTGCGGGTGGTCGTGCGCCTGCGGCTCGGGGCGGTCCTCCTCGGCCCAGGCGGGCAGTTCGGGGGCGAGCAGGTCCAGGCGCGCGTTCAGCTCGGGGCCGCGCGGGTGCGTGCGGACGAGCTGTTGCAGGTACGCCGCCACGCGCCGGCTGGTGAACTCGTGAATGCGCCGGACCCGCGCCCGGTTGCCCGCCTCCGCACGGGCGAGCTCCTGCGTGACCGCCTCCACCTCGCGGACCGCCGCGGCGAGCCGGCTCTCGGCCGCCGCCCAGACGGTCTCGGCGGCGGCGCACCGCCTGGCGTGGTCGGCCTGCCGCCGCGCCCGTACCAGGGAGCCGGGCCGCCCGTCCCTGATGGTCTCCGCGAGCCGCCGCTCGTCCGGGTCCGGGACCCAGGTGCGGGCCTCCACCCAGGCCAGCCGGGCGACGCGGGCCGTGTGCTCGGCCGCCTGCCGCCGTTCGCGGGCCTCGGCCAGCCTCGCGCGCAGGGCGCCGGAGCGGGCGAGCCAGGCGCCGCGCTCGTGGTCGATCTGGTCGCGGGCGAGATGGCGCAGGTATTCGATTTTCGGCGTGACCACGACGGCCTTTTCGGCTTCACCGATAGCCGGAATGCGGCGACGTCCGTCCCGGAATCCCTGATAGGCGTCCCACAACCGGAGTAAGAACCCGTAACGGATCGGCTTGGCAGGCGGATCCGCCCATTCCCCCATCCGGAACCTCCCGCCAGATAATTCCCAAATAGGGCATATGGCCCGATCGGGTGAAAAGCAACTTCACGTATACGTGTGGAACACTATGCGTGATACGCGAGCCGCACATGAAGTACGATCCCGCCCAGCGGGAAACGCACTGGCCCACCTGGGACGATGCGGATCAGGACGCGAATCGGGACTGAGTGGAGACTCAATGACGGGGAACGGCAAGGGCCCCCGGACGTCGGCCGCGGGCAAGGCCATGTCAATCTTCCGGGCCTTCACCGGCGACCAGCTCGAACTGACGCTGAGAGAAGTCTGCGACCGCACGAACATGACGTCGAGCACCGCCCACCGCTGGCTGCAGGACCTCGTGGCCCACGGCGCGCTCGTCCAGTCGCCGTCGGGGCGATATTCGCTGAGCAAACTCATGTGGGAGATCGGCACCCGTTGCCCGCGCGCCTCCATCATGCGCGAGGTCGCCATGCCGTTCCTGCAGAACCTTTATCACATCACCCGGGGACACGTGCTGCTCGCGATGCCCGCCGGTGACGAGGCGCTGCTGGTGGAAAGGCTTTCCAAGAGCCTTCCCGTCAAACCGGTCGGCCGCGTGGGCGGACGCCTCCCGCTGCACGCCACCGGCGTCGGGAAAGCCATTCTCGCCTATTCACCGGCGGACGTGCGGAAAAGAATTCTCAGCCGGAACTTGACCGCTTACACCTGTCACACGATCACCTCTCCGCAGCGTTTGCGAGAGGATTTGACCGGCATTCGCGAACGCGGTTACGCCACCTGTTACCAGGAACGCCAATTGGGCGTCGACTCCTACGCGTTCCCTGTTTTCGAGTACGGCACGGAAAGCGTCGTCGTGGCCGCCGTCTCGGTGCTCGTGGAGGTGCGGTCGCGCGAGCCCGACGGCCTGCTCGACGCGCTCCGGCCCGCGGCGCTCCAGATCTCCCGCGCCCTGCGCAAACTCCCCCTCCACCACCCCTTCGACGGCCTCTGACCCACCCAGCTCGACCACATACCTTGTCGCGCAAGGCATCGGGTCGTACATTGCTCGTATGGCCGAAGACACCGAAAGGGCGCAGGGGTCGGCGACCATCGCGCGCCTGCGCCGCGAGCTGGCCCGGGGCACGACCGAGCTGGCCGTGCTGTCGGTGCTCAGCGTCCGCCGCCGCTACGGCTACGAGCTGCTGAAAGTGCTGGGCCGAGCGGGCGAGGGAGTCCTGGAGGTCAAGGAGGGCACCCTCTACCCCCTGCTGCACCGCCTGGAGGACTCGGGCCACATCGTGGCGACCTGGGAGGCCGAAGGGCGGGCCAGGCCGCGCAAGTACTACGTGATCACGCCCGACGGCCGCGCCTACCTGGCGATGCTGCGCACCGAGTGGGGCGGCCTGGTCGACGCGATGCGGCAGCTACTCGACACACTTGGCGAGGTGGATCAGTGAGCGACGCGAAGCAGACGATCGACGACTACACCGGGCGGGTCGTCCGCCGGTTACCCGCCTCCGAACGCGACCGGGCGAAGGCGGAGCTCGACGCCCACCTGTCCGACGCGGCCGAGGCGGGCGAACTGGCGGAGGCGCTGACCCGGCTCGGCCCTCCGGAGGAGGCGGCGGCCTCGTTCGCCGGGTCAGGGGCCGCGCCGCCCAGTCCGGTGAACAGGCGGTTCGCCGCCGTGGCCGTCGACAACCTGCCGCTCGCCGGCGTCACGATCGCGCTGCTCGCGCAGGGGATCGCCCGGGTGACACAAGAGGGGGTCGGCTTCGCGCTGGCGTTCCCGCCGTTCGTGTCCGTCAAAATCGGCGACGCGTGCGTGTCGATCGCGCCGGTGCAGTGCGCCTCCAACGCCTACGCGGACGCGGGGGCGCTCTACAGCGTGGGCGTGCCGCTGGCCCTGGCCTGGTCGATCCTCGCCCTCGGGCTGCTGGAGGCGTGGACCGGCACGACCCCGGGCAAACGGCTCATGCGGCTGCGGGTGGTGACCGAGACCGGGCTGCGCGTCCATCCGGTCACCGCGATCGTGCGGCGGCTCAGCCTGCTGCTGGGGCCATTCGCCTGGGTGGATTGGGCGCCCGTGGCGTGGGGCGACCGGCGGCGGCTGCTCGACCGCCTCACCGAGACCAAGGTCGTCAGCGCCACCGCCCCGGCCACGCGGCGTGAGTGATCCGTCGCGGCATCGGTCAGAGGGAGTGTTCGGCGGCGCGGTCGAGGAGGGCGCGGCGTTCCGGGTCGCTGTGGGCGACGGCCGCCGCCCGGCGGAACAGGTCGGCTGCGCGGGCGTGGTCGCCGCTCCGGGCGGTGAGGTCGGCCTCCGCGGCGAGCGCGAGCGGGTGGTCGTCGAGCGCGCCGCCCTCCCGGGCGAGGGCCAGCAGCGCGAGCCCGGCCTGCGGTCCGTGCGCGTAGCCGTGCGCGACGGCGCGGTTGAGCTCGACCACGGGCGTGGAGCGCAGCCGGGACAGCGCGTCGTAGCAGCGGGCGATCTCCGCCCAGTCCGTGGCGGACGCCGTCGGCGCGGTGGCGTGGCAGGCGGCGACGCGCGCCTGCAACCCGTACGGGCCGTCCTGGTCGGCGTCGGCCAGCGCGGCCAGGCCCTCGGCGATCGCGGCCCGGTCCCAGCGGGTCCGATCCTGCCGTTCCAGGGGGACGAGGCGGCCCTCGGCGTCGCGGCGGGCGGCGCGCCGGGAGTGTTGCAGGAGGAAGAGCGCCAGCAGCGCCGGCACCTCGCGCCGCCCCGGCATGAGCCGGCGCAGCAGCCGCGCGAGCCGGATCGCCTCGTCGGCGAACGCGGGGTCGCCGTCGGCGTTGTAGCCCTGCGTGAACAGCAGGTAGAGCACGGCCAGGACGCCGGGCAGCCGTTCGTCCAGCGCCGGGCCGCTCGGCACCCGGTACGGGATGCCCGCGCCGGCGATCTTCGTCTTGGCCCTGGTCAGGCGGCGGGTCATCGCCGATTCCGTGACCAGGAAGGCCCGCGCGAGGTCCGCGGTCGGCACCGCGCAGACGGTCCGCAGCGTCAGCGCCACGCGCGACTCCAGGGCCAGGGCCGGATGGCAGCATGTGAAGACGAGCCTCAGCCGGTCGTCCACGACCTCCTCCTTCCCGCCGTCGCCGGGGCCGGTCCCGTCCGGTGTGAGCGCGGCCAGCTCCGCCAGCTTGCGGCGTTCGACGGTGGCGCGGCGCAGCGCGTCGATCGCGCGGTTGCGCGCCACCGTCATGAGCCAGCCGCCGGGATTGTCGGGTGTGCCCTCCTGTGGCCACCGCTGCACGGCCTGGGCCAGCGCTTCCTGGGCGCAGTCCTCGGCCAGGGTCCAGTCGCCGGTGACGCGGATCAGCGTGGCGACGATGCGCCCGTAGGCGTCGGCGGCCACCTCCTCAAGGCGATCCAGGCGGCCCGTCACTGCTCGAATTCGGCGAACGGCCGCAGCTCCAGCCGTCCGGCGCGGGCCATCGGGTGCGTGCGGGCGACCTCGATCGCCTCGTCCAGGTCGGCGCATTCGAGCAGGTCGAAGCCCACGATCACCTCTTTGGTCTCGGCGAACGGGCCGTCGCTGAGGATGAGCTCGCCGGCGCGGACCCGGACGGTGGTCGCCGCGCTCTCCGGGGCCAGCACCGCACCCCGTACGCGCCTGCCGCGGGCGTCGTTCTCCGCCACCCAGACGTCGATGTCGGGCCAGTCGGACCGGTCGGTGTCGGGCTCGGCGTCACTGCAGACGAACATCATGTACTTCATCGTGCGCTCCTTCGGTCGTGCGTTCACCAGGGTGACGAACGGGGGCGCCGCTTCCGGACAGGTGGGCCGGGAAAATTTTCAGCCGCCCGGGTAGTCGAGGGCGAGCATGCCCGCCAGGTCGCGCAGGCACTCCTCGAAGACGGGCTCCAGGTCGGTGTAGGCGAAGTCGAGCTGGTGCAGGACTTCCATGCACAGCAGCCCGTACAGCCTGATCCAGCACGACAGGAAGACGTGGACGGCCTCCGGCGGGAGCGCGCCGCCGATGCCTTCGGAGAAGGCGGTGAGCTGGTCGCGCAGCGAGCCGGGCAGGTCGGCGGGCACCGGGAACGGGCGCGTCCGCCACAGCTCGACGGTCAGGTCGAGCAGGACCTGCTCGAAGCGGGTCGCGGCCTGGTGGCGGACGGAGTCGCGGCGCAGGTTGGGCGGGGCGATCGGGCTGGCGAAGATCCAGCCGAACTCTGCGGGGTGGCCGACCGCCCAGGCGCGCATGGCGCGGCAGGCGGCGATCAGGCGGACGGCGACCGGCTCGCCCGCGTGGGCGTCGCGGGCCTGCTCCATCGCGGCGGCCAGCTCGCGGAAGAAGCCCGCGGTCACCGCGCCGACCAGCTCGTCGTGGCTGGCGTAGTAGTGGTAGAGGGCGGGGCCGCTCATGCCGATCTCGCGGGCCACCGCGTTGATGGTCACCGCGGCCGTGCCCTGCTCGACCAGCAGTTTGCGCGCGGCCTCGTGGATCTCGTCGAGGGTGGCCTGGCGCAGCCTCTCCCGCCGGCTGGTGGTGGGTGTGGACATCGTCACCTTCCTCAGGGGAGCCGCCTCAGTCTATGGCATCTATGTTTCCTTAACGGCTCTAAGCCACGGTCAGCAGGGTCTTGCCGGTCGTGGCGCGGGCCTCGATCGCCCGGTGCGCCTCGGCGGCCCCGTCCAGCGGGTAGGTCTGGCCGATGACCGGGCGCAGCCGCCCGGCCGCGGCGTGGGCCAGCGCCTCCTCGGCGAGAGCGCGGATCTCGGCCGGGGTGGGCACACTGCGCGGGACGACGGTCACGTGGGCGGCCGGCTCGGTCCAGGAGCCTGACGCCATGCCGTACAGGCAGGCCCGGCCACCGGGCCGCACGGCCTGCATGCCCCGCGTGCCGGTCTCGCCGCCGACCCCGTCGAAGACCACGTCGACGCCGCCGCCGGACCGCTCGGCGACGGCGCGCTCCCAGCCCGGCTCGGAGTAGTCCACGTAGGCGTGCGCGCCCAGCGAGGTCACCAGCCCGGCCTTGCCCGGCCCCCGGGCCGCGCCGATCACCTTGGCCCCGGCGGCCGCCGCAAGCTGGACCAGCAGGCTGCCGACGCCGCCGCCGGCCGCCTCGACCAGCACCCATTCGCCCGGCCGCACCTCGGCCTGCCGGTGGACGAGCACCGCCGTCCTGCCGTCGGCCAGCAGCGCCACCGCGTCACGCAGCGACACGCCCGCAGGGACCTGGGTGAGGTCGTCGGCGCGGGCCACGGCGAGCTCCGCGTAGCCGCCGGTGCCGCCCGTCGTGGTCACCACGGTCGTGCCGGCCAGCGCGGGGTCGGCCTGCGGGCCGACGGACAGCACCCGCCCGCCCACGCCGTTGCCGGGGACGCGCGGCAGCTCGGGCGCCGACCCGGCCGCGGGCCCGGTGCCCGCCCGCACCTGCGTCTCGACGAACGTGATGCTCGCGTACGCGACGGCCACCAGCACCTGGCCGGGCCCCGGCACCGGGTCGGGGACCTCGCGGACGCGCAGCACCTCCGGCCCGCCCAGCCGGTCCATCACCACAGCGCGCATGGCCTACTCCTCCGCGTCGTACTGTTCGCGAGCCGCTCTGACCTGGTCGATATGGGTTTCGGCCCATTCTTTCACCGCGACGATCAAGCCGCTCAGGCTGGCCCCGAGCTCGGTGAGCCGGTAGTCCACGCGTACCGGGACCGCCGGGGTCACCGTGCGCGCGACCAGGCCGTCACGCTCCAGGGAGCGCAGCGTCTGGGTGAGCATCTTCTGGCTCACGCCGGGGATCTTGCGGCCCAGGTCGCTGTAGCGCATCGTGCCCTGCTCGCGCAGCGCGCTGAGGATCAGGCTCACCCACTTGTCGCTGATGCGGTCGAGCAGCTGGCTGGTCGGGCAGTCCTTGAGGTAGGCGTCGTACGCGACACGCTCGTCGGCGCGGCGTTCGGCGGCCGTCCGGGTTGCCATGGCGCACCTCCGGGTCCCGTACGCACTTGCGGGTGCGTACTTTCCAAAAGAGAGTAACACCCTCTACGTTCGCAGCAGGCGGACAGACCGCTACTGCGAACAGGGGAGCAACCCATGCGTGCGGCAATCGTGAAGTCCTTCGGCGGCCCGGAAGCCGTGGAGATCGTCGAGGTGCCGGTGCCCGCGCCCGGCCCCGGCCAGGTCCGCGTCAAAGTCGCCGCCGCCGCGCTGAACCCGGTCGACGCCGGGGTGCGCGCCGGCGCCTTCGGCGACGCGGGGCCGGTCGGGCTCGGCTGGGACCTGGCCGGGACGGTCGACGCGGTGGGCACGGGAGTCACCGGGCCCGCCGTCGGCGACGCGGTCGTGGGCCTCGTCTACGGGCCGGTCAAGCCGCTCGGCTCGCACGCCGAGTACGTGGTGCTGGACGCGGACGCGGTGGCCGCCGCGCCCCGGTCGGCAGACAGCGCGCACGCCGCGACGCTGCCGCTCAACGGGCTGGCCGCGGCCCAGGCCGTGGACCTGCTGGCGCTCGAACCTGGGGCCTCCGTGCTCGTCACCGGCGCGGCCGGCGGCCTGGGCGGATACGCCGTGGCGCTGGCCCGGCTCGCCGGGCACCGGGTCACCGCGATGGCCTCCCCTGCCGACGAAGACCTGGTGCGCTCGTTCGGCGCCGACGACTTCCTGCCCCGCTCCGCGACGGACGACCCGGCCGCGTCGTTCGACGGGGTGGTGGACGCCGCGGTGATCGGGGCGCCCGCGCTGGCCTTCGTCCGGGACGGGGGCGCGTACACCGGGGTGATTCCCGGGGCGCAGCCCGGCGAGGTGCGCGGGATCCGGACCGGCGCGATCGAGGTGCGCCCCGACGGCGCACGCCTGGCGGAGCTCGTCAGGCTGGCCGACGATGGCCGCCTGCGGCTGCGGGTGGCCGCGACGTACCCGCTGGCGCGGGTCCGGGACGCGCACGCCCGTCTGGACCGCGGCGGCCTGCGCGGCAGGCTGGTCCTGGTGCCCTGAGCACTACAGGAAGCCGCGCTTCTCGGGCAGGTCGATGACGCCCGACAGCGCGAGCACGCCGCCCACGACGAGGACGGCGGCCAGCACGCCGAGCAGCACCCAGGCCACCGGGTGCCCCAGGTTGAGCGTCCAGGAGGACGAGCTGACGCGGGCGTGCACGAGCAGGGCGGGGTCGCGGCGGTTGGCGTAGACGGTGCCGGCCAGGTGCCAGTGGCGGTTGTCGTCGCGCTGCCCGAGCCCGGAGTCCTCCTGCTCCTCGCCGGGCAGCGCGGGCAGGCGGTGCCCGGCCTGACCGACCCGCGTCTCCCAGATCACCCACCCGGCCAGCAACGCGGCGAGCGGCAGGTACGTGGCCACCTGCCAGACGGGCGTGCCGGGGACGAACCCCCACAGGCGCAGCGCCCCGGCGAACAGCGTCAGGTTGAGACAGGCGGCCGACAGCAGCGTCATGGTGGCGACGCCGCGCAGGTAGACGCGGTAGCGGCGGGCCGAGCCCCGGGGCCTGGCGGCGTCGAGGTCGGGCCGGGCCCGCAGCACGACGATCGTCACCAGCGGCACGAGGAGCGTGACCGCGAGCTGGTGGAGCACCGGCTCCAAGGTCGCGGCCCCGCCGATCCAGCCGACGGCGGCGGTGAGCAGCACGACGGCCACGGCGGGCAGGCCCCACAGCCAGGGCACGCGGACCGGGTCGGTGCGGAACGTGGTGTCCACGGTCAGGCCCGCGCGCCGCCCGGCCGCCCACGCCCCGGCCTGCGCGGCGGCCCGGATCCGGTGGTGGGCCAGCCCGAACAGCAGCAGGTGGACGACGGCCACCGCCGTGCAGACCGCCTCCGCCCATCCCGTCAGGAACAGGACCGGGACGGCGAGCAGCGACACCGCCACGACCGCGCGGGTGTAGCGGCGGCGCTCGGTGACGACGACGGGATCGCCCGCCCGCTCCACGGGCACCCGCACGCCGAACGGCAGCGTGGGCCTGGGGAGCGCCGGGAGCGCCAGGGTCAGGCAGGTGATCAGGACGAGCCCGGCTAGCGCGATCATGGCGCGCCTCCGAAGCCGTCGAGCAATGCCGCGCACCGGCGCAGCACGTCCTCCCGGTCGAGGCCGTGGACCGTGGCCTCGGCCAGCAGCACACGCATGCGTTCCTCCCATTCGTCGGTGAAGGGGGCCTCGGGCGGCCCGCTGTCGGGGTCGCGGCGCACGACGGCGCCGCTCTTGCGGTTGATCCGGATCACGCCCTGCTGTCGCAGCAGGTCGTACGCCTTGTTCACGGTGTGGAAGTTGATGCCGAAGTCGGCGGCGAGCTGGCGCGTGGAGGGCAGCGGGTCGCCCTCCTTGGCTTCCCGGCCGGCGATGGCCTCCACGATCCGGTCCCGGATCTGCTGGTAGATCGGGACCTCGCTGTCGAGGTCGAGGATCAGGTGCACACCCACACTCTATCTGATATACAACTAATAGAACAGATAGAGCGAGGAGGACAGATCATGATCCAGGCCCACCTTCACGAGGACACGCTGGTCGTGCGCTTCAGCCCCTGGGCACGGCTGTTCACCAGGACCGCCGTCGTCAGCGTCCCGCTGGCGGCCATCGCCGGGGCGCACCGCCTCGACCGGCCGCTCGCGGCCGCCCGGGGCACGCACTTCGGCCTGCTCGTCAGCGGCTTCGTCAAGATCGGCACGTGGACGTCGTCCGACGGCGTCAAGCGCCTGGTCGCGGCCCGCCACGACGTCCCCGGGCTGCGCATCGCCCTCACGGGCCGGGTGGCCGGCCACGACGAGCTGATCCTCTGCCTGCCGGACGCCGACGACCTGCTGCGGCGCCTGACGGCGGTGACGGCGTGAACATCGAGGTCCGCGGCCTGACCAAGACGTACGGGACGGTGACCGCCGTCAGCGACCTGAGCTTCGACGTGCCGCCCGGCGCCGTCACCGCCTTCCTCGGGCCCAACGGCGCCGGCAAGACCACCACGATGCGGATGATGCTCGGCCTGGTCACGCCGACCGCCGGCACCGCCCTGTTCGGCGGCAGGCGCTACGCCGACCTGCCCGCGCCGTCCGCGACCGTCGGCGCCGCGCTCGACGGCGCCGGCTTCCACCCGGCGCACACCGCCCGCGACCACCTGCGGGTCTACGCCCGCATGGGCCGGTACGGCACGGCGCGGGCCGACCGGGTCGCGGAGCTGACCGGGGTGTCGGCGTTCGCCGGCCGCCTCACCCGCGCCCTGTCGACCGGCATGCGCCAGCGACTCAACCTGGCCACCGCGCTGCTCGGCGACCCCCGGGTGCTGCTGCTCGACGAGCCGGGCAACGGCCTCGACCCCGAGGGCACCGCCTGGCTGCGCCGGTTTCTGCGCGAGCTGGCCGCCGAGGGCCGCACCGTGCTGGTCTCCAGCCACGTGCTCGGCGAGGTCGAGCACCTGGCCGACCACGCCGTGGTGATCCGCCAGGGGCGGCTGGTCAGCACCGGGCCCATCGGCGAGCTGTACGGCCCGGCCACGGTGCTGGTGCGCTCCCCGGAGGCCGAGCGGCTGGCGCGCGGGCTGGCGGGCGACGGGGTCCTGGTGGAGCCCGGACCGCCCGGCGCGCTGCGCGTCCACGGCCTGGACGCCGCCGAGGTGGCCGCCGCGGCGACCGCGCTGGGCGTCGCGCTGCACGAGATCACATCCGAACGCCCCACCCTCGAACAGGCGTTCCTGCACCTCACCGGAGGCTCCCGATGACCGCGCTCCTGTCGGCCGAATGGACCCGCCTGGCCGCCACCAGGCTCTGGCTGTGGGGGCTGCTGGCCGCGCTGGCCAGCGGCGGGCTGGTCGGCCTGCTCGCGCTGGTCGGCCCGGAGAACTTCAACCCGCCGATGCCCGGCCTCGACACCGAGCAGGGCACCCGCGTGCTGCTCGGCCTGCTCGGCTTCACCGTGTTCGCCCCGGCGCTGCTCGGCACCGTGGCCGTGGCCGCCGAGCACCGGCACCGCACGATCACCACCTCGACGCTGTTCGCGCCCCGGCGGTGGACCTGGCTCGCCGCCAAGCTGGCCGTCTACACCGGCGCGGGGCTGGTCTACGGCGTCGCCGCCTCGGCGGTCGCGGGCGGCGCGCTGTTCGGCGCGGCGGCGCTCAAGGGCGTCACGCTCGGCGTGCCCGCCTCGACGGTGCTCGCCCTGCTGGGCCGCATCGCGCTGACCATGGCCGTCTACACGCTGCTCGGCGTCGCCGTGGGCGCCCTGCTGCGCAACCAGGTGGCCGCGCTGGCCGTCGTGGGCGCGTACTTCTACATGATCGAGACGACGCTGATGCTCATCCCGGGCGTCAAGCTGATCTATCCGTGGCTGCCGGGCGGGGCCACCTCCGCGCTGACCGGCTTCACCTACCTGGCCGACGCGGTCGCCGACCAGACGGGCGGCTCCGCCACCGCGCTGCTGTCCGCGCCGGCGGGCGCCGCCGTGCTGGTCGGCTACGCCCTGGTCGCGATCGCCATCGCGGTCGCCGCGCCGCTGCGGCGCGACGTCGCGTAGCTACGGCAGCAGCCCGCCGACGAGCGCGCGCAGCCCCCGGTCGTAGGTGTCCTTCGCCGTCAGCTCCTCCCAGCGCCGCCCCACCTCCGCGAGCCGGGGGAACTCCTCCGCGTCCAGCTCGGCGAACACCCGCTCCCGGTAGGTGCTCCCGCCCTGGGCGCGCCGCCTGCGCGCCGCCGCCCGCCCGCCGAGCTCCCCCGCCGTGTAGTGCCAGATGATCCGGTACGCCTCCACGGCCGACTCCGTCGTCAGCCCGGCTGCCACGGCGGCGTCGATGATCCGCTCCGGATACCACAGCGCGCCCACGGACAGCAGGTCGTCGGCCCGCAGCACGTCCACGATCCACGGGCAGCCGGACAGCGCCTCGCGCATCGCCGTCGCCACGGCCACCACGCGCTCGCGCGGCTCCTCCGGCAGCTCCGCGGGCCTGGGCCGGCTCGCCGCGTAGTCGTCGAGCAGCAGCAGGAGCAGCTCCTCCTTGTCGCGCACGTGGTGGTAGAGGGCCATCGCGGTGCTGCCTACCTCGCGGGCCAGGCGGCGCATGGTCAGGCTCTCGACGCCGTCCTCCTCGATGACCCGGTGGGCGGCGGCCACGATGTCGGCCCTGGAGATCTTCGGCGGCCGTCCGGTACGCATGCCGCCATGCTACTTTCTATACATATATAGAAACTCGTGGGCTTCCTCGGCGGCGCTGGGCACGATGGCCGTCGAGCACGCCGCGCCGGCCGGGGCGGCGGTGCTGTCAGCGGGCGGTCCCGGCTGGAGCTTCACGCTCTCCGGGCCGGCCGCCCTGTTCGCCACCCTGTTCGCGGCCCTCTACCGCGTCCGCCCGGCCTGAGCCGAGCAGAGCGCGGTGTCGAGCGCGGCTTCGAGGCGCTTGAGCGCGGGCATCGAGGCGGGCAGCGCGGTGACGGCGACCGTGGCCGCCCTGCCGTCCTCGGTCACGCCGTTGCTCGTCGCGTATCCGGGCGCCGAACCGCCGTGCGACCAGGCGAAGCCGCCGCAGCTCAGCTTGAAGGTGGCGAGGCCGAGCCCGTAACGGGCCCCGCCGGCGGTGTCGAAGTCGGGCGCGGCCACCGTCTTCTTCATCTCCTTGAGCTGCGCCGGCTTGAGCAGCCTGCCGTCCATGAGCCCGAGCATGAAGCGGTTGAGGTCACCCGGGCTGCCGACGAGCTGCCCGGCGGCCCAGGCCATCGACGGGTCCATGACGCTCACGTCGGCGTACGGGTCGCCCGGCTTCGCGGCGAAGTAGCCCTTGGGGTGCGGCCCGCGGATGCGCTGCTCGCCGACGCCGGGCCAGTACGTCTTGCGCAGGCCGAGCGGCTTGATGACGCGCCGGGTGATCTCCTCGCCGATCGGCCGCCCGGTGACCTTCTGCACGATGAGCCCGGCCAGCACGTAGTTGGTGTTGCTGTAGCTCCAGCCCTTGGCCATCTTGCCGGTCAGCGCGGCGTCGAGCAGGTCACGGGGCTCGTAGTGGGTGTGCTGGATCGCGAAGTAGTCCTTGATCAGCAGGTCGTCGTAGTCGGCCAGGCCGCTGGTGTGCTGGAGCAGCTCGCGTACCGTGATCTTCCGCCCGTCCACGCCCCTGCCCCGGACGAGCTTGGGCACGTACTTCTCGATGGGCGCGTCCAGCTCGATCCGGCCCTCGCCGACGAGCTGCAGCACGACCACGGCGGTGAACATCTTGGTGTTGCTGGCGATGCGCACCTGGCCGTCGGCGGGCACCGCCGCGCCGGTCTTCAGGTCGCCCACCCCGGCCGTGTAGTCGCGGGTGCGCCCGTCGCGGTCCCGCACCGACGCGAGCGCGCCGGGGAACCCGTCGTCGGTCAGCGCGTCCAGGCTCTTCTGCACGCGGTCGGCGGACTGCGCGCCCGCCGGGGCCGCGCCGAGACCGGTCAGCGCGACGACGGCGGCCGCCGCCAGGGCCAGCCGGCGGCGCACGGTGGGGTGGAACATGGACGGGCTCCCTGCTTGACGGCATGTGGTGGTGACACCGTCAAGCCTGCCGCCGGGGGCCGGGCGTGGTCGATCCCGCACGCTGGAGTCCCCGGGTACGGCAGGCCCTACCGCTCGCCGTTCTCCAGGTAGTGCAGGACGGCGGCGACGCGCCGGTCGGTGCGGTCGGTGGGGGCCAGGTCGAGCTTGGCGAAGATGCTGCGGATGTGCTTGTGCACGGCGCCGTCGGTGACGACGAGCTTCTCGGCGATGGCGGCGTTGCCCAGCCCCTCGGCCATCAGGGCCAGCACGTCGCGCTCGCGCGGGCTGAGCCGTTCGAGCCGGTTGTCCGGCCGGCTGCGCGACAGGAGCTGCGCGACGACCTCCGGGTCGATGGCGGTGCCGCCCTCCGCCACCCGGCGCAGCGCGACCAGGAACTCCTGCACCCGCCCGACCCGCTCCTTGAGCAGGTAGCCGAGCCCGGCGCTGCCCTGGGCCAGCAGGTCGGTGGCGAAGGCCTGCTCCACGTACGCCGACAGCACGAGCACGGCCAGGCCGGGGCGGCGGCGCCGGGCCTCGACGGCGGCGGCGATGCCCTCGTCGGTGTGGGTGGGCGGCATGCGCACGTCGACGATGGCGACGTCCGGCCCGTGCTCGTCCACGGCGGCCAGGAACCCGGCGGGGTCCTCCGCGGTGGCCACCACGTCGAGCGACTCGGCGCGCAGCAGCAGCGCCATGCCCTCGCGCAGCAGGGGGTCGTCCTCGGCGATCACAATCCGCATGGCAGGCTCACGTCCAGGGTGGTCGGACCGCCCGGAGGGCTGGTCAGCGTGAAGGTTCCGTCGTGTGCTTCGGCCCGGCGGCGGATGCCGCCGAGCCCGGTGCCGTGGCGGTCGTCGGCGCCGCCCCGGCCGTCGTCGGTGATCCGCAGGAGCAGCAGGTCCGCCGTCCGCCGGACGGTGACGGTGGCCTGGCGGGCGCCGCTGTGCCTGGCGATGTTGGTGAGCGCCTCGGCCACGATGAAGTACGCGGTGGCCTCGACGGACGCCGCGCACCTGGCCGGGAGGTCGGCGTCGACCCGGCACGGCACCGGGCAGGCGGCGGCCAGCCCGGTCAGCGCGTCGGCCAGGCTGCGGTCCTCCAGCACCGGCGGCAGGATGCCGCGCACCACGGCGCGCAGGTCGGCGAGCGCCTGCTCGGCGGCGTCCTGGGCGCGCTCGATCACCTCACCGGCGATGGCCGGGTCGCGGTCCAGGGCACGGCGCGCGACGCCGAGCATGACGGTGACGGCGACGATCCGGTTCTGGGTGCCGTCGTGCAGCGACCGCTCGATGCGCCGCAGCTCGGCGGCGTGGGCGTCGAGCGCCGCCGCGCGGGTGGCGGTGAGCTGGGCGACGCGCAGCGCGAGGTCGGTGTCCGCGTCGGCCGCCAGCAGCCGCCGTCCCGGCCAGGTCTGGAGCCGCGCCATGCCGGGCAGCAGGAGCAGGCACAGCGCCAGCCAGCCGACGCCCAGTGCCGACACGGCCAGGCGGCCGGGCAGGTCGTCGGCGATCCACAGCCCCATCGCCGCCCCGGCCATCTCCTCGGGCGGGAGCAGGTGCCCGTACAGGGGAAAGGCGAGGTCGCGGACGGCGCTGAACGGGAGCGTCAGCCCGGCCACGCCGAGGAGCAGCCCGAGCGAGGCGTGGGTGGCGAGCCAGCAGAGCTCCCTGCGGGTGACCGGGCTGGCCAGCTCGGCGCGCAGCCCGGCCGGCGGGCTGCCGGGGCCGACGAACTCGGGCCCCAGGCGGGAGAGCCTGGCGCGTTCGCGGCCGGCGGCGCCGTGCAGCCCGCGCAGCGCGACGGGCGCCAGGAGCAGCCCCACGCCCACGGCGCAGAGCACCGCGGTCGCCGCCAGGCCCATCAGCGCGAGCAGCGCCAGCGTCGCCGTGCCGAGCCCGCCGACGAGGTGTTCGAGCGCGTCCAGGGCAGCACGGGACCGGGTCAACACGCCCCACGGTCGCGCCGTGGAGTGGGTCGGCATCCGCGCTCAGCTCCTGCCTACGAGTCAGATCACCGGTCGAGAGTACAGCCTGCCCTATCGCCACATGTCGTATCAGCGGGCAGCCGGACGCTGAACACCGCGCCGCCGCGCGACGACCGGGCCGGCTGACTCCTGCGCCGCGGCCGATATCCTCGGCGGCGGAGGATCGTGTGGAAGAGAGCGTGTCCCTGGCCCAGCTCGCGGATCGGCTGCAGGAGGTCGTGGGCGAGCTGCGCGGCATCCCCGTCGAGGTCGAGCGGCTCGACGACAGCGAGCTCGTCCGGCAGCAGATCGCGCAGGTCGCCCGCACGGCCGGGGAGCTGCGGGCGATGCACCCGGTGGGCACCGGGAGCCAGGGCCGCCAGGAGCACCTGAGCAGGCGCAGCGTGCTCGACGCGCTGCGGCAGGGCATGACGATGCGCACGATCGTCCACGCGAGCGTGCTGGACGACCCGCGCAAGGCGGCCCGCATCCGGGAGCTGCACGCGGCCGGCGACCTGCACCGGGTGGTCGACGAGCCGCTGCAGCAGTTGCTGATCTTCGACCGTTCGGTGGCGTTCGTCCGGATCACGCCCGTCGCCTACTCGCCCGGCGCGCTGGCGATCAGGCAGCAGGGCCTGATCGCCACCCTGATCGACCTGTTCGAGCGGACGTGGTCCCGGGCCAGGGAGGTCACCGAGCCGTCGCACCGGCTGACCCCGCGCGAGCGCGAGGTGCTGGCGCTGATCGCCGAGGGGCGCTCCAACAGCGCCGTGGCCCGCGCGCTGTCGATCACCGAGGCGGCCGTGGGCAAGCACGTGGCCAGTGTGTTCGCCAAGCTGGAGCTGCCCGCCTCCGAGGACGACAACCGGCGGGTGCTCGCCGTGCTGGCCTATCTGCGCGGGGCGGTCAGGTAGGGCCAGGCCTACCCCGTTCTCGCCCCAGGCCCCGTGTGCGCGGCGTCCGGCGTCCAGTTGGATGAGCGGCATGCAGCGTATGACTGGATTACTGGTGGGCGCGGTGTTCGGCGCGGTCTTCGTCGTCGTCAACGCGCAGAGCCCGCTCAGCACGCCGGCCGTGACCGTCCTGCGGGTCGTCGCCTGCCTGGCCGCCGCGGCCGTCCTCGTGCTGTGGCTCGCGACCGCGCGGAGGGAGGGCCGTGACGGCGGCGGGCAGCGCCCCATGTTCGGCCGGGGCTACCTGGTCGTCGTGCTCGCCGAGGCGATCCTGCTCTTCGGCGGGCTGCGGGTGCTGGCCGCCCTGGAGCGCCCGGTGGAGACGAACGTGGCCTGGATCGCGTTCGTGGTCGGCGTGCACTTCGTCGCGCTGGCGCCGATCTGGAAGGACTGGAGCATCGCGGCCCCGGGGGTGGCCCTGACGCTGCTCGGCGTCGCCGGCCTCGTGATGGCCGCGACGGCGGCGGTGACGTGGGTGCCGCTGGTCAGCGGCGTGCTGTCGGGTGTGGTGCTCCTGGCCGGCAGCCTCACCTTCGCCTGGCGCGGGCGGCGGGCCGTCCCGGCGTGACTTCCCCGCACTCCCCCGTGCAGGGGAGCGCGTTCACTCGCGGGCGGGAGTCCCCGCAGGCCGCCCCGGGCGCATGCTGGGCGTCATGGAACGACATCAGGTGCGCTGGCCCGCCTGGGTGATGGCGGTGCTGTTCCTCGGCTACGCCGCGGGCAAGGCCATCTACGCCGCGCAGGGCCGGCTCGGGTTCCCCGGCGGCCCGGCGGTGCCTCCGGGCGAGTACGAGCGCTACACCAGTGAGGTCATGGACGTGACCACCGCCCAGTGGGCCGCGGTCGCGACCGGGGTGCTGGCGGCGGCGCTCGTCCTGCTGACCGTGACGCGGGTGGGCCGCCGGGTGCCACGGCCGCTGATGCTGGCCGTGCTCGGCTGCGCGCTCCTGGGCGTCGGCGCCGGGGCGGCGATCGTCGCGGCGGACGGGTTCATCGGCCTCGGCGTGGGCTGGCAGTGGTATCACGGCGTCGTCATGCTCGCCGTGACGGCGCTGCTGGCGGCCACGGCCTGGTCCTACGCGCGGGCGACCAGGCGATGACCGTCCAGGGACCGCCGGGGAGGGCCGGGACCTCCCCGGTGGCGAGCCTGGCTTACGCCTGCCGGCGGTGCAGCCCGACCAGGTGACCGTTGTGCCGGATCCGGGCCGCGTCGTAGGGACACGACGGGCGGTTCACGTACGTCTCGGCGATGTTGTCGGCTTCGACCCGGTCGATGCCCCAGCCGATCGTGTGCCAGTACGGGCGGCCGTCCTCAGCGGTCGTGTCGAGGACGGCGATCTCGAAGAGTTGCCTGGCGGGCGGGGGCGTGCAGCGAACGTGAGCAGATGTTTCCTCGTGCGCGTCACGCGTGGCCCGGCTGCCCCGCTGGTCCATCTGGATCTCCCTCCGCTCAAGTGATCCGATCCGGAGATCCATGCCCCGTCATGGGGCCGATCACTCGCGCCGGGCGGATCAGCGGACCGAATCGAGGCGCTCGCGCTGGTCAGCGGTCAGTTCCAGATTCACCGCGCCCAAGTTCTCCTCCAGCTGGGCGAGCGAGGAGGCGCCGGCGAGCGGGATCACCGGGAAGCGGTGGCCGATCTGCCAGGCGAGCACGACCTGGTTGACGCTCGCCCCGGTCTCCTCGGCCACCTGGCGCAGCACGGCGAGCCGGGCCGGGGTGCCGGGGTGGTCGTAGTCCGGCGGGACGGGCTTGTCCTGCCGGGTGTAGGCGCCGCCGAGCAGCGGCGAGTAGGCGACGAGCGTCAGGCCGGGCTCCGCGCGCAGGTAGCTGAGCAGCTCGGCGCCGGCGTGCCCGAGGCTGCCGTCCTCGAAGATGGACTCGGGCATGTCGAAGCGGGGCCGCAGGTGGCTGTGCTGATACTGCAGCACCTCGTACCCGGCGAGCCCGGCCGAGGCGGCCAGGGCTCGGGCGCGCTCCACCCGCCAGATCGCGTGGTTGCTGGCCCCGAGCAGCCCCACCGTGCCCTCGGCCACCAGCTCGCCGAAGCCCTCGACGGTCTCCCGCAGCGGCACCGTCCGGTCCTCGATGTGGGCGTAGAGCAGGTCGATGCGCTCGACGCCGAGCCGTTCGCGGCTGCGTTCCGCCGACTCGCGGATCGTCTTGGCGGACAGGCCCTCGGCGTTGCCGACGTAGCTGGTGCCGGGCGCGAGCGGGCGCGCGCCGAGCTTGGTGGCGATCACGATCTCCGAGCCGACGCCGCGGCTGCGCCGCCAGCGGCCCAGCAGCTCCTCGCTCTGCCCGCCCTGGCCGCCGTCGGCCCAGAACGCGTAGTTGTTCGAGGTGTCGATGAACGTGCCGCCGGCCTCGACGTAGCGGTCGAGGATCGCGTACGAGGTCTTCTCGTCGATCGTCGACCCGAACATCATCGCGCCGAGCGCCAGCACGCTCACGTCACGGCGGGTCGCGGGGTCGGTGCCGATCGTCCGGTGCTTCATGATCTCTCTCCAGTCCGGGCCGCCAGAACTGGGCCCGGTCAGGAGTGTGCGTGCTGGAGCGAACTCCAGGTCAAGTCAGAATCCGGCCTCGTGGGCGGTGTCGGCGATCAGCGCGTGCAACGTGATGCCGGGGTGGTCGGCCTTGATCGAGCGCATCCGCCACCGGTCGGAGAACAGCGCGAGCAGCGCCTGGTCGTGGCTGCGGACCAGCACCTCGGCGCCGCGCTGGCGGGCCAGCAGCTCGGCCGACTCGGCGTCGGTGCGGCGGGCCAGCGTGTAGTCGAGCCGGTCGAGGCTGATCTCCGCGCCGAACTCGGCGGACAGCCGGTGCTGGACGACCTCGAACTGCATCGGCCCGACCGCCGCGAGCACCGGCGCCTGGTCGCCGCGCAGGTCGGAGCGGAGCACCTGGATGACGCCCTCGCCGTCGAGCTGGTCGATGCCGCGCCGGAACTGCTTGGCTTTGCTGGAGTCGCGGGCCCGTACGACGGCGAAGTGCTCGGGCGCGAAGCTGGGGATCGGCGGGAAGGTCACCGGCGCGCCCTCGTAGAGGGTGTCGCCGGGCCGCAGCGCGGTGGCGTTGACCAGGCCGACGACGTCGCCGGGGAAGGCCTCGTCCATGGTGGTCCGGTCCTGGCCGAAGACGCTCTGGGCGTACTTGGTGGCGAACGGGCGGCCGGTGGCGGCGTGGGTGAGCACCATGCCGCGCTCGAAGCGGCCCGAGCACACGCGGACGAACGCGATCCGGTCGCGGTGGGCGCGGTCCATGTTGGCCTGCACCTTGAACACCAGCCCGGAGAACGGCTGGTCGATCGCCCGCGCGACGCCGTCGACGTCGGGCCGGGGCGCGGGGGCGGGGGCCAGCTCGACCAGCACGTCCAGCAGGCGGCCGATGCCGAAGTTGGGCAGCGCGGCGCCGAACAGCACCGGCGTGGACTCGTGCGCCTCGAACGCCTTCTGGTCGTGGTCGGCGCCGATCGCGTCGAGCAGCGCGGTCTCCTCGCTCGCCTGCTGCCAGTCGCCGCCCAGCTCGGCGTCCGCCTGGTCGGGGGTGAGCTCGGTCTCCAGCGCCTTGGTGGCGCCGCCGGGGGTGCGCTCGTAGCGGACGGCGCTGCCGCGCAGCCTGTCGATCACCCCGTGGAAGTTGCCGGGCAGCCCGATGGGCCAGGTGACGGGCGTGGGCCGCAGCCCGGTGCGCTCCTCGATCTCGTCGAGCAGCTCCAGCGCCTGGCGGCCGGGCCGGTCCCACTTGTTGACGAAGGTGATGACCGGGATGCGGCGGTGGCGGCAGACCTCGAACAGCTTCATGGTCTGCGGCTCCATGCCCTTGGCCGCGTCGATCAGCATGACCGCGCAGTCGACGGCGGCCAGCACCCGGTAGGTGTCCTCGGAGAAGTCGGCGTGGCCGGGGGTGTCGACCAGGTTGAAGACGTGGCCCCGGTAGTCGAAGCGCAGCGCGGCCGAGGTGATGGAGATGCCCCGGGCGCGCTCGATCTCCATCCAGTCGGAGGTGACGCCGCGCCGTCCCGCCTTGCCGTGCACGGACCCGGCCTGGGTGATCGCCGACGCGTGGAGCGCCAGCGCCTCGGTCATGGTCGACTTACCGGCGTCCGGATGGCTGATGACGGCGAACGTCCGGCGTCGCGCGGCCTCGTGGGCGACGTCATCCCGCATGGTCCCTACCTTAACGTGAGAGTATGGTCAGTGGCTGACGGTGAGCGTGTCGTGGAGCTCGGCGCTCGGCTCGTTGAGGCCGACGACGGTGACCTTCTTACCGCGTGCCGCGTACTTGGCCCGCACCGCGTCCAGCGCCGCCACCGACGAAGCGTCCCAGATGTGGGCGTCGGTGAGGTCGATGACCACGTCGTCCGGGTCGGTGGCGTAGGCGAAGCGGTGGACGAGGTCGTTGCTGGAGGCGAAGAACAGCTCGCCGGTGACCGCGTAGACGACCTGGTGGCCGTCGGTGTCGAGGCAGGCGGTGACGTCCGCCAGGCGGGCGACGCGGCGGGCGAAGACGACGAGGGCGGCCAGGCTGCCGACGACCACGCCGACGGCCAGGTTGTGGGTGGCCACGACGACGGCGACGGTGATCACCATGACGCCGGTCTCGCCCCACGGCATGCGCCGGAGCGTGCCGGGCGCGATCGAGTGCCAGTCGAACGTGCCGACCGAGACCAGGATCATGACGGCGACCAGGGCGGCCATCGGGATCTGCGACACCCACGGCCCGAAGACGACGCACAGCGCCATCAGGAAGACGCCGGCGGAGAAGGTGGACAGCCGGGTGCGGGCGCCGTTCTTGACGTTGATCATCGTCTGGCCGATCATCGCGCAGCCGCCCATGCCGCCGAAGAACCCGGTGACGATGTTGGCGACGCCCTGGCCGATGGACTCGCGGGTCTTGCCGGAGCGCGTGTCGGTGATCTCGTCGACGAGCTTGGCCGTCATCAGCGACTCCATCAGCCCGACCAGGGCGAACGCGAGCGCGTACGGGGCGATGAGGGTCAGGGTGTCCAGCGTGAAGGGCACGTCGGGCAGGCCGGGGACGGGCAGCGACGACGGCAGCGCGCCCTTGTCGCCCACGGTGGGCACGGCCAGCCCGGCGCCCAGCGTGATCGCGGTCAGAATGGCGATCGACACCAGCGGCGCGGGCACCGCCCTGGTGATGCGCGGGAAGAGCACCATGAGCGCCAGCCCGCCGGCGACCAGCGGGTAAACCACCCACGGGACGCCGGTGAGCTCGGGCACCTGGGCCATGAAGATCAGGATGGCCAGCGCGTTGACGAAGCCGACCATCACGCTGCGCGGCACGAACCGCATCAGCCTGGCCACGCCGAGCGCGCCCAGCGCCACCTGGAAGACGCCGCCCACGATGACCGTCGCCACCAGGTAGCCGAGCCCGTGCTCGCGGGCCAGCGGCGCGACGACCAGCGCGATCGCCCCGGTGGCGGCCGAGATCATGGCGGGCCGGCCGCCCACGACGGAGATCACCACGGCCATGGTGAACGAGGCGAACAGCCCGATGCTCGGGTCGACGCCCGCGATGATCGAGAACGAGATCGCCTCGGGGATCAGCGCCAGCGCCACCACCAGCCCGGACAGCAGCTCGGTCCGCAGCACGCGGGGCGTCAGGCGCCGCAGCGCCGGAAGGGGAGAAGGCAAGGAGCGTCCAACCGGAAAGAGGTAAGCAAACGTTTCAAACTACCCTGACGTAAGGGTTGGACCCTCAGGGCGGCGGGGTGAGAAGCGTCATACGGGACGCGCCCAGCCGCTGGCGGCGCAGCTGCTCGCCGAACTCCCTGGCCATGGCGAGCTGGTCGCGCAGCTTGTCGGCGCGGACCGCGACCGCGCGCTCGAACATCTGCAGCCGCGCCACCAGCGAGGGGTCGTCGTCGCCGGCGGCCAGCCGGTCGGTGATCTCCAGCAGGTCGCGCATCTCGTCCAGGCTGAACCCGAGCGGCTTCATCCGCTTGACCAGGGCCAGCCGGCCGATGTCGGTCTCGCTGTAGAGGCGGAAGCCGCCGGGCGTGCGCTCGGGCACCACCAGGCCGACCTCCTCGTAGTGGCGGATCGTGCGCAGGGACAGCCCGAGCCGCTCGGCGACCTCGCCGATCTGCACCAGCCCGTCCGGCATCCGCCCTCCGCCCCTTGCCAGAATCTCCTGTTACGTAAGCTTAACCCGCCGCCGGAGTAGTGACCTCGGCCGCACTCTCGGCATACCGAGAGATTGCCGCCCGCACGCGATCATCGTCGTGTGTTGGACAGACGGTCGTTCCTCGCCCTGGGGCTGTCGCCGGTCCTGCCGCCGTACCGGGCCCCCGCCGACCCGTTCACGCTGGGCGTGGCCAGCGGGGACCCGGCCCCCGACGGGTTCGTGCTGTGGACGCGCCTGGCGCCGCAGCCGCTGGCCGAGGACGGGCTCGGCGGCATGCCGGCCACGCCGGTCGACGTCCGCTGGGAGGTGGCCGCCGATCCGCGCTGCGCCCGGGTCATCCGGCGCGGCGTCCAGCGTGCCGTCCCCGAATGGGCGCACAGCGTGCACGTGGAGGTGACCGGGCTGCGGCCCGGGCGGCCGTACTGGTACCGGTTCAAGGCGGGGCAGCACCTGTCGCCCATCGGCCGCGCCCGCACCGCGCCCGCGCCCGGCACGCTGCCCGGGGCGCTGCGCCTGGCCGTCGCCTCGTGCGCCAACTACCAGCACGGCCACTTCACCGCGTACGCCCGCATGGCCGCCGAGAGCCCGGACCTGATCCTGCACCTGGGCGACTACCTGTACGAGAACGAGGCCGAGCCCGGCGCGTACGTGCGTGACCACGAGGGGCCGGAGCCGACCACGCTGGCAGGCTACCGGCGGCGGCACGCGCTCTACAAGACCGACCCCGACCTGCGGGCCGCCCACGCCGCCGCGCCCTGGGTGGCGATCATGGACGACCACGAGGTGGACAACAACTGGACGAACCTGATCCCGCCCGAGCGCCGCGCCGCCGCGTTCCGCGCCTACTACGAGCACCTGCCGCTGCGCGCAAGCGCCCGGCCCGGCGGGCCCGCGATGCAGCTCTACCGGCGGCTGCGCTGGGGGCGGCTGGCCACCTTCCACCTGCTGGACACCCGCCAGCACCGCGACCCGCACCCGTGCGGCCACGGCTTCACCGCCTGCGCCACGCCGCTGCCGCCCGGCCACACGCTGATCGGGCTGGACCAGGAGAACTGGCTGCTGGACGGCTTCCGTACCTCCAGAGCCCGCTGGGACCTGGTCGCCCAGCAGGTGTTCTTCGGCCGCCGCGACCGCGACCCCGGCCCCGGCGAGGTGCTGCGGCGCGACGCCTGGGACGGCTACACCGCCTCGCGCACCCGCGTCACCGGCGGCTGGGTGAGCGCCGGGGTCCGCAACGCGGTCGTGCTCACCGGCGACGTGCACGCGCACTGGGCCGGCAACCTGGTGCTCGACTACGACGACCCCGGGGCCGAGCCGGTCGGCGTGGAGTTCGCGGTCACGTCGGTGTCCAGCGGCGGCGACGGCCGCGACCCGGAACCGGGCGGCGACCCGCTGCTCGACGGCAACCCGCACCTGCGCTTCCACCGGCGCCGGCGCGGCTACCTCGCGGTGCGGATCACACCCGCCGAGCTCACCGCCGACTTCAAGATCCTGCCGTACGTGAGCGCGCCGGGGGCCGAGGCGGTGACGGCCGCCGCGTTCACCGTGCGCGACGGCCTTCCGGGGCTGGCTAGCCCCGGTGCCGCCGGATCGTCGAGATGATCAGGAGCAGCAGCGCGCTCTGGGCCAGCATGCCCGGGGCGAGCGGCGGGGCGTTCCCGACGGACTTGGTGAACGCGTACCACCACTGGGTGAGCGGCGAGAGCGAGCCCCAGGCCGGGTCGAACGCGCCCATGCCGCGGTTGACGGAGACGTGCGTGAAGACGCCGTAGAGCGAGGCGAGCAGCACGACCGCCGCCAGCACGCGCACCACGGTCAGCACGCGCGGAGAGTCGCGCCCGGCCAGCAGCGCCAGCGCGGTCCCGAGCAGCAGCAGCGCCGCCCACGGGATGAGCTGGACCGGGCTGCCCCAGTGCCGTTCGGCGGCGAGCTCGAAGGCGGCGCCGCCGATGCCGATCGCGACCAGGCCGAGCAGGGCGAGGCGGAGCGCTCCCGGGCCGGTCCTGGCGGGCGGTGCGGCGGTCTTCGCGGAGTCCAGGGTCTGGTGCGAGGGGTCGGTCACGGGACAAGACTCCCCGCTGAGCCTCAGAAGACGCTCAGCGAAAGGTGAAGATTTGGTGAGAATTCAACTAGTTGGGCCCGGCCCCCCTCGGACCGGGCCCGCCGCCGCTAGTAGCGGATCTCCCGCAGATAGCGGTATCCGACCTCGGCCGTCTGCCGGGGCGTGACGTCCGGGGTGTCGTTCTCGACGATGTACTCCTTCACCCGGTGCGCGTCGAGGATGCGCCGGAAGTCGATCGTCCCGGTGCCCAGGTCGGCCATGTCACCGTCCAGGTGCCGGTCCTTGACGTGGAACTGGAGCACCCGCTGCGGCGCCCGCCTGATCACGTCGAGCGTGAACCGCACCGGGTCGGCGACGCCGCGCCCGACACCGCCGGTGACCGCCCAGTAGAGGTCGAGCTCCAGATGGACCAGCCGGGGGTCCAGCTCGGCGGTGAGCACGTCCCACGGCGTCCGCCCGCCGCCCAGGTCCGTGGTGAACTCGTGGGCGTGGTTGTGGTAGCCGTACCGGATGCCCGCCGACCTGGCGACCTCGGCCTCCACGTTCATCCGCTCGGCCCACGCCTTCCACTGGTCCTCGCTGGACGAGCTCAGGTACGGCACGACCAGGTACGACTGGCCGAGCGTCACCGCGTTCTCGATCTTGGTGTGCAGCGCGGCGTCGTCGGCGCTGATGCCGTCGTGGCTGGACGTGGAGCGGATGCCCAGCCCGTCGAGGAACTGACGCAACTGCGCGGCCGTCCGGCCGAAGTAGCCCAGCGCCAGCTCCACCTTCGGATAGCCGATCTCCGCCAGGTAGGCCAGCGTCGCGTCGTAGTCACGCGACAGGTCGTCGCGGACCGTCCAGAGCTGGATGCTGATCAGCCCCGGCGGGACGCGATGCCCCCGGGAGCCCGCCGACGCGGCGGCCGGGCCTGCCGCGAAGGCCGCAGCCCCCGCGCCGAGGCCCGCGGCGAGCAGCGCGCGCCTGCTCGGGCCGTAGCCGTAACACATGGGATCTCCTAACTGGTCGGCTGGAGGACGACCTGGTGGCTGCCGGTCAGCGGCGGCAGCCCGCCGGTGCCGGGGTCGGTGTAACTGGCGACGAAGACGCCGGTGAGCTCGTCGGTCTCCGGGTCGTGCCCGCCCGGCTCCGTCGTCTGGATGGAGCCCGTGCAGCCCCGGGCCGTGGTCTGCGGATGGCCGTGGTCGTCGTGGCCGAGGATGTAGTTCACGGTCACGTTCGCGCAGTCGACCGGCTGGTCGTCCGTCACCCGCACCTCGAACTCGACCACGTCGCCGAACGAGAACGAGTCCCCCGCCGCCGGGCGCACCAGCTCGACGACCGGAGCGGCGTTGCCGATCACGATCCGCACCGACGTGGCCGCCGACATCCCGCCGCCGTCGCTGACCCTCAGCGTCGCGTTGTAGAGGCCGTTCTCGGTGAAGGTGTACGTCGCCTCGGGCCGCCGGGAGTCGACCCGGCCGTCGGCGTCGAAGTCCCACGCGTAACGCAGCCGGTCGCCGTCCGGGTCCGTGGTGCCCTCGCTGGTGAACGTGACCGTGAGCGGCGCGTGCCCGTCGGTCGCCGACGCCTTCGCGACCGGGATCGGCGAGTGGTTGCCCCGGTGGCCGATGTAGTCGAAGCGCGACAGCTGGGCGTCCGGGTTCTCCCGGAAGTAGCCGTCGCCGTACTCCAGCACGTAGAGCGCGCCGTCAGGGCCGAACTCCAGGTCCATCGGGTTGTCGAACACCAGCGACGGCAGCACGTCCTCGATCCGCCCGTCGCCGTGGAACGCCTTGACGTAGTCGCGGGTCCACTCGTAGAAGAGCGGGACGCCGTCGTAGTACTCGGGCCACGCCACCGGCGCGCGGCCCTGCGTGTCACGCGGGTCGAAGTCGTACGCCGGTCCCGCCATCGGGCCGATGCCGCCGGTGCCCAGCTCCGGGAACTCCCGCGACGCGCCGTAGGAGTACCACACCTGCGGCTGGACCACCGGCGGCAGCGCCCGTGCCCCGGTGTTGTGCGGCGAGTCGTTCACCGGCGCCGCGCAGTCGAACGCCGCCCCGGACGTGCCCGTCCCGAAGTCGAAGTCCACGTACGGCAGCCGCGCCGTCGCGCAGTAGGGCCAGCCGTAGTTGCCCGGCTCGCGGATGATCGCCCACTTGCCGGTCCCCGACGGGCCGCGCGCCGGGTCGGCCTCCCTCGCGTCCGGCGAGTAGTCGGCCACGTACAGGTCCCCGCTGTCCCGGTCCAGCTCGATGCGGAACGGGTTGCGCAGGCCCATCGCGTAGATCTCCGGCCTGGTGCCCGGCGTCCCCGGCGCGAACAGGTTCCCCTCCGGGATCGCGTACGAGCCGTCCTCCCCGACCTTGATCCGCAGCACCTTGCCGCGCAGGTCGTTCGTGTTGCCGGAGCTGCGCTGGGCGTCGAACGCCGGATTGCGGTCGGCCCGCTCGTCGATCGGGGCGAAGCCGTCGGAGAAGAACGGGTTCGTGTCGTCGCCGGTCGACAGGTACAGGTTGCCGTCGGCGTCGAAGACGATGTCGCCGCCGACATGGCAGCAGATGCCCCGATCCACCGGCACGTCCAGGATCTTCTGCTCGGTGGACAGGTCGATGCTGGCGCGGCCGAACCGGAACCTCGACAGCCGGATCAGCCCCTCGAACGGCGCGAAGTCCGCCGGCGTCCCGGTGAACGGGGCGTCGCCCTCGTTCACGTCCGGCGTCGCCGGGTCGTCCACCGGCGTGTCGAGCGGCGGCGAGTAGTACAGGTAGACCCAGTCGTCCTTCTTCGAGCCCTTGCCGAAGCCGGGGCTCAGCGCGATGCTCTGCAGCCCCTCCTCGTCGTGCTGGTAGACGTCCAGCCGGGCAGCGAGCGTGTTCAGCCCGGTCTTCGGGTCGTGCAGCCAGACCTCGCCGGTCCGGGTGGTGTGCAGGACCCGGGAGTCCGGTAAGACCGCCAGGTCGACGGGCTCGCCGGGGCTGTCGTTGAGCGTCACCTTCTGGAACTGGTCATCGGGCGGCGCCTGGGCGCTTCCTACAGTTTGGGCGCTTCCTACAGTTTGGGCGCTTCCTACAGTTTGGGCGCTTCCTGCGGCCTGGGTGCTTCCTGCGGCCTGAGCGCTTCCAGCGGCCTGGGCGACGGTGGCCGGCATGAGGATCGCCGCAGCAGACACGGCCGCGATCGCGGTTCTCACTCTCATGCCTCTCCCTTCGGTCGACGTGGAGGGATAAGAGGGAGCAAATATCGTGAATGTAACCGCGTTATGCCGATCCGGGAGGGCCTAATTACCGGCAAACACGCTACTTTCGCGGCCTATCGGACAAAGTGCAGCGCCGATTTGCCCCCATCCGGCGCGCAGGATGAGATGACCCGGTGATTTTCCGCATCCTCGGTCCCGTCACGATCGAGCCGGGCGACGCCGCCCGCCAGGCCGGGGCGATCAAACAGCGCACGGTGCTGGCCGCGCTCGTCGCCGACGCCGGACGGCTCGTCACCGTGGAAACCCTCATCGACCGGGTGTGGGGCGAAGCGCCGCCGACCTCCGTCCGTAGCTCTCTCTACGCGTACGTGACCCGCCTGCGCGCCCTGCTCGCCGGCATCGAGGACGTCTCACTCGTCCGCAGCCCCGGCGGCTACACGCTGCACGTCCCGCCCGGCCAGATCGACGCCGGCCACGCCCGCGCCCTCGCCGAACGGGCCGCCCGCGCCGGCGACGAGGAACGGGCCGAACTCCTCGGCGAGGCCCTGAGTCTGTGGCGCGGCGTCGCCCTGACCGGCATCACCGGCGAATGGGCCGAACGCTACCGCCAGAACCTCGAACAGCAGCGGATCGCGATCGCCGCCGACTGGGCCGAGAGCGCGCTGCGCCTGGGCAGGAGCGGCGAGGTCATCGCCACGCTGACGCCGCTCCTCGTCGAGCACCCGCTCGCCGAACGCCTGATCGGCCAGCACCTGCGCGCCCTCCACCACAGCGGCCGGCACGCCGAAGCCCTCGCCGCCTACGCCGCCGCGAGCGAGCGCATCCGCGACAAGCTCGGCGTCGACCCCAGCCCCTGGCTGCGCGAGGTGCACGCCGGCCTGCTCCGCCAGGACACCGCGCCCCGAGGCGGCCCGCCGCCCGGCCGCCTCTCCCAGCTCCCGCCCGACATCACCGACTTCACCGGCGCCTCCGCCGGGCTCGCCCGCGTCCTGGCCGCCGCCGAAGGTGCCCAGCGGCCCGGCACCGCGCTGCCGATCGTCTTCATCTCCGGGCGCAGCGGCGTCGGCAAGTCCACGCTCGCCGTCCGCGCCGCCCATCTGCTGCAGGAACGCTATCCCGACGGCCAGCTCCACATCGCCCTGCGCGGCGCCCAGGCCAGGCCCGTCACCCCCGCCGAAGCGCTCGACCGGCTGCTGCGCCTGCTCCGCGTCGAAGGCCACGACGAGAGCCTGCCCCTCGACGACAAGATCGAGCTCTACCGGCTGGCGCTCGCCTCCCGGCGCGTCCTCGTCGTCCTCGACGACGCCGCCGACACCGCGCAGATCCGTCCCCTCCTGCCCGGCAGCGCCACCTGCGCCGTGCTCGTGACCAGCCGCCGCCGCCCCGACGGGCTGCCCGGCGCCACCGTCGTCGAACTCGCCGAGATGACCGAACCCGAATCGCTCGACCTGCTCCGCGCCATCGTCGGCCCCGAACGCGTCGCCGCCGAACCCGACGCCGCCCGCACCCTCGTCGCCCAGTGCGACCGGCTCCCCCTCGCCATCCGCGTCGTCGGCGCCCGGCTGCAACGCAAACCGCACTGGTCGCTGGCCCGCCTCGTGCACCGGCTGGACGACGAACGCCGCCGCCTCGACGAGCTGTCCATCGGTGACCTCGGCGTACGCGCCGGCATCAGCGCGAGCTGCGCCGAGGTCGGCGCCCCCGCCCTGCGCGCCTTCTGCCTCCTCGGCTACTTCGACCCGCCCGACTTCGACCTCCTCATCGCCGCCTCCTTACTCGACCTCGGCCCGGAGGCGACCGAGGAGATCGTCGAAGAGCTCATCGACGCGCGCCTCGTCGAGCCCCTGCCCACCGGCGACGGCCGCACCCGCTACCGGATGCACGACCTCGTCCGCCTGTACGCCAAGGAACGGGCCGCCGCCACCATGCCCGAACCCGACCTGCACGCCGCCGTCACCCGGGCCCTGGAGAAGATGCTCGCCCTCTGCGAAGGGCTCACCCAGCAGCTCCCCATCGCGCTGCCCCGCCTCGGCCACACCGCGCCCGCCCCTCCCTGCGACGACGCCGCCCACTGGTTCCCCACCGCCGAATCGGCGCTCATCGTCGCCGTCGAACGCGCCGCCGAACTCGGCCTCGACACCCTCGCCTGCGCCCTCGCCGACACGCTCATCTTCACCTCCTTCGGCGGCTCCAACCGCTTCGCCGGCTGGAGCCGCACCCACACCGCCGCCCTCGCCGCCGCCCGCGCCAAAGGCAACCGCCGGGCCGAAGCCGTCGTCGAATGCGGCCTCGGCCAGCTCGCCTACAACGGCGACGACTTCGACGAGGCCGAACGCCACTTCCGCGCCGCACTCCGCCTCTTCCGCGCCGAAGCCGACGAACGCGGCATCGCCGTCGCGCTCAACGGCCTCGGCACCGTCCACCGCGAGGTCGGCGAACACCACACCGCCCTCCCCCTCATGCAGCAGGCACTCGCCGCCCTCACCGCGCTCGGCGACGAGGAGGGCCTCGCCCACGCCCTCTACGGCATCGGCTTCTCCAACCGCGAACTCGGCCACGACTCCCAGGCCGTCACCAGCCTCCGCGACGCCCTCACCCGCTACCGCGCCCTCGGCCACCGCCGCGGCGAAGCCCTCGCCCTGCGCGGCATCGGCCTCGTCCACCGGGCCCGCGGCGAACTCGACGACGCCGAACACCTCTGCTCCCAGGCCCACCGGATCATCCTCGACACCGGCGACGAAGTCCTCACCAACTACACCTCCCAGGCGCTGGCCAAGGTCTGGATCCGCCAGAACCGCCTCGCCGAGGCCGAACCGCCGCTCCGCGCCGTCGTCGCCTCCACCGCCCGCTTCCACGACCGCGTCGGCACCGGCCTCGGCCTGCGCACCCTCGGCGAACTCAACCTCGCCGCCCGCCGGCCCCACGAAGCCCTCTCCTGGCTCGGCCGCGCCCTCGAAACCTGGGACGAACTACGCCACCTGCTCTGGCGGGGCCGCACCCTGCGCGACGTCGGCGCCGCCCACGCCCTGCTCGGCGACCACACCCGCGCCGAACGCGCCTGGCGCGAAGCCGCCGACCTCTTCGCCCGCTTCCCCACCCGCGACGCCGCCGAACTCCCCACCTGGCGCACCCACTGGCTCAACCCCCCACCTCACAAGCCGTAGCCCCTGCGCTCCCTTGCCTCACCCTCTCCTCGCCATCCCGCCCGCTACGGCCAGCCCACCCACCGCTGGACCTGGACAGCCCTCTCACGGGACCAGCCCGCTCCTCGCTGGACCCTGCTCCTCGCTGGACCCTGCTCCTCGCTGGACCCTGCTCCTCGCTGGACCCTGCCGCTCGCTGGACCAGCCGCTCGCTCGGCCAACCCTCACTTGACCAGCCCCTCACGGGACCTCCTTACGGGACCCCACTCCCCTCACGGAACCCCGACCCCCCTCACGGACGTGACCCTCCTCACGGGAGCCGGCCTCACACCCGGGACCCAACCCCCCTCACGGGGATCAGCCCTTCCACGCTGGACCAGCCACTCCCACTGGACCAGCCCTCCTCACTCGGTCGCCCTCACCGGACCAGCCCCACCCCCACCTCCCCCGGAAATTCGGGCCGTCGGCGAACATGAGGGAGTGACACCGGAGCCCAGGACAGCAGCAAGTGCACCCCGCATGACCGGACAGGCCACTCCCGCCACCCCCGTCCCACCCCGCGGTCAGGAGGCCGTGACGATGCACGTACACCCTGAGGAGCAGGCGTGAAGGTCCTGGTCGTCGATGACGAACCGCAGATCCTGCGGGCCCTGCGCATCAACCTGCACGCCCGCGACTACGAGGTGGCCACCGCCCCGGACGGCGCCACGGCGTTGCGCCGGGCCGCCGACTGGCACCCCGACCTGGTGCTGCTCGACCTGGGCCTGCCCGACATCGACGGCGTGGACGTCATCCACGGCCTGCGCGGCTGGACGAGCCTGCCGATCCTGGTGCTGTCGGGCCGCGCCGACAACCTGGACAAGATCGAAGCCCTGGACGCCGGGGCCGACGACTACGTGACCAAGCCGTTCGACCTGGAGGAGCTGTTCGCCCGCATCCGCGCGGTGACCCGCCGCACCGGCGCCCACGGGACGGAACCGGCCCAGGTGCGGATCGGCGACCACGTGGTGGACCTCGCGGGCAAGACCATCACCGGCGGCGTACGGCTGACCCCGACCGAATGGCACGTGCTGGAACTGCTGGCCCGTAACCCCGGCAAGCTTGTCAGCCAGCGGCAACTGCTCACCGAGGTCTGGGGCAGCAGCGCCGTCAAGGAATCGCACTACCTGCGCCAGTACATGGCCCAACTGCGCAAGAAGCTGGAACGCGACCCCGCCCACCCCGTACACCTAATCACCGAACCCGGCATGGGCTACCGCCTCAACCTCGACTAACCCCACCCCAACACCCCGCCCCCCCACCCGGCCACCCGCACCGCCGCAGCCACGGCATCCCGTCCCACCCGGCAGGCACCCTGCACCTCCCCGGACAGGGCCCTCGCCCCGACCAGCCGGGTGTCCCACCCACCCGGCAGGGCACCCGCCCGTGTCCGCCCCGGGACCTTGTACGCCCCACCCGGCAGCGCACCCCGCCCACGCCCGTCCCCGGAACCCGCCCACGCCCGTCCCCGGGACCCCGCACCGCCCCAGCCCGACCCCCCATCCCATCCGGCCAGGCACCTCAGCCCGGGAACCGCGCCCACTCTCCAGCCCAAGCGCCCATCCGACCCCAGCCCGCGCCACCCCGGCCAGGGCACCCTGCGCCGCCCGGTCCCGGAGGCCGCCTGACCGGGGCCGCTCCCGACTGAGACGGCCAGCTTCCCCACGGTGCGCCGCCCGGCCCGGCCCTCGCTGACTTCCCGTCTACCCGAGCGACGGAGCTCAGCGGCGGAGCTCGGTGCCCGGCTCAGCGGCTGACAGCTCGTTTGTACAGGCGGATGGACAGGGGGACGAAGATGGCCAGGATCAGCACCGACCACAGCAGCGAGGCCAGCACCGCGTGCTGGAGCGGCCAGGCGTCAGGCACGGGCATGGCCGCGTTCGTGTTGCCGAAGAGCTCGCGGGCGCCCTGGATGATGGTGGAGACCGGGTTCCACTCGGCGACGACCTGCAGCGGCCCGGGCAGGCGGGAGCTGTCCACGAAGGCGTTGGAGAGGAAGACCAGCGGCAGCGACACCATGGTGGCGATGTTGTTGAACGACTCGGGCGTACGCAGCGTCAGTGCCACCGCCACCGTCACCCACGAGAACGCGTACGAGAACAGCAGCAGCATCAGGAAGCCCAGCGCGGCCTCGTACGGCGCCGAGTGGATCCGCCACCCGACCAGCAGCCCGACCATGGCCATGACGGCGATGCTGGTCACGTTCATCAGCACGTCGCTGAGGGTCTGGCCGGCGAGGACCGCCGAGGGTGACATCGGCAGCGTGCGGAACCGGTCGAAGATGCCCTTCTGCAGGTCGAGCGTCAGCGTGTAGCCGGTGATCTGGGTGCTGGTGACGATCGCCTGGACGAAGATCCCGGGGATCATGTATTCGCGGTAGGACATGCCGGGCAGCTCGATCATGCTGCCGATCACGTACGCGAACAGCAGCACGAGCACGATCGGCAGCATGACGACGCCGCCGAGCAGGTCGGGGGCGCGCCGGATCTTGAGTGCGTTGCGCTTGGTGATGGTGAGGCCGTCGGCGACTGCCATCTGGGGGGAGTTCATCGGCTGGGTTCCTTCGTCGTCTCGTGCCCGGTGAGGGTGAGGAACACGTCGTCCAGCGTGGGACGGCGCAGACCGGCGTCACGTACGGCGACGCCTTCGGCGGCCAGCTTGGACAGGGCGTCGTTGAGCGACGCGGCGCCGCGGAACGCCGGGAGGGTCACCCGCAGCGCGGTGTCGTCGGTGACGGCGTGCGGGGCGAGCACGCGTGCGATGGTGGCGAGGTCGGCGGTGCTCGTCGCGGTGAGCTCGACCCGGTCGCCGCCGACCTGGTCCTTGAGCTCGTCGGCCGTGCCGAGGGCGATCACCCGGCCGTGGTCGACGACCGCGATGCGGTGGGCGAGCCGGTCGGCCTCCTCCATGTACTGGGTGGTGAGCAGGAGCGTGGTGCCGGCGGCAACCAGCTCAGCGATGACGTCCCAGAGACCGGCGCGGGCTCTGGGGTCGAGACCGGTGGTCGGCTCGTCGAGGAACAGCACCGGCGGGCTCGCCACCAGCGCCCCGGCGAGGTCGAGTCGGCGGCGCATGCCTCCCGAGTAGCCCTGCACGGGGCGGTCGGCGGCCTCGGTGAGGTCGAAGCGTTCGAGCAGCTCACGGGCGCGGGCTTTGCTGCGTTTCGTGCCGAGGTGGTAGAGCCTGCCGACCATCTCCAGGTTCTCGGCGCCGGTCAGATGGTCGTCGACGGCGGCGTACTGACCGGACGCGCCGATGTGGGACCGCAGCTTGTCGGCGTCACGCACCACATCGAACCCGGCGACCGACGCGCGGCCGGCGTCCGGTTTGAGCAGCGTGGTGAGGATGCGCACGGTCGTCGTCTTGCCTGCGCCGTTGGGGCCGAGCAGGCCCAGCACCGTGCCCTCGGGCACCGCCAGGTCCAGGCCGTCCAGGGCGGCCACGTCGCCGTACTTCTTGACCAGGCCTTCAGCCGTGATCGCGGGGGGCATGGGTCTTCTCCTTCCGGTCAGCGCGGCCCACCTCTGGGTCTGCTTTCTTGCAGTTAGCTGCGATTTCGGGCGCGCCACAGCCCCCGGCCCCGGCTTGACGCCTACCGGCACCCCTGTGTCGCCGAATTGGGAGGCCGCGGAGCTTGGAACCTTCGAGGCTCGGCCCCGCGAGGCTCGAAGTCGCGGCGCTGCGGTGAGCGGTGCCGGGGCGAGGGGTTAGGTGGGCGGGTGGGGCGGTCTCTGGTGGGAGCCGTGGGGGGTGCGGCATTGGGTTAGTGGGGGGTTGGGGTGGCTCGGCGGATGTGGATGTCGCCGTAGGCCGTGCGGGCGCGGAGTTCGGCGGTTTCGTCGGCCTGTCCGGGGCCGCTGGTGGGGGTGAGGCCGATGTGTGCGTTGCCGTAGTCGGTTCGGACGTCGAGGTAGGCGGCGGTGCCTGCGCGGATGCCGGCTTCGACGGCGCCCGAGGCGGTTTCCAGGCTGATCTGGCCACGCACCACTTCGCCGATGCGGACGTTGCCGGTGGCTGTCTTGGCGGCGACGTCCGAGAGGGCGCGGTCCACGGTGATGTCGCCGTGGGCGGTCTTCATCCGCAGGTCGCCGGCCACTTCGCCGAGGGTGATGTCGCCGTGTGCGGTCTTGATGGTGGCCGCGCCGTCGATCCGGTTGATGCGGATGCCACCGTTGTCGGCGGTGATGTCGGCGGGACCGGACCTGGCCACGGTGATGTCGCCGTTTCCGGCCTGGACCTGCAGTCTGCCGGTCTCGTCGAGCCAGACGTCGCCGTCGGCGCTCTGGAACCGGCAGTCGCCGAGGCGGCCCTCGCACCGGAGCTCGCCAGTGGTCTTGACCTCGGCGCGGGAGCCCGTCGGCAGCTCGATCTCCACGTCGATCGACTCGCCGCCCCACAGCAACCAGCGGAACGTGGCGGGCGGCGAGCGCACCAGGAGCCTGCCGCGGGAGTAGTCGATCTCGACCTGGTCGCTGGTGTCGTGGTGGGCGGGCCGGATGCGTACGACGGTGTCGGCGCGGTCGGTCGCGTGGATGCGGACGTCGGCCATGTGGAGGTCGACGGTGGCCAGGATCGGGGTGGGAGTGTCGAAAGTCGGCATGCTGGGTGGCCTCACGGATGGGGTGGTCGGATGGGACGGGCCGGCTAGCTCACCCAGCCGGTGTAGTGCCGGCCGCCCGGCGGATCGTCGGACCTGACCGCCTCGCCGGGCTCCAGCGCTGCGGAGATGGCGCGGACGAGCCAGGCGTTGACCGAGAGCCCGTCGTGGCCGGCCGCCTCCTCGATGCGCGACTTGAGGTGCTCGGGCACGCGCAGGGAGATCCGTGACGTGCCGCCCTCGTCGGCGTCGGGGACCGGGGCGCGTACGCCCATCGCAACCTCCACCGCGCCGGCGAGTGCGGAGCGCAGCGTGCTCTGCGGGGACGCGGGGGCAGGTGGGGTGTGCGCCGGTCGCACGACGAAGTCGGCGTCGCGCCCGCGCAGGCGTACGTCGACCGAACCCGGGGCGAGGTCGCGCGTGATCTCGCCCGCGGCGGTGGACAGCGCGTCGAGCAGGGTAAGCCGGACGGCTGATTCGAGCGGCGCGGTGAGTCGCTCGGCCAGCTCGCGGGCCTCGGGGCCGCCGGCCTCCGCGGCGACCGCCAGCTCTCTGCGGAGTTGGTCGACGAAGGGCGTGAGGTTCATGACGCCATGATGACGCCATGATGGCGTCAACGCAAGCGGGGTTGTGACATCATGAGGGCGTCATGGGGTCGGCGCGGGGTGGCGTCCGGCATTCGGGGAGGCCGGACCGGCCATGAGCACCGAGGAGTCGTTATGCGGCGGACCGGCTGGGCAGCGGGCGGTGAAGGCCTGAACAGGGGAGGACCATCGTGGGGGAACACACGCCAGAGCACGACCCTCGATCCCGCTTCGAGGACGAGGGCATCCCGGACCTCCAGGACGGCACGCCCGAGCAGCAGTGGGCGGTCGATCCACAGGAGGCGCCGCTGCCCGGGGACGAGCCGATCGCGATCGACGACTACGGCACCACGGTCGACGAGCAGATCCAGGGCGAGCCACTGGACAGCCGGCTGGAGCGGGAGGTGCCCGAGGACCAGCCGGTGTTCGGCGCGGACGAGCCACGGGGCCGCGATGGTGGCGGCGACGCCGGGACCGATCGGGTCACCGACGAGTCAGGGCTGGGTGTCGGCTCGGATCTCGACACCGACCGGGAGGCGGACAGCGGGGTCGAGGAGGGCTGGCCGGCGCAACCGGAGGAGCCGTCGGGCCAGGTGTGGGACGACCCACGGCGGGCCGGTCGGCTGGTCGCGCCCGACGAGGGGGCGCACGGTGACATCGAGTCCGACGAGGTGGCGCGGGAGGTCGGTCCTGACAGCGGCGGCTACTCGGCAGAGGAGTCGGCCATGCGGGTGGAGCCCGAGTAAGGGAGGTGGGCCACGTGTCCGACAAGAAGGACCGCGACAAGCGGCGCGAACAGGACAAGGGCACCACGTTCGATGCCGACCTGCACAACATGGGCGGCGACATCGGCCCGGCCTCGATCCGCGGCTCGAACGCGAACCCGGGCAAGCCAGGCGACGACGCCGAGCCTTCCAGCGGCTATGCCGAGCCCATGGGGTACGTGACCGGCCGCGACGACGAGTGGCCGGTGACGGCGGGCTCCGACGAGAAGGCGGTCGCGAGCCGTACGGACGAGGTCGAAGGCCACGTCGAGACGCTGGGGCCGAGCCCGCACCCGATGCCGCCCGACGCCGTGGAGCCGCAGGGTGAAGGCGGTGACCCCGGCTTCCGTGTGCAGGGGCCGGCGGACGAGGCCGAGCACGGCATGATCGACGAAGGCGAGGACGAGACCCCGGCCGCCGAGCCGGACGGCGGGCACGTGGGCGCTGCGGTCGACTGGGTGCCCTCGGACGAGGACGACCCCGACGCCGGCTCCGGGCGCACCGACGCCGACGACGGCGGCTACCTGCCCGGGGAAGGCACCGGCTACGTGGACCGACCATGACAGCCGACCGTTACGTGCCCGCTGGCTGGGAGGCCGTGCCGACCGCATGAGGGTTCTCACGCCACCTCGAACGGGCTGCCGGGAAGGGTGGGGCCGCCGACCGTACGGGAGAGGGGCGGGAGTGACCGTCTCGCGCCAGTCGAACGGACCGCCCGGGGCGGGTGGGGCGCCGACCGTACGAGGGGGTGAGAGTGGCCGTCTCGCGCCGCTCTCAGCAGGCCGCTCGAAGCGGGAACGCGCCACCTCGGGGACGGTTGACGCCGACCGACCGCAGTTGGACGGCGACCGAATGCGGCTGGACGCCGACGTACGCGGCTGGGTGCGACCGTACGGGGCTGGGCGTGAGGGGTTGGTGTTGCCGTTCGGGCTGCTCAGGAGCGGGGTGGGGTCAGGTGGGGCGCTGGGATTCCAGGCCGTTGAGGAGGGCTTCCAGGCCGAACTCGAAGGTCTGTACCGGGGCCGTCGCGTAGTCGGTGGGGGTGGGGGCTTCGACTCGGCTGCGTAGCCGGGGGAACTGTTTGGCGATCTCGGCGGCCTTGTCCAATGTCTCCTGGAAGGCCGCCGTGGCGTCGCCGCCGTCGCGGGCGAGGCGGCGGGTGAGGGACGCCTGCGCGGCCACGCCGAGCACGCAGCCGAGGACGAACGTGAAGACGGCGCCGGCCGCCCGGTCGGCGTGCGCGCCGGTGAAGCCGCCTTTCTCGTAGACGGCGAGGCTGCATTCGTCGTAGCGGGCCTTGCTCACCCCGTAGAACAGGTGTGACCCGAACGCCTGGACGAGCCACGGGTGCCGGCTGAGCATGTCGTGCAGGCCGGTGGCGAGCTCGGTGGCGGCGGCGCGCCAACCGACGGCGTCGACGTCGGGCAGCGCGATCTCGTCCCAGACGCGGTCGCCGACGAGCAGGATCAGGTTGTCCTTGCTCTGTACGTGCCAGTAGACGGCCGTGGCGGCGGAGCCGAGGCGTTTGCCGAGGTTGCGCATGTTGAGGCCGTCGAGGCCCTCCTCGTCCAGCAGTTCGATCGCGGTCTCGACGATCTGTTCCTTGGTCAGGGTGTCGCGCGGCATGCGGCCACGATACTGGACTTGCACTTAGTTCAAGTAGCCGGTTACAGTGCTCTTGCACTTAGTTCAAGTCCGACCCGAGGAGCCCCCGTGAACACCGTCATCGCCGTCAGCCAGCTGCTCGTCGCCGCCGCCTTCGTGAGCATCCCGATGGTCCGGCACCGCTACGGGGCCACCGCGATGGCCCGCGCGCAGGCCGAGCTCCAGCGCCAGGGCGTGCGCACCACCGTCCTCCACGAGAACGGCATGCGCTTCGACGCCGGCGGCCACGAGACCGCGGTTCCCGCCACGGTCGCCGCGATCATGGCGGTGGTGGCGGGGCTCAACCTGTTCGGCCACGCCTGGGCCCCGACGCTGACGTGGATCTTCCAGTCGCTCGTCCTCGTCGGCAACTGCGTCATCCTCTACAGCCAGCTCACGGCCGAGAAGTCGGTACGCGCGGCCTTCCAGCGCAAGGGTGACCCGATGCTGGCCAGGATCGACGTCGCCGCCCTGCTCAAGGCCGCCGAGGACGGCTTCCCCGCCTGGACGTGGACCCTGCAGAACGTCCGTCACGTCGTCGTGTTCGGCGCCTCGATCCTCGGCCTCATCCTGGTCGCCGTCTGAGCCGGCGACGCGATCAAGCGAACGATCCCGATCAAGTGAACGGCCCTGCGCAAGTGAACGGCCCTGCGCAAGTGAACGATCCAGAGCAAATGAACGACCCCGAGCAAGTGAATGATTCGATCGAGTGAGTGAGTGAGTCGTCATGCCGGTTTCCGTCGCTCTTGCAGCCACGCTGCAACTCCTGCTGGCCGCCACCTTCGTCGTCATACCGGTGGCCGCCTGGCGCACCGGCGGCCGGGCCCAGCGCGCGGCCGAGGCCGAGGTCGCCAGGCAGGGCCACGCGCCCGGCGTCCTGGCCCGGCACGGCATCAGGTTCGAGGAGCGGGCGCCGGAGCTCGCGCTCGCGCTGGGCATCGCCGTCGTGGTGACCGCCCTGGCCGGGCTCAACCTCGCGGGGGCGGGCCGCGTCCTGTCCTGGGTTCTCGAACCGGTCATCTTTCTCGCAGTCGGCTTCGTCACCGCGAGTCAGGTGTTCGCCGTCCGCTACACCGAGGCCGCGTTCGCGAAGTCGGCCGACCCCGGCGTGCGGGAGATCGACGCCCGTGCCGTGATCACCGCCGCGAGCGGAGGCTTTCCCTCCTGGCTCCGTCCGCTCGTCCTGGTGCGCTTCGGGCTGGCGACGCTGGGCTCGGTCCTCGTCATCATCCTGCTCTCCACCCCGTCGGCCGACGCGTACTTCTCCTGACGACTGACGACTGGCGACTGGCGACTGGCGACTGGCGATTGAGGCTGACGCCCGACGGCTGGCAAATGACGGCTGGCGACTGCGGTCGACAAACGACGGCTGGCAAATGACGGCTGGCGGCGCATACGGCATCCGACAGCGTTCCGCGACGGCCCGTACTTCTCCCGACACCCCCGTGCTTCTCCTGACGTGGTCTTTCCGCGTTGACCAGGTGACCGGGTGGACGATCCGGGTACGCGCTCAGAAGCCCCCACGAAACGGAACGCGGAGGACCGCACGATGCTCCTTGTCAACCGAGAGTGTGTACGGCGGCTGCTGGACGCGCCGGACCCCGACACGGTCCTGGTCTTCGTCCGGGGCGACTGCCTGGTCATGCCGGCGGCCCAGGTGGACGACACCCATCGCAGCCTGGTGATCGCCCGGCGGGCGGACGTGGCAGGGCTGCTGCCCGGCGACACGGTCACCGACGAGCAGCTCGACGAGGTGGCCACCCGGCTCGACAACGTCGCCAGGGACCTGGCCGGTTAACCCCGGCCAGGGTCAACCGCCGCGCGCGCAGCGGTGGCTCTCCCGCATCAGCGGCCACACGCGGCCGTCGCTGCCCTCGATCAGCTCCGACATGCGGTTGGGCACGTACGCGAAGGCCAGGCCGGTGTCCGGGTCGGCGAAGGCGAACGCGCCCGTCGCGCCGGCGTACCCGAAGGCGTTGGGCGCCCCGAACGGCGGCCACATCGGCCCGCCGGGCAGCATGAATCCGGCGCTGTAGGCCGTCTCCAGCCGCAGGACCAGGTCGCGCCCCCGAGCCTCGACCGCGCGGGCGCGGGCGACGGTCTCCGGGCGCAGCAGCCGGATGCCGTCCACCTCGCCGATCAGGGCCGCGTACAGTCTGGCCAGGCCGGCCGCGGTGCCGACGCCGCAGGCGGAGGGCACCTCGGCCCGATACAGGCGTGAGCCGCCGAGCAGTTCGGGGGTGAGGACCACGCTGCCGTAGGTGGCGCGGTGCAGCAGGGAGGCCGGCGAGCAGATCGCCCGGTTGAGCTCGTGGAGCTCGGGGTCGGCCCGGCCGTTGCGCACCTCGCCGGCCGTGGGGGCGACGACGCTCGCGAGCCGTCCCTCCTGGTGGGCGGGGATGCCGATGTGCAGGTCGAGGCCGAGCGGCGCGGCGATCTCCCGGGCGAACAGCCGTCCCACGGTGAGGCCGGTGACGCGGCGGACGACCTCGCTGACCAGCCAGCCCAGGGTGAGGCAGTGGTAGCCGTGGGCGCTGCCCGGCCGCCAGGCGGGTCTGGCGCAGGCGAGCGCGTCGGCGACCGGGCTTCCGCGTTCGATGTCGTCCAAGGTCAGCGGTGGGTCGATGACCACGACGCCGGAGCGGTGGCCCAGGATCCAGCGCAGCGGCATCCTGCCCTTGCCTTCGGCGGCGAACTCCGGCCAGTAGTCGGCCACCGGCGTGTCGAGGTCGAGGATCCCCCGGTCGACCAGCAGCAGGAGGGCCGCGACCGCCATCCCCTTGGTGGTCGAGGCCAGGAGCGCGAGCGTGTCCTGCCGCCACGGCCTGTCCTCGGCGGCCAGCCCGCCCCACAGGTCCACGACGGGCTCGCCGTGCTGGTAGACGCAGAGGGACGCGCCCAGTTCCCGCCCCTCGGCGAAGTTGTCCGCGAAGCGGTCCCGCACCGAGGTGAAGCGCGGGTGGCAGATCCCCCGGATACCGGCCACGGGCTCCGGCTACCCCGGTGACCTGCGGACAAACGACCGCTTACCTGGCACGTAATTGTGGCGCTTCCCTCCTGTCGCGGATTCTTGGGGCGACGACCGGAATCCGGGAGGACACCATGACCGCTTACGCCGTGGCGCATCTGAAGACGCCGAACCCCCACCCCGACGTGCTGGAGTACTTGGAGCGCATCCAGGCGACGCTCGACCCGTTCGGCGGGCGGTTCCTGGTGCACGGGGCGCAGGTGGAGGTGCGCGAGGGCGACTGGCCGGGGACGATCGTGATCATCGGCTTCCCTGACTTGGACGCCGCCAGGGGCTGGTACGACTCGCCCGCTTACCAGGACATCCTGCACCTGCGCACCGATCACATCGACGGCGCGGCGCTCCTGGTGGAGGGGGTCGGGCCGGACTACGACCCGGCGAAGACCGCGGCGGCGCTACGGCGGTAGCCATACCCGTATGCGCATACTTTGAGCGTTTCGCGCCTCCCGTTGCGTACCTCCAGACGGCAGATCCCGGTTATCTGGAGGTACGTCATGCCCCGCAGAGTCGCCCTGCTCGCCGCCCTCACGCTCACCCTGACGGCCGCCCCGGCCGCCGCGCAGGCCACGACCGCGCAGGTCACGACTGCGCGAACCACGGCCGCGCACGACCCGGGCCCGGTCCGGTGGTCCGCCACGGACTCCTGGCCGGAGCGCAGGACCGTGCTGCAGTACTGGACGCCGCAGCGCCTGCGCGCGGCGCGGCCGTTGTCGTCGCCCGAGCCGCGCCGCACCGCCCGCTCCGACCGGCCGACGCGCGGCAACCCGTGGGCGACGCGCGGCACCTCGTTCACCCGGTCGGCCGCCGAGCTGGCCAACAGCCCCGGCCTGCGGTGGACCGACGGCGGCGCCATCGTCCGCACCACCGGGCGCGTCTTCTTCACCACTGCGGAAGGCCAGAACTCCTCCTGCTCCGGCACCGCCGTGACCAGCGCGAACGAGAGCGTGGTGATGACCGCCGGGCACTGCGTCAAGCTGAACGGCGCCTTCCACCGCAACTGGGTGTTCGTCCCCGGCTTCGCCAACGGCCGCGCGCCGTTCGGCGCCTGGGTGGCGAGCCGCCTGCTGACCACCCAGCAGTGGAACGCCCGCGAGGACATCAACTTCGACGTGGCCGCCGCCGTGGTCGCGCCGTTGCAGGGCCGGACGCTGACCGACGTGGTGGGCGGCCAGGGCGTGGCGTTCAACCAGGCCAGACGGCAGCAGATGTTCTCCTACGGGTTCCCGGCGGCTGAGCCGTTCGACGGCTCGTCGCTGATCTTCTGCAGCGGCCGCGCGTTCGACGACAGCGTCATGACGCGGGACCTCGGGCTGCGCTGCCGCATGACCGGCGGTTCGAGCGGCGGCCCGTGGCTGCAGGGCTTCGACGACTCCACCGGCCTCGGCTGGGTGACCTCGGTCAACAGCTTCAAGTACGACTTCGCGCCCGACTTCATGTTCGGCCCGTTCTTCGGCAACGAGGCGATGGCCGTCTACCAGGAGGCCCAGCGGACCGACGCGACCTGAGCTCCGTTTTCCGGCTGCTGTACCGTGAACCGGCCGGAAGAGGGAGAAGCGGTGAGAACGAGGGCGCCGGCCCTGCTCGAAAGGTTCCAGCACCCCGCGCAGGTGATCGTGACCGGGTTCGCGGCGGTGGTGCTGCTGGGCACGGGCCTGCTGATGCTGCCTGTGGCCGCGGAGTCCGGGGAGTCGACGGACTGGGTGACGGCGCTGTTCACCGCCACGTCGGCGGCGTGCGTGACCGGGCTGGCCGTGGTCGACACGGCGTCGCACTGGTCGGCGTTCGGCGAAGTGGTGATCGCGCTGCTGGTCCAGGCCGGCGGGCTCGGGATCATGACGCTGGCCACGCTGTTCACGGTGCTGCTGTCCGGGCGGCTCGGGCTGCGGGCCCGGCTGTTCGCGCAGGCCGAGACGAAGACGCTGCGGATGACCGACGTGCGCACGGTGGTGCGCAAGGTGGTGCTGTTCAGCCTGGCCTGTGAGGCGGTCGTGGCGGTGGTGCTGACCGGCCGCTTCCTGATCGGCTACGGCGAGCCGTTCGGCAGGGCGGTCTACCTGGGCGTCTTCCACGCGGTGTCGTCGTTCAACAATGCCGGGTTCGCGCTGTGGGCCGACAACCTGATGGGGTTCGTCACCGATCCGTGGGTGAGCCTGACCATCGCGGTGTCGGTGATCGTGGGCGGGCTCGGCTTCCCGGTCTGGTTCGAGCTGCTGCGCGATTGGCGGCATCCCGGCCGGTGGTCGGTGCTGACCAGGATCACCGTGTGGGTGACCGTGATCCTGCTGGTCGGGGGCACGCTGGTGTTCCTGGCCACCGAGTGGCGCAACCCGCGCACGCTGGGCGGGCTGGACGATCCTGGCAAGGTGCTGGCCGCGTTCTTCGCCGCCGTGATGCCGCGCACCGCCGGGTTCAACAGCCTGGACGTCTCGGCCATGTACCCGTCGAGCTGGCTGGTCACCGACCTGCTGATGTTCGTCGGCGGCGGCAGCGCGGGCACGGCCGGCGGGATCAAGGTGACCACGTTCGGGCTGCTGGCGTTCGTCATCTGGGCGGAGATGCGCGGCGAGCACTCGGTGCACGTGGGCAACCGCCGGCTGCCGGAGTCGGTGCAGCGCCAGGCGGTCTCGATCAGCCTCATCGGCGTGGCGCTGGTGGCGGTCTCCACCTACGTGCTGCTGGTGCTGACCCCGTTCAGCCTGGACCGGGTGCTGTTCGAGGTCGTCTCGGCGTTCGGCACCACGGGGCTGTCCACGGGGATCACCGCGCAGGTCGGGGTGGCGGGGCAACTGCTGCTGGTGGTGCTCATGTTCGTCGGCAGGACCGGGCCGCTCACGCTCGGCTCGGCGCTGGCGCTCAAGGAGCACACCCGCCACTACCAGCTTCCGGACGAGAAGATGATCGTCGGCTGACGCCTCAGTGGTGGAAGGCGTGCACCACGGCGTGGCCCTTGCCCCGGCCGATGATCCACTTGTTGATCGGCGTGGTCACCAGGAACGCCACCAGCAGGGCCACGGCCAGCGCGCCCCAGAACAGCCCCGAGGCCAGCCCGGCGTCCATCGCGCCCGGGATGGCGACCATCACGCCGTTGTCCACGATCTCCATCACCAGGATCGACACTGTGTCGGCGGCCAGGGCCAGCTTGATGGCCTCTTTCCAGGAGAGACCGGCCCGGCGCAGCGGGATGAGGGTCAGAAGGTAGCCGAAGAAGAAGGCGAGCACGACGGCCAGCGCGATGGACGGGACGGTGTGCCAGCCGAGCGCGGTGGCGATCACCAGGCCGAGCACCTCGCCGATGGCGCATCCGGTGAGGCAGTGCAGGGTGGCCGAGGCCGCCATCCGCCAGGAGACCTTCCCCGGCCCACCATGCGCGTGCTCCCCGTGCTGCGCGTGCTGATCATGTCCGTGCTGACCATGTTGTGCATGATCGTGATGGTTGTGGTGGTTGTGGTGGCCGCCGTGCTCGGACATGCTGTTTGTACCCCTTAGTCGTATCTCGGCGGCGACAGTAACATACCCCCCTGGGGTTCCACAATATTGTCGGTAGCGATCTCTAATGTCCGCCGCATGACACATCAGGAGGCCGTCTGGGAGGCGGTCCGCGCCCTCGTCATCAGCCGCGACACCGGCGCTCTGGCCGACCGCCTCATCGCGCTCACCGACGCCGAACGGGCCGACGTGGCGGGCCGGCTGCCCGGGTTCGTCAAGGAGCTGCGCGAAGGCTTCGCCCGGCCCCATCGGGACGACGCCGACGAATGGGACCTCCGCTGGCTGGTCAGCGACGCGATGGAGAGTCACCTGGCGGCGCTGCGGCTCGTGGGCGCGGGCACGATCCCGGGCCCGGCGGGCGCGGTGGCCTGGCTGACCCGGCGCGAGTTCAACCCCCGCTGGGCGCCCCACACCGGCTGGCCCGACCTGGCCCGCGTGCTGGTCACCCGCCCGGCCGCCTGGCGGGCCGACGTCGCCGCCCGGCTCGCGCGTAAGATCCGCAGGCCCGGCGACCGCACCGTGCCCCTGGTGCTCGCCCTGCTGCGGAGCTGCGGCGGCGACCCTCCCGCGCACGACCCGCTGGTGGTCGCCTGGCTCGCCGCCGGCGTCGTGCCCGGCGACCCGCTGGCCGCCGCGCTGCTCCCGCGGATCTTCGACGCCCAGGGCGCCGGCCGCACGCTGCGCGACGAGCGGCTGACCCCCCGGCCGACCGCCTGGCTGTCCCTGCTCGCCTCCGGCGCGCTTTCGCGCGAGGCGGTCCTCGACGGCTGCGTGGGCCGCTTCCTGCGCGGCGGTGACGCCCTCGACCTGCGCTTCTTCGTACGTTTGCACAAGCTGGTCGATCCCACGCCCGAGGAGTCCGCCGCCCGCTCGCGCGACTACCTGCGGCTGCTGCCCGCCGCCCCTGGCACCGTCGCGGAGCTGGCCCTGGCCCAGGTCCGCCGCACCGGCCCGCACGACGCCGCCGACGTCGCCGAGGCGATCGGCGCGCTGACCTTCCGCGCGGAGGCCAAGCTGGCGCTCGCCGGCCTGAGCTGGCTGGACGACGAACTGCGGCGCATCGCGTCCCGGACGTCCCAGACCTCGCGGGCCGACAAAGCGGCCGCCGCGTCCCGGGCCGACGAGCTGGCCCCGGCGCTGGCCACCGCGTTCGCGCACCCGTCCTACCAGGTGCAGGAGCGCGCGGCCCGGCTCGCGCTCAAGCACGCCGCCACGTTCGGCACGGGCGGCGCCGCCGTGGCCGAGGCGGTGTCCCTGCTGCCCCCGGACCTCGGCCGTCAGGTGGCCGAGCGGTTCGGGGGCGACGCGACGCCCGAGGAGCCGGCCGAGCCGTTCACCCCGCTGCCGCTGCCCGTGCTCGCCCCGCCCGGCCCGTTCCCGGAGCCGACGCTCGCCGCCGACGGCTGGGCCGTGCAGCGCTGGGAGACGGCCGAGAGCTGGCTCGCCGCCTTCGTCGAGCAGGCGGCGCGCGACCGGGCGGCCCTGCGCGCGGCGCTGGCGCGCGCGACCCGTTACTCCTATCCGGGCCTGTACGAGAGCCCGTGCTGGCTCAGCCCCGGCCAGTGGATCGGCGCCCTCGCCGACGAGGTGATCGCACCGGGCTCCGATCCCGGCGTCCCGGTCGGGGGCCCCGCCGACCCCTGGGAGTCGGTCTTCACCGCCATGCGCGTCATGCCCGAGCCGGAAGCGACGCAGCAGCCGGCAGCGGTGTTCGGGGGGTTCTTCACGCAACTGCTGGGGGAGATCGCCACCCGGCTCCACGGCACCGCGCCCGCCCCGGTGAGGCGGCACCACGACCGGCTGCCGGAGCCCGGGATGGCCGCGCCGCCGCACCTGTTCGTGCTGCGCCGGCTCGCCGAGCTCTACGCGGCGCTGCGCGAAGGCACGCTGCCGCCGGTGCTGCTGGCGACGCCCACCCTGGCCACTGGGCACCTCGACCCCGCGGTGCTGGTCGACCGGCTGGAGGCGTGCGCGGCGGCGGGCGTCGAGCCGCTGCCCGCCGACCTGGCGCAGGCCCTGCTGCGGCTGCCGCGCGGCGCCTGGCCGGAAGCTGCCGAACGGGCCGCGCGGGTGGGGTCGCGGGGCGCCACGCGGGCCGCCGCCTGGCTGGCCGGAGGCGGCCTGCCCGATCCGGTGACGGGGCTGGAGTGGGGCTACCGGCTGGGCGCCGTGGACCACGTGTTCGACGACGACCACGTGCCCGAACACACCGACGACGTCTGGGTGCGGCCCGTCCTGCGGGCCCGGCCGACCGGCGACGAGCTGATCGACGAGCTGCTGCGCGAGCCCCGGAGGTGGAGCTGGGGCGATCACGCCGACACCGTCGGCTGGTGGCCGGCGATCCTCCCGTCGCACCGCGAGGTGGTCGCCGTCAACCTGCTGCCCTGGCTGTTCGGCGGAGGGGCCGCCGATGCGACGCTCGCGGCCCTGGCGCAGGCGGGCGGGCCGGTCGGAGAGGCGACCGCGATCAACCTGGCGCGTTCGCTGACCCGTCCCGACGGCGAGGCGGCGCCGTTGCTGTTACGGATGGCCGCCCGGGGCGACCTGCCCACCGAGGCGGTCGGCCGGCAGCTCGCGCACTTCGTCCGGCGCACCCGGCGCGAGGTCCGCCCGGCGTTCGGCGCGCTCGCCGACGCGGCCAGGCAGGGCGCGCACGCGCAGGTGTGGGACATCGTCAAGGCCATGCTGCCGGACCTCCTGGCCGTGGGCGAGCGGCCGGCCGCCGTCCACACCGAGGCGGTGACGCTGGCCGTCGACGTGGCGGCCTGGGCGGGCGCGCGCGACGAGATCCCCGCGGTCACGGCCTGGGCCACGAGCCGCAGCCGCAGCCGCTTCGCCCGCGAGTGCCGCCGCCTGCGCGACCAATTGAGCGGCGCGAGCCGCTGAGCCCGGCATCGGACGAACAGCACGGTAGGCGTACGGGAAGCGCCGTCCTAGGCTGGGCGCATGGATCTTGACAGCTCGCTCTGGGACGCCGAGCCCGGCTGGCTCAACACCGCCTCGTACGGGCTGCCGCCCCGCCGGGCGTTCGAGGAGTTGCAGGCCGTGCTGGCCGACTGGCGGCACGGCAGCTCGGACTGGAAGCCCTGGGACGCCTCCGTGGGCCGCTCGCGCGCCGCGTTCGCCCGGATGGTCGGCGCCGCCGCGGAGGACGTGTCCGTCGGCTCGACCGTCTCGCAGATCATGTCCACCGTGGCCACCGCGCTCCCGCCGGGCGCCGAGGTGGTCGTGCCGGAGATCGAGTTCACCAGCAACCTGTTCCCGTGGGCGGTGGCCGCCCGCGTCCGGACCGTTCCCGCCGACCGGCTGGCCGACGCGATCACCGCCTCGACCAGCGCGGTGGCGTTCAGCCTGGTGCAGTCGGCGACCGGCGAGGTGGCGCCGCTGGCCGACATCGTCGCCGCCGCCCGCGACCACGACGCGCTCGTCATCGCCGACGGCTCCCAGGCGTGCGGCTGGCTCCCGGTGAACGTCGACGGCGTCGACGCGCTGGCCTGCGCCGCGTACAAGTGGCTGATGGCCCCGCGCGGCGCGGCGTTCGGCTACCTGTCGCCGCGCCTGCGCGAGCGCATGCGCCCGCTGGCCGCCAACTGGTACGCCGGGGCCGACGAGGGCGGCTCCTTCTACGGCCCGCCGCTGCGGCTCGCGGGCGACGCGCGGGCCTTCGACCTGTCGCCCGCCTGGTTCTGCTACGTGGGGGCCGCGCCCGCGCTCGAACTGCTCAACGAGATCGGCGTCGAGCGCGTCCGCGACCACGACGTGGCGCTCGCCAACCGCTTCCGGGCCGGACTCGGCCTCGAACCGTCGGACAGCGCGATCGTCTCCGTCGACGCGCCTGGCGAACGGCTGGAGGCGGCCGGCATCCGGGCGGCGGTGCGGGCCGGGAAGGTCCGCGCAAGCTTCCACGCCTACACGACGACCGCGGACGTGGACCGCGCGCTGGAGGCCCTGGGCGCCCCATAACACCGCGATAGGGGGTCATTTGGGACGACCATTCCTCGTATCCGTCCTCGTACGGTGGCGACACCCCCCGTAATACGAGGAGAGTCACATGCTCCCCAGAAAGACCCTGACAGCGGGCCTCGCGCTCGGACTGACCCTCGTGGTCGTCCCCGCTGTAGCCTGGACCGCGCACAGCGCCACCGCGGACGACCTCAGCCCCTACGCCGCGGCGCAGGCGCAGGCTTCTGTCAACGAACCACCGCCCGGCCTGATCAACGCGCTCAGCGACGACCTCGGCATCAGCCAGCAGCAGGCCGAGACCCGGCTCGTCAACGAGGCAGCCGCGGCGACCGTCGAGCCCGGCCTGCGCGCCCAGCTCGGCGCGGCCTACGGCGGCGTCTGGCTCAGCGGCCCCACCGCTGCGATGACCGTCGCCACCACCGACCAGGCGCAGGTCGCCGCCATCCGGGAGACCGGTGTCGAGGCCCGCGTGGTCGGCCGCTCCCTCCAGCAGCTCGACGCGATCAAGGCCACCCTCGACCGGGCGGCCGCGAAGGCGCCGAAGACCGCGCCGGTCTGGTACGTCGACGTCGTGAACAACGACGTGGTCGTCCTGTCCTCCACGCCCGCCAAGGCGCAGGCCTGGGTACGGGCCAGCGGCGCCGACGCCTCGGCCGTCAGGGTCGTCCGCTCCAACGAGCAGCCGCAGGCCTACTACGACGTACGCGGCGGCGACGCGTACTACATCGGCAGCGGCTCCCGCTGCTCGGTCGGCTTCTCGGTGAGCAAGGCGGGCTCGCAGGGCGGCTTCGTCACCGCCGGCCACTGCGGCAGCACCGGCGCGACCACGACCGGCCACAACCGTGTCAACCAGGGCGTCTTCCGCGGCTCCTCCTTCCCGGGCAACGACTACGCCTGGGTCGAGGTCAACTCGCAGTGGACCCCGACCGGCGTGGTCAACGCCTACGGCCGGGGCATCCAGCCGATCCGCGGCTCCCAGGTCGCCCAGGTGGGCGCCTCGATCTGCCGCTCCGGCTCGACCACCCAGACCCACTGCGGTCAGGTCAGCCAGCTCAACACCAGCGTCACCTACCCGCAGGGCACGGTCTCGCAGGTGACCAGGACGAGCGTCTGCGCCGAGCCCGGCGACTCCGGCGGCTCGTTCTACTCCGGCGACCAGGCCCAGGGCGTGACCTCGGGCGGCTCGGGCAACTGCAGCTCGGGCGGCACGACGTACTTCCAGCCGGTCAACGAGATCCTGCAGGCGTACGGCCTCACGCTGGTCACCCAGGGCGGCAACAGCCCGACCCCGACCGGCAGCAACACGCCGACGCAGTCGCCCGGCGGCACCTGGGCGGCCGGCACCACCTACGCGGCCGGCGCCACGGTGACGTACGGCGGCGCCACCTACCGGTGCCTCCAGGGCCACACCGCGCAGGCAGGCTGGGAGCCCCCGGTCGTGCCCGCCCTGTGGCAGCGCGTCTGATGTCCTGACCCGTTCGAACCGGGCCCAGGCCGGGGAGCCCCCTCCTCCGGCCTGGGCCCGCCGGTTTGTCGGTGCCGGACGGTACTTTCCGATCATCCCCCTGACGATGGAGGTTGGTCGATGTACCGACAGGGCGACATCCTGATCGTGCCGGTGTCCGAGGAGGACGCGCCGCGCACCGTCCGGCCCGAGCCGCGTGACGCCCGCGGGCGGCTCGTGCTGGCGCACGGCGAGGCCACCGGCCACTGCCACGCGATCCCGGGGCCCGGCACGCTGTCGGGCGGGTTCCTGCACCTGCCGGAGGGCGGTCGCCTGGTGCACGAGGAGCATGACCCGATCTCGCTGCCCAAGGGCTGGTACCGGGTGGTCCGCCAGCGCGAGTACGTGCCGGGCTCCTTCCGGGTGGTGGCCGACTGATGGCCGTGCACACCGATGAACGGGTGGCGTGGGAGCGCATGGCCTTCGCCACCGGGCCGGGCGGCGACGCCGACGCGGCTGTCCGGCAGGCCTACAGGGAAGCGGGCCTGCCGGAGCCGGACCACGTGATCGTGGTGGCCTCGCCGCTCGCCGGCGCCCGCGCCGCCGCCTGGCTCACCGCCGACCCCGCCACCCGCCCCCGGCCCGCGTCAGAAACCCCCGAAGGCCAGGCTGTGGGTGGGCCGGAAACCCCGGCCAGGGCGGAGTCCTCGGAGGGGGCGGGTGTGCTTGCGGGGTTGCCGGTCGGGGTGGTGGCGGGGCGGTCGGTGCGGCATGAGGTGCGGACCCTGCCGTGGGAACGGGCCAGGGCCGCGCTCTCGGCCGAGCTGGGTCCGGCGGGGTGGGCGGCCCGGTGGGAGGAGACCGGCGGCAGGCTGTGGCCGCAGGTGAGCCGCCTGGTCGCCGACGTCCGCCGCGCCATCACCGAAGCCGCCGCCTCCTCCGAGGCCACCGCCGGCAGTGACGCCACCGCCACCACCGAGATCACCGCCGGAAGCGACACCGCCGCCGCGGACGGCAGCCAGCAGGTCGGGGAGGAGTTGCGGCGGGTGACGCTCGATGCGGTGCTCGGGCAGCATGACGCCCCCTGGCTGTCGGCCTTCGAGGGGCTCGGCGGGCTGGACGGGCTGGAGCGGGTCGCCCGGTGCGCGAGCTGGTGGTGGCCGTACGAGCGGGTGGCGATCGTCAGCGCCCGCCCCGCCGAGCTGCACCTCGACGAGCTGGGCCGCCTGCACGCGGCGGACGGCCCGGCGTTGGTGTGGTCCGACGGGTTCGCCCTACATGCCTGGCACGGCATGCCGGTGCCCGCGGGGTTCACGATGACGGACCTGACCCCGGCGCGCATCCGTGAGGAGTCCAACGCCGAGCTGCGCCGCGTCATGCTGGAGCACTTCGGCGTCGACCGCTATCTGGCCGAGTCGGGGGCGCGGCCGGAGCATTCGGACGAGACGGGCGTCCTGTGGCGGATCGAGCTGCCGGGTGACGAGCCGGTCGCGATGGTGGAGGTGGTCAACTCCACGCCCGAGCCCGACGGCACCCGGCGTACGTACTTCCTGCGGGTGCCGCCGTGGGTGCGGCGGGCGCGTGAGGGGGTGGCCTGGACGTTCGGCGTGAGCGAGGAGAGCTACCGGCCGGAGCGCGAGACCTGAGGCCAGGCGGCCGGGATGCGTTCCAGCACCCCGTCGCCGAACACCTCGTAGAGCCCGAGCGGTTCCAGGTGCACGTAGCCGATGTGGCAGTCGCAGGCGGCGGCCGGGCAGGCGCGCGGCCGCAGCTGGGGCGCGTAGCTGCCGTCGTAGAGGTTGCCGAGCGGTTCGGCGACGAAGTGGCAGCGCCGCACGTCGCCGTCGCCGTTGACGGACACGACGCTGTCGCCGGTGCGGCAGGGCAGCCCGCGGCTGGGGTGCGGGAAGCGGCTGTGGTGGAAGAGCGGGTCGAGGGCGGTCCAGTCGGCGGCTTCGGCGTCGGTGTAGAGGCGGCCTTCCTCGGCGTTGACCCACAGGTACGTCTCGGGAGGCAGGTCGGCGCGCAGCCGCCGGGCGTCGGCGAGGTGCGCCGGGTCGCCGACGATGCCGACGCTGTGCCGCACGGTCAGTGATCGGAGCTTGGCGAGGAACCGGTCGTAGGGCACCTGGGTGGGGTGGTAGGTGACCCAGAGGGCGGCCCGGTCGGAGGCGTCGGCGAGCCAGCCGGTGCGGCAGCTCAGGTTGGTCTGGATGGCGACGCGGCGGACGTTCGGCAGCCATGACAGCTCGACGAGCGCCTTCCGGTACCAGGACCTGACGAGCCCTTCGCCCCAGGGCGTGAACAGGATGGCCACGTCGAAGTCCTGCCGGGCCACCCAGGCGGCGAAGCGTTCGAGCGCGGCGCGGTCGGCGCGCAACTGTTCGGGCGTGTCGCGCCGCTTGGCGAAGGGGCAGTAGGCGCAGTCGTAGTCGCAGCTCGCCAGCGGACCTCGGTACAGGATGGTCAGCATGCGTCGTAGCCGTCCATGAGGGCTCTGACCTGCGGCGAGAACAGGGCGGGCCCGATCGCGTCGGACCAGGCCAGGCCCTCGGCCGTCAGCTTGATCACGTCGGGCTCGATCACGAGCCACTGCCGGAACTCCGCCAGCGGGAAGTCGTCGAGCGCATCGGCGCCGAACCGCTCCCGGTAGAGGTCGCGGTCCAGGCCGCCGGCCTGCAGCAGCGACTGGATGAGGTGCCGCCGCCTGCGTTCGCCGGGGGTGAGCGTGAAGCCGACGTTGGCGTGGCCGAAGTCGTCGCGGCTCACGTAGTCGTCGATGATCGCGCGCACCTGGCGGGCGCCGACCGCGTACTCGAAGGAGTAGTGCAGGTCGCCGGTGTAGGAGCGGGCGCCGCAGCCCAGGCCCACCATGCCGTCGGTCTGGCAGCAGTATTCGGTGGCGTTGGCGGTGCCGGGCAGCCGGAACATCCGCATCGACACCTGCTCGTAGCCGGCGTCGGCGAGCCGGTCGCGGCCGAGTCGGTAGAGCTCCAGCCGCTGGTCGTCCCAGGCGCGGCCCTGCTTGCCGAGCCCGGTGAGCGGCCGGACGTACAGCGGGTAGAGGTAGATCTCCTCGGGCTTCCAGGTGAGGGCGGTGTCCAGGGAGTGGAGCCAGGAGGCGGGGGTCTGGCCGTCGATGCCGTAGATGAGGTCGAGGTTGAGGACGGGGACGGCGCTGGCGCGGATGGCGTCGAGCGCCGCGTCGACCTCGGCGCGTTTCTGCGGCCGGACGGCGGCGCGGGCCTCGGCGTCGACGAAGCTCTGCACGCCGATGGAGACGCGGGTGGCGCCGCGTTCGGCGAGGACGGCGAGGCGGTCGGGGGTGGCGGTGGCGGGCGAGGTCTCGACGGACAGCGGGATCGCGCCCAGGTCGACGGACATGGCCCGTTCGGTCAGGTCGAAGAGCCTGGTCAGCTCGCGGGCGCTGAGGTAGGTGGGGGTGCCGCCGCCGAACGCGGCCGTGGTGAACGCGCTGGTCTCCAGGGCGTCGGCGGTCTGGACGGCCTGGCGTTCGAGGGCGTCGAGGTAGGCGGTGACCAGGTTCTCGGGGGCGCCGGTCCGGGTGAACAGGTTGCAGAAGCCGCACCGCATCTCGCAGAACGGGATGTGCACGTACAGGGCGCCGGGCCGTTCGCCGGCCCACACGTCGGCCAGCGCGGGGCGGGGGTCGAGGGGGCGGTAGGCGGTCTTGTGCGGGTACGCGTAGACGTATCCCTCATACGGGCGCATGGGGCTCCAGGATGAACTGCGTGTACGGGACGGTCCACACGACTTCGTGGCCGATCCGGTGGCCGACGTGGCCGTCCTCGCCGTACGCCGTGCCGTGGTCGGAGCAGACGATCACCAGCGTGGGGCGGGGCATGAGGTCGTAGAGCCTGCCGATGTGGCGGTCCACGTACGCGAGCGCGGCGGCGTGGGTGTCGCGCGAGTCGGCGGTGGCGCCGGGCAGGTAGAAGTGGTTGGGCTGGTGGAGGGCCGACACGTTGAGGAACAGGAACACCCGGGTCCTGATATTTCGCAGAATGTCGCCCACGCGGTCGATCTGGTGCTCCAGCGACCGCGGATCCGTCACCCCGAACTCCGGCTCCCAGTGGCTCTCCGCGAACAGCCCCGGCAGCGCCGACCCGAGCGGCGTCCGCTTGTTGAAGAAGCCCACGCCCCCGACGCACACCGTGTGGTAGCCGGCCGCCGCCAGCCCGGCGGGCAGGTCGGGCGCGTCGAACACCCACGTACCGTCGCCCGTGGTCTCGCTGCCCGGGAACGTGGCCGCGAACAGCCGGGGATGCGGCCCCGGCGTCACGGGCGTCGGCAGGAACCCGGCGAAGAAGGCGGCGTGCGAGGCGTAGGTGAAGCTGCCGGGGCTGTGCCGCCGCTCCCACCGGGCGCCGCCGGGCAGCAGGTTGCGCAGCCGCCCGGCCCTGGCCAGCTCGTCGGCCACGTCGTAGCGCAGCGTGTCGAGCGTGATCAGCAGGATGTCGTGGCTGCCGACGATCTCACGCATGTCCATCGAGCACCGCCCTGACCTGCTCGGCGTAGGTGTCGCGGCCGTGTCCCGCCAGGTCGCCCAGCCCCGGCAGCAGGTCGCCGAACGCGTTGACCTCCGCCACCGCGACCGTCCGCCAGTCGGCGCCCACCATCAGGTCGACCCCGGTGCTGAGGGTGCCGGGGAAGCAGGCCGCCGCCCGCGCGCACGTGTCGAGCACCCGCTCCCACAGCGCGGTGCGCGCCCGCAGCGGCTCCAGGTCGCCGCGCTCGCCGCCGAGGTGCAGGTTGGTCATCGGCCAGCGCCCGAACCGCACCACCGCGTGCGTCGGCTTCCCCGCCACCGTGACCACCCGCAGGTCGAACGCCCTCCCGCCCACTGACGCCTTGGGGAACCACCGCTCGACGTGCAGCCCGTCGGGGGCCAGGAAGTCGACGAGCCGCCGCACGTCCGCCTCGTCCTCGTAGGTGCGCACCCGCAGCGAGTTCAGGTACGCGCCGCCGGTCCGGGCGGCCGACGTGACGGCCTTGACCCGCCCGGCATGCGCCTGGAACGCGATCACGCCCGACGACGACGAGCCGTGGGCGGGCTTGACGAACACCCTCTTCCAGCCGCGTACGGCCATGAGCTCGCGCAGTTCCCCGTACGACGAGGCGGTGAAGCCGGGCGGCACCGGCACCCCGGCCGCCTCCAGCACCGCGTGGCAGCGCCGCTTGTCGAACAGCACGCCGATCTCCGCCACGTCGCCCAGCAGCCGGACCCCGGGGACTGCCGCGACGCGCGCCAGCCCGGCGGTGAAGGCCTCGTACCAGGCCGCGCCGCCGCCCACCCGCGCCGGGTCGCCGGGCCCGCGCAGCAGCGCGTCGGCCTCGGCGTCCTCGCCCGGCGAGTCGATCCGCAGCAGCGCCTTCGCGGGCGCGCGCAGCTCCCGCCCGGCGAGCACGTCACGCCACGGGATCACGTACGGCTCGGCCAGGCCGTGGGCGGTCACCGCGGCCCCGAACATCGTCACCCGCCGGTCGCCGGGGGTCCCGACGACCGCGAACTCCACGCTCACTCGCTGACCGCGACGAAGGTCCAGCCTCGGTCGGACTGCTCCATGCCGGTCAGGTCCACCTCGACGCCGGGCAGGGCGGCGGTGATCCGCTTCATCATGGGCTCGGTCAGGTAGTGGTGGTGCAGGTCAAGCTTGCGCAGGTGGGTGAGCGGCTGCCCGCTGAGCAGCGCTTCGGCGCCCTCGTCGCGCAGCACGCCCAGCGACAGGGCCAGCGACTCCAGCCGGGCCACGACGGGCGCGGACGCGATCGCGGCGGCGATCTCGTCCTGGATCTCGCTGTCCTGCAACCCCAGGTGCCGCAGCGCGGGCAGCCGCTCCCCCGACAGGATCGGCGCCAGGTCGGCCACCGTGGCGTCGCCGCCGTACTCCTCCACGCCCAGCCACAGCTCCAGATGCTCCAGCGCGGGCAGGTCGGACGCCGCCACCGCCCTGACCACGGCAGCCGGCAGCCCGCCGGTCTCGAACCGCAGCACCCGCAGCGCCTCGTGCCGCACCGGCGACAGCTCCAGCCCGGTGCCGCCCCGCACCTCCAACCGCTCCAGCCTGGGGAACGCCTCCAGCAGCGGCGTCATGTCGGACTGCTGGATCCAGGAGATCTCGGCCTCCTCGGACTCGATGTCGCCGACGAACAGCGAGCGCAGCCCGGTCAGCCGGGGCGCGTGCGCGACCAGGCGCTCCACGACCGACGCCGAGCTCGTCTCGTAGCACTCCTCCCAGGCCCCGATCACCAGCGCCGTGACCCGCGCCGGGTCGACGGACTCGACGAAGGCGTCGATGACCTGCGACATGCGCGTCCGCTCGTCGCCGGGCCAGGTGACCGCTTGGAGCCGCCAGGCCACCTCACCCTCCGGCGGGGACTGGCCGTCCCGCGGAGGGTGGGCGACAGGCAGCCCGGCGTACATGTCCATGTAGGACAGCGTGTAGCCGAGCGCGGGGTCGTACTCGATCATGGCAGGATGTCCTCGCCTGGGGGGATTGGCGAGTCCTGTCCTACCAGATCGAGCCGACAATCACCGCTCCCGGTAATCGGCCGCCACCCCGATCAGCGAGATCAGGCCCGAGGCGAACTCCATCGCCTCCTGGTGACCCTCGCTGAACGGCGGCTGGAAGCCGACGCCCTCCCATCTCCGCGTCTCCGGGTTCCACAGGTCGCTGCCGACCTCGAAGTCCCAGCCGTAGATGCCGAAGTCGTACCAGAGCTCGTCGGCCGAGTTGCCGGCGGCCGAGTAGAGCACGTCGGTCACCGGGCCGGTCTGCTGCGGCCAGGTGACGGTGCCGCGCTCGGCGGCGATGGCCTCCTCGATCGTGCGGGCCGAGCGCAGGAAGTACGCCTCCTCCTGGGCGGTCGGGCGGGGCAGCGTGACGCGGCCGTCGAGCTTGTACGCGCCGGGCGGCCACATGAAGTAGCCGCCGTAGCTGTGCACGTTCATGGCGAACTTGATGTTGCGGTACTTCTGCGCGAGCCAGATGACGTTGCGGCTCTCCGGCTCGGAGTGCTCGGCCGGACCCGCGTAGTTGCCGCTCTGGCAGTTGGCGGAGGCGCCGAAGTAGCCGTCGTGCAGCGATCCGGCCGCGTAGTTGCGGTTGACGTCCACGCCCCAGGTGTTGCGCTGCGCCGGGTCGGCCTGCTGGGCGGGGCAGTGGTTGGTCATGTTCTTACGCTGGGAGTTGAAGTCGTAGAAGCTGTAGTTGGCGCCGTCGGGGTTGACGGTCGGCACGATGAACACGTCGGTGCGCTGGAGCAGCTTGCGGGTGGCGGGGTCGCGCGCGTAGTTGCGCAGCAGCCGCTCGGCGGCCTCGATGGTGACGAGCGGCGTCACCCACTCCCTGGCGTGCTCCTGGGCGTAGGCGAGGACGCCGGTGCGCGAGCCGTCGCGGTGCACGCCGATGCGCAGCGCGAGCACCCTGGCGGGCTTGCGGGAGACGTCGGCGGGCGCCTTGAGGAAGTCGCTGAGCTGGGTGAGCGCCACCGGCGCCATGACCCCGGCGCCCGGGTCGCCCCTGTAGGTGGAGGCGCGCAGCCCGGGGGTGGCGTCGAGCGCGGCGGCCACCTGGGCGGCCGTGCTGGTGGGCGTCCCGGAGCCGTCGGTGGCCAGGCTGACCGTGACGCGCTTGCCGTCCGCCCGCACGTCGAGCGCGCGGTCGGGCGCTCCCGGGTCGACGAGCTCGACGGCCAGGTCGTTGCCGCCTTCGGACCCGTACGCGCGTGAGGTGACGACGACGGCGGAGCCGGGGACGGCGCCGAGCAGCGCCTGGGCGTGGCGGCGGTAGCCGTTGGTCAGGTGCGGCAGCTCGACGATGTCGGTGAGCCGGGGGAAGCTGCGGTGCAGGGCCTTGATGCGCTCGTTGAGCTGCGCGGGCGGCATGTACTGGGTGATGAAGTCCTTCTGGTAGCGGTGACCGGTGCGGTCGGGGCGCTCGCCGTCGGGCCACTCGCTGACGCGGGCCTGCGCGGTGCCGCCGGTCGCGGAGGTGACCGTGACCCAGTCGGGCCGGGTGTCCACCGGCGCCGGGGTGGCGAACTGGTGTCCCAGGTAGGCGCCCGCGTCGAGGTAGGGCACCATGGCGACCTCGCCGGTCGCGCCGCGCCTGCCCTTCCAGGTGGCGGTGAGCGCCGCCGCGCCGCCGGCGCTGCTGGACGCCTCGACCGACAGGAAGTAGCCGTCGCGGGACTTGAACCAGACGGCCCGCTCGATGACGATCTGGTCCCGTGCGGTGGCGGTGGCGGCAGGCTTGGGGGCCGGCGTGCCCGTGGCCAGGGTCGCGCCGAGCGGTCGGAGCGCCGCGAGCTGGGTCGGCGTCACCACCGCGTCGACCTGGATGCTGCCGTCGGCCTGGGGCCGCACCCGCTCGGTGAGGTCGGCTCCGGCCGCGACCAGCCGGTCCATCGCCGCGCGGTCCGGAACGGAGAGTGTGACCAGCGAGACGGGCTCGGGGTCGGTGGGCCCGGCGACCGCCGGGATGGACGGTTCGGCCGTCACGAACGTGGTGAGAACGACGGTCAGGACAACTGCGGCTGCCCGTAGGGCTCGCATCGGCTCCTCCTGGGGATCACCCGTATGAGGATCATTGAAAGCCGACAAGGACGAACCGGCAAGACTCACACCTTGCGACGCTCCGGCGACCTGCGGAAGGATCTCCCAATCAACCCCCCGCCGTTTTTGGAGCGCCGTCGTGGACTCACAGGAGAGCATCGGCCGGTTCGGCTACCGCCAGGAGTTACGCCGTGGGGTCGGCCTGACCGATCTGGTGTTCTATGGCCTGATCTTCATGGTGCCCATCGCGCCATTCGCAATCTTCGGTCTGGTCTACGAGCGTTCAGGTGGTATGCCGGTATTGGTATACCTCGTCGGCATCATCGCGTTGCTGTTCACCGCGAACTCGTACGCCCAGATGGTCAAGGCGTTCCCGCTTTCTGGATCGGTCTACAACTACGCCGGGCGCGGCATCGCGGCGCCTGTCGGGTTCATGACGGGCTGGGCGATCCTGCTCGACTACCTGCTCGCGCCGAGCCTGCTCTACCTGATCGCGTCCATCGCCATGAACGCCAGCATCCCGGCGGTGCCCGTGTGGGCCTGGCTGATCATCTTCGTGACGGTCAACACGGTGATCAACCTGCGCGGCATCCGCATGACGATCAAGCTCACCAAGGTGATGATCGTCGCCGAGCTGGCCGTGCTGGCCCTGTTCCTGCTGGCCGGGCTCTGGGCGCTGCTCAACGGGGCGGGCCGCGGGTTCAGCCTGACCCCGCTGTTCAACCCCGAGACCTTCTCCTGGCCGATCGTGTTCGCCGCCGTGTCGGTGGCCGTGCTGTCGTTCCTCGGCTTCGACGGCATCAGCATGCTGGTCGAGGAGTCGACCGGCGGTTCGGAGCAGGTGGGCCGGGCGATGCGGCTGGCGCTCGTCCTGGCGGGCGTGCTGTTCATCACCCAGGTGTGGGTGGCCGCCCTGCTCGCGCCCGAACCGCTCAACTCCGACACCGCCTTCTACGACGCGGCGGCCATCGCGGGGGGCGAATGGCTGCGGCATCTCACCACCACCGCCACCGCGATCTCCTGGGGTGTGGCCAACACCCTGGTCGCCCAGGTCGCGGTCTCGCGCCTGCTGTACGCGATGGCCCGCGACCGGCAGCTCCCGGCGTTCCTGGCCCGCATCTCGGTGCGCAACTCGGTGCCCGCCAACGCCATCCTGCTCGTGTCGGTGCTGTCGGTCGGCATCGGGCTGTGGATGTCGACCGTCGACGGCGGCGTCGACCTGCTCACCAGCCTGATCAACATGGGCGCGCTGGTCGCCTTCATCGTCCTGCACGTCTCCGTCGTCGTGCACTACACGGTCCGCCTGAAGTCGGCCAACCGCTGGGCCCACCTGGCCGCGCCGCTCATCGGCATGGCGATCCTGGTCTTCGTGGTGATCAACGCCAACATCCTCGCCCAGATGGTGGGCCTCGTCTGGCTCGGCGTCGGCGCGGTCGTGCTGGCGATCCTGTACGCCATGGGGCGCCGTCCCACGCTGCGCGATTCGGTCAAGGAGCCGGCGTGACCCGGCAGCCGCTCCACCACGACCTGTTCCTGATCGCGCACGACAAGTCGGGCAAGCCGCTGGCCCACCGGTCGGCGACGTCACTGGCGCTGGCCGGGGCGGTGCTGATCGACCTGGTGCTCGCCGAGCACGTGAGCGTCGCCGCGGGCTCGGCCGCCGTCACCGGCCGCGCCGCCACCGGCGACGCGGTGGCCGACGACCTCCTGAACGTGATCGCCGCCGACCGCATCGGCCACGACCCGCCGTACTGGGTCAGGAGCCTGGCCGAGAACGTGTACGACCGCACCCGCGACGCGCTGACCGCCGCGGGCCTGCTGGTGCCGGTGACCCGCCGCCGCCTGGGCATGCTGCCCTACGTCCGCCACGAGCCCGCCGACATCGCCCTGCTGGTACGGGCCTCCGCCGGGGTGCGGTCGGCGGCCGAGGGCCGCAAGAGCCCCGACGCGCGCAGCGCCGCGCTGTGCGGCCTGGTGGCCGTGCTCCAGATCGAGGCCGCGCTCTACCTCGGCCTGCCGTCGCTCAACGAACGGCTGCGCGCCCTCGCCACCGGCCACTCGCCGCTGGTCAAGGAGCTGGTCGGCATGGTCGACACGCTCGTGCAGGAAGCCGCCGTCGCCGTCTACAGGTGACCCCCGGCCGCAGGTGTCAACGGCTCTCCCCGTGGTACGTGTACGGCAACCGACACGGGGGGACACCATGGCCGAGCTCCTGACGGACGAGGAGATCGACACGGCGCTGGCGGGCCTGGAGGGCTGGTGCCGCGACGGCACGGCGCTGACCAGGGACATCCCGATCACGCCTGACAACTTCGACTGGCTGCGCCAGGCGGTGACGAACGAGGCCGAGGCGCTGGACCACCATCCGGAGATCGAGCGCACCGACTCCGGCATCCGCTTCCGCCTGTCGACCCACAGCGCGGGCGGGGTGACCGCCAAGGACGTCGAGCTGGCCGCGCACATCGACCAGGTCGTCGACGGCGCGGCCCGCGACCGGGGCTGACGCCCGGCTCACCCGAGCACGGACTCGATCGCCTCGACCGCGGCGGCCCGGTGCCCGGCCAGCAGCGCCACCGCGCCCTCGGCGTCGCGGCGGCGCAGCAGGTCGAGCGTGGCCCGGTGCTCCTCGATGACCCGCCGCCGGTTGGCCTCCTCGGCGTAGTAGACCGAGCGGTAGGCGTCGGTCGAGTCCCACAGCGTCCTGATCAGCCGCACCAGGCGCGGCAGCCCCGCGCACTCGAAGATCGCCATGTGGAAGCGCCGGTTGGCCTCGGCCATGGCCAGCACGTCGGCGGCCTCGGCGGCCCGCTCGACCTCGGCCTGCGCCGCCTCGGCCGCCGCCAGCCCGGCGTCGGTGAGCCGCCCGACCGCTCGCCGGACGGCCTCGGCCTCCAGCAGGTCGCGGATGAGATAGACCTCGCGCAGGTCGTCGAGCGAGAGCTGCTCGACGTAGTAGCCCCGGTGCGCTCGATGGCCGACCAGGCCCTCGCCCTGCAGCGTCTTGAGCGCCTCGCGCAGCGGGACGCGGCTCACGTCGAGCTCGTCGGCCAGCACCTCCTGCCGGATCGGCTCGCCCGGCCGCAGGCGGCCGGTGGTGATGGCCCGCCTGAGCTCCTCCAGGACGAACTGCTGAGCCGTGGGCGGCCGGCGAGAGGTCATTGGCCCAATATCCCACGGACCCACTGCTCGTCCCGGCCCAGCTCGGGCGGGTCCAGCCGGTAGGCGGGCGGCGTCACGTCCAGGCCGATCGGGTTGGCCACCTGCCCGTCCGCCAGCGGCTCCAGCCCCAGCTCGGCGGCGAGCGCGAAGGCCTCGGCCAGGTCGTTGATCGGCCCGCACGGCACCCCGGCGGGCGTCAGCGCGGCGAACCAGTCGTCGGCGCCCCGCGTGGCCAGCGTCGCGTTCAGCTCGGCGACCAGCTCCTCGCGGTGTGCCACCCGGCCGGCGTTCGTGCCGAACCGCTCGTCGGCCGCCAGGTCGGGCCGCTCCAGCACCCCGCACAGCGCCCGGAACTGCCGGTCGTTGCCCGCCGCGATGACGATCGGCCTGTCGGCCGCCCGGAACACCTCGTACGGCACGATGCTCGGATGCCGGTTGCCCATGGCCTTCGGCACCACCCCGGCGGCGGCGTACGCGGAGGCGTGGTTGGTCAGCGCGGACAGCAGCGACGACAGCAGCGACACCGTCACCCGCTGCCCCTGCCCGGTGGCGTCGCGGTGGCGGAGCGCGGCCAGCACGCCGAGCGCCGCGTGCAGCCCGGTGATCACGTCGACCAGCGCGACGCCCGCCTTCGTGCCCGGCCCGTCAGGCTCGCCGGTGACGCTCATCAGCCCGCCCACGGCCTGCGCGATCAGGTCGTAGCCCGGCAGCTCGGCGCCCTTGCCGGTGCCGAACCCGGTCACCGAGCAGTAGACCAGCCCCGGGTTGAGCCCGCGCAGCCTGTCGTAGCCGAGGCCGAGTCGGTCCATCGTGCCCGGCCGGAAGTTCTCCACGAGTACGTCGGCGCGCGCGGCCAGCGCCGTGGCCACCTCCAGGCCGGCGGGGTCGCGCAGATCGAGGGCGATCGAGCGCTTGTTGCGGTTGACGGCCAGGTAATAGGTCGCCACCCCGTCGGCGTCGTGCGGCGGCCCCCACGAGCGGGTGTCGTCCCCGCCGCCGGGCCGCTCGACCTTGACCACGTCCGCGCCGAGGTCGGCGAGCAGCATCGTGGCGTACGGCCCGGCCAGGACCCGGCTGAAGTCGGCGATCAGCAGCCCGTTCAACGCCCCGCCCATGGCTACGCCCCTCTTCCTGTGACATATTTGGATTTTGGATCCAAAATACAGGAAGGGCTTCGCCGTGCATCCCTCGACGCTGTTCGCCATCGACGGCCTCCTCACCGACGAGGAACGCGACATCCGCAAAGCCGTGCGCCAGGTCTGCGACAAGGAGATCCGCCCGCACATCGCCGAATGGTTCGACACCGGCGAGCTGCCCGCCCGCGAACTGGCCCGCACCCTCGGCTCGGTCGGCGTCCTCGGCATGCACCTCGACGGCTACGGCTGCGCCGGGCTGGGCGCCGTCTCGTACGGGCTCGCCTGCCTGGAGCTGGAGGCCGCCGACTCCGGCCTGCGCAGCCTCGTCTCGGTGCAGGGCTCGCTCGCCATGTACGCCATCTGGAAGTACGGCAGCGAGGAGCACAAGCGCGAATGGCTGCCCCCGATGGCCGCCGGCGAGCGCATCGGCTGCTTCGGCCTGACCGAGCCCGACTTCGGCTCCGACCCCGGCGGCATGCGCACCACCGCCAGGCGCGACGGCTCCGACTGGGTGCTCAACGGCGCCAAGATGTGGATCACCAACGGCTCCGTGTCCGACGTCGCCGTCGTCTGGGCGCGGACCGACGACGGCGTCCGCGGCTTCCTCGTCCCGGCGGGCACCCCCGGCTTCACCGCCCACGACCTGAAGCGGAAGGTGTCCCTGCGCGCCAGCGTCACCAGCGAGCTCGTCCTCGACGACGTACGCCTGCCCGCCGACGCCATGCTGCCCGGCGCGCGCGGCCTGTCCGGCCCGCTCGGCTGCCTCAACGAGGCCCGGTACGGCATCGTGTTCGGCGCGATGGGCGCGGCGCTCGACTGCCTGGAGACCGCCCTGGACTACGCCGGCTCCCGCGAGGTGTTCGCCCGCCCGCTCGCCTCCTACCAGCTCACCCAGGAGAAGCTCGCCGACATGACCCTGGAGCTCGGCAAGGGCCTGCTCCTCGCCCTCCACCTCGGCCGCCTCAAGGAAGCCGGCGCCATCACCCCCGAACAGATCAGCGCCGGCAAGCTCAACAACGTGCGCGAGGCCCTGGACATCGCCCGCACCTGCCGCACGATCCTCGGCGCGAGCGGCATCACGCTGGAGTACCCGGTCATCAGGCACGCGGTCAACCTGGAATCGGTGCTCACCTACGAGGGCACCTCGGAGATCCACACCCTCGTCCTCGGCAAGGCCCTCACCGGCCTGCCCGCCTTCCACTAGAGCCGCGTACACCGCCTCCGTCCCATAGGCGTCTATAGGCAGTTAGATCCCTCTATCTGCTGGAGACGCATGATGCGCGTCCACTTATCAGCCGCAGCCCTTCTCGCCGCCTCGGCGGTGTTCCCGGCGGTCGTCGCCGTGCCGGCGGACGCCGGGAGCGCGCCCAAGGGGGTGCCCGGGGGCGCGGTGTCCGTACGCGTGGTGAAGATCGTGGACGGGGGCACGATCGACGTCACGCGCGGCGCCACCAAGCTCCGCGTCCGCCTCCTGGAGGTCGACACCCCCGAACGCGGCCAGTGCTGGTCGAAGACCGCCACGTCGAGGACGGCCACGCTGCTGCCCCTCGGCAAGGTCGCCTACCTCGTGGCCGACAAGGACCCCAAGGACCGGTACGGCCGCTGGCTCTACTACGTGTGGAACGCCAAGGGCGTACACGTCAACCGCAACCTCGTCCGCTACGGCTACGGCAGGGCGGTCCTCTACCGGCCCAACGACCGCTACATCAAGGTCATGCGCGCCGAGCAGAAGAAGGCCCAGCGGGAGCGGCTGCGCATCTGGTCCGGCACGTGCGACCGGACCGGCGCCTCCCCCACGCCCACGCCCACCCCGACTCCGGCCCCGACTCCGGCCCCGACCAAGCCGCAGCCGGACACCCGCACCGATCCGCGGTTCCGCACCTGCGGCGACGCCAACCGCGCCGGCTACGGCCCGTACTACCGGGGCCAGGACCCCGAGTACGCCTGGTACCAGGACCGCGACGGCGACGGCGTGGTCTGCGAGCGCTGAACCGGCTCAGCCGGCGAGCGTTTCCTGGACGGCCCGGGTGATGCGGCCGCGGATCGGGCGCGGGGCGGCAGGCAGGAGGGCGGGCAGGTCGGTGCGGCGGGCCTGGAGGAAGCCGGCGTTGAGGTTGGAGAACAGCGAGAGCGTGTGCGTGACCTGGTAGGGCTCCAGGCCGCTCCCGGCGAGCAGCTCCCGCATCGCCGACAGCGGGACCGGCCGGTAGCCGACCGGCCGGCCGAGCACCTCGCCCAGCACGTCCGCGATGTCCTGCCCGCCGATCGCCTCGACGCCTTCCAGCTCGTACGTCCTGCCCGCGTGGCGGCTGGGGCGGCCCGCGGCGAGGTCCCGGTGGATGTCGGCGGCGACCCGTACGGCGACGTCGGCCAGGTCCTCCTTGGCGACGACCGACACCTTGCCGGCCCCGAACGGCGCGGCGAACACGCCGCTCTGCCCGGCGGACGCGGCGGCGGTGGCGGCCAGTCCGACGGGGACCTCGCCGTAGAGGCCGTTGCGCAGGATCGTCACGTCGAACGGGGCCGCGGCCAGGCGTGACTCGGTCCAGCGGTGCGGCAGCGCGATCGTCATCAGGTCGCCGGAGGCCGCCAGGCTGGTGTAGACGACGTGCCGGACGCCCGCGGCCTCGGCCGCATCGGCCACGGCGCCGTGGCGGGCGAGCACGACGTCGTCCTCGGCGTAGCCGGCCGAGACGAACACGAGGACGTGCGCGCCGCGGAACCCGTCGGCGAGCGACGCCGGGTCGTCGAAGTCGATCCGGCGCGCGCTCACCCCGTCACCCGCGCGGGTGCCGCCGACCACCTCGATGCCGTCCTGGCCGGTGAGGCCGCGGTGGATCAGGCCGCCGAGACCGCCGGAGACACCGGTGACGAGAATCATCTGCTGCTCCTTGCTGTTGACATGTGGTGCAGATTCATCCACACCGGACGGCAGGCCCATAAGGAGGCACTTTCGTGTCAGCCACGAACACCGCGATAAGCCCGCAGGTCAGCGGCCCGTGCGGCGACGACGACTGCGGGATCCGCGACGTGCTCGACCGGCTCGGCGACCGGTGGACGGTGCTGGTGCTGGTCGAGCTGGCCAAGGGCACGCGCCGCTTCCGCGAGCTGGAGCGGGCCATCCCCGGCATCTCCCAGCGGATGCTGACGGTGACCACCAAGAGGCTGTGCCGTGACGGCCTGGTCGAGCGGACCGTCTACCCGACCATCCCGCCGCGCACCGACTACCGGCTGACCGAGATGGGCGCGAGCCTGGCGGGCATGGTGTCGGCGCTGGCCGACTGGTCCCGCGACCACAAGGACGCCATCGCCGCCGCGCGTGACGACTGGGACCGGCTTGCGTAACTTGCGGGTTACGTAACCCGTAGGCTACAAAGGGCGGGTGAGAACGGGAGTGTTCGAGGCGCTGGCCGACCCGGTCCGGCGCAGGCTGCTGGAGCTGGTGGCCGAGCGCGAGCGTACGGCCGGCGAGCTGGCCGGGGAGTTCGAGACCAGCCGCCCGGCCGTGTCCAAGCACCTGCGGGTGCTGCGTGAGGCCGGGCTCGTCACGTACCGGAACGAGGCGCAGCGCCGCCTCTACCGGCTGGACCCGGGCCCGTTGGAGGAGGCGGGCGCCTGGATCGAGCGCACCAGGAGCAACTGGGCCGGCCGCCTCGACTCCCTCGAACGCCACCTCGACCGGCTGGAGGACACCTGACCATGCACGACGACACCGCCCCCGCCCCGGACGACCGGCGCGGCACCCTCGGCCTCGGGCCGGACGGCGAGTGGCAGATCCGGTTCGAGCGCCGCCTGCCGCACCCGCCGGCCCGGGTCTGGTCCGCCCTGACCGACCCCGCCCAGCAGGGCGAATGGCTTCCCGGCGTGACCCTCCGGCCGGAGCCCGGCAGCACGGTGACCTTCGACTTCGGCGACGAGGGCCGGGCGGAGGGCGCGGTCCTCGCGGTCGAGCCCGGCCGGCTCGTCGAGCACACCTGGCTCTGGCCAGGCGAGCCCGAGTCACGGGTGCGCTGGGAGCTCTCCCCCGACGGCGACGGCACCCGCCTCGTGCTGCTGCACCGCCCGGTGCGCCGCGAGCCGGCGGCCGACTACCGCACCGGCTGGCACGCCATGCTCGACTCCCTGCACTCCCACCTCACCGCCTCGGCGACCCCATCTACCCCTGCAGCCCCCGATACCGATTCCGCTCCAGGAACGCCCCCTGCCCCGTGGCCAGCCTGAGCGCCGCGTCGGCCACCAGCGCGGGGATCTCCGGATGGATGTGCGCGACATGCGGCGGCACCCACGACCGGTCATGCAGCCGCGGATGCCCGGGCTGGGACGACAACGCCGTGAGCACGAACACCAACGGCGCCCAGATCGTCCGGAACCGCAACCCGATCCGGTTCCCCGTCACGTCGTCGACCATGTGAATCTGGAACAGGTCGGCGGTGTCCATGTCGCAGAACTCGGCCCGCCCCCACGCGAAATGCGCCCACATATCGGGATGCGTGAAATGAGCGCCCTGCGTGGTGACGGTCAACGGCCCCGCCCCGTCGACCACCCACTGCCCCTGCGCCTCCGCCACCGCCTTGCTCTTCCGCAGGGCGTTGGCCGCCTCGTTGACCGCATGCGCCGCGATCACGAACGACAGCGACCCGAAGGCGAACATGTTGCTCCGCCGGTACGCGACCGGGCTCTGCGGCTTCCATAGGTGCCGCTGCGCCGGAGCCACGAGCAGCGCCCGCTCCCCCGGCTCCAGCCGCGCCGGACTCGGCACGAACGGCCGCGACGCCAGCTCGTCCGCCGTCCTGACAGCCAGCAGCCCACACATGAACGACCAGTCCTGCGGCCCGATGACAGGCGGAGGAGGCGGCACGTATCGCACAGAAGGTCCTACCTGGGGGGGTATGCGAGACAGTCTGCCGCGATCATACTGACCCGACCCGCGCTCCACATGACTGCCGAGCAGGTAGCCGGGTTCGTCGGAGTCTCTGTCCGCGGCCTCGTGGTGACCCTTCCCCGCGCGCCGCACGCGGCTCCGAGTCGGATCACCACGGCCGGTCAGTCGACGGGCGCGAAGCCGCCGGCCGGGCCGGGCTCGTAGGTGATGCTGCTCGTGTTCACCCACGTGCCCATGTCGGAGTAGGTCGACGCGCCGCCGCCCTGGTAGTACTTCCACGGGCCGTAGCGCCAGGCACATCCGGTGCTGGCGCAGACCTGCACCTTCAGCCGGAAGGTTCCTGTCGTGTTCCCGTTGTCACAGTCGATCCAGGCGGAGTGCAGGTCAGCTCCCCAGCCCTTGACACACGTCACGGCCTGCGCCGGGGCCGTGGCCAGGGCGAGTGTGAGAGCGGTCGGGAGAGCGAGGGTCGAGGCGATGATCACGTGCCGTAACTTCATGCGGTGGTCCCCTTCTGCCTGAGGAGTTCCGATAGGAAGTGACGCCTTGGTCAGCTTGCAGTGGATCACGACAGGGGGCAAGCATTACTTACCGCATTGGGCAATTGGGACAATAAGTCCTCAATTTCCGGCCTCTACGCTGGGCTCATGCCGCCGTGTCTCGACGTCTACGTCTGGCTCCCAGAGTGCAGCTCCGAGGTCCTCGGGCGATTCATCGAGAGCTACGTCAAAGCGACCGATGACGACGAGCGGCTCCACACCCACATCCGGGCTCACACCCAAGGCGGCGCGGACGACGTTTCCACGCTCTATCTCAAGGCTCGCGACCATTACCAGGCGAGCATCACGTTCACCCGTGACGGAGCGACCGTCCTCGGTCTCAGCGTCGACGCCCCGGACGACCTGCCGGAAACGCTCAGGCTGGCGGAACAGCTCATGGAACAGCTCCGGCAGCAGTTCGCCGCCCCTGCCGGATGCGCGGGCGTCGAATTACCGCCGGCAGGCGACCGCTCCGAATGGCACGAAGAAGCATTGGTGCTGCTCCGCACCGGCGAGCTCACTTTCTGATCCTCCACGGCACGGCGGGTAGCCACCGGTGACCGTTTCTGTCATTACCGACTGGCAGCATGTGGGCGTGATCGCGACTGCCGCTGACTATGCCTGGTTCACCTACAACCGATTCATGTACGACGCGTACACCGACCTCCGGGACGCATACTGTTTCACCCTCGTCCGCGGACTGACACCTGAGCAGGTCCTGGCCCGGACCGATGCCGAACGCTTTCCGCCCGTGGGGCTCAAGGGCCTGATCAAGGCAGCGTTTTCTGACCTCGGTAGACCCCGCACCGGATATAGCCACTTCTTCGGGGTCACACTCGTCGACGACTGGGCGTTCATCGTCGAACCCAACGGCTTCATGGGCGTCATGCCCGGCGTCGCCGCACGATTGTCAGCGGGCACCCGGCTGGTGTCCCATTTCCGCAATGTCAACGGACAGGAAGACTTCCTCTGGATGGAAGACGGCCAGGAGCGCCTGGCCTTGGAGCCAAGCTTCTCCGACATCGAGTCCTACAACACATGGGAAGAGGAATTCAGCGAGATCGGACGGCACGTCGGATTCGACGACGACCACAGCAGTGAGTCGTTCTTCGCGATGGCCGAGTACCTGACCGGGGTCAAGGTGACGCCAGAACTGCTGGAGCAGTCGGTCTACCTGTGTGGGGTCGCGCCCTACTCCCGACAATAGAGCGTTTCGTGATCTCCGACGCTCCGTCCACCCACCTGTGGGAACCTGTCGACCAAGGGCCTGAGCAGGAGTTACGGTTGCGACCGGCTTTCGTCGTTTCTCTCTGTTCTTGGCCATCCCACGGAACAGCGACGGAACAGGGCAGGAGATTGCTTCATGGCGATCCCGAAGAAGGGCTCGCGGCTCATCAGCGTAGACGGCTCTCCATTCCGCTGGCGCGTCCGTCGTAAGCCCACGTACTGCCAGGGGAACAGCTGGGGCCCGATGACGTTCGCCGTGCAATTGGTCGACGGCTCGGGTCGCGTGCTCCTGGTGTCGCTGCCCTGCTCACGGCCGGACGCGTGGTGGGGAGAACGCACGATGGCCATACGGCCGGCGCTCGTGACGGCGACCATACGCACGGGTGGTGGACGGTGGTCGTAGTGAGTCCGTGTGAGGGGATGCCGCTGTCACCACTTTTGCCGGGCCTGCGCGATCGTTCCGTTCCGTAGGACTATGTTCCTCATGTCAGTGACCGAGTTCGCCGGCGTGTCCAAGGACAAGGACCATGGCATCACGTCCCGAGGGGGACCGTACGAGTTCTGGACCGAGGACGGTGCCCATGTCTACCTTCACGACACCGACTTCAGGCGCCTGACCTACAGGCCCGGCAGGCCGCCGACGCTGGAACTGGAGTTCGTCTACGACCCGCAGTGGACTCCACCTGAACTGTCGAAGACGCCTGTCGTGGTCTTCCGGTTCGAAGACGTCCGCCTCGTCGAATGGATCGAGGACCAAGAGGGCCATGACTGTGTTGCCGCCAACCCTGAGGTCCCACCAGGGCAGGTCGGGCAGTTCGACTGGGACGGCACCGACATGTTCACCTTGGACACCTTCATACTGCGCTTGCTCTTTCACGCGTCGCGAGCAGCGGTGACCGTACACGCGAAGTAGAGGCCGGCCAAGCACGCACAATCTGCCCTTCATCCCACCGCCTGGCAAGGACCCTCGACAACGCAGGCGCCACATCAGTTCCGCCACTACTACGGCAGCGTCATGCTGGCAGGCGGCGTCTCAGTCCGAGAACTCGCCGAATACCTCGGCCACGCCGGCCCTCCGCGTCTACGCCCACATGATGCCCGGCTCCCACGACCGAGCCCGCAAGGCCATCGACGACCGACTGCGGAGTTCTCGCACGTCAGCCCTCTACTTGGCCAGGTGCCGGCTGATCACCAGGCGCTGGATCTGGTTGGTGCCCTCGAAGATTTGCATGATCTTGGCCTCGCGCATGTATCGCTCGACCCGGAACTCACGCGTGTACCCGTACCCGCCGAAGACCTGCACAGCGTCCGTCGTCACCTTCATCGCCGTGTCGGTGGCCACCAGCTTGGCCACCGAGGCCTGGCGGCTGTACGGGAGGCCGGCGTCGCGGCGGCGGGCGGCGTCCAGGTAGGCGGCGCGGGCGCAGTCGACCCCGGCGGCCATGTCGGCGAGCAGGAAGCCGAGCCCCTGGTGGTCGATGATCTTCTTGCCGAAGGTCTGGCGTTCCTTGGCGTAGGCGACGGCCTCGTCGAGGGCGGCCTGGGCGAGGCCGGTGGCGCAGGCGGCGATGCCGAGGCGGCCGGAGTCGAGGGCGCTGAAGGCGATCTGCAGCCCCTGTCCTTCCTCGCCGAGGAGGCGGTCGTCCTCCAGGAAGGCGCCGTCCCAGTGGGCGCTGGTGGTGGGGATGGCGTGCAGGCCCATTTTCTCCTCGGGGCGGCCGAACGTGAGCCCGTCCGCGGCGCCGGGGGCGAGGAAGCAGGAGATGCTCCGGTCGCCGGTGCGGGCGAAGAGGGCGTAGAAGTCGGCGATGCCGCCGTGGGTGATCCAGGCTTTGTTGCCGGTGACGCGGTAGCCGCCTTCGACGCGGTCGGCGCGGCAGGTGAGGGCGCCGGCGTCGGAGCCGGCCTGGGGCTCCGACAGGCTGTAGCCGCCGATGAGCCGCCCGGCGAGCATCTCGGGGAGCCAGCGTTCGCGCTGTTCGGGCGTGCCGTAGGTGAAGACGGGGAAGCAGGCCAGCGTGTGGACGCTGGTGGCGACGGCGACGGCGGCCCAGCGGGCGGCGAGCTCCTCGATGACCTGGAGGTAGACCTCGTACGGCTGGCCGCCGCCGCCGTACTCCTCGGGGTAGGGCAGGCCGAGCAGCCCGGCCTCGCCGAGGGTCGCGAACAGCCCTTCGGGGTAGGTCTCGGCGCGCTCGTGTTCGTCGACGCGGCGGGCGAGCTCCTTGTCGGCGATGTCGCGGGTGAGGTCGATGAGGTCGCGGGCGTCCTGGTCCGGCAGCAGGCGGTCAACGGTCACGGCATCTCCCGGGTGGAGGCGGTCGGCGAGGACGAGACGGCCGGGGCGGGCAGCTGGGCGAGTGCCTTGGCGGCCCGCTCGCGGAACTCGGCGACGCGGGCGAGCTTGATGTCCTCGTACCCGCGGATGACCTCCGGCAACGCGGCCAGTTCGGCGACGGCGTCGGCGGTGGCGGGGGTGAGCCGGGTGAGCGCGTCTCGCATGAGATCACGGTATTCGGTGACCAGCTCCCGTTCGACCCGGCGGACGCGGGCGTAGCCGAAGACGTCGAGGGCGGTGCCGCGCAGCAGGCGGGCGGCGCGCAGGCCGTGGAAGACGGGGGCGGCGGTGCGCGTCAGGCGGATCTTGCGCTTCATGCCGAGGGCGCGCAGCAGCGGCGGGTGGAGGAGCACGGAGACGACGGCGTCGGGGCCGTACTCCTGTTCGCGTCTGGCCCGTTCGGCGGGGTCGAGGTGGAGGCGGGCGACCTCGTACTCGTCCTTGTAGGCCATGAGTTTGTGCAGGCCGCGGGCGTAGGCGAGGCCGATGCGGGCGCCGGCCTCCTCGCCGGCGCGTTCGACGGCGCGGGCGGTCAGGCGGCGGACCTCGTCGGCGTACGTGCGGGCGTAGGTGGCGTTCTGGTAGCCGGTCAGGTCGGCGACGCGGACGGCCAGCACCTCGTCGAGGCTCGGTTCGGCGGCGTCGGGGGCGGTGGGGGGATCGACGACCGTGGCGCGGCCCCAGCGGAAGGCGGCCAGGTTCTGCTCGACGGCGGCCTTGTTGAGCCGGATGGCCTGTTCGATGGCGTCGGCCGAGACGGGGATGCAGCCGTGCTGGTAGGCGGCGCCGATGAGCACCATGTTGGCGGGCATGTGGTCGTCGAAGAGGGATTCGGACAGGCCGTGCGCGTCCACGTACAGGTTGTCGGCCTGCCGGGTGGCGGATTCGACGCGGGCGAGCGCGCCGTCGGCGGAGCCGAGCCGGTCGCGGCCGGTGACCATGGCGGCGGTGGGCACGACGGTGGTGTTGATCACGGCGATGGTGCGGTCGGGCGTGGCGACGGCCAGGTTGGCGTCGGCGGCGGCGCCGAGCAGGTCGAAGCCGATCAGCACGTCGGCGGTGCCGTTCGCGGCGCGGACGGAGCCGGTGATCGGGTCCGGCGAGATGCGGACGTCGCTGACGACCGGCCCGCCCTTCTGCGCGAGCCCGGTCTGCTCCAGCCCGGCGGCGTGCAGGCCGTCGAGGTGGGCGGCCATCTGCAGGATCTGCGAGACGGTGACGACGCCGGTGCCGCCGATGCCGGGCATCCTGATCAGCACGGACCGCCCGGCGAACCGCATCACGGGCTCGGGCAGCGAGGCGGGTGGCTGCGGCACCGGGCGTGCGCGCTTGGTTCCCGGCTTGACCAGCAGGAACGACGGGCAGTCGCCCTTGAGGCAGCTCAGGTCGGAGTTGCAGGACGGCTGGTGGATGCGCGTCTTGCGCCCGAACTCGGTCTCCACCGGCTGAACCGACAGGCAGGTGGACACCTCCCCGCAGTCGCCGCATCCTTCGCAGACCCGCTCGTTGACGACGACCTTCTCGACGGCGACGGGCAGTTTGCCGCGCTTGCGCAGCCGCCGTTCCTCGGCCGCGCACCGGTCGTCGTGGATCAGCACGGTCACCCCGTCGAGCGCGGCGAGCTCCCGTTCCACGTCGGGGAGGTCGTCGCGGTGCCTGACGGTGGCGATCGGGTCGAGCGTGATGTTCCTGTACGTCTCGGGCTCGGGGGTGGTGACGACGACGCGCCGTACCCCTTCGACGGCGAGCGCCCGCGTCAGCGCGGGCACGTCCAGGCGGCCCTCGGCGCGCTGGCCGCCGGTCATGGCGACGGCGTCGTTGTAGAGGAGTTTGTACGTGATCGTCACCCCGGCGGCGACGGCGGCCCTGATGGCGAGGGAGCCGGAGTGGTGGAAGGTGCCGTCGCCGAGGTTCTGGACGAAGTGGCGGTCCTCGGTGAAGGGGGCCAGGCCGATCCACTGGGCGCCCTCGCCGCCCATCTGGGTGATGCCGACCTGGTGGCCGCGCCCGCTGCCGTCCAGCGCGATCATCGCGTGGCAGCCGATGCCGACGCCGACCAGCGTGTCGTCGGAGGCGCGGGTGGAGGTGTTGTGCGGGCAGCCCGAGCAGAAGTACGGCGTCCGCGCCGCGACGACGGGCAGCAGCGGCCGGCGCTTGGGAGGAGCGGCGGCGGGGGCCGCGGTGGCCCGCGGCAGCCGGTCGGGGCCGAGGCACGCGGCGACGGCCGAGGCGACGGCCTCCGCGCCGAGGGTGCCGCGCGCGGTGAGCAGCTCGCGGCCCGTCTCGTCGGTGCGCCCGACGACGACGGGGGTGCGTTCGCCGCCGTACAGCGCCTGCTTGAGCTGGCCCTCGATGAACGGCACCTTGTCCTCGACCACGAGCACCCGCTCCAGGTCGGCGGTCATGGCGACGAGCTCGGCGGCCTCCAGCGGGTACGGCATCCCGAGCCGGACGAGCCGGACGCCGAGCGCTTCGAGGTCCTGCTCGCCCACGCCGAGGTCGGCCAGCGCGCGCAGCACCACCTGGTAGGAGGTGCCGGAGGCGACGATGCCGAGCGTGGCGCGCGAGGAGGAGGCGGTGACCCGGTTCAGCCCGGTCGCCTTGGCGTAGGCGCGGGCCAGGTCGAGCCGCCGGGTGAGCATGTCGTGCTCGGCGTCGAGCGAGGCGGGGCCGACGAGGATCGGCGGCGGCCCGGCGTCGGCGCGTGCGGGGGCGGGGATGCCGGCGCGCAGGCTGTCGAGGTCCACGGTGGCGGAGGCGTCGGCCACGTCGGCGAGGATCTTCAGGCCGGTCCACAGGCCGGTGGCCCGCGACAGCGCGACGGCGTGCAGGCCGAACTCGATGATCTCGGCGACGGTGCCGGGGGCGAGCAGCGGCATGGCGAGGCTCTGGCACATCGGCTCGCACGAGCTGGGCACGGTGGAGGACTTGCTGCCCGGGTCGTCGCCGATCCAGGCCACGGCTCCGCCGAGCGCGGCGGTGCCGGCCACGTTCCCGTGCCGGATGGCGTCGGCGGCCCGGTCCAGGCCGGGGTTCTTGCCGTACCAGAAGCCGGTGACCCCGGCGTGGCGGCGGCCGGGGAGCTCGCGCAGGAGCTGGGTGCCGGCGACGGCGGTGGCGGCCAGCTCCTCGTTGAGGCCCGGCTGGAACACCACGCCCGCCTCGTCGAGGAAGCGCCGGGCGCGGGCCATCTCCAGGTCGACCCCGGCGAGCGGGGAGCCCTGGTAGCCGGAGACGAAGACGCGGGTGTCGAGGCCGCGTCCGGTGTCGAGGCGGCGCTGCTCCAGGGTGAGGCGGACCAGGGCCTGGATGCCGGAGATCAGCACCCGGCCGCTCTCGGCGGCGTATCTGTCGTCGAGGGACACACTCACGCGTTCCTCCAGGCGGTCGTGCGGTGGGGGACCCCAAGCACAGCAACGCATCCCTGGTGAGCGCAAGTATCAGGGGAGAAACCCGCCCGAAGACGCAAATAGTTGGAGTGGAAGCCGCTGGATGCATATGTTCTTTGCGCACAGGAGGAGGTTGGCGCATGTCAGTCGTGGACGAGATCGATCACCAGGTGCTGCGGCTGCTGCGGGAGGACGGCCGGCGGACGTTCTCGGAGATGGCCGAGCGGATCGGCCTGTCGGTGGCCGCGGTGAAGCGGCGGGTGGACCGGCTGCGGGAGCTCGGCGTGATCACCGGGTTCAGCGTGCAGATCGACTACTCCAAGCTGGGCTGGGGCATCGAGGCGTTCACCGAGCTGCGGTATCCGGGGACGACGCCGGTCAGCGAGATCGTCCGCACGGCGACGGACGTGCCGGAGGTGCAGGCGGTGTTCACGATCGCGGGCGACCCCGACGCGCTGATCCACGTCCGGGTGCGCGACCTCGGCCATCTGCAGCAGGTCATCGACCGGTTGCGCCGGGCGGGGGACGTGACGGGCACCAAGACGCTCCTGGTGCTCGGCTCGTGGACGCGCGACGCGCTGGCCTGAGCGACCCTTGTCCAGGCGATTTCCGAATGCCATTCTGGAATCGCCGCCGAAGGAGCGTTCATGGACAAAGAGGCCATTCGCCGTAGGTATCTGGAGGAGCGCGACAAACGCCTCCGGCCCGACGGCAACGACCAGTACCTACGGCTCACCGGTCAGCTCAGCCACTACCTGGACGACCCGTACACCCCGATGACCGCGCGCGAGCCGCGGCGCGACCACGTGACGGTCGCGTTCATCGGCGGCGGGTTCGCCGGGCTCGTCACCGGGGCGCGGCTGAAGGAGGCCGGCGTCGACGACGTCCGCATCGTCGAGAAGGGCGGCGACTTCGGCGGCACCTGGTACTGGAACCGCTACCCCGGCGCGCAGTGCGACACCGCCTCCTACGTCTACATGCCGCTGCTGGAGGAGACCGGCCACGTCCCCACCGAGAAGTACGCGCACGCGCCGGAGATCCTGGAGCACTGCCGGCGCATCGGCAAGCAGTACGGGCTGTACGACAACGCGCTGTTCCACACCGAGGTCACCGACCTGACCTGGGACGGGACGCGGTGGATCGTCTCGACGAACCGGGGCGACGCGTTCACCGCCCAGTTCGTGGCGATGGGCGTCGGGCCGCTGCACGTGCCGAAGCTGCCCGGCATCCCCGGCATCGAGTCGTTCCGCGGGCACTCGTTCCACACCAGCCGCTGGGACTACGCCTACACCGGCGGCGACGCGCTCGGCACGCCGATGGACCGGCTGGCCGGCAAGCGGGTGGCGATCATCGGCACCGGCGCGACCGCCGTGCAGTGCGTGCCGCACCTGGCCAGGGCGTGCGGCGAGCTGTACGTGTTCCAGCGGACGCCGTCGTCCGTCGACGTGCGCGGCAACCGGCCGACGGACCCCGAATGGTTCGCCTCGATCGCCACGCCCGGCTGGCAGCAGCGCTGGCTGGAGAACTTCACCGCCAACCAGACCGGCGCCCTGGCGGAGGAGGACCTGGTGATGGACGGCTGGACCGACATCGCCCGCCGCGTCCGCGCCAGGATCGCCGAGCTGCCCGCGGGGGAGCGCACGCTGGAGCGAATGCTGGAGGCGTTCGAGGACTCCGACTTCGAGAAGATGGCCGAGATCAGGGCCCGCGTCGACGCGATCGTGGCCGACCCGGAGACCGCCGACCGGCTGAAGGCCTGGTACCGCCAGCTCTGCAAACGGCCGTGCTTCCACGACGAGTACCTGCAGGCCTACAACGAGCCGGGCACCCACCTGGTCGACACCGACGGCAAGGGCGTCGAGCGCATCACCGAGACCGGGGTGGTCGCCAACGGCAGGGAGTACGAGGTCGACTGCGTCATCTACGCCTCCGGGTTCGAGGTCGGCACCGAGTTCTCCCGCCGCGCCGGCTACGACCTGACCGGGCGCGACGGCGTCCGGCTGTCGGAGCACTGGGCCGACGGCATGCGCACCCTGCACGGCATCCACGTGCACGGCTTCCCCAACGCCTTCATCGTCCAGCCCACCCAGGGCGCGAACCTGATCTCCAACATCCCGCACAACCTCACCGAGGCCGGCCGCACGATCGCCACGATCGTCAAGCACGCCCTCGACCACGGCCACACCCAGGTCGAGGCCACGGCCGAGGCCGAGGACGCCTGGGTGGAGCTGCTGCTGTCCGGGGCCGGCTCCCTGCTGGGCTCGCCCGACTGCACGCCCGGCTACTACAACAACGAGGGCGTGGACCCGGGCCGCGCCGGCCGGCTCATGGTCGGCCATCCGCAGGGAGCCGTGGCCTACTTCCGGTTCATCGACGAGTGGCGCTCCTCCGGCGACTTCGACGGGCTGGCGTTCCGCTGAGCCGAGCCGAGTTTCGGCACCGCCGCCACCAGCGCCCGCGTGTACGGGTGCGCGGGCCGGGTGAGCACCTGCCCGGCCTCGCCCTCCTCGACCGCCCGGCCGTCCTTCATGACCAGGACGCGGTGGCTGACATGGTGAACGACGCCCAGGTCGTGCGAGATGAACAGCATGGCGGTGCCGTACTCGGCCTGAAGGTCGGCGAGCAGGTCGAGCACCTGGGCCTGGACCGACACGTCGAGCGCCGACACCGGCTCGTCGCAGATCAGCACGTCGGGGCGGGGGCCTAGGGCGCGGGCGATGGCGACGCGCTGGCGCTGGCCGCCGGACAGCTCCCTCGGGTGGCGGGCGGCCAGCTCCGGCGGCAGGCCGACGCGTTCCAGCAGGTCGAGCACCCGGTCCCGGCGTTCGCGGCGGGGCAGGCCGAGCGGTTCGGCGACGAGCCGGCCCACGGTGTGGCGCGGGTCGAACGAGCCGAGCGGGTCCTGGGAGACGAGCTGGACGCGTGACCGCAGCGGCCTCCTGGCCCGTTCCGGCATGCCGCTCCACGGCCGCCCGAGCAGCGTGACCCGGCCGTCGTCCGGTTCGAGCAGGCCGAGGGCCAGCCGGGCGAGCGTGGTCTTGCCGGACCCCGACTCGCCGACCACCCCCAGGGTCTCGCCCTCGCGCAGGCTGAACGACACGCCGTCCACGGCCTTACGGGTCCCGTACGCCCTGGTCAGGCCGGTGCCGGCGAGGACCTGGACGTCCGTGACCGGCCTGGGCGGCACCGGCGTGCCGGGAGCCGACAGGCGGGTGCCGCGCGAGGCGGCGGACGGGACGGCGGCCAGCAGCGTGCGCGTGTAGGGGTGCCGGGGGTCCGACAGCACCTCGTCCGCCGGGCCCTCCTCGACGACCCGGCCGTCCTTCATCACGAGGATGCGGTCGGCGATCGAGGCGACGACGGCCAGGTCGTGGCTGATCAGCAGCAGCGCGGTGCCCGCGGCCTTGCGCTCGGCGAGCAGGCGCAGGATCTGGGCCTGCACGGTGACGTCGAGCGCGGTGGTGGGCTCGTCGGCGATGATCAGCTCGGGGTCGGCGGCGATGGCGGAGGCGATCAGCACCCGCTGGCGCAGCCCGCCCGACAGCTCGTGCGGGCGCTGCCCGGCGCGGGCCTCCGGATCGGGCACCCCGGCCGAGGCGAGCAGCTCCAGCACCCGATCCCGGCGGCGGGCGCGCGGCACCACGTCGTGCACGGCCAGCACCTCGGCGATCTCGGCGGCCACCGTGCGCAGCGGGTCGAGCGAGACGAGCGCGTCCTGCAGCACCAGCCCGGCGAACCTGCCGCGCAGCCGCCGCCAGTCGGCCTGCCCGAACCGGAGCGCGTCCCGGCCGCCGATCCGGAACGAGCCGGCCGTGACGGTGGAGCCGGGTCCGGCCAGGCCGAGCAGCGACCGCGCCGTCACGCTCTTGCCCGAGCCGGACTCGCCCACCACCGCCACGCACTCCCCCGCCCGCACCGCCAGCGAGACCCCGCGCACCACCTCGGCCCGGCCGAAGCGCACCCGCAGGTCCTCCACCGCCACCAGCGTCCTGAGCAGCGGCGGCGCGGCGCTCACGGTCATGGCGTCCTCCCTTCGAAGCGGCGTTGCATGCGCCGGCCGGTGACGGTCAGGCAGATCACGGTCAGCGTGATGGCCGCGCCCGGGAAGAGCGCCTGCCACCAGGCCACCCGCAGGTAGTTGCGGGCCTCGGAGAGCATCGAGCCCCATTCGGCGGCGGGCGGCTGCGGCCCCATGCCGAGGAAGCTGAGCCCGGAGGTGGCGATGACCGCCGTGCCGAGCCCGATGGTGGCCAGCACCGGGATCGCGCCGAGCACGTTCGGCAGCACGTGGCCGGCCACGATGGCCGCCCGGGAGCGGCCGAACGTGACGGCCTGCTCGACGTAGCCGGACCGGCGCACCACGAACGTCTGGGCGCGGACGACCCGGGCGTACGTGGGCACCTGGGCCACGGCGATCGCGAAGATCACGCTGCCGGTGCCCGGTCCGGCGATCGCCACCACGAGCAGGGCCAGCAGCAGCTCCGGCAGCGTCGAGAGCGTGTCGAAGGAGCGGGCCAGGGCCTCGTCCAGCCAGCGGGGCGAGAGCCCGGCGGCCAGGCCGAGCAGCACCCCGGCGGTGACCGCCAGGCCGGTGGCCGCCACGCCGATGCTGATCGAGTGACGGGCCCCGTACACCACCCTGGCCAGCACGTCGCGGCCGAGGTGGTCGCTGCCGAGCCAGTGGGCGCCGCCGGGCGGGGCCAGCGCGGCGGCCGGGTCGGCGGCGAGCGGGTCCACGGCGGTGAACAGGCCGGGCGCGGCCACGGCGGCCGCGAGCAGCACGAGGAACGCCAGCGGCGCGAGGACCCGCATGTCAGGCCCGCACCCTGGGATCGATGACCCGGTAGGCCAGGTCGAGCAGCGTGCTGATCGTCACGTACACGACCGCCGACAGCAGCACCACGGCCATCACCACCGGCAGGTCGCCGCCGGTGACGGCCTGCATGGCGACCTGCCCGAGCCCCGGCCTGCCGAACAGCACCTCGGTGATCACCGCGCCGCCGAGCAGGGTGCCGGTGAACCAGCCGGCCAGCGTCACCACCGGGAGCAGCGCGTGCCTGAGCGCGTGCCGGGCGACCAGCGCCCGCTCGGTCAGCCCGCGAGCCCGCGCGGTCACCGCGAACGGCTGCTCCAGCGCCCGTTCCAGCCCGTCGCGCAGCACCTGGCCGAGCACGCCCGCGATCGGCAGCCCGAGCGCCAGCGCCGGCAGCACCAGCGCCTCCGGCCCGGCCGCGCCCGACACGGGGAACCAGCCGAGCGTGAACGAGAACACCGACAGCAGCACGATCCCGACGAGGAACGGCGGCACCGACACCGACACCAGCTCCGCGGCCGAGGCGGCGGTCCGCGACCAGCGGCCCCGGCCCGCGGTGACGAGCGCGATGACGCCCGCCAGCGCCACGCCCGTCGCCGCGGCGGCGAGCGTGAGCTGCGCGGTCGGCCACACCTGGCCCGCCAGGATCTCGCCGACGCCCCGCTGCGACTGGTACGAACGGCCCAGATCACCTCGGAGCAGCCGGCCCAGGTACGCCAGGTACTGGACGACCTCCGGCCGGTCCAGGCCCCACTCGGCGATGATCCCGGCCCGGATCTCCGGCGTGTCGGGGCCGTCGCCGACCAGGATGTCGACGGTGTCTCCCGGCGCGAGCAGCAGCGCGAGATAGGCCGCCGTGGCCGCCGCCCACATCACGGCGACCCCGGCGAGCAGCCTCCTGATCATGTGCCGATCCGCACGTCGTAGGCGCTGCGCGGCGTACCCGAGCCGGGGTCGAACCCGAGCCCCCGCACGCCCGCCCGGGAGGCGATCTGGTCGGCGGGCACGTAGATCGGGAACACCACGGCCTTGTCCGTCACCACGACCCGCTGCACCCGGGCGTAGAGCTTCTTGCGCTCGGCCTGGTCGAGCGTGGCCGACGCGCGGTCGAGCCAGCCGTCCACGCGCGGATCGACGTACCCGGACCGGTTGATCGCACCGTCACGCGGCAGGATCAGGTTGAGCGCCGCGCCCACGTCGGAGTCGCCGCGCGAGTTCTCGAAGATCTCGTACGCGCCGTCCGCCACCGCCTGCTGCGCGGTGCCCTGGTCGACGATCTTCACCTGGAAGTCGATCCCGGCGCTCTGCTTGACCTGGGCCTGGATCGCCTGCGCCAGGACGTCGCGGCGGTCCCTGACGAACGGGGCCGACGACACGCTGCGCACGCTCAGCCGCTTCCCGTCCTTGACCCGGTAGCCCTGGGCGTCGCGTTCCGTCCAGCCCGCCGCGTCGAGCAGCGCGTTGGCCTTGGCCGTGTCGCCGCCGAAGGAGCGTTCGAGCGAGGCGTCGTAGAACGGGCTCGCCGCGCCGACGACGCTCCACGCCCGCGTGGCGGTGCCCTGGTAGACGGCCTTGAGCACGGCGTCCACGTCCACCGCCTCCCGGAACGCCTCGCGGACGCGCTGGTCGTCGAAGGGCGGGTGGGTGACGTTGAAGTAGTAGGAGAACGACGTGCCGGAGTTGAGCGCGGTCTGGAGGGCCAGGCCGGGATCGCTCTTGATCAACTTCACCTCGGTGGCCGGGACCCCCTCGATGACCTGCACCTGGCCGGAGGTGAGCGCGCCGACCCGGACCGCCGCCTCGGGCAGGAACCGGTAGACGACCTCCGACAGGTACGCCGGCCCCTGGTGCCCGGCTCCGGGAGGCGCCCAGGCGTAGGCGGGGTTGCGCCGGTAGCGGATCTCCTGGCCCTGCACGTACCGCTCCAGGATGAACGGCCCGGTCCCGACCAGGTCGGGGCCGCCGAACTTCAGGTCCTTGGCGGTCTTCAGCGACCTGGGCGACACCTGGCCGCCGTACGGCGAGGCGAGGAAGTCCAGGAAGAGGCCGTCCGGCTCCTTCAGCTTCACCTTCAGCGTGTGCGAGGCCACCGCCTCCACCTCGTCCAGCGCGCCGAGCTGGATGGACGCCACGGCCGGGTTGTAGTCCGGCACGCGGAACTGGTCCAGGTTGGCCTTGACGGCCGCCGCGTCGAACGCCGTCCCGTCGTGGAACTTCACATCGTCACGCAGCTCGAAGGTGTAGGTCAGGCCGTCGTCCGACACCTTCCACGACCTGGCCAGCCACGGCTGGAACGAGCCGTCCTTCCCGCGCGAGACGAGCGCGTCGAACTGGTTGAACACCAGCAGCCTGGCCTTGTTCTGCGACCACTGGTGCGGGTTGAGCGTGATCGGCTGGGTCTCGATCGCCCACGTCAGCGAGGCGGCCTGCTCGCCCTGCGGGGCCGTCTGTGTGCCGCAGGCGGCCAGCGCCAGCGCGAGCAGCAGGGGCGTCAGCCGCTTCACTGTCGCTCCCAGGCGTCGGCGAGCAGCTCGTAGGAGCGCACCCGGTCGGCGTGGTCGTGGGTGATGGTGGTGACCAGCAGCTCGTCGGCCCCGGTCACCCGCCGCAGCACCCGCAGCCGCTCCGCGACCTCGCCCGGCGTGCCGGTGAACTGCGTGTCGGTACGGTCGCGGACCAGGTCACGGTCGGCCTCGCTCCACTCGTACGCGGCGGCCTCCCGCGGCGTCGCGTACGGCTGCGCGCCGGCCCCGGTCCTGATGCCGCGCACCCACAGCCCGTACGGGGCCGCCAGCTCGCGGGCCTTCTCCGTGGTCGGGGCCACGACGGCGTCGGCGGAGACGATCACGTACGGCTCCGCCAGCGTGGCCGACGGCTTGAACGCCTCCCGGTACGCCTGGACGGCCTCCAGCACGCTGGCCGGGCTGACGTGGTAGTTCGCGGCGAACGGCAGGCCGCGCTCACCGGCGACCCTGGCGCTCTGGCCGCCGCTGCTGCCGAGGATCCACACGGCCACGTCGGCCCCCTCCCCGGGCACCGCGCGAGCCTGGTGGGTGCCGCCGAGGAAGGCGAGCACGTCGTCGACCTGCTCGGCGAAGTCCGGCGTCTCGGCTCCGGGCTGGCGCAGCAGCGACTCGTGGAAGACGAGCCGGGGATGCCCGGCGAGCCGCGACCAGTCGAACGGCGCGGGGATCAGCAGCCCGTCGACCGTCCGGGGGCCCGGCGGGGGCTCGGGCGCCCGGGCCGGGGCCTGGCCCGGGGCGGGTCTGCCCGAGCGGCCGAGGCCCAGGTCGAGGCGGCCCGGGTGGAGGGCGTCGACGAGGCCGAACTCCTCGACGACCGACAGCGGCGTGCGGTGCCCGAGCTGGACCGCCCCCGAGCCCACCCGGATGGTCCGGGTGGCGGCGGCGATCAGCGCGATGAGCACGGAAGGCGCGGAGCTGGCCACGCCGGGGGCCAGGTGGTGCTCGGCCACCCAGTAGCGGCGGTAGCCGAACTCCTCGGCCCGGCGGGCCAGGTCGAGCGTGTTGCCCAGCGCGTCGGCGGCGCTGTGGCCGGACGTGATGGGGGCGAGGTCGAGGATGGAGAGGGTCATGACGTCCTTCCGGGGAACGGCCGGCTGGGGACCGCCTCGCGCAGCGCGGGCGCGATCTCCGCCTGGAACAGCTCCAGCGCGTCCCGGTGCCGGCGGGGGGTGAGGCCGTCGGCGTCGGCGTGCAGGTGCATCACCTCGTGGCCGAACCGCTTGTGATAGCGCAGCACCTTGTCCACGATCTGCTGCGGGCTGCCGACCAGGATGGAGCCGCGCTCGATGGCGTCCTCCAGCGTCGGGAACACCGGCCGGACGCCGAGCTCCGCCAGCAGGGCGATCCTCGCGTCGTAGATCGGCCGGTAGGTGGCGATCGCCTCCTGCGAGGTGCGGGCCGTGTAGAAGCCCGCGGTGCCCGCGCCGACGAGCGCGTCCGCCGGGTCGTGCCCGTGGTGCGCCCACCGCTCGCGGTAGTGATCGATCAGCTCGGCGTACGGCTCGATGGGGTTGGTGACGTTGGCCGAGAACAGCGGGTCGCCGTAACGGGCGGCCAGCTCCACGGACTCCTTGCTGGTGGCGCTGCCGTGCCACACCCTGATCGGCCGCTGGAGCGGCCGGGGCAGCACCTCGGCGTCGGTGAGCGGCGGCCGGAACCGGCCCTCCCAGGTGACCTTGTCCTCCCGCCACAGGCGGCGGAACAGCTCGTAGCCCTCCCGGTTGCGCTCCCACTGGTCCTCGGGGGTGACGTGGAAGAGCTGCGCCTGCGCGGTCCCGTTGCCCTTGCCGATGATCAGCTCCAGCCTGCCGTCCGACAGGTGGTCGAGCGTGGCGTAGTCCTCGTACGCGCGGACGGGGTCGAGCAGGCTGAGCGTGGTCACGGCGGTGAACAGGCGGATCGTGGCCGTCCTGGCCGCGATGTTGGCCAGCACCACGGGCGGCGACGACGACAGGAACGGCCGCTCGTGCCGCTCGCCCACGCCGAACCCGTCGAAGCCCAGTTGCTCCGCCAGCACCGCGTTCTCGACGACCTCGCGGAGGCGCTCGGTGGGTGAGCGGTCGTCGTGGTGCGCAATCAACGTGATAGCCAGAAATTTCATGATGCCTCCGCGTATCGGCTGGCCGGGCGGGCCAGCCCCAGCAGGCCGCGCAGTGTGCCCGCCTCGTACCCGGACCGGAACGCGCCCCGCGCGCGCAGCTCGGCCGTCAGCCGCCGGGTGATCTGCTTCAGGTCGTCCGGCACCACCCCCGGGCGCAGCCGGAACCCCTCGATCCCGGCCCGCCGCCAGTCGAGCAGCAGGTCGGCCAGCTCCCCCGCGGTGCCGGTGAAGATCGCCGCGTCGGAGGTCAGCTCGGCCCCGGCCAGCTCGTCCAGCCGGGCCCTGCGCGCGGCGGCGTCGTCGCCGACGAACACGAGCAGATCGGCGAACACCTTGACCTCGCCCGACAGGCCCCTGATCTCCCGGACGACGTCCCGCGCCTGCTCGGTCGAGCGCGGCGTCACATACACGACGTCGGCCGCCCGCGCCGCGAACTCGTACGGCAGCCGCGCGTGTGCCAGCGCGGTGACCACGGGCTGGCCCTGCGGCGGGCGCGGCGTGATCGACGGGCCCTTCACGGTGAAGAAGCGCCCGGTGAAGTCGATGTGGTGGAGTTTGTCGCGGTCGACGAACCGGCCGGTCGGCACGTCGCGGATCTCCGCGTCGTCCTCCCAGCTGTCCCACAGCCGGCGCGCCACCTCCACCGCGTCGGCGGCCTCGGCGAACAGGTCCCGGACGTGGGACGAGTCCGCGTCCAGCCCGTCGAGCGGCGGGAACGCGCGGCGGCCGAAGTGCCGCGCGTCGCTGCCGCGCGCCGAGATCCGCGCCTGCCACCCGGCCCGGCCGCCGCTGACGTGATCCAGCGTGGCGATGCCGGTGGCCACGTGGAACGGCTCGGTGTGCGTGGTCGTGGCCGTGGGGACGAGCCCGATCCACCTGGTCAGCGGCGCGATCCGGGCCGCCAGCAGGACGGCGTCGAACCTGCCCCGCACCTGCCCGGTCTCGTCGTCGTCCCCGTCGGCCAGCAGCGACTGCAGGCCCAGCGAGTCCTCGATGGTGACGAAGTCCAGCAGCCCGCGCTCGGCCTCGGCGACCTGCGCCGCCCAGTAACGGGCCGAGAAGATCGTCTCCGGCCTGGCGGTGGGCTCCCGCCACGCGGCCGGATGCCAGCCCGCGCCGTCCAGGGCGACGGCCAGGTGCAACGTCATGACAGCTCCAGGTGTTCGCGCAGCGTGGCGCCGGTGTACTCGGTACGGAAGACGCCGCGCTCCTGAAGCAGCGGCACCACCCGGTCGACGAAGTCGTCCAGGCCCCCGGGCGTCAGGTGCGGCACCAGGATGAACCCGTCCGCCGCGCCCGCCTGCACGTGTTCGTCGATCTGCCTGGCCACGCTCGCCGGGGTGCCGACGAACGTCTGGCGGCCGGTCAGCTCGATGACCAGCTCGCGGATGGTCAGCCCCTTCTCCTGGGCGAGCGCCCGCCACTTCGCGGCCACTGCGGCGCGGTCGGCGAGCCGCACCCGGCCCTGCGCCACCTCCCCCGTCAGGTCCGGCTCCACGTCCGGCAGCGGCCCGTCCGGGTCGTAGGCCGACATGTCGCGCCCCCACACCTGCTCCAGGAACGCGATCGCGGTCTGCGGGCCCACCTGCCGGCTGCGGATCACCGCCGCGTTCTCGGCGGCGTCCTCCTCGGTGTCGCCGAGCGCGTACGTGGCCGCCGGCATGATCTTCAGCTCGTGCGGCGCCCGGCCGTGGCGGGCCAGGCGGCCCTTGACGTCGGCGTAGAGCGCCTTGCCGTCGTCCAGCGTGCCGTGCCTGCTGAAGATCACGTCCGCCGTGGCCGCGGCGAACTCCCGGCCCTGCTCCGAATCGCCCGCCTGGATGATCACCGGATGGCCCTGCGGGCTGCGCGGCAGCGTGAACCGGCCCGCCACGTCGAAGTGCTCGCCCCGGTGGATGACCGTGCCGATGCCGCCCGGCCGGACGAACCGCCCCGACTCCCGGTCGGCGACGAACGCGTCCGGCTGCCAGGAGTCCCACAGCGCCCGCGCCAGCCGGACGAACTCCGCGGCCCGCGCGTAACGGTCGGCGTGGTCGAGGTAGCCGCCGCGGCGGAAGTTCTCGCCGGTGAACGCGTCGGACGTGGTCACCACGTTCCACCCGGCCCGGCCCTCGCTCAGGTGGTCGAGCGTGGCCAGCCGCCTGGCCAGCTCGTACGGCTCGTTGAAGGTGGTGTTGACGGTGGCCGCCAGCCCGAGCCGGGACGTGGCCGCCGCCAGCGCGCTGAGCACGGTCAGCGATTCGGGCCTGCCGACCACGTCCAGGTCATGGATGCGGCCCTTGAGCTCGCGCAGCCGTAACCCCTCCGCGAGGAAGAAGAAGTCGAACAGGCCGCGCTCGGCCGTCGCCGCCAGATGGGTGAAGGAGGAGAAGTCGATCTGGCTGCCCGAACGCGGATCGGACCAGACCGTGGTGTTGTTGACGCCGGGGAAGTGCGCGGCCAGGTGCACGCGGCGGCGCGGCCGGCTCACCGGTCCCGCCGGTGCGGCTGGTGCCAGGAGTCGGGCAGTCCCTCGATCGTCTCCGCGAACGCCGGACGCCGGTACAGGTCGCGGGCGTAACCCCACAGGTGCTCGAACTCGCTCAGGTCGAACACCTCCAGCCGGGCCAGCGACACCCAGAGCCGCACGTCGGCCTCGGTGATCGTGTCGCCCGTCAGGAACCGGTGCTCGCCCAGCAGCGCGTCCAGCCGCTCCAGCGCGGCCCGGGAGGCGCCGGTGTTGACCTCCGCGTAGATCCAGGCGTTCAGCTCGTCGATGCGCGGACGCAGGCGCACCGGGTACAGGTCGGCCCCGGCGCGGGCCCAGGCGTCGAACTGCGTGCCCAGGTCGATCGTGATGTCGGGGAAGTGGTTGCTCACGATCCGGCCGGTCAGGCGGTCCCACAGCACCGGGACCGACAGGTGGCCGTCATAGCCGGGCCGCGTCGCCTCGTACGCCTGCCCGAGCAGCGTGAACCCGTTGACCGGGTCGGGGCCGCGGTGGGCGCGGAACGCCCAGCCCCGGCCGTCGCGCTCGTCGTCCACGTACGACAGGGTGACGACGTCCTCCAGGCCCTTGAGCTTGCGAACGATGGCGACGCGCTGGGCGTACGGGCAGGTCCAGGCGGCGTAGACGTGGTAGCGGCCGGGTTCGGCGCGGAAGCCGCTCGAACCGTCGGCGGTGACGCGCCCGCGGAAGGGGTAGGCGGGGGTGCGGGCGTAGTGGCCGTAGGTGGCCTGGTCGGCGGGGCTCGCGAAGGCCGGCGCTTGCGTGGTCACAGTGGCTCCTGCGGTGGGCACGACGGTGGGCACAGTGGCTTCTGCGGTGGGCACGGTGTCAGTGGTCACGGTGTCAGTGGTCACGGGGGCTTCCTCAGGGGTGGGCGGTGAAGCGGCCGAACCGGCCCTGGTGGTAGAGCAGGGGGCGGGCGGCGGACCGCACCCCGGCCTCCGCCACCAGGCCCACGACCAGCACGTGATCCCCCACGTCGCGGATCTCGTACGGCAGGCACACCAGATGGGCGGACACGTCGAGCAGCAGCGGCGCGCCCAGCGGGCCGGGCCGCCATCGGGTGGGCTCGGCGAAGCGGTCGACGCCCTTGCGGGCGAACCGGGACGCCACGTCGGCCTGGTCACCGGCCAGCACGTTGACGGCGAAGTGACCGGCCGCGCGCAGGGCGGGCCAGGTGGTCGAGGAACGGTCCACGTAGAAGGAGACGAGGGGTGGTTCGAGGCTGACGGAGGAGAAGGAGGTGGCGGTCAGGCCGACGGGGACGCCCGCGTTCTGCGCGGTGATCACCACGACGCCGGCGGCGTGCACGGCGAGGGCCTGGCGGAAGCGGTCGGCGTCGACGACGGGGCCGGGCAGCGTTTCCGTCATCGGTCCTCCTCCGGGTCCGCTTCGTCGTCGGGGAGGTCGTACCAGTGGATGTCGCCGGGAAAAGGGTCAAGATCGATCACGAGAATGTCCTCACGGGGAGAAAGGCGTGGCTGGGTCGTGATCAACGACACTGCGCGCTGGCGACGTGACCGAAGTCCACGTGCGGGCGCCTGGTCAGGTTGAGTCCCTGGCTCATACCGGAAACGTACGTCGCGCCGTTCCTTAAGTCAACATTTCCTACTCGTTTTATAGGAATTGGAGACGCGCGGGCGGGAACGGGTTGTCGGGCAGCAGGATCACCCGGCGTCCCTCCCTCGGACGCAGCGCCGCGTCCAGGTGCAGCAGGGCGGCGCCGATGCCCGCCGCGCCCACCATGTAGCCCGTGTCGGCCGTCAGCTCGCCCGGCCGCAGCCGCCGGTACGCCTGATACCAGCGCAGCCCCCGGCCACCCGACCCGTCGGCGGTCCCGATCAGATGCTCGGCGAGCGCCTGCGCGTGATCCAGGTACGCCTGCCGCCCCGAAGCCGCCCACAGCCCCACGAACAGCTCAAGCAGCCCGGCCGCGCCGCAGCACTGGCATGCCGCGTTCCAGAACCCCGGCGTACGCCGCTGCGGCACCTCGCTCTCGACCACGCCGTGCGCCAGCCGCTCCACCCAGTCGAGATCCCCCGGATCGCCCCCCACCCGGTGAAGCTCGTGGAACATCCGGGCCACCCCCGCCGAGCCCGAACAGAACCCCAGATAGTGCAGCTCCCTGGCCTGCGGCACGTGATGCGGCACCACCGCGCACCGGCCCGCCACCACGCTCACCTCCCGCACGAACCCGGCCCCCCGCCGCGCCGCCTCCAGGAACCGCATGTCCCCGGTGGCCCCGTACAGCCTGGCCAGCAAGAACGCCGTCCCCGCCGTCCCCGCCAGGAACCCGGGCGCCACCGCGTCCGCCGGCAACGCCGCCCGATCCCCGCCCTCGGACTCCCCCGCCCGATCGTCAACGGGCCTCACCGCGGGCGGGGGCGCCTCACGGGGGTCGGCGCGCCCGGAGGAGGCCGGCGGTTCACCGGGGTCGGCGCGCCTCAAGGGCTCGTCGGGAGTGTGGGCGTCGTGGGGCGTGGGGGCCTCGCCGGGGCGTCCTGGCGGCGTCCCTTCAGCGGACTGCGGCGAGCGGGGCGGCTCGTTGTGCGGCGGGCGAGCGGGCGAAGGTGGAGGGGGCGGAGAGGGTGGGGCGCCGAAGCGGTGGCCGGGGACGGCGAGGCCGGCGATGCGGGCGCCCGCCTCCAGCGCCACGTCCTCGCAGGCGCGCACGCCGAGCGCGGTGGCCGCGCGGAGCAGGGCGAGCACGATGCCGCCGTCACCCCGCTGCGCCGGGTCGCCGGTCCAGCCGGGCCCACCGGGCAGCGGGCGGGCGGCGGCGGCGATGCGGGCTGCGGCGGCCGCGGCTTCCTCCTCGAATCCGCCGTCGTCCAGCGCCCAGCCGGCCTCGGCGAGCGCCACCACCGTGCCCGCCAGCCCGTGGTAGAGGGTCAGATCCGGCTGGTCACGCCACCCGGCCGCCAGGTAGCGGGCCCCGGCGCGGGCGTCCTCCAGGTACGTCTCGTCACCGGTGGCGTCGGCCAGCTCGAGGAAGAAGAGCACGATGCCCGCCGCCCCCGCGTAGAGGGACGCGGGCTCGGCGGGGACGGCCGCCCGGCCGCCCGGGTCGGGGTTGGCCGCCCAGTGCCGCCGCCCCCGGCCGTCGTCGACGGCGGCCGACCGGATCCACCGTGCCGCCTCGACGGCGGCGTCGAGGGGTGTGCGCGCGCGGGTCGTGTCCGAGCCCATGCGCTCAGTATCCCACAGAGACAGTAGGGAATTCCGCTACGTGTTACCGCTAACGCAACGCGCCGGGAAAGGACGCCTCTCCCGGCGCGTACCGGGAGCTATCTGTAGGTGATGTCGGAGGAGGAGTAGAGGCAGTTGACCCCGTCCGCACCGGAGCCGATCTTCTCGGGCTCGCTCCCTTTCGGAACGCCCCGGTACTTCTCGCAGATCGTCGCGCTCCCGTACACCGTGATCCGGCTGAATCTGGCCGTGTCGCCCCAGTTGGTGTTGATCCCGGCCAGCACCTTCGTGGACCGGGCGGTGACGCCGTCCATGACCACGTGCCGCTGGTAGGAGCTGGAGCAGTTGCCGCACGCCCGATAGAGCTTGCCCGAGCTGTGCACCTGGAAGTCGCGGATCGTCACCGTGCCCGCGCCGTTGTGCTGGAACACCTTGTCGGAGCCCGACTTCGCGCCGCCGCCCTCGACCAGGTAGCGCGCCGAGGAGCTGGGGCTCTTGAACGTGGCGGCGTCCTCGCCCACGTCGTTCCACCACACGTTGCGGATCGTGCACGAGCCCTCGCAGTGGATGCCGTCGCCGGCCGGGGCGTCGATGATCACGTTCTGGATGGTGCCGCCGTTCGCCACCACGAACATCGGGTCCTGGCTCTCGCCCTGCCCGCCGTCGCCGATGCCGTAGTAGCGCTTCATGCCGCCGTCGAAGAACGTGCCGACCTCGCGCGTCTCCGTCTGGTGGACGCTGCCGGTGTCGGACGGCCACGCGCCGCTGCCGTCGCCGCCTCCGCTGTCGCCGGAGCCGAGCTTGACCAGCCGCCACTGCTGGTTGGCGCCGTTCAGGTCGTCCCACTGGGAGACGCGGGCGCCGTCGCTCGTGGCCCACTCCCAGGCCTCCAGGGCCTTGCCGCTGTGGCGGTTGATCAGGCGTACGTGCCCGCCGTCGGAGTCGGCCAGGCGGAACTGCTGGTTCCAGCCGTTCAGATCGGCCCACTGGACGATCTGCGCGCCGCCTTCGGCGTTCCACTCGTAGACGTCGAGCACCTTGCCGCTGTGCCGGGACTTGAGCCGGTAGTAGCCGTCGCCGGAGCTGACGAACCGCCACTGCTGCTGGTTGCCGTCGTTGCGCGCCCACTGCACGATCGGGGCGCCGTCGGCGGCGGCGAAGTCGTACAGGTCCAGGGCCTTGCCGCTGTGCCGGTTCACCAGGACGTACCAGGCGCCGGTGTCGACGGTGGCGGCCTGGGCCGGCGGGGGCAGCACGGCCAGGGCGCCCGTCAGTGCCGTCACCACGGCGGTGGCGGCCACGGACAGGCGGCGCAAGAGTTGACGTAACACGTCCGCTCCCTTCGGGTAAGCGCTTTCCCTGATTGATCCCACGCCCCCGGAAGGCCGTCAACGAATGAGCCCTTCCATCGGCGACAACCAGCGACTTCTCATGAACGTTTCACGCTCGTCCGCTCTCCCAGCCGCGTCCCACCAGAAAATCAACCCTTGTTGCAGTTATGGGCGCCTCCTAGAATCAACAAGCCATCAAGATCTTTCCAATCCGAGGGAGTCAAGATGACCTGGAAGACAGCGCTTGCCATTTCCACCGTGGCGGCCCTGCTCACCACTCCTGCTGTCATGGCGACACCTGCGGCGGCCACGAGCGTCACGCAGGAAGGGGCCGAGGCAACGGTTCTGGCCTGCTACTACTTCGTCAAGCGCGGAGATACGGCGAGAGGGATCGCCGGCAAACTCGGGATCTCCTACTCTACGCTCGCCGCCCTGAACCCGGGCGTCGACCTCAACAATCTTCACGTAGGACAGCGTCTGAGAGTGCCGGAAGCGAACTGCGACTGGTAGCCCTTCCCTGTAGCGCCGGATTACGTCGCGTCAGTGGGCCCGCGCGGTGGCCGCTCGACCAGTCGGAGGTTAACTGTTCGGGAATGAGACTCGCTTGGCATGGGCTTGAGGAAAGAGAAATGGCGTTACTTCCCTCAAGCCCGTAGCCGTCGGGCGGGGCTATCCTGCGGGGTTCGTCTTGAGGATCTTGCCCTTGCGGTCGGCGACCAGGTAGCCGCCGTCGTACTCGTCGCTCAGGTAGACGAGCAGGACCTGCCGGGTGGCGCCGGTGAACGGGAAGTCGGTGTCGACGATGAGGTAGCGGGAGGTGGGTTTGGGGACGTTCAGGGCCTTCGGCGCCTTGCGGAACAGGGCGGGCAGGACGCTCCAGTCGAACGATTCCAGGTCCACGGCGGGGGACTTCGTGGTGTGGCCGAAGCCCTCCTGCTTGGTGACGACGCCGTCGCGGTAGAAGTAGCGGTCGTAGGCGCCCTTGCGGGCCTTCGCGGGGGCCTCGGCGGAGGCGTAGGTGGGGTAGACGGTGAGGCCGTAGACCTTGGTACCGCCGATGACGGGCTTCATGGCCTTGATCAGGTCACGCATGCCCGTCTCGGTGTGCAGGTTGACGGCGCGGGGAGTGGGGGTGGTGGTCTCCGCCTCCGGCGTAGGGTCCTCGGTGGGGGTGCGGGCGGGGGCGGCGAGGGTGGCGGCGTCTTCGGGCCGCTGCTGGGGGCTGCCGGTCGAGGAGGGGAGCTGCGTCCAGACGACGGCGGCGACGGCCACGACGGCGGCGGCCGAGATGGCGCCGACGATCCTGCCGGTCTTCCGCTTCCCCGCGGTCCGTCCCTGGGTCGGCATCCCGTAGGGCGCGGGGGCCGGCGGGCCGCCGTAGGGCCGGCCGGGGGGATGCGTCACCGCTCCCCGGGGAGGCGGGTACGGCGAGCCCCCGAAGGGCCCGGGCGGATGCGTCGGCGAGCTGCCCGCGGGCTGGTGGCCGTAGGGCCCGCCCGGGGGGCGGGTCGGCGCCTCGACCGGCGGGGCGCCGCCGAACGGCCCGCCCCCGTGGGCCGAGGGGGCGTCGGTGGCGACGGTCAGGAGGTGGTCGAGGGTCTCGGGGCCGGGGCGGGCCGACGGGTCGCGGTTGAGCAGCGCCATCAGGGCGGGCCCGAGCGCCCCGGCCCGTTCCGGCGGCGGCACCTCCTGGTTGAGCACCGCCGCGAGCGTCGCCAGCGTGGTGGCGCGGCGCAACGGGTGCCGCCCCTCGACCGCCACGTACAGCATCATGCCGAGCGACCACAGGTCGGAGGCCGGGTCGCCCTCGTGCCCGTTGATGCGCTCGGGCGCCATGTATTCGGGTGAGCCGATGAACGACCCGGTGGCCGTCAGGCTGGGCGCCTCGCGTACGGCGGCGATGCCGAAGTCCGTCAGGACGGAGCGCCCGTCGGAGCGGAGCAGGACGTTGGCGGGCTTGACGTCGCGGTGCTGGATGCCGACGGCGTGGGCGGCGCGCAGCGCCGACAGCACCTCGCGGCCGAGCCGCGCGACCTCCGCGGGGGGCATCGGGCCGTGGGCGAGCCGGTCCTGGAGCGAGCCGCCGGTGACGAGCTCCATGACGAGCCACGGGTACGTGTCCGTGCCCTCGTCGACGATGTGGTGGATGGTGGCGACGTGCGGGTGGTTGAGCCGAGCCAGGGCGCGGGCCTCGCGCAGCACGCGGGCGCGCAGCTCGCGGGCCAGGGCCGGGTCGTGCTCGTCCATGGCCGGGTCGGGCGGCCGCACTTCCTTGAGCGCGACGTCGCGGTGCAGGGCGGTGTCCCAGGCCCGCCACACCAGACCCATGCCGCCGCCGCCGAGCCGTTCGCGCAGCTCGAAGCGGCCGTCGATGACCCGTTCACGCATGGGCAGCAGAGTACGCGTTCCGCTCGGACGACGGCAGTCCGGGTAAAGACGGCCAGATCCAACCATGGAGTAGTTGAAAGCTCACTATGGGTACTGACCACTGCGGATGATCAGATCACCACCCGCAGGGGGCACCCATGTACAAGCACGTCATCACCGCACTCGCAGCGACGGCCACCGGCGTCACGTTGATGGCCGCGCCGGCCGCGGCCGACGACTACGACGACCGGCTCAGGGAGTGGTGCGCGAACGCCACGTACCTGCCGCACTCGCCGCTGCGCGACGTGATCGGCGACGACGAGCTGGTCCAGTACCTGACCGACGACGAGTACGGCCGTGACGGCGTACGGATCAGCTACGACAGGCAGCCGACCGCCGAGGAGTGGGCCGAGATCAACGGCTACGTCCACGCGCTGATGGGCCAGGTCTTCGACTCGAACTCGAACGCGGACGCCACCGCCAGGCGCAACGGCCCGGTCGGCACGGTCAACGTGAACGGGCACGTCCGGGGCCTGATCACGGCGCCGTGGTGCGAGGAGTACAACCGCCGGTACGGCGCCTACCACCCGCACTGGGCCGACTCCTACCGTTCGAACTGGCCGCACTCCTACCGTCCGCAGTGGCAGCAGCCCTACGGCCCGTGGACCGGCCCGTGGACCGGCCCGTGGAACCGTCCGACCTCGTCGGCGACGACGACCGCGCCGCGCTCGTCCTCGGCACCGGCGGCACCGTCGACGCCGTCGGCACCGTCAGCTTCGTCCTCGCTGCTGGACAACATCGGCGTCACCGGGCTGCTCAACAGCCTCGGGCTCTCCCGCTGAGCCCCGAGCCGCTTCAGGCGGATCCGGCTCTCCCGGCCGGCCGGCTCCAGCTCGATCACGCGTGCGTCCTGTGGCAGGTGACGCAGGTCGTGGGTGATGAGGATGGTGGTCCGTCCGGCCATGAGCCGCCGCAGCGGCTCCATGATGCGCGTGGCCGTGGCCTGGTCGAGGCCGGTCATCGGCTCGTCGAGGACGAGCACGGGGGCGTCGCGCAGGATCGCCCTGGCGATGGCCACGCGCTGCCGCTGCCCCCCGGACAGCAGTCTGCCCCGCTGCCCGACCTGGGAGTCGTACCCCCGGGGCAGGGTCCTGACGAAGTCGTGCACCCCGGCGAGCTCGGCGGCGCGGATGACCTCGTCGTGGGTGGCGTCCGGCCGGCCGTAGGCGATGTTGTCGCGTACGGTCCCCGAGAACAGCAGCGTCTCCTGGTGCAGGATCGTGATGTTGTCGCGCAGAGACGCCCTGGTGAGCTCGCGGATGTCGTGGCCGTCGAGCAGCACGCGGCCGGTGTCGGGGTCGTAGAACCGCAGCAGCAGCTTGGCCAGCGTCGACTTGCCCGCGCCGCTGGGTCCGGTGAGCACGACGAGCTCGCCTGGTTCGGCGGTGAACGACAGGTTCTGGAGGGCGGGCCGTCTGCGGCCGGGATAGCGGAAGCCGACGTGCTCGAAGCCGACGCGGCCGGCGGCGCGGACGGGCAGCGGCCGGGCGCCGGGGGCGTCCTCGACGGCGGGCCTGGTCCTGAGCACCTCCATGACGCGGTCGGAGCCGGCCGCAGCCTCCGACACGGTGAGCGCGATCTCGCCGAGGCTCTGCACGGCCGGGTAGAGCATGGCCAGGTACGCGGCGAAGGCCAGCAGGCCGCCCAGCGTGAGCCGTCCGGCGGCGATCTCCCACGCGCCGACGCCCAGGATGACGATGAGGCAGACGGTCTCCAGCACCTGGACGGCGGGACCGTACAGGCCGGCGAGCCACGCCTGCGACAGGTTGGCGCGCAGCCAGCCTCGGCCGGTCGCGTGCAGCCGGGCCGACTCGGCGGACTGGCGGTTGTAGGACTGGACGAGCGCCTGGTTGGCCAGCCCCTCCTCGATGACGCTGTTCATCTCGCCGTTGCTGGAGCGCTCGCGCGCCGAGGCCACCCTGAAGCGGGAGGCGAACATCTTCGACACCACGAGGAAGGCGGGGACCAGCGCCATCGTGATCAGGGCCAGGTCCCAGCGGACGTAGAAGGCGGCGCCGGCGAAGAAGACGACGCTGGCGGCCGTGGTGAACAGCTTGACCAGGCCCGATCCCATCAGCTCTTCGATGGCCTCGATGTCGTCCGTGAGCCTGGCCATGAGGTCGCCGAGGCGGCGGTTCTCCCCGTAGTCGGGCGAGAGCGTCTGGATGTGGGTGAACACCCGGTCGCGCAGGCTCAGCAGGAAACGTTCGGCGCCGACGGCGGTGGCGTACGTGCCGGTGAGCGAGGCGACGCCGGCGACGGCGGCGAGGCCGAGCCAGGTGAGCGCAGGCCCCCAGAACGCGCCGAGGTCGCGGGTGGTGAGCACTTCATCGGTGATCCGGCCGAACAGGCCGATCGCCGCGACTTCGCAGAGCGCGGCGACCGCGGCGAAAACGACGCCCGCGGCGAGCAACCAGCGCAGGCCGCGGGTGTTGGGCCAGAATTCACGGAAGGTGCGGCGGAGGGAGACCGCCGGCGCGAGCGCCGGACGGTCTCCCCGCCTAGGAAAAGAGAATGAGAGACGGCGGTCGGCCCGCCGACTCTCACGGCGTTCTCTTACCACCACCACCGCCTACGACGGCAGCCACCGTAGTAACGGCGGCGCCGACAGCAGCGGCGACGGTAGCAGTGGGACCGGTAACCACTCTGAATGAGAGTCATTTCTCCTCCCCCTGTTTCTAGTGCCCTAAAGGGACACTAGTCCTGATATACCCGTAAATCACCCCAATCACTTCGGCCAAAGAAGACTTGACCGGTCCCACCCGTTCCTTTTTGTTGCGGTAAATGGGCGGAAATGGGCTAGGTGATCAAATGCGCGGAAGGAAAATGCGGTGAATCCAGCCTTTGCGGGGAAACGGTCCGGCCTGCCGGCGCGACCTTGTGGAGCGCCTGAGCGTCACCGTGGAACCCGGCCCGCGGACCCGTCAAGAACGTCAAGCACACGGAAGGGGCCGGGGAGGTGTTTCGCCTTGGTACGGCGGGCCCTCCCCGGCCCCAGGTGCATCGCGCGCCTCAGTGCTTGAAGCAGTGCCCCAGCGCTTGAGGCGGTGCTGTGCCTCAGTGCTTGAAGGCGTCCTTGACGTTGCGGGCGGCGTCCTTCGCCTTCTCGCCCGCCTGCTTGACCTTGCCCTTGCTGCGGTCGGCGCGGCCCTCGGCCTCGAGGCGTTCGTCGTCGGTCGCCCGGCCCACGCCCTCCTTGGCCCTGCCCTTCAGCTCTTCGGCCTTGTTCGAGATCTTGTCGTCGGCGCCCATGTCGGCCCCCTGTCTGTCGCTTGATCCGGGCCTGCCTCCTATCCGAGCCCGGTGCCGGAAAACCTCCCCACGGCATGGCGGACACGTACGGTCCCCGGGCTCAGGGGCATCATCCAGAGCATGGGACCGATCGAGATCCAGCGCGTCTACGACCACGAGCCGGCCGAGGGCGCGGTGTTCCTGGTGGACCGGATGTGGCCGCGCGGGGTGCGCAAGGACGACCTCCGGCTCGACGGCTGGGCGCGGGACGCGGCGCCCTCGACCGAGCTGCGCAAGTGGTTCGGGCACCGGCCCGAGCGGTTCGCCGAGTTCGCCGAGCGCTACCGCGAGGAGCTGGCCGGGCGCGACGACGCCGTCCGGCCGCTGCTCGACGCCGCCGCGAAGGGCCGGGTGACGCTGCTCTACGGCGCCAAGGACACCGAGCACAACCAGGCGGTCGTCCTGCGGGACTACCTCAGGGAGCGGGCGGGCTGAGCCGCGCCGGGAAGCCGCCGGTCGCGATCGGGCCCCAGCGCTCGATGCGCACGCGGATCAGTGACTTGTCCTGGCGGCGCATGGCCTCGCGGTACTCGACCCAGTCGGGATGCTCGCCGGAGATGCACCTGAAGTACTCGACCAGGCCCTCCAGCGCCTCCGGCATGTCGAGCACCTCGGCCCGGCCGTCGACCTGCACGTACGGGCCGTCCCAGTCGTCCGACAGCACGCAGATCGACACGCGGTCGTCGCGGCGCGCGTTGACGGCCTTGGCGCGATCCGGATAGGTGGAGATCACGATCCGGCCGTCACCGTCGACCCCGCAGGTGACGGGCGAGAGCTGCGGGCGGCCGTCGGCGCGGGTGGTCGACAGCAGGCCGTGGTGCCGGGGACGGAGGAAGTCGAGCAGCTCGGGCAGCTCCACCCGGCTGGCCGTCGCGATCCTTGGAGCCATTTCACCTACCTTTCCACAGCTTCGTACGACCTTCCAGTACTCGTACGAATGCGTTGCGTGATGTCCGTTGATCGGGTAAGCCAGTGACATGTCCTTGGAAGGGTGGTTACTGGGCGGGCGCTACCGGTTGCTCTCGAAGCTGGGAGAGGGCGGCATGGGCGCCGTGTGGCGGGCCCGCGACGAGCTCCTCGACCGTGAGGTCGCGATCAAGGAGGTGACCGCCGCCGGGCAGCGGGCGGCCGACACGATGCGGGAGGCGCGCATCGCCGCCAAGCTGACGCACCCGAACATCGCCGCCGTCCACGACGTGGTGCTGGCCGGCGAGCGGCCGTGGATCGTCATGCAGTACGTGCCGTCGAGCAGCCTGGCCCGGATGATCGCCGACCGGGGCCCGCTGGCCGTGCCGACCGTGACGCGCATCGGGCTGGAGGTGCTGGCCGCGCTCCGCTACGCCCACGCCTCGGGGGTGCTGCACCGGGACGTGAAGCCGGGCAACATCCTGCTCACCTCCGAAGGTCACGCGATCCTGACGGACTTCGGGCTGGCGACGACGCTGGACGGCGAGCCGTCGGGCCGGCCCGGCGTGGTCGTGGGCACGCCCGCCTACATCGCGCCCGAGCGAGCCGGCGGCGGGCCGGCCACGGCGCTGAGCGACCTGTGGTCGCTGGGGGCGACGCTGTACGCGGCGGTGGAGGGCCGGGCGCCGTACCGGCACAGCAGCGAGCTGGCCACGCTGAGCGCGGTCGTGAGCACCCGCCCGGACCCGTTCGAGCGGGCCGGGGAGCTGGCGCCGCTGATCGGCGGGCTGCTGGAGAAGGACCCCGAACGCCGCACCGGCGCCGCCGAGGCGCACGCGCAGCTGACCGCCCTGCTGGGCAAGTCCGAGCCCGCGCCGCCCGACCGGCCGACGGGCGGGGCCGCCGCACAGCGAACCGGCCGCGGGCGGCGCTGGTGCGCCGGTGGGCGGCGGCGGGAGACGGCGGGGCTGCTGGCGCTGGCCGGGATCGTCGTGGCCGCCACGTCGTGGAGCGCCACCCCCGTGGCGGGCCCGCCCGTGCCCGCCCCGCACCCCACCACCACCGCGACCGCCACAGCCACGGCCACGGCGACCGCGACGGTCACCGCCACGGCCGAGCCGGCGCCGGAGACAACGCGCCCGCAGACGACCCGGTCGGAAGCGACCCCGTCGGAAGCGACCACTTCGGAACCGACCCCGTCGGAAGCGAGCCCATCGGAACCGGCCACCCCGTCGGAAGCGACGCCCCAGAGCAGGACCACGCAGCCGGACACAACGACCCAGGCCGGCGAGACGTCCCATGCGCGCCCCCGCCGGGCCGCGAACTCGTCCGACCGGCAACGGCCCGACCAGCCCCCCGGTCAGGCCAGGAAGAAGACCGACCACGGCAAGGGCCCCAAGCGCTAGTTACGTACATTTGCCGATGCGTTCCCATACCCGCCGTGCTTACTGTCTGCCGGTTCGAACGCCGTCCGTAAAGGTGGGTACATGCGTACGTTGACCGCGTTCCTCTCCACCGTCGTGCTGGCCACGGCGCTCACCGCGCCCACGGGCCAGGCCGTCGCCGCGGCGAAGCCCGCGGCGGGCCAGGCCGACGTCGTCTACCAGCGGGCCGACTTCGCCGGCGGCACCGCGGAGGGCACCACCGCCGGCGACGGGCTGTCGTTCGCGAGCGTCGCGGGCACCGCCTCCTACACCGACGCCCTCGGCACCCGGACCTGGGAGTACGCCCGCTGGACCGGGCCCGAACGGCAGACGGGCTTCGGCGCGACCGAGCTGATCGCCTCCTGGACGGCCGACATCCCGGCCGGGAGCTGGATGCAGGTCGAGGCACGCGCCCGGCACGCCGCCGGGCTGACGAAGTGGTACGTGCTGGGCCGCTGGGCCTACGGCGAGGGCGACATCCGCCGCACGTCGGTGCCCGGCCAGGGCGACGCCGACGCGAACGTGGCCGTCGACACGCTGGTGGCCGCCGACGGCCGGCTGATCGACGCCTACCAGCTCCGCGTCACCCTCTACCGGACGCCGGGCTCGGCGGTGACGCCACGGGTGCGCACGCTGGGCGCGATGGCCTCGCACGTCCCGGAGCGCAAGAGGGTCCCGGTGAGCCCCGGCGGCGGCGCGTGGGGCACGGAGCTGGACGTGCCGCGCCGCTCGCAGAGCATCCACTCGGGCCACTACCCGGAGTGGGACGGCGGCGGCCAGGCGTGGTGCAGCCCGTCCTCGACCACGATGGTGCTGGGCTACTGGGGCCGGTGGCCGAGCGCGCAGGACACCGCCTGGGTGGACCCGTCGGACCCGAACCCGGAGGTCGACCACGCGGCGCGCTACACCTACGACCACGCCTACCAGGGCGCGGGCAACTGGCCGTTCAACGTCGCCTACGCGGGCCGCTACGGCGTGGACGGGTTCGTGACGCGGCTGCGGACGCTGACGGAGCTGGAGAAGCTGGTCGGCGCGGGCATCCCGGTGATCACCTCGCAGTCGTTCAAGAAGGGCGAGCTGCCCGGCGCCGGGTACGGGACGGACGGGCACATCATGGTGGTCGTCGGCTTCACCGAGAACGGCGACGTGATCGCCAACGACCCGGCCTCGCCCAGCAACGACGCGGTGCGCCGGGTCTACCCGCGGGCCGACTTCGAGAACGTGTGGCTGCGCAGCTCCAGCAGCGGCGGCGTGGTGTACGTCATCCACCCGCCGGGCCGCGCGCTGCCCGCCACGACGCCGGGGCTGCCGGCCAACTGGTGATCACAGCCGTGAGACGCCGCACGCCCGGCCGGGCGAGTCGGCGACGCGGTCCTCGTACACGCCGACCTTGAACGTGATGAGGTCCAGGCAGCGGGTGAGCTCCTCGATCTGGCCGCTCACCCGCTCCTGGTGGGCGCGCATCAGCTCCAGGCGCTCGTCCTCGGTGCCGGGGCCCTGGCGGACCAGCTCGGTGTAGCGGCGGATGTCGGGCAGCGGCATGCCGGAGGCGCGCAGGAGCACGCACATGCCGAGCCAGTCGACGTGGTCCTCGGTGTAGACGCGGCGGCCTCCGGCGTCACGCTCGACGGGGTGGGCCAGGATGCCCTCTTGCTCGTAGAAGCGCAGGGCGTGCACGCTCAGGCCGGTGCGCTCGGCGACCTGCGAGATGGTCAGCATGGTGTCCAGTTTGACCTAGAGCCGACTCTAACTCCTAGCGTGCGGACCACGTACCGGACTCTTGGAGGGACCATGCGTTACCGCGCTCTCGGCGGCACCGGCATCGAGGTGAGCACACACTGCCTGGGGACGATGATGTTCGGCTTCGTGGCCAACCAGGACCACGACGAGTGCGCCAGGATCATCCACACGGCGCTCGACGCGGGCGTCAACTTCGTCGACACGGCCGACATGTACTCGGCGGGCGAGTCGGAGGAGATCGTCGGCAAGGCGCTGGCCGGGCGGCGCGACGAGGTGGTCCTGGCCACGAAGGTGCACTTCCCGATGGGCGAGGGGCGCAACCGGGGCGGCAACTCGCGGCGGTGGATCGTCATGGCGGTCGAGGACAGCCTGCGGCGGCTGCGCACCGACTGGATAGACCTGTACCAGGTGCACCGGCCGGACCGTACGACCGACGTCGAGGAGACGCTGGGCGTGCTCGGCGACCTGGTGCGGGAGGGGAAGATCCGGGCGTTCGGCTGCTCGACGTTCCCGGCGGAGCAGATCGCCGAGTCGCACCACGTGGCCGAGCGGCGCGGACTGCCGCGCTTCCGCACCGAGCAGCCGCCGTACTCGCTGCTGGCGCGCGGCGTGGAGGCGTCGGTGCTGCCGACGTGCCAGAGGTACGGGATGGGCGTGCTGACGTGGAGCCCGCTGGCGTCGGGGTTCCTGACGGGCCGGATCCGCAAGGGCGGGCCGATCGACCTGTCCAGCGGCCGGGCCCGCATCACCCCGGCCCGGTTCGACCCGGCGATCCCGGAGAACCAGGTCAAGCTGGACGCCGTCGAGCGGCTGATCGAGCTGGCCGGCGACCTCGGCTGCACGCTGCCGGAGCTGGCCACGGCGTTCCCGCTGGCGCATCCCGCCGTCACGTCCGTGATCATCGGGCCGCGCACGCCGGCCCAGCTCGAAGCGAGCCTGAAGGGCGCCTCGCTCGTCCTCGACGACGCGGCGCTGGACCGCATCGACGAGATCGTCCCGCCCGGCGTGAACCTGTACCAGCCGGACGGGGCGTGGCGCCCTCCGTCGCTCACGGACCCGGCTCTGCGCCGCCGCCCGCTCGGCGACCGGCCGGCCGCCTAGCGCGGCTCGATGACGCCCTCCCGCACCAGCCTGTCGAGCGTGGCGGCCATCGCCTTGGCGTCGTTGAGGTGCGGGAACGGCTCGTCGGGGACGTCACGGCGGAGGAAGCGGCACAGCGGCTCCCAGCCCTCGCGCACGTCGAAGACCAGCAGCCGGTCCGCCGGCAGGCTCGCCCTGGCCTTGTCCACGTGCCGCTCGAAGGCGGCCAGCGCGACCTTCTCCTCCGGCATGCCGTCGGTGAAGGTCCAGTCGTCGAGGCCGAACACGTCCCGCCCGATCTCGGTGAGGAGCGGAGTGATCAGGTCCATCCTGCCGAACACCGCCGCGGCGGCCTCGGGCAGGTCGGGCGGCAGCTCGCGGCCGGGGCCCTCGGCCATGAGCGTGCCCATGCTCACGTACCAGGCGTGCGGGTCGCGTACGGTCAGGACGACCTTGGCGTCGGGGAACGCCTCGGCCTGGGAGCGGTAGAAGTGGGAGGCCGGCCAGTCCTGGGAGGAGCGGTAGCCGTCGAACACCCGGGCCCAGTCGGGCTGGGCGCCGCCGGCCAGCGGCGCCCAGCGCTCGGCGATGCCCGGCTTGGTCATGACGTCGAACATGTGGAAGCAGGGCCCGAACCCCAGCCGCTCCAGCGCGGCCTTCATCGAGCTCGTCCCGGTGCGCGGGAACCCCGCGCCGATCACCTCTAACATATTGGGCCTCTCGCTCTCGGGAATGCCTACTCCCATTAGAGACACAAGAGGCCCGCAATGTGACAGGAAGTCAGCGAGTCGGGTCAAACGCCCGCAGCGCCTCGGGCTGCTTGCCCGTGGTGATCTGCTCGGCGAGCATGCGGCCGGTGGCCGGGCCGTGGGTCAGGCCCCACATGCCGTGGCCGCCCGCGACGTAGATGCCGGGCACCCGGGTGGCGCCGATCAGCGGCATGCCGTCGGGGGTGACGGGACGCGGGCCCACCCACGTGTCGGTGCGCTCCTCCCAGTGCACGCCGGTCAGCAGCGGCTTGGCGGAGGCGATGATCGCGTCCACGCGGCGCTGGAAGAGCGGGGCGTCCGGGTCACGGAACTCCATCGTGCCCGCGACGCGCAGCTTGCCCTGGTACGGGGTGCAGGCGACGCGCACGGCGGGCAGGTAGATCGGGCCGCGCACCGGCTCGTCCGTCGGCACGGTGAAGGAGTAGCCGCGCCCGGCGCGTACCTGGGTCCGCACGCCCCACTCCTTGGCGAGCCGGTTCAGCCAGGCGCCGGTGGCGAGCACGACGGCGTCGGCCTTGACGCTGTCGCCGTTGGCGGCGCGCACGACCTGCTTGCCGCCCTCCTGGTCCACGCCGGTCACGGTGAAGCCGTCGCGGATGACGCCGCCGCGCGCGGTGACGGCGTCGGCCAGCGCGTGGGTGAACGCGCCCGGGTCGACGTAACGCTGCCCGTCGAGCCGGATGCCCGCCTCGGCCTGCACGGAGAGCTGCGGAGCCTGCTTGCGCAGCTCGGCGCCCTCGAAGGCGGCGTAGCGGATCTCCAGCCCGGAGTCGTTGATGCGGCGCAGCTCGTGCAGCAGCGAGACGGCCTGCTTCGGGGTGCGGAAGGCGGCCATGATCGGCGCCTCCACGGTGGGGGCCTCGACGCCGCTGGCGGTGAGGACGTCGAACGCCTCCAGGCACTCCTCGTTGAACGGGAGGTTGGCCCGGACGGCTCGGCCCCAGTCCTTCCAGTTGCAGTGCAGCGCGAACCGGGTCAGGAACGCCCACAGCCCCACGTCGGGCGTCGTCGGCACGTGCAGCGGCGCGTCCCGGTCGAGCAGGGAGCGCAGGCCGTAGCGGAGCACGCCGGGCTCGTTGAGCGGGATGGCCAGGCCGGGCGACAGCCAGCCCGCGTTGCCCCAGGAGGAACCGGCGGCGACCCCGTCACGGTCGACCACGGTCACCTCGACGCCGCGCTCCTGCAGGAACCAGGCGGTGGACAGGCCCACCACACCGGCGCCGATCACCACTGCCGTTCGCGGCCCGCCGTCGATACGCATTGCCACCCTCTCCGCTCTGTCGCGTTACACCTGCAGGATCGCCCGTAGGACGCGAGAACGGTTCATCTGCGTGCGACAACCGGGGGGCCGTCGTTTGTCCGGCCAGGACAACGCGGCCCGGCTAGGGCGACGCGGCGGCCAACGCGATGATCATCGCCAGTCGCTTCTCCGGCTGGTCGAGGCCCAGATCGGTGATCGCGGTCATCTTCCTGAACCGGTAGCGGACGGTGTTCGGGTGCACGCCGAGCCGGGTGGCGGCCACGGCCAGATCGCCCTGCGCCTCCAGCCAGGCGCGCAGCGTCTCGATGTAGCGGGTGCCGTGCTCGGCGTCGTGCCTGGTCAGCTCGGCAACGGGACCGCGCGCCGGGGTGCGGCCCGCCGACGCCGCCGCGCGCAGCCGCTGGAGCAGGATCGCGTCCCACGACTCGTCGTAGACCACGGCCAGGTCGCCGTCGGGCCGGGCGGCGCGCAGGGCCAGGCTCTCGTCCGCCTCCTGCCTGCTGGCGGGCAGCTGCGCGGGCACGGCCGGGCCGCCGACCCCGGCCATCAGCGTGACCCGGCGCGGCAGCACGTGCGCGATCGCGGCCACCCAGTCGCGGGCGGGCGTCGGCTCGCCGCCGCTGGGCAGCACCGTGTAGAGCGTGTTGCCGAACAGCGCGCTGCGCCCCGGCCGCGACCAGCCGAACCCGGTCGTGGCCCGCTCGAACGCCATCAGGATCGCGGCGTGCGCCTCGTCGCCGACGTGCGCCTGCAACGCGATCACCCGGAACTGGCCACCGGGCAGCCCCAGCCGGCTGATCAGCGCGGGGGCGTCGGCGGTGCCCTCCAGCAACTGGATGACCAGGTCGGACTCCACCTGCCGCTCCAGGTCGGCGCTCACCCGCGAGCGCAGCAGGTGCAGCGCGACGGCCCGGGCGCCGTCGGCCAGCACGGTCAGCGGCGCACCCTCCAGCGGACGCTCGCACTCCACCCAGATCGACCCCAGCAGCTCGCGCCCGGCCCGCACGGCCACCACCATCCGGCCGCGCAGCCCGTGCTCCGGCGACGGCGCCACGAACACCGGCTCGTCGGAGGTCGCCAGGTGACGGAAGACCCCTTTGCGCGCCAGCAGCCGCCGCATCGAGTCGGGCACCCGGCGGCCCAGGATCGTCTCCAGCCGGACCGGGTCGGAGCTCTGCTGGGAGCCCGAGTAGGCCAGCACCCGCGACATCTGGTCCTCGATCGTCACCGGGTTGCCCAGCTCGCCGGCCAGCGTGTCGGCGAAGGCGAACAGGTCGGTCGGGCCGCGGCCCGCCTCGGTCTCGCGTCCCTCCAGGACCAGGCCGTACACCACGCCGAGGAGCTGGCTCCAGGACACCTCGGGGTCGACGGCGAGCACGGCCATCCCGGCGTCGCGGGCGCCGGTCAGCGCCTCGTCGTCGCCCGGGACGCCCTCGCGGACCAGCACCACGACGGCTCTGGCGGCGCGGGCCAGCAGGATCGCCTCGGCGGTCGACTCCACGCCCACCGCCAGGTACACGTCACCGACGGCCGGCCGGTCGTCGGCCGGATCGTGGACGACGACGCTGCGCAGCTCGACGCCCCGGGAGGCGGGCGCCAGCCGCAGCCGCGCGCCGTAGCCTCCCAGCACGTTCACCAACCGGTCCAGCTTCAGCATCCGCGCAGCGTACACGCAGGATGCCCGCGGCGGAGGTCAGCCGCAGTTGGCGAGCCTGCCGCGCTTTCCGACGGCGGTGGCGTAGTTCCGCGTGCCGTTGGTCGTCCTGCCCTCGAAGTCGACGCACTGGCCCTTGCCGTAGCCGATGGCGGCGGCGTAGTACTTGTACGTCCTGGCCGTCAGCGTGCCCGGGTCACGGTACGCGCCGCCGCCCTGCACCTTGAGGATCGCCTGGGTGTAGGTGGACTTGCCGGCGTACCTGGTCTTGATCATGGCGACGCAGTTCTGCTGGCTGGCGCGGTTCCACATCAGGTAGACGTGACCCCACGTCGAGCCGCGGTGCTTCACCGCACGCCTGTTGTCGCTCACATGCGTCCAGCCGCCCCGTCCGGACTGCTCGGCGCACGCGGCCTCGGGGGTGTAGGCGGCGGCCATCGCCGGCGCCGGGTGCAGGAGGACCGTGCCGGCGCCGAGCATGGCTGCCAGGGCGAGGGCCTTCTTACGCACGTGGTACGTCCTTTCATCGGGAACGAAGCGAGATCATGTTTGCATATGGATGATCCTCTTTGTGGGGTTTTGGGGTAGGGGAAAGTCCACCTGAAGGCTCCTCGTGCCCTCACTGACCGGAGATGTCCGTTCTCCATAGGCTGCACGACATGTCCAACGCCTGGTCCGCTCTCCGCGGCTCCCCCTTCAGGTTCCTGACGTCGCGCTGGCCGTGGCGTGGCCTGGTCTACACCCTCGTCCACGCCCTGCTGTGGGCGCCGGGGGTCGTGGCCGTGAGCCTGCCGCTGCTGTTCCCGTTCTGGGCCGCGTACGTGGCCAGGATCGAACGCCGGATGGTGCGGCTGGCCGGGTTCGAGGCCATCCCCCGGCCGTCGGGCCCGGGCGGGCTCGCCAGGCTCCAGCAGCCGATGTTCTGGCGGGAGGTGGCCTTCGCGGTGGTGCAGCTCGCGACCGGGCTGCTGTCCGTCGTGTTCCTCGCCGTGGCGGCCGCCCTGTCGGTGCTCTGGGTGGTCGTGGCGCTCGTCGTGTTCACCGCGATCGAATGGCAGACACGGCCCGAGCCGCTGGAGCTCACGCTCGCGCTCGCCGCCAGCCTCCTCGCCACCGTGGCGCTGCCGTACGTCTCGACCCTGCTCGCCTGCGGGCAGAGCTTCCTGGCCACGATGCTGCTCTCCCCCCGGATGGACGAGCTCCAGTCGCAGGTGACGTCGCTGGCCAGGGCCAACATCGCCGAGCTGGAGCGGTTCGAGGGCGAGCGGCAGCGCATCGAGCGCGACCTGCACGACGGCACCCAGCAGCACCTGGCCACCGCCGCGATGCGCCTCGGCATGCTCGAACTGGAGCTGCGCGAGTCCATCCCCGCCGGGCCGAAGCAGGACGCCGCGCTGGAGTCGCTGGAGGCCGTCAGGCGCGAGAACGAGCTGGCCCTCGACACCCTGCGCGACGTCGTGCACGGGCTGCGCCCCCGCACGCTGATCGACGACGGGCTCGGGGCCGCGCTGCGCGAGCTCGGGCACCGCATGCCGGTGCCCGCCACGGTCGAGGCCGACGGCGTCGGGCGGCTCCCGCTGCCGGTCGAGTCGTCGCTCTACTACATCGCCAGCGAGGCCGTCGCCAACGCCGTCAAGCACGCCATGCCCGACCGGATCCACGTCACGCTGGCCGCTCCCGGCGACCGCATCGTGCTGACCGTCACCGACGACGGCCTCGGCGGCGCCAGCTCGGCACGCGGGACCGGGATCGTCGGCATGTACGAGCGGGCCGCGATGCTCTCCGGCGACCTCGTCGTGGACAGCCCGCCCGGCGGCCCCACGAGAGTCGTCGCCGACATCCCCCGTCCCCGATGAGCGACAATGGGATCATGCGTGTGGTGATCGCCGAGGACGCGGCCCTGATGCGGGAAGGGCTGGTCGCCCTGCTCCAGCGCTTCGGCCACGAGGTCGTCAGCGCCGTCGAGGACGCCGACGAGCTGCTGCGGGCCGTCGCCGAGCACCGCCCCGACGTGGTGATCACCGACGTGCGGATGCCGCCGCGCAACCTCGACGACGGGCTGCGCGCCGCCCTGGAGATCCGCGCCGCCCATCCGGGCATCGGCGTCCTGGTGCTGTCGCAGTATCTCGGCGACGCCTACGCGGCCAAGCTCATCGCCGAGCCCCGGGGCGGCGTCGGCTACCTGCTGAAGGACCGCGTGGGGCGCGTGACCGACTTCATGCACTCGCTCGACGTCATCGCGGGCGGCGGGATCGTCATCGACCCCAAGGTCATCGGCCACCTGATGGCCGCCAACCGCCCGCGCGCCATCGACACGCTGAGCGAGCGCGAGCGCGAGGTGCTGGGCCGCATGGCCGCCGGGGAGAGCAACAGCCACATCGCCGCCGGGCTGCACGTCACCGAGGGCGCGGTGGTCAAGCACATCGGCAACATCTTCGCCAAGCTCGGACTCCAGGCCGAGGACGGCAACCGGCGGGTCCTGGCGGTGCTCACCTACCTCCAGGCGGCCGGCGAGCCGCGCATCTAGGCTGGTCCCCATGCGCACTGTGGTGATCGGCGCCAGCGGGCACATCGGCACCTACCTGATCCCCCGGCTCGTCGAGGCGGGACACGACGTGGTGGCCGTCAGCCGCGGCCGGCGCGGCCCCTACACCCCGCACGGCGCCTGGCGGAAGGTCACCACGGTGGTCGCCGACCGGGAGGCGGAGGAGGCGGCCGGGACGTTCGGCGCGCGGATCGCCGGCCTGGGCGGCGACGCCGTCATCGACCTGATCTGCTTCGAGGAGTCCAGCGCCCGGCAGCTCGCCGAGGCCCTGGCCGGGCGGGTGCGGCACTTCCTGCACTGCGGCACGATCTGGGTGCACGGCCCCAGCGAGCAGGTGCCGACGACGGAGGACCGCCCCCGGCGGCCGTTCGGCGACTACGGGATCAAGAAGGCGGCCGTCGAGTCCTACCTGCTGCACGAGAGCGGGCTGCCGGTCACCGTGCTGCACCCCGGGCACATCACCGGGCCCGGCTGGGTGCCGGTCACCCCGGCGGGCAACGTCGATCCCGCCGCGTTCCAGACGCTGGCCGACGGCGACGTGCTGACGCTGCCCAACCTGGGGCTGGAGACCGTCCAGCACGTGCACGCCGACGACGTGGCCCGGCAGTTCATGGCCGCGCTGGCCGCCCGCTCGGCCGCCGTCGGGGAGAGCTTCCACTGCGTGGCCGCCTCCGCGCTCACGCTGCGCGGCTACGCCGAGGCGGTGGCCGGCTGGTTCGGGCGGGAGGCGCGGCTGGCGTTCCTGCCGTGGGAGCGGTGGCGGGAGACCGTGCCGGAGTCGGACGCCGAGATCACCTACGACCACATCGCGCACAGCCCGCACTGCTCGATGGCCAAGGCCGAACGCCTGCTCGGCTTCCGCCCCCGCTACACGCCGCTGGAGGCGGTCGCCGAGGCCGTCGACCGGCTGATCCGCGACGGGATCATCCACGCGCCCGCCTAACGCAGCCGGGCCACCGTGACCAGGCCCATCACCAGGTGGACCACGGCCACCAGGAGCACGGCCGCGACCGCGACCGGCAGCGGCGGCAGGATCCAGGCCGCCGCCGCGCACGCGACGCCGACCAGCGTCGTCGCCAGCCCGCCCGGCCGTTGCGCCCGCTTCCACTCGCGGGCCGGCGCCTCCGGCAGGTCCGGGGTGACCCTCGGCAGCGCCCGGCCCAGCGCGACCAGCAGCAGGCCGAGGGAGGCGGCCATGATCTGCTCGACCGGGATCGCGTACCCGGCGGTCCAGACGAGCAGTCCCGTGTGGAGGACCAGCAGGAACGGCGGCAGCGTGCCGAGCACCACGCTCAGCGCGGCCCGCGACGGCGTGAGCGTGAACAGCGTGTTCAGGACCGCCGGGGCCCGCCGCCCCACCACGACGCCCGCGCCCAGGGCTGCCACGACGAGCACCAGCGCGGCCGGGAGCGCCCCGGCGGCCAGCAGTCGCGGCACCCGGACCCCGGCCCGGTCGGGCGTGGCCTCCCGGGTCGTGATCAGCTCCGGCAACGCGTCCCACAGCGCCCAGCTCACGGCCAGCATGGCGGCCAAGGAGAGCGTGGCGATGACGGCTCCTGTCCTGGGGAAGTTCATGGCACCGACCGTAGGTTCGCGGCCTACGGGCGGAACATCCGCTTTTTGTCATGTGCCGGATGTCATCTGCCCGCCCCGCGCGGCCCGCCGTATGCTGCGAGCATGCGGGGCTGGACGGAGTTCGACGGCGACCGGGCCCCGGTGGCGCTGGAGATCACCTTCTGGGGCGCCGCGCTGCTCAGCGCGCTCGTCTACCTGGCGACCCTGCACCCCGACATCCGGCCCGGCCTGGCGGCACAGCCGCTGATCTCGGCGCTGTTCTGGATCGGCGCCGCCGCCCTGCTCGCCGCGTGCGTGCTGTGGTTCTTCCTGCCGTGGCGGGCCTCGGCGCCTGCCGGGCGCAAGGCCGTCACCGTGCTGTTCCTGGGCGCGAGCCTGCTCATGATGTCCGCGGGCAGCATCACCACGCTGCTCATCTCGTGCCTGGCCGTGGGCAACGCGCTCGTCGTGTTCGGCATGCGCGGCGCGGCGCTCTACCCGGTCCTGACCGGGCTGCTGCACTTCGGGGCCGGCCTGGTCAACCCGGCGCAGACGCTGTTCATGGCCGTGGTCAACGGGCTGCTCGCGATGTTCCTCTGCCTGGTGATCGTCCTGGTCATGATGGCGTTGCTGGAGGCGCACCGGCAGGCCGTACGGACCCGGCGCCTGCTGGTGGAGCTGGAGGAGGCGCACACCGCGCTGCGCCGCCACGCCGAGCAGTCGCGTGACCTGGCCGTCGCCGACGAGCGCGCCAGGATGGCCCGCGACATGCACGACAGCGTCGGCCACCACCTCACGGTGATCAACATGAGCTTGGCCAACGCCCTGAGGTTCCGCACCGCCCGGCCCGCCTCGGCGTGGGACGAGGTGCGCCAGGCGCAGGAGCTGACCCTCGACGCGCTGAACGACACCCGCCGATGGGTCCGCGCGCTCAAGCCGCTGCGCATGGAGGGCCGCACCGGCGCGGCCGCGATGGAGCTGCTGGCCGCCTCGTTCCGGTCGGCCGACCTGGAGGTGGCGTTCACCGTGGACGGCGAGTGGCCCGCCGTGGCCGAGGGGCACGAGCTGGTCTGCTACCGGATACTGCAGGAGGGGCTGACGAACGTGCTGCGGCACGCGCGGGCCCGCCGCGTCGAGGTCGCGCTCGGCTGCGCGCCCCAGGAGATCACGGTGACGATCGCGGACGACGGCGACGGCGCCGACCCGGAGCGCGTGGCGGAGGGCTTCGGCCTGCGCGGGCTGGAGGAGCGGCTGGCCGGGATCGGCGGCGTCCTGCAGATCGACAACCGGCCCGGCGACGGATTCGCGCTGACCGCGACGGTGCCCGCGTGATCCGCGTCCTGCTGGTCGACGACCAGATCCTCATGCGCGAAGGGCTGCGCAAGCTGCTGGAGATCGAGCCCGGCATCGCCGTCGCCGGAGCGGCCCGCAACGGCCTCGACGCCCTCGAACTGCTCGCCGGGACGGCCGCGGACGAGCGTCCGCACGTCGCGCTCGTCGACGCCCGGATGCCCGCGATGGACGGGGTCGAGCTGGTGGGGCGGCTGCGCACGGATTTCCCCGACATCGCGGCGATCATGCTGACCACGTTCGACGACGACGCGTACATCTTCGGCGGGCTGCGCGCCGGCGCCCGCGGCTACCTGCTCAAGGACACGCCGCCTGACGAACTCGTCGGCGCCGTGCGGCGGGCCGCCGCCGGGGAGACCGTGCTCGGCGGGCCCGCGGCCGCGCGGCTGGTCGCCGCGCTCCGTCAGGACGAGCCGCCCACCGCGGCGCCACTCACCGGGCCACTCACCGGGCCGCTCACCGGGCGCGAGCTGGAGGTGGCCCGGCTGGTCGGACTCGGCGCGACCAACCGGGAGATCGCCCGGCGGCTGGACATCTCGGAAGGCACGGCCAGGAACCACATCTCCAGCTGCCTGCGCAAACTCTCCCTGCGCGACCGCACCCAGCTCGCCGTTTGGGTGACCCGGGGCTACTGACCGGCCTGTTCCAGGGGCTTGGCCGCCGCCAGGGCGCGCAGGAGCTGCTGCCTGCGCTCGGCGAACGCGGCGCCGATACGTTTCAACCGCTTGTCGCCCGCCGTCCTGGCCAGCAGTGGCAGCATCGTCGTCTCCTCCTCCCGCATGTGCGGGACGATCGACTCGGCCAGCAGCTCCAGCGTCTCCACGAACCCGGCCGAGCCCGCCTCGGCGCGCCGCAGCGCGTCGAGCAGGACCTCGGCCTCCTTGTGTGCTTCCAGCCCGTGATGGGCGTCGATGCCGGGATAGACCCGATCCTCCTCGGCGCGAGCGTGCGCGGTGAGAAGGACGTGCAGCTCGGCCACGGTGTCCCGGCGCTCGCCCCGCTCCGCCTTGAGCCGGTCGAGCAGTGCTTCCACCCGCCGGTGATCAGCGGTGATGAGGGTGATGACGTCGGCAGCCATGGCAACCGGACTACCCCGGCCCCGGCCGCCCAACCTCAGCGGCCCAGGCGCAGGCTTTCCACCGGGTGCGGGCCCTCGGTCTCCAGCCGGTACTCCTCGCCCGACTTGCTGCGGTTCTCCTCGATGACCCGCTCCGACGGCGGCTTCTCACCGCCCATGATCGCGTCCTGCATCTTCTCGAACCGCTCGTGAGCCTCCTGCACGTAGCCGGTGCCCAGCGTCGTGTAGTCGATCTGCGTGGCGATCAGCTCGCGCAGGTACGCCTTGTTCGGCTCGAACGTGACCGGCGTCGGCAGCGCCGGGGCCACCACCTGCTCGGGGTCGCGGCCGTCGTGCTTCTTGAACAGCTCGGCGGCCAGCCGCAGGTGCTCCAGCTCCATGTTCAGGTGCAGCTCCCAGATGGCCTTCACCTTGGGGTCGGACTCGGTCTCCATGAACGAGTGGTAGAGGTAGCACTCGTTGTACTCGTGGTTGAGCAGCATCTCCCACCAGCTCTCGCCCGGGTCGACCAGCGACTCGTAGTGGGTGACGTGCTCCTCCTCGATGAGCCCGATCTCCTGGTAGAGCTGGCGGGCGATCGGCTCCATGTAGGTGGGGCCGACGTTCATGTAGAAGTTCATGGTCTGCTGCTCGGCGGCCATGATGGTCAGCGCGTGCAGCTTGGAGATCGGCTCGGCGCTGCTCTTGTCGTACGGCTCGCGTACGTTGTCGACCGGGTCGCGGTGGTGCAGGTACGTCGGGCGGCCCGGCATCACCTCGGTGAGGTCGTCGACGATCTTCTCCGCCTTGCGGTGCTCGATCATCTCGTACAGGTTGGCGTACCGGTAGAGGTGGTCGAAGTCCTCCAGGACGCCGAACTGGTAGGCCTGCTTCAGATACGGGTCGGGCTCCATGCGGGCCACCCAGGCCGTCAGGTCGACGGCCACCTGCTCGTAGGCGAGCGTGGTCTCCAGCACCGAGGAGACGCCCGGCAGCAGCCAGTTGACCGCCTTCTGCTGCTGCGCCTCGATGTAGCGGACCCGGGCGAGCTGCTGCTTGAGCTCCAGGTCGGGGCAGTGCCGGGCGAGCTGGTGGCTGAACAGGATCGCCTCCACCTCGATCCCGTTCATCGCGATGATCCGGCACCGGGTGTACGGGTCGGCGTGGTCGGGGTCGATGGGCATGACGTTCAGCTCGCGCCAGTTGCGTAGCTGCTTGTCGAGCGGGATGCCCCGCTCTTGGAGTGGGTCGAAGGTCATGGGCGCGACCTACCCGAGGGCACTTCGGACAATCTCCTCGCCAAGCCTGGGGACGGCCTGCGGTTGGCAAGGTGAGGCGTGACCAGCGCGTCCGAGGGTAGGCAGCCGCCGTATTCGAGAGGAGATCCACCCATGGCGACCGATACCGAGACCGACGTCATCGAACTGCTGCTGGCCCAGCACGGGATGATCAGAAACCTGTTCGACGAGGTCGAGCAGGCTCCCGCCGGGCAGCGTGGCGAGGCGTTCACGCGCCTGGTGCGGCTGCTGGCCGTGCACGAGACGGCCGAGGAGGAGATCGTCCACCCGTACGCCCGCCGCAAGATCGACGGCGGTGACGGCATCGTCGACGATCGCCTGGCCGAGGAGAACCAGGCCAAGAAGCTCCTCCAGCAGATGGACAAGGCCGGGCCGGACGCGCCCGACTTCATGGAGAACCTGCTGGTGCTGCGCGCCGCCGTCGAGGCGCACGCGCGCAGCGAGGAGCGCTACGAGTTCGCCGAGTTCCGCGCCCGCACCAGCGAGGCCGAGCGGCGCGCGCTGGGCGCCGGGCTCCGGGCCGCCGAGGCGATGGCGCCGACGCACCCGCACCCTGGCACCGAGTCGGCGACCAAGAACCTGCTCATGGGCACGCCGGTCGCGATGATGGACCGGGCGCGCGACGTCATCCGCCAGGCGATGGGCAAGCGCCCCTGACCGCGGTCACGGCTTGCGCGCCACCGCGCCGACGAAGGTGTGGTACGTGATGCCGAGCTCGGCCTGTTCGTCCCGCCTGTCGGGCCGCCATTCCGGCAGCGGGACCAGGCCGGGCTCCAGCAGTTCGAGGCCGTCGAAGTAGGCGAGGATCTCCTCCCTGGTGCGCCACCGGCCGGTGCCGAGCGTCTCGTTGAAGATCTTCTCGGCCGAGCGCGCCTGCTCCGCCACCTCGGGGTGGGCCCGGCCCGGATTGTGGAAGTGGGAGATCGCGAGATGGCTGCCCGGCGCCAGGGCCGCCATCAGCCGGGCGACGATGCCGCCCGGGTCCTCGTCGTCGGCCAGATGGTGCAGGATGCCGAACAGCAGCAGCCCCACCGGCCGGGTGAAGTCGATCAGCCCCCGGACGTCGGGGTGCGCCAGGATGGCCTCGGGCTCACGGATGTCGGCCTCGATCACGGTCGTGCTGGCGTCCACGGCCAGCAGCGCCCGGCCGTGCACGAGCACGATCGGGTCGTGGTCCACGTAGACGACGCGGGCGCCCGGCGTGATCGCCTGGGCGACCTCGTGCACGTTGCCCTGGGTCGGCAGCCCGGAGCCGATGTCGAGAAACTGGCGGATGCCGGCCTCGCCCGCCAGATGGCGGACCGTGCGCCGCAGGAACTGCCGGTTGGACCGGGCCGCCTCGGGGGCGTCGGGCGCGACCTTCAGCGCCAGTTGCGCCACGTGGCGGTCGATCTCGTAGTTGTCCTTGCCGCCGAGCATGAAATCGTAGACGCGGGAGACGCTGGGCCTGGTGATGTCGATCCCTTGTGGTGCGCGCTCCTGCTCGTTCTCGGGCACTGGCGGGCTCCTTCGGAGGTCCAGGGGGCGATGTGCGTGATCATAACCTTTCGCCCGGCCCGCCTCGACGGGCTAATCCCGGCCGGGCACGACCAGCCCGGTCTCGTACGCGATCACCACGAGCTGCGACCGGTCGCGGGCCGCGAGCTTGCCCAGCAGGCGGCTGACGTGCGTCCGGGCGGTGGCCGGGCTCATCGACAGCACCCGGGCGATGTCGTCGTTGGAGCGGCCCCGGCCCACCTCGGCCAGCACCTCGCGCTCCCGCTCGGTGAGCGCGTCGAGGCGGCCGGTCTCCAGGGGCGGGCTGCCGGCCGCCGCCGCGCGCATCACCCTCCGGGTCACGCCCGGCGACAGCAGCGCCTCACCCGCCGCGACCACCCGCACCGCCTCGCGCAACTGCTCCGGCGTGCTGTCCTTCAGCAGGAACCCGGCCGCGCCCGCGCGCACGGCGTCGAGCACGTTCTCGTCGGTGTCGAACGTGGTCAGCACGATCACCTGGACCCGGCGCAGCTCAGGGTCGGCGATGATGCGCCTGGTCGCCTCCAGCCCGTCGCCGCCGGGCATGCGGATGTCCATGAGCACCACGTCCGGCTTCTCCCGGACGGTCACCGCGACGCCCTCGGGCCCGGTGCTGGCGTGACCGACCACGGTGATGTCGCCCGCCCGGTCGAGCAGGGCACGCAGCCCCTCGCGCACCAGGTGCTGGTCGTCGACCAGGACGACGCGGATCACGTCCGGTCCCCGTACGGCACGCGCGCCTCCACCTCGAACCCCTCCGACGGCCGCGAGCTCACCCGCAGGGTGCCGCCCAGCAGCCCCACCCGCTCGCGCATCCCCATGATCCCCCACCCGCCGTCCAGCCCTTCGCCCTCGCCTGGCGCCCCTTTGCCGTCGTCGAATCCCCCCTTGCCCTCGCCGGGGCCGCCCTTGTCGTCGTCGAATCCACCCTCGCCCTCGCCGGGTCCCCCCTTGCCGTCGTCGGTCACCCGGACGACCAGGGCCTCCTCCCCGTACGCGAGCTCGATCTCCACCCGGTGGGCCTCGGCGTGCTTGAGCACGTTGACCAGCGCCTCCTGGACCACGCGGTAGGCGGTCGCGTCGGCGACGGCGGGCAGCGGCACCGGCGTGCCGCGCACGCTCACCCCGACCTCCAGCCCGGCTTCGCGCGCCGGCCGCGCCAGCTCGTCCAGCCGGTCGAGCCCCGGCACCGGAGCCAGCCGGCCCTGGTCGGCGAGCCCCCGCATCGGAGCCAGCCGGCCCTGGTCGGCGAGCCCCCGCATCGGAGCCAGCCGGCCCTGGTCGGCGAGCGGCGGCTCGCGCAGTGCCCGCAGCGAGGCGCGCAGCTCGGCGACCACGTCGCCGCAGGAGTCGCGGACCACCGCCAGCGAGCGTTCGGCGGCGTCGGGGTCGTCGCGCAGCGCCTCGCGGGCCACGTCGGTGTGCAGCGAGATGACGGAAATCGTGTGGCCCAGCAGGTCGTGCAGATCGCGGGCGATCCGCAGCCGCTCCTCGCCGACCCGGCGGGCGGCCTCCCGCTCGCGTTCGGCCCGCGCCGCACGCGCCTGCTTGTCGAGCTCCGCCCGCCAGCCGCGCCGTGACCGCACGGTGTCGCCCAGCGCGATCACCGCGGCCATCAGGCCCACCGACGTGGCGAGCTCGAACCCGTACAGATAGGCGGGGTCGTCGCCGTGGGCGGTGCGCGCGGTCGTGGAGATGACCAGCAGCGCGACGGCCGTGCCGACGGCCCACCGGAGCTTGCCCTGCTCGGCCGCCGAATAGAGGGCCGCCGCCACCGGCACGGCCAGCCCGACGGGCGGATATGACAGCAGGTAGTAGACCAGCAGGGCGGCGGCCGTGACGACGAGCGTCGCCACCGGCCAGCGACGGCGCACGAACATCAGCCCGCTCAGCAGCAGCCCGAACCCGTAGGCGGCCACGGGCGGCTCCGCCCCCGCCGAGCCCACGTTGGCGCTGATCGCGGTGCCGACCACGACCAGCACCACCATGGCCAGCCCCAGGTCGGCCGCCTGCTGCCGTCGCTCGCCCCGGATCGTCACCGCCTCCTCCGCCCTAGTCGTCACCCGGCCGCAGCCCCGGCACCAGCCGCGACAGCACCCAGCCGACCGCGCCCACCGCGGCCCCGACCGCCAGCCCGGTCATCAGGCTGCTGCCGAACGCGAACGCCCGCAGCAGCAGCCCCTCGACCGCCGGTGACAGCGCACCAGCCAGGTTGCCGCCGAGCGAGGGCGGATCACCGCCGAACGACTCGGCCCACAGCACCTGGTGGGTGAGTCCCAGCAGCACACCATAGGCTGCGCCGATCGCCAGCAGCGTCATGAACGCGTTGGGCACGCGTTTCCACAGCACGACCGCCAGCCAGACGGCGATCGGCACGAACACCAGCAGCGCGTTGACGGACGGGCCGACCAGCCGCAGGTCGTGCGCGACCACCCGGGGCACGCCGAGCGCGGCCAGCCCGACGACGGCGACCAGCGGAAGCCCCAGACCCTTGGCACTCATCTCAACCGGATCCTTCCTGGTAGGAGGCTTCGAGGCTAGGTCCGGGGCGGGGCCCGTGACATCGGTCTCGCGACCCCTTTCGCCTACGCGTCTGTACGTATCCGTCCCGCTTCGCCGTACGTCGCGGGTCGGCCGAAGGATGTACGCCCGGGTCGGTCGGGCGCAGGATGTGGCCGGTCGCGCCAGGCGGGAGGATCGGGGGATGACGATCGGACTGATGCTCACCCTGGCCGCGCTGGCACTGGTCGACAGCACCAGCTTCGGCACCCTGGGCATCCCGGTCTACCTGCTGCTGACCACGCGGACGTCACGGCTGCTGATCTACCTGGTGACCGTGGTCGGCTTCTACTTCCTGGTGGGCGTCGGGCTCATGCTCGGCCTGTCCACAGTTGTGGACAACTTCGGGCAGGCGCTGGAGAGCCAGGCGGCCCGCTGGGTGCAGTTCGCGCTCGGGGTGGGGCTGTTCGCGCTGAGCTTCCGGTTCGACCCGAAACGCCGGGCCAAGCTCGGCAAGCCGGAGCGCCGCTTCGAGCCCCGGGCCGGCGGGCCGCGCACGATGGTGATGCTGGCGCTGACCGCCGGGCTGCTGGAGGTGGCCACCATGCTGCCCTACCTCGCCGCCGTCGGGATCATGACCACCGCCGAGCTGCCGCCGGGCGTGTGGGTGCCGCTGCTCGGCGCGTACGTGCTGGTCATGATCGTGCCGACGCTGGTGCTGCTCGCCCTGCGCACGGCGGCCGGGGAGTGGCTGGAGCCGAAGCTGGAGCGGCTGCGGGCGTGGCTGGCCAAGCACTCGGCCTCGATGGTGAGCTGGACCCTGGCCATCGCCGGCTTCCTGCTGGCCAGGGACGCCGCCGTTCCGCTGTTCTTCTCCTAGCCGTCCGGTCAGGCGCTCGCGCCGCCGTCCGTCCTTCTCCTGGTCAGGCGCTCGCGCCGCCGTCGGCGACCAGGTCGTGGCCCAGCACGAAGGCCGACTCGGGCGCGGCCAGCCACAGCACCGCCGCGGCGATCTCCTCCGTCCGGCCGACCCGGCCGATCGGGAGCTGCGCGGCCATCCGGGCGTCGCGGTCCTCGGCGGTCTCGCCCGGCCGCATGCTCATCGGGGTGTCGATCGGACCGGGGCTGATCGCGTTGACCCGAACGCCGTCGGAGGCGTGGTCCAGCGCGGCGGCCCGGCTGAGCGCGCTCACGGCGGCCTTCGACACGGCGTACGCGCCCAGGCCGGGCAGCCTGCGGTGGGCGCCGATGTTGGAGGCCATGTTGACGATCGCGCCGCCGCCGTGCGCCCGCATGTGCGCGATCTCGGCCTTCATCGACAGGAACACGCCGGTCACGTTGGCGTCCATGAGCGACGACCACGCGGCGGGGTCCACGTCGGCGAGCGGGCCCACCGCACCGAGCACGCCCGCGTTGTTGAAGGCCACGTCCAGGCCGCCGTGGCGCTCGACGGTGGTGGCGACCATGCGGGCGGCGTCGTCGGCGCTGGTCACGTCGGCGGTCACCCAGTCGGCCCGGCCGCCCTCGGCCTGGACGCGCTTGGCCGCCTCGGTCAGCCTGGCCGCGTCACGCCCGGCGAGCACCACCGTGGCGCCCTCCGCCGCGAACGCCCGCGCCGTGACTCCGGCGATGGCCCCGGCGCCGCCGGTGATGAGAACGATCTTGCCGTCGAATCGCGTCATAATATAAATTCCTATCAGAATGATCGGTTTTTAAAGAAGGCATGGGTTCATCACCCGAGCAGGACCAGAGCCTGGCGGGCCGCGTCACGCAACCGGTCACCGTTGCCCTCGGTGCGGCCCAGCACCCGCATCCCCTGCAGAAGCACCAGCAGCAGCCTGGCCAGCGCCTGCGGGTCCCGGTCGGCCGGCAGCTCGCCCTGCGCCCTGGCCCGCACCAGCGCCGACGTCAGCGTCGACTCCAGATGCCGCCAGCTCGACTCCACGAACCGCCCCGCCTCCGGATCGCGCGCCGCCAGCTCCACAGCCGTGTTGACCACCATGCAGCCCAGGTGCCCCTCGGCCGAGTCCTCCGCGTACGACCAGATCAGCTCCCGCAGCGCCGGCAGCACCGGGCCGGGCTGCGACAGGGCGTCGGTGATGTTCGGGTCCTGCGTCCGCAGATAGCGGCCCAGGGCCTTGAGGTAGAGCTCGTGCTTGCCGCCGAACGTGGCGTAGATGCTCGCCCGCGCGACACCCAGGTGCTCGACCAGATCCGCCATCGACGTCGCCTCGTAGCCGCGCTCCCAGAACAGCTCCTGCGCGCGCCGCAACGCGACCTCCGGATCGAACTCCTTCGCCCTCGCCATGCCCTGACCCTACGCCTTTCGAGAACGATCGGTCAACATAACGCCCATTGCGGCCAGCTCGTCCCTGCCCTCGGCCTCCCGGCCCGGCATCAGAAGCAGCGTCCGCGCCCGCTCGTACCGCGCCCCGACACCCTCCCAACCAGCCACCGCCCGCTCCAACGCCTCCAACCCCGCCCCAGACCCACCGGGCGCACCGGGCGCACCCTGACCACCGGATCCGCCTTGGCCGCCGGACCCGCCGGACCCGCCCTGACCGCTCGCTCCGCCCGATCCGGCCGCTCCGCCCGATCCGGCCGCTCCGCCCGATCCGGCCGCTCCGGCCGAGCGGGCCGCCAGCCGGCCCTCGGCCCGCGCGAGGCAGGCCGCCGCCCAGGCGTTCTCCCGCCCCACCGGCTCCGCGGCCGCCAGCCACTCCGCCGCGTCCGCCCGGCCCGCCACCACGGCCAGCTCCGCCCGCGCCGCCACGGCGTACCCGGCGAACATCCCCCCGGCCCGCCCGCCGAGATCCACCTCAGCCAGCGCCCCACCCACCCGATCAGCGCCCTCGCCGTCGGCGATCCGATCCGTGGCCGTACGCGCGTCGATGAACGCGAACAACGCCACCAGCCTCGTCCCGCCGACCGCCTCCGCCCGGCCACGCCACCCCCGCGCCCCCGCCGAGTCCCCCAGCAGATCGCAGGCCAGCCCCATCCACGCCAACGCCGGAGCCATCCACCGGCCCGGCGGCGTCGCCATCCGCGCCTGGCTCTCCCACATCTCCACGCCCAGGGCCAGCGCCTCCCGGAACGCCCCGGTCAACACCAGCGGCGCGATGAGCCGGCTCCTCGCCAACGCCGGATGACCGCCGGTGACGTCATCCCGCATCGCCTCCCCCGCGATCTCCAACGCCCCAGGCAGGTCGCCCACGGCCACGGCGTAGACCGAGGCCGTGTGCAGGGAGTCGACGATCTCGATGCCCGAACGCGGATCGTACGGGTCCATCGCCGCCCGCAGCACGAGCCGCTCCCTGGCCGTCCCGTACGCCTCCCGTAGCCGCCCCTCCCCGGCCGCCTCCAGCACCACCCCGTCCATCGCCCCGCTCACCAGCACCGCATCCCCAACAGCCTCAGCCGCCCCCAACGCCCACCGCGCCAACGACCCACCCTCCCCCAACCGTTGGTCCCAAGGCACGACGGAGACGGCAGGCTGCTCCTGCCCCACCGAAGGGATCCCGGAAGCGGCGGCCTGCTCGGGCTCCACCCCAGGAGCGGCGGGCGCGGCGGGCCGCGCGCCTCCCGCCGGAGGGGTGGGGGAACTGTCCGGCTGCGCCTGCCCCGCCGGAGGGGCAGCGGAACCTGCGACCCCCGCCGAAGACGCGGTGGAACTGTCCGGCTGCGCCTGCCCCGCCGGAGGGGTAGGGGAGCTGCCCGGGTGCGCCTGGCCCACCGGAGGGGCGGGGGAGCTGGCCGGGTGGGTCTGGCCTGCTGGAGGGGTGGGCTGTGTGGGGTCCGTTGAAGGGGGGTGGGGGG
>NZ_JBGNUU010000011.1:0-182275 GCF_041950485.1 Nonomuraea sp. ATR24
ACCTGATCGGCAGCATCGGGCGTCACGTCCTGGCCCACCTCTTGCCCGCCCGGCGGGTCCGCACCAAAGACCGCATCGTCAAACGCGCGATCTCCAAATACAACGCCCGCGGACCCGCCATCGACCGAACCACCTACAAAGCCACCATCAGCATCAACATGCTCCGGGCCAGCCCTTGACGCCACGACCCCAGCCCTAACTGAACGGCGTTGCCTCTAGACGGAGGCCGTGCCCGCCACCTCGGGACGAGGTCGCGGGCACGGGTGAAGGAGGGGTTCCCGGCTCCGCACAGCCGAGCCTACGATCATCACACTAATATTCGCGGGCGTCCGCGTCGGCAATCATGAGACCGTGTCGGCATGGTGCGATGGGCTGAATCCGCGGATCTTCCCGGCCTGACGGCTGTGGAGCTGGCCGCCGACGGGCTGTTCGAGCAGGTGGGCATCACGTTCCCGCCGGGCACGACGATGATCGAGGAGGTCACCGACCCCGGCCCGGTGCTGGTGGAGGGCGACCCGCCCGACGGTTTCGCCCTCGTCGGCCACGTCGACGGCAACCTCCACCTCGAACAGCTCGCCGTACGCCCCGAGCGGATGCGCCGGGGCATCGGCGGCCGGCTCGTCGCCGCCGTCCTCGACCACGCCCGCGCCACGGGCGCCCCCGCCGTGACGCTGACCACCTTCCGCGACGTGCCCTGGAACGCCCCCTGGTACGAGCGCCACGGCTTCCACGTCCTGCCCGCCGAGGACTGGGGCCCTGAGCTGCGCGCCCTGGTGGAGCACGAGCGCGCCCTGGGCATCGACGTGGCCCCCCGCGTCGTCATGAGCGCCATCCCCTGACAGCGGGGCCCCTGCCGTGACGGCGGAGTGCTTCTAGCGGTTGGCGGTGAGCCAGGCGACGGCGAAGTCCACGGCCGTCCTCAGCGGGAACAGCCGCGCGGTAGCGTCCCCCACCGGCCCCCGCCGCACCCGGCAGGCCCGCTCGAACGCGGCGCCCAGCGCGGCGAAGTCGCCCGCGTCGAGGTCCACGTCCTCGAACTCGCACCACTCCCGCCCCCGCCCGTCGTCCACCACCCCCCGGTACGACCGGCGCGGCGGATCGTCACGGAAGCGGTACTCGGCCAGGTGGAAGGCCGTGCACCGGTCGTAGCCGACGCCGAGCAGCAGCACGAGCGCCCCGGCGTCGTACAGCCGGCCGAGCGGCGAACGCTCGCCGAGCAGGCAGTCACGCGCGTGACCGTCGATGACGGCGGCGGCGTGCGGCCCCACGGCGGCGAACGAGGTGTGCGGGTGCGCGCTGCGCCGCGCCCCGGGAAGCTGCCGGACGTGCTCGGGTATGCGCCCCATCAAAGCCGTCGGCGTCGTCGCCGGGTCGTACGCGGGCATGGCGGCCCGATGCCGGGCGACCTCCTCGGCGCTCATCCCGGCGACGAGGGCGCGATAGCAGGAGGAGGTGTCGGAGTTGGCCGGGGTCCCGGTGGGGACCACGAGCGTGCCGCCGGGCCCCAGCAGGTCACGCAGCGCGGCGACGACGGCCGGAGCACCGCCGTGAACCCGGCCGATGGCACTGAGCGAGGAGTGCGCCAGGACGACCTGTCCGGGCGCGACGCCCAGCGCCGCGAAAGCGTGCCTTAAATGGTGATAATTGGGCATCTAACACCTCATTCCTGCTCAATGGCGCTTTCTATACACGAGAGTCGAATAAATGATCTTTCGCAAGCAAATGGCCATATTTCGTGCTGGTGAGGCGTGCTTTCCGGGGTGAGAGACGGCTGACGGGTCCTGATCGCTCCCATATAATTCGACGGGCCGTACGCGGCCAAAATCCTGTATCCACTCCCCACTGAGGCGGGTCGTCGCCGTGGCAATCGCCTCCTGTGAGCCTAAGGTCAACTCCGGGAAAGAACGGGGTGAGGCGAGGGGATTGAGGAGTACGGGTGGGGCACGCGGCCGCCCGCGTCTGCCCAAGCGGCTGGAATTTCCGGTCGCCTGGACCAGCTCCGCCCTGTCCACGGTCGGCACCCGGACGCTCCACGTCGCCTATCCGCTCCTCGCCCTCGCGCAGACCGGCTCGCCCACCGCCGCCGGTTGGACCGGGTTCGCCCTGACCATTCCCATTCTGGTCTTCTACGTCCCGGGTGGCCTCGTCGTCGATCGCCTGTCACCACGGACGATCATGTTCGTCGCCGAGCTGGGCCGTTTCCTCACCGTGCTGTCGGTGCTGGCCTCGCTGGCGTTCGGCGAGCCCCACCTGGTGCATCTCATCCTGGCCGCCCTCCTGGAGGGCACGCTCTGGGTGATGTACAACCTCGCGGAGACGTCGCTCCTGCCGTCGCTGGTGGAGCCGGTGAAAGTACGCAGCGCGCTGGCCAAGAGCGAGGGGGCGGGGCATCTGGCCTCGCTGGCGGGCCGGCCGCTCGGCGGCTACCTGTTCGGGCTGGGGGCGATGGTCCCGTTCGTGCTGAACGCCGTCCTGTTCTTCCTCTCCTCGCTGCTGACGCTTCCGCTGCTGCGCCGCTCCGGCCCCCGGCCGCCCCGCGCGTCGCTGCTGCACGACCTGTCGGGAGGGTTCCGCGTGCTGCGCAGGCAGGTCTTCCTGCGGGGCGCGATCACGCTGGTGACGCTGACCAACCTGCTCGTCAACACGCTCGTGATGATCTTCATCGCGGGCTCCGAGGGCATGTCGCCGCTGACCATCGGGCTGGTGCTGGCCGTGGGCGGCGTGGGCGGGGCGCTGGGCGCCCTGCGGGCCCACTACAGGAAGCCGAGCGGCTCCACCCTGCTGGTCCACGCGTGGATCTGGGCCGGGGCGATGTTCCTGGCGATGGTCGGCGCGCTGCTGCAGGCGGTGCTGGGCACCACCTGGCAGTTGTGGCCGATCTTCTTCGCCCTCGCCTTCATCACCACCGGCTACGGCGGCGCGATGAGCAACGTGGCGATCAGGGTGACGGAGGTGGAGCACATCGCGCCCCGCGAGCTGGCACGGGTGATCGGCGTCTCCCGGCTGTCCTCCTACGGCGCCCTCTGCTTCGCCGCGCCGCTCGGCGGCCTGCTCGTCACCTGGTGCGGCATCGAGGGCGGGTCGATCGTGCTGTTCGTACTGATGCTGGTCCTGGCGCTCGCGGCGACCTACCTGCCGGGCGTGCGGAACTGGCTGACCCCACCCCTGCCGAGCAGGCTGTACGAGCAGCACACCCCCGCACAGGCCGTGTGACCGCTACACGCTGACGAGCCGCCTGGCGTCCTTCTCCATGTGGCCGGGCAGGGGCGGCGCCGAGGCGGAGATGGCCCGCCGCGCCAGGTCGGCCGCGGACGTGGCCTGCCCCGCCAGCTCCTTGACCTTGGCCGCGTAGAGCAGCAGGGGGCCGTGGTCGCCGACCTCGGCCAGCGCGTCGGCCATCTCCCGCTCGGCCTCGGCGAGGCTGTCGACCTGAGCCAGCGCGAGCGCGTGCGCCACCCGGGCGAACGGCCGGCGGAGCGGCCGGGCCCGCTCCAGGTCCCGCAGCGCGTCGCGGCCCCGGCCCATCCCGGCCAGGATCTGCCCCCGGCCGAGCAGCGCGTCGAGGTTGTTGCCCTCGCGGTCGAGCACGCCGTCGAGCACCCCGAGGGCCGCCTCGGGATGGCCGCCGTGCCACAGTGCCCAGGCCAGCTCGGTCTGGACGGCGAGGTCGGCGGGCAGGCGGATCATCGCCGCGCGCAGGTCGCGGACCGCCTCCTCGGGCGAGCCCTGAGCCAGCCGCAGCCGGCCGATGGCCGTGAGCAGCGGCCCGACGGCGGTCGCCACCCCGGCGCTCTCGAAGCCCTTGGCGGCCCTGCTGTAGCGGGAGACGGCGGCGGCCAGGTTGCCGCGCCGGTGGTCGACGTTGCCCAGCAGCGATTCGATCTCGGCGCGCAGCTCCAGCTCGTCGTCCTGGGAACGCGCCAGCGCCTCCTCGCCGCGTCTGGCGGCCAGGGCCAGGTCACCCTCCCGCAGGGCCCCCTCGGCGGCCCGCAGGCAGTCCTCGGGCGGTGACGGCGCCCTGGGAGGGGCGTGCACCGGCTGGACGTCCTGAGGGCGTGGCAACCGGTCGTAGGCGAGCTCGTACCAGCCCTCGCCCTTGTGCCGGCCGGCTCGCAGCAGGTGGCGCTTGACGAGCAGCTCGAACGCGGGCTCGCCGATCCCGGTGACCCCGGCCAGGCCCTGGCCGACCGGCCGCCCGCCCGCGGGCGAGGCGCCGAAGGTCAGCCGCAGCCAGGTGCGCAGCCCGTGCTCGTCGCCGTCGAACCGCTCGGCGGCCAGGTCGGCGATCAGCCGGTCGTAGTGGCGGGCGAGCACCGAGTCCGCGTCGCCGTGCCGGAGCACGTCGCGTACCGAGATCGTCCCGCCGTGCGGCGGCAGCGCCTTCCACAGCGCCTCGCAGACCACCTGAAGCTGGACCGGCTCCACGCCCTCCCCGTGGCGCGCGATGTCCGAACGGGCCCTGATGTCGGCCAGGTCGTTCACCAGCTGCTCGGCGGCGGCCTCGGACAGGGCGCGGCCGGTGCCGGCCATCGGCCGCGTGACCGCTTCCAGCGCGGCGTCGGGCCCGAGGGGCCCCAGCTCGTAACGTGCCGCTGCGGAGCCGGCCAGCGCCCGCTCGTACGGTTCGACGTCGGCGAGGTGATCGGCGCGGACGGAGAGCAGGACGCGCAGGCCCGGATCGGCCTGGAGCGCCTCGGCGAGCTGGCCGAAGAACCAGTCGCGGTAGGGCTGGTCTCGCCCGTCGGCGGTGAACAGCTCCTCGGCCTGGTCGATGCTCACCATGGTGAGCGTGCGCTCCCCGTGGACGTCGCGCTTGACCGGACGGGACCGCAGGAACGCGCGGATTGTCAGACCGGCCAGCCGCGTGGGCGGCGCCATCGGCGACCACGACAGCAGAAGGGCCAGCACGTACGGATCGTGGTCGGGCAGCGCGGCCTGTGGATAGGCCGAGCCGTACGTGACCCGGCCGACCGGGAGCACGTCGGTCCGGTTGGGGCTGAGCAGCGGGATGACCCCGGCCTGGAGCAGGGACGTCTTGCCCGTGCCCGACGCGCCGTACAGGACCGTCAGCGGCCGGCTCTCCCAGAGCTCGCGGATGTCACGGGCTTCGCCGTCGCGTCCGAAAAAGGCGTGGTGATCCTCGGCGTGATAGGGGCGTAAACCTTTGTACGGTCCCGCCGCCCGCCGCGTTCTCATGCCGGAAGTCACCATGTCGATCCCATCCGCAGCCGCGTTTCACCGCACAGGTCCCCGGTGTAATGGTGCGCGATATCCTCGCACGTGCGGTCGGACCGGCACACCTGCCCGCGGGGACAAAGTGTTCTCCGGAACGCGGTTTACCGCCCCTCCGGGGAGGCGTGTCAGATCGAATTCGAGAATGCGGCGACCTGCTCCTTGTCGTCGCCCAGGCAGGAGGCCACCGCCGCACGCAGGGCCGCGCTCTCCAGGTCCTCCAGGTTGCGTAGCGACACGGAGGTGACGTCGATCAGCTGACCTGATCCGTACTGCCGGTCACGCATGTGCACTCCTCTGTTTCGGCCTGCCCGAATACCGATTGGCGCGATGGCAAATTATGAGCGTGCGTGATACTTCTGATTATGATTCTGTGATAAGCGGGTCGAGTAATCAAGCTCTAGGATGAGCCATATGATTGCCCGGCGCGTCCGGGTGCGGAGCGGAGGATCGACGTGACGGAGAATTCGTACTCCATGGCGCAGGGACCGAAGGTCTGGGAAAAGGTGCCCAAACGGAATCCGAACTTCACCGGCCGCAACGATCTTCTGACCGCTCTTCGCAAGAGCATCAACACCGTCACCGCCGTCGTGGCGCAGCCGCAGGCCCTGCAGGGGCTCGGCGGCGTGGGCAAGACCCAGCTCGCGATCGAGTACGCGTGGCAGTACCGCGCCCACTACGAGTTCGTCTGGTGGATCTCCGCCGACCAGCCCGTGCTCGTGCCGTCCGCGCTCGCCGCGATGGGCCCGGCGCTCGGCCTGCCCCCGGCCACCGGGGTGGAGCAGGCGACCCAGGCGGTGCTGCGCACGCTGGAGAGCGGCACGCCGTACCGGAGCTGGCTGGTGATCTTCGACAACGCGGAGGAGCCGGAGTACATCAAGGACTTCATCCCGCGAGGTCCCGGCCACGTCCTCATCACCTCGCGCAACTCGCGCTGGAGCGACCACGAGCCGACCATCCAGGTGGACGTCTTCGAGCGCCAGGAGAGCGTCGACTTCCTGCGCAAGCGTCTCAGGGGCACGGTCGGGGAGGCGGACGCGGACCTGATCGCCGAGAAGCTCGGCGACCTCCCGCTTGCGCTGGAGCAGGCGGGCGCCCTGCTGGCCAGGACGCTCATGCCGGTGGAGGAGTACGTGGCGCTGCTGGACGAGCAGACCAGCCGGCTGCTCAGCCTGGAGAAGGCGCCGATGTACCCGCAGTCGATGACGGCCGCCTGGCAGTTGTCGGTGTCGCAGCTGGAGGACCGGGTGCCCGAGGCGGTCGAGGTGCTGCGCTGCTGCGCGTTCTTCGGCCCTGAGCCCATCCCGCGCGACGTCTTCCGGCGCGGCGGCAACCGGTCGGTCGGCCCGCGGCTGGCGCCCATCCTGTCGGACCCGATCCTGCTGGCCAGCGCCCTGAGCAACCTCGAACGCTACGCGCTCGTCAAGGCCGAGCCCAACACCCGCACCCTCCAGGTCCACCGGCTGAATCAGGCGCTGCTGCGTGACGAGACGCCGGAGAAGGAACGCGGCGAGTTCCGCCACGAGGTGCACCTGCTCCTGGCCGGCAGCGCGCCGGACAACCCGGACGACACGAGCAAGTGGGCCAGTTTCGAGGAGCTGGCCGCGCACCTGCGGCCCTCCGGGCTGATCGACTGCGTGGATCCCGGGGTGCGCAAGTTCGCCCTCGACCTGGTGCGCTACATGTACGTGCGCGGCAGCTACACCCAGGCCCAGGCGCTGCTCGACGAGTACATCGAGAAGTGGACCGAGAAGAGCGGGGCTCGCCATCCCAACGTGCTGTCGGCCCGCGTCCACCTCGGCAACGTCTACCGGGCGCTGGCCCTCTACGACAAGGCCTACGACCTCGACTCGGTGACCTGGGAGCTGATGCGGGAGTCCCTGCGCCACGACCACGCCGACACGATCTGGGCCACCAGCAGCTACGCCGCCACCCTGCGGGGCCGCGGCGAGTTCAGCCGGGCGCGGGAGGTCGACCAGGAGGCGGTGGAGGCCTACGAGCGGCTGCACGGCGAGGACGACATCCTGACGCTGCGCTCCCGCAACAACCTGGCCGTCGACTACGCGCTCACCAGCGACTACGACCAGGCGCGCGAGATCCTGCAGAAGGTCTACCGGAAGGTGAGCGTCGAGGAGAACATGGGCAGCCGGTTCTTCCTGCAGATCTGGAGCAACCTCAACCGGGCCGTGCGGTTGAGCGGGCGGTTCCAGGCGGCTGCCGACATGGGCGAGGACCTGCACACCTACGGCGGCACCCACCTCGGCGAGGACCATCCCAACACGCTGCTGGCGGCCAAGGACTACGCGATCTCGCTGCGCAGGACGGGGCAGTTGGGCGAGGCCGTGGAGCTCATGCGTGACACCTACAAGCGCCTGCAGCGGCTGTACGGCGACCGGCACGGCGACACGATGGCGGCGGCGCTGGGCCTGTCCAACGCGTTGCGCGCCGCGGGCGAGCTCGAGGCGGCCGGGCAACTGGCCGAGGAGGCTCTGCTCTACTATCCGTCGGTGTTCGGCGACGACCATCCCTTCACCCACGCCGTACGGATCAACCAGGCTCTGCTCCTGCGGCTGAGCGGCGACGTGGCCACGGCGCGGCAGATGAACCAGCGCGCGCTGGCCGGTCTCACCGAGCGGGTCGGCCGCGCGCACGACTACACCGTCTCCTGCGCCGTCAACCTGCAGAACGACCTGGCCGCGCTCGGCGAGCACGACAGGGCCCGGCAGCTCGGTGAGGAGAACTACCGTGCGATCCGGACACACTTCAGCGAGGATCACTACCTGAGCATGATCTGCGCCGCCAACCTGAGCATCGACCTGCGCGAGACGGGGGCGGCGGAAGAGGCCGACCGGCTGCACGCCGAGACGATGAAGCGCTTCGCCCTGCACATGGGGCAGGACCATCCCGACAGCCTGGCGGCGGCCTCCGGCCTGCGCATCGACACGGACTTCGACCCGCCGCCCCTCTGACCCGCCGCCCGTCCGACCCGGGCGTCTCAGCGGAGGCGGGTCTGCCGGCGGTGGCGTTCGGAGAGCAGGCCCGCGCGGGCGGCCGCGGCCGGGGTGACCGGCTCGGCCCGCCAGCGGCCGAGCAGGCCGCGCAGCTCGCCGACGAGCTCCTCCCCGGCCGGGGTCAGGCCGCCGCTGCCGAGCAGCGTCGCGCAGACCTGGTAGGAGGCCTCACGCCAGCGGGCGAACTCCACCTGGGCCCGCGGGCCGATCCCGGCGTCGGCGGCGTGCACCCGCCAGAACCCGGCTACGGCGGCGTGCGCGTACGCGCCGTGCAGCAGGCCGAACAGCGGACGCGGATCCGGGCGCCAGGGCGCGTAATAGCGGCGGCCGTCGTCGGGACGGACCAGCTCCACCACCTCGCTCAGCGCGTTCAGCTTGGCGTGCTGCAACTCGTGCGCCAGCGTGACGGCCATGCCGATCCCGTCCAGCGGGTCGGACAGCGCGATCGCGCCGAAGGCGTCGCGCGCGGAGGCGCTGTGCTGGTCGCGCTCGCCCGCCAGCACGGGGGTGAGGACCGAGACGGCGGCTCCGAGTTCCGCCGCGACCGCCGGGTGTCGGCCCGTGAGCACCTCCCAGGCGCCGCGCGCGCAGGCGAACCACCGTTCCCGCCGCTCGTCCGTCAGCCGCCCGTCGACGTCGTCGCCCGGCCAGCGGCACGGGTCCAGGTCGTCGATCGTCAGCGACAGGCCGGGGGTCCCCGGCACCTGGTGCAGCACCTGCCAGCCGGGACCGTCACGTACCGGGGAGATGTCGATCTTGTGCCTGCCGGCCCGCAGCTCGGCGCCGCCGGACGCCGGCTCCACGGCCACCTCCGTGACCTCGGGCAGGCCGCCGGGCAGCGTCACCAGGCCCAGCGTGGGCAGCATGAGCGTGCCGTCGGACGCCGGGACGCGCAGGCGGCACGGCGCGCCCGCCCGCACGGCCGCCGCGAGCGCGAGCGCCGCCAGTTCGCCGGGGGACCCGCCGGGCAGCGCCCGGCAGGTGCGCAGCAGCCACGCGCCGGTCACCGGATAGCGCAGGCAGCGGTCGACCTGCTCGGGGAAGCGCTCCTCCAGCTCCGACAGCGTCTCGTAGGCCGCCGACACCAGTGCCGCGTCGCGGTGGCCGATCCGGCGGGTCTCGTCCACGAGGAAGCGCGCCAGCAGGCGGTGCTTGCTCGCCTGGGCGGCGCACAACTCCGCGACCGCCGCCGCTCCGCCCGTGCCCGTCCCCGTGGCGAGCGTCGCGAACGCCGCGGCCGAGATCCGATGGCCTGCCGCGCTCACCCGGCTCCTCTCAGGCGCGCCATGTCCCGCTCGCACCGGGCCGAGATGTGGCTGATCAACCGGTACAGGTCCGGGCAGTAGACGGAAGGCTCGGCGAACCCGGTGGCCGGGCTGTAGCGGTGCGCGTACTGGCCGCCGCCGCAGACGTTCACGAGGTCGCAGGCGCGGCAGGTGCCGGACAGCGCCAGCTCGCCGATCTGCCGGGCCACGATCGGCGGCTGCAGGAGCGCCTTGTCCAGCGGGTCGGTGAGCACGTGCAGGCTGGTGGCCGTGGCGCCCTCGAAGGCGCTCTTCAGGATGTCCGACTGTTCGATGCCGCCGTTCGTCTCGATCACCACCATGCGCACCGGCGACAGGCCCACCGCCTCCGCACGCGAGGCCCCGCCCATCAGCAGCCGCATGATCTCCCGGAACAGGCGGATCTCCGTCTGCAGGACCGGGCTGTCGTACCAGCGGTCGAAGATCGGGATCAGCCAGTCGGCGTACGGTGTCGCCGGCGAGCCCGGGATGCGGAACGGCGGCGGGGTGGCCCAGTTGCCGTGCGGCAGCAGGAAGTCGACCGCCGGCGGGTCGAACTCCAGCAGCGCCTCATAGGTGCGCAGCGGGTCGTTGCGGACATCGATCGTGCACAGGATGCCGTTGAACAGGTGGTGGTAGGGGCCCGAGGTCAGCCTGCGCAGCGACTCGCTGACCAGCGCGTGACTGCCGCGCCCGTCGGCGAAGCGCCGGTGCCGGTCCTGCCCCTCGGCGTCGCCGTCGAGGCTCACGCCGACGTGCACCTCCAGCGAGTCGAACAGCTCCAGGAAGGCCGGGCCGAGCCGGACGCCGTTGGTCTGGACGGTGACGTTGACCCGGGTGCCGGTGCCCACCGCGCCGCGGACGCCCAGGACCAGGCGGGAGATGAGGTCGGGGCCTGCCAGCAGGGGTTCGCCGCCGTGCAGGATGACGTCGATCTCCGGGAGGTCGTAGCGGGCGGTGTGCTCGCCGATCCGCTCGATCGCGCGGTCGGCGATGGCGTCGGACATGCGCCGGGGCTGGCCGCGCCAGCTCTGGTCGGCCATCTCGTACACGTAGCAGTGGCGGCAGGCCAGATCGCAGCGGCTGTGGATCTTCAGGATGAACTGCTGAAAGGCCAGCGGGGTCCAGCCGCCGGCCAGCAGTGCGTCAACGTCGAGGAATTCCGGGAACCTCCGCGTGAGCAGTGGCTCCGAATCAGGCCTTCCCAGCAACGGCTACCTCATTATGCGTCGTGCACGCCATTGTGCCCTTCTGACAAGGACTTCCGCTTTCGCGGATTGTGCGCTACGCCCCTCCCTATCTCTCACGACAGGGAAGACAAGTCAAGATTTGGGCCGGTTGGAAGTCATTTCTTCCTGGTGGTAGAGCAATTCCTCGAAGAATAGGTACAGGCCGTCGATTTCGGCGACGAGCGGGAGCCAGTCGTAGGTGCCGAGCCCGTCGGGCTCCAGGGGCGACAGGAGATGCGCCGCCGCTCTCAGCTCGTTGCGCGGGATCTCGATCGGCACGCTGCCGGGCGGCCCGCCGCGCGCCCTGGCCAGCGGGTGCCCGGGGCCCCGTACGCCCAGCGCGGCCAGCACCAGCTCCGCCGGATGCCGGGAGATCGCGCCGTCGGCCAGGTCGGGCGCGCCCGGGTTGGCCAGCGCCACCAGCACGCGCAGCTCGGGAGGCAGGTCGCGCAGCACCCGCGGCGGCCGGTCCACCTCGCTGTGCCGCTGGGCACGCGCCAGGAGCAGCAGCACCTCGGGGGTCCGCTCGCGCAGCCCGCGCTGCACCTCCGGCACGCAGTCCGCGGGGGAGCGTTCGGTCACGGCCATCCGGTGGCCGATGGCCTGCCGGACGAGGGCGAGCGGTTCGCCCAGCATGGCCGTCGCCAGCCGCCGGTAGTTGTCGTCCGGGTCCTCGGTGAGCGCGTAGGCGTAGCGGCAGACGGGATCGGCGGAGCGCGGGTCCGCGTACCGCCGCAGCTCCCGGGCGATCAGGTCGAGCTCGCGCCTGGACTCCAGCGGCACGGCGGCGAGACGGATGCGCGAGGTGATCAACCGGCTCCCGTGGTAGGCGGCCACGGCCGCCGCGACGAGCGCCGCCCCCAGACCGGCCCCGAGCAGGCCGGGGTGTTGCGACGCGGTCGCGAGCGTCACGAAGGCCAGCGCCACGGCCGCCGTCAAGGCCACGGCCAGCCACCTGATCCGGTTCAGCCGCAACAGCACGACCGCGTCGCGGATCTTGCGGAACTCCTCCCAGTCGGACGTCGCGCGCCGCCGCCTGGCCTCGGCGATCGCCGCCGCCAGCTCCGCCCGCCTGGCCGGCCAGCCGGACGCCGGCTTCTCCTCGCCGCGTTCGAGCCGATCGGCCACCTCTGCCAGGCTCCGCTGCAGCGTGACGGCCTCCTCGCGGCGTACGGAGTTCAGCTGCTCCAGCGAGGCCGTCAGCGCTCGCAGGGTCTCGTCGAGCTCACCGGGATCCCGTACGGGCTGCTCGTCGCCGGCGAGCACGTGGCCGATCTCCGCCAGGACCGCGTCCAGCCCGCGCGAGAACACGGCCGAGCCGTCGGCCACCAGCACCCGGTGCACGGCCTTGCGCAGGTGGTCCAGCACGGCGGGGCTGACGTAGCCGGTGACGACGAGCGCGGTGAAGACGGGGTTGCGGCCCGACCTGGCCTTCCTGCTCAGGCGGACCAGCTCGGTCGCGCGCGCCGCCTCGTCGTCGAAGAAGATGGCCTCGCTCAGCCTGATCACGGCGCGGGGAGCGCGCCCGCCGGGGAAGCAGAACTCGGTCGTCCCGGCGTCGGTCCTGCCGCGTTCCGCCGTCAGCCCGGCGGCCAGCAGCTTCGCCTCCACGAGCATCTCCAGCCCCGGGAGGTCGGGCGAGCGGCCGTGCCGGGCCGCCGCGGCGTCGACCGCCGTGGCGCCGACGGCCGCGCCGGGCTCGGCGTCCTCGAAGCTCGCCCAGCTCAGCTGCAGCAACAGGCGGACGTTGCCGCCGCTGTGGCGCAGCAGCGCCAGCAGGCCGGAGTCGGTGAACGGCCGGATGTCCGGCGCCGGGGTCGCGAGATACGCCGACAGCACCAGCCTGGCCTCGTCCGGGGTGAGCGGCAGCAGCCGCACGGCGCCGGCGCCGATCCGCTGGCGGAAGTCGGGCGGCACGCAGTCCCAGCCCGCCTCGCTGGTCACCAGGAGCAGCATCCCGCCGGCCCGGGGGATCGCCTCGACCAGGCTCTGCAGGAGGCCCACGTTCGCCGGGATCGGGTCGCCTTCCTCCAGGAGGAACTTCTCGCACTGGTCCAGGACCACCATGAACGGGCGGCCGCTCCCGGTCATCAGCGCCGTCAGCAACTGCACGCCGTAGCGGCACATCACCGGGTCGTCGAGCTGCCCGCGCACCCCGATGGCCAGGGCCGCCTCCGTGCTGATCGGCCTGCCGCACAGCCAGTCGTAGGCGGCCTCGGAGAAGCCGGGATTGGCCAGGAACGACAGCGCCCGCTGGAACTCGGCCCCGTTGCCCGCGACCGCGGAGATCTCCTTGGCCTGCTCCTCCAGCACCTGCCCGGACGGGACCAGATCCGGGTCGCCGGCCCGGGCCACCAGGTCCTCCCACACCCGGTCAAGGTAGCGCTCGTTCAGATCCGTCAGCAGCGTCTGCGGAAGCTGCGACACCAGCCGGCGGTAGGCGGCGACGAAGTCGTCCTCCTGGAACCGCAGGTAGAGCTGGACCGCCTCGGGAGCCTCCCGTCCGGCCTGCGCCATCATGTGCCGGGCGGCGTGCGTCTTGCCCACCCCGTGCGCCCCGTACAGGCAGCCGAGGCCGCCCTCGCCGGCGGCCCCGCCGCGGAAGGCGCGCAGGTACTCGCCGGACAGACGGACCGCGCCGCGCACGCCGGGCAGCAGCGCGGTCGGGGTGTGCCGCGCCCAGTCGTCACGGAAGTCGCGTCGTGAGGTCTCCTCCGCGCTGGAGGTGCCGCGCGCGGGGAACGGGTTCCTCGTGGGGTGACCGGCCATGGGAGCCTCCTAGCCCGCGTTCCATTTCTCGCCCTGCCACATCCTGAGCCGCAACCAGCTCTCGCTCATGTGCAGCCCCTCGGTGGGCCAGGGATCGTCCTTGTCGTACTCGCTGAGCCGGAAGTCGAGCAGCAGCTGCAGGTGCCGCATGGCCTGGCCGATCGTGTACGGGCGTCCGCTGAAGGCGCTCTTGACGCCCTCCGGCTGGAAGGGAGAGGGCGGCCGGCCGTTCCAGCGGCCCGTGGCCAGCTCGCAGATCTGCTCCGGGGTCAGCGTGCCGAGGTCGACGACATGGCCGGCGAACTGCTCCCGGTCCGCCTTGGTGAGCTGGACGGTGTTGGCGTGGTCGTACGTCTCGACGGTGAACACGACGACGCAGGCCGTGTCCTCGAAGACCCGGGTCGCCAGGGTGATCAGCTTCTTGGTGGACACGTCCTCGTAGCAGACCCCGAAGCCCGCCTCGCGGCCCGCGAACGTGGCGCCGATCGAACCGGCGATGTCCTGGAGGTCGTAGTCGTCCATCCGGTCGGCGGTGGTGCGCCGGCTCAGCTCGGTGAAGCGGGCGCGCAGGTCGGGCGGGACGCTGATGGCTGCGGCGTTCATCCTATTGCGCAGCGAGAGCAGGGTGGAGCACATCATGGCGTAGGCGTCGTGCGTCATGTCGGTGCGCCCGGCGCGGTGGGTGACGAACGTGTGACCGGGGCCCGTCGAGGTGGCCTTCCGATACAGGTGCATGATGTGGTTGGCCAGCGAGGTCCGCCCGCTCTTGCCGACCCCGGTGATGAGGAAGAAGGCCGGGCGCCCGGCGTCGGCGGCCTCCCGCACGGCCGTCTCGATCGCGGGCAGCTGGATGAACCCGGCCAGCGGCAGCAACAGCTCGTGGTCGGCGTCCAGGCTGACGGCGTCCAGCGGGCGGCAGACGTACGGATTGCCGGACCGGAGGCCGTACAGCTCGTAGCGGACCTCGCCGATGTCCATGCCTCAGCCGCCGATCATCGTGAGGTAGGCCGGCAGGTCGGCGGCCGACGCCTCGAAGGCGGAGCCGGTGAACAGGTGCGGGTAGAAGTCGTGCTTGCCGTGGTAGGCCCTGGCCAGGTGCTGGATCTGGTCGGCCCGGCCGCGGAAGCGGGTCTGGAAGCCCTGGGCGACGTCGAGGACGAGCCGGTCCTGGTGGACGAGTTCGAGCGCGACGAGGAGGTCGGGGTGGCGGACGACGTCGGCGAACAGGTCGGGGCTCTGCACGCGGAGCACGACGAGGCGGACGATGAGGTCGGTGTGGAGGGCGGCGAGGCCGGGGGTGGCCTCGATGACCGCCTCGGTCACGCGCAGGAGGTTGAGCACCCGTTTGATCTTGCGGGGGTTCGGGGTGACGATCTTCTCCAGGGTGGCGGCGTGCCTGGCGGCGAGGGCGCCGGGGCCTGAGGCGTGGATGAAGCGGCCGACCTCGGCGGGGCCGAGCGGGTAGAGGTGCAGCGGGAGCTGGATCATCTTGTCGAGGTAGTCGTCGCCGATGGCGGCGTGGTCGGCCTCGGGGAAGCCGAACGGTTGATACTTGACCGAGATGCCGCGGTTGACGACGTCCTTGGCCAGGGCGATCAGGACGAAGACGTGTTTGAGGTCGAGGAAGAGCTTGATGGACTCCAGCACGTCGATGATCTGGTCGGGTTCGCAGCGGTCGAGGTCGTCGACGAAGAACACGATCTTCTTGCCCTGGGCGGCGAGGCGGTCGGCCTCCTCCTGGAGCAGTCCGCGCAGGCGGCCGGTCTGGCTGTCGACGCGGCCGCGCATCTCGGCGTACTGCCGGGCCAGGTTGCCGATCTTCTCGACGCTGACCGAGGTCAGGCTGAGTTTCTTCAGCATCTCGTCGGCGGCGAGGTTGAGCATGATGAGGCCGAGGCGTTTGACGGTGCCGGCGAAGCGGCGGGCGGGGTCCTTGTCGAGTTCGTCGTGCAGCGCGTTGAGGAGGGGGAGCAGCATCTCGGGCTCGCGCCGGTGGACCCAGGGGTTGAAGTGCACCCGGACGAAGGCGTCGCCGTGCCGGTCGAGCAGCCGTTCGTTCACCATGTCGAGCAGGGTGGATTTCCCGCTGCCCCACGCGCCGTAAACACCGATCGTAAAGGGTGTTTCCGTCTGGGGATTGGTGATGACCGAAACGAGCGGGTCGACGTAACGCCGAAACTGGAGAAGGTCGCCGCGCCAATTGGCGGGAGCGTCCGAGAGCATTGCGATATCGGGCATTGTCCCTCCAGAAACGAGGATGCATCGTTCCGGAGGCCCAATACCGCGTGTTATCGAACTGTGATCGCTTCCTGGATCTCCTGGATCGAGGGGTTCACGAGGGCGGAGCCGTCCGGGAGCACGACGGTGGGGATGAGCCAGGAGCCGCCGCCCAGCTCGGTGATCAGCTCGATGGCGCCGGGCGTCGCGTCCACGTCGACCTCGGCGTAGGGGATGCCGGCCCGGCCGAGCTGTCCCTTGAGGCGCTGGCAGTGGCCGCACCAGGGGGCGCTGTAGACGGTGATCATGTATTCCCCATTCGAACGGTGGGTTTGACCCGCGGGCGAGGCAGCGAATACTCTCATGTGCCAATTGGATGTTACCGGTAGACACTGCAGCTAGGCGGGTTGACCGGACACGTGAAAGTAGGGTCCACCGGTGACCGAACTCCCCCTCTCCCGGCGCTCTCTGTTGCGGGCGGCCGCCCTCGTGGGCGGTCTCGCGGCCCTGGCCGCCTGCGGCAGCGACGACGCCCCCGGCGGCGCCGAGCCGCAGCGGCAGAGTCAGGACGTGCTGCGCGTCGCGCTGCCGTCGTCCATCGGCTCGCTCGACGCCGCCAAGGAGTCGGGCATCATGAACTACGTCGTCGCCCTGCTCGTCCAGGAGGCCCTGGTCGGCGTCGGCCGCGACGGCAGCCTCCAGCCCTCCCTGGCCGAATCCTGGACCAGGAAGGACGCCACCACCTACGTCTACACACTGCGCAAGGGCGTGACGTTCTCCGACGGCAGCCCGATGACCGCCGCCGACGTCCTGGCCAGCCTCGACCTGCACGCCAAGAAGGGCTCCACCAGCGGCTTCGCCTACGCCTACGCGGGCGTCGAGACGATCGAGGCCACCGGCGACGCCGAGATCACCATCAGGCTCAAGAACCCCGACGCGTCGTTCGCCTGGACGCCCTCGCCCGGCACGCTCCTGGTGACGAGCGAGAAGTTCATCCAGGCCACCGGCGAGCGCATCGGCACCCCCGAGGGCAAACTGCTCGGCACCGGCCCGTACAAGGTGGCCGAGTTCGCCCCCGACTCCCACGTGACGCTGGAGCGCAACGACGGCTGGTGGGGCGGCAAGGCGCCGTTCCGGCAGATCAGGATCGACTTCATCCCCGAGGAGTCGACCCGGCTGCTCGCCATGCGCGGCGCCGAGCTCGACGTCGCGCTCAACGTGCCCGCCGAGCAGATCGACCAGTGGAAGACGATCTCCGGCGTCGAGCTCAGGACGGCCGCCGACCGCTCCCTCGTCACGCTCGCCTTCAACACCGCCAAGGCGCCGTGGGACGACATCCACGTCCGCAAGGCCGTCGCCCACGCCATCGACCGCGAGGGCGTCGTCAGGAGCGTGCTGCGCGGCCACGCCCAGGTCGCCGCCACCATCCCCGACCCGGCCCAGTGGGGCGGCGTGCTGCCGCCCGACGAGGTGACCGCCCTGTACGCGAGCATCCCCCAGTACGGGTTCGACCTGGCTGCGGCCAAGGCCGAGCTGGTGCGGTCGGCCACCCCACAGGGCTTCACCGACGTGCTCTCCTACCCCAGCAGCGGCCCCCAGCTCGGCCGCGCCGCCCTCACCCTGGCGCAGAACCTCAAGAGCCTCGGCATCACGCTGGAGGTCAAGGAGGTGCCGCTGGAGCAGTGGATCGCCGACCTCGGCAAGCACGCCTCCGGCATCTACCTCGGCTGGTACTTCGCCACCACCGGCGACCCCGCCGAGTACGCCCAGCAGCTCCTGCACCGCTCGGCCCGAGGCGAGAACGGCACCAACATCGCCGAGTACGACGACGCCGAGGTGAGCAGGCTCCTGGACGAGGCCAAGGCGAGCACCGACGACGCCGCCCGGGGCAAGCTGCTCGGCCAGGCCCTGGTCAAGGCCGCCGCCGACGTCCCGTACCAGCCGCTGTGGTGGGGCGAGGCCGCGACCGCGTTCGGCCCGGCCGTCACCACCGGGGAGTTCGGCCCGTACTTCTTCGTCGGCCCGTGGGCCGCCAACGTGACCGCCCGCTGATGGGGCCGCTCGACGTCCACCGGGAGCTGGCCGGGCTGCGCTACCCGGAGTCGGTGGCGCTGCACCCGGACGGCGACCGCGTGGCCTGCGTGCTGGGGACGCGCGCGTACGTGCTGGCCCTCGACGGCGAGCGGCGGCCGGTGCCCGGCGGCGAGCCGCAGGCGCTGACCCGCTGGCTGCCCGACGGACGGCTGCTGCTCGCGGCCGGCGGCGACCGGGTCGAGGTCAGGCACGGCACCACGCTGGAGCCGCTCTGGCAGGCCCGCGTCACCGGCGAGATCGAGGACCTGGTCCCCGGCGGCGACGGCACCGTGCTCGTCCGCCTGGCCGATCCCGGCAGCGAGCGCGACGGCAGCCACCTCGGCCTGCGCGTGCCCGACCCGGGCGACCCGTTCGTGCGGGTGCCGGGCGGGCGGCTGCGGCGGCTGGTCCGGTTCCGTGTCGGCGACGCCACGCCCCGGCCGCTGCCGGCGCCCACGGTGTGGGACGCCGACTGGCGCGACGGCCGCGCGCTCGCGGTCACCTCCGCCGACGAGACCCCGGCGGGCTACTACCGCCCCCGCCTCGACCTGATCGACGACACCGGCCTTCGCACCCTGCACCGCACCGCGTGGCAGCTCAGCAGGCCCAGGCTGGCCCCGGGCGGGCGCGCCGCCGTCGTGGTCGAGGGCCTGTCGATCGTCTCGGGGCGCGTCCTGTACGTGGACCTGGACGGCGGCGGCGTGAGCCGTCTGGGCGAGATCGACGACGTGACCGACCTCGGCTGGCTGGACGAGCGGACGCTCTGGTTCACCGGCTGGGACGGCACCGGCGTGCACGGCGGCGTGCTCGACACCGGCGGCCGGGTGATCCATCGCTGGACCGCCCGGGGCACGATCGGCGGGCGCGACGGCCAGCCGTCCCTGTCGCCCGACCGGTCCGGCACGCTGGTGGCGGCCTGCTGGGAGAGCCCCGGGCAGCCGCCCGAGGTCGCCGTCGCCGCGCTGGCCGACGGCGACTGGAAGCCGGTCACCGCGCTCAACGCAGCCCTGGCCCGGCTCGCGGTGAGCCAGGAGGAGATCACCTGGACCGGCCACGACGGCCTGCCCGTCTCCGGCCTGCTGCTCACCACGCCGGGCGACGGGCCCCGGCCGCTGGTCGTCATCGCGCACGGCGGGCCCACCTGGCTGTGGTCCAGCTCGTTCGCGCCGGCCGAGTCCAACCAGCTCGCCGTGCCGCTCGCGCACGCCGGAGCGGCCGTGCTGCTGCCCAACCCGCGCGGCAGCAGCGGGCGCGGCCAGGACTACGCCCGCGCCGTCATCGGCCGGTTCGGCGAGGCGGACCTGGCCGACGTGCTCGCCGGGGTCGACCACCTGACCTCGACCGGCGTCGCCGACCCCGACCGGATGGCGATCATGGGCCTGAGCTACGGCGGCTACCTCACCGCCTGGGCGGTCACCCGGACCCGGCGCTTCCGCGCGGCGGTCGTGCTGTCGGGCGTGAGCGACTGGCTGAGCTTCTCCACCGGCAGCAACCTGGGCGGCGGCTTCGACCCGCTCTACCACGCGGGCGCCGACCCGGCCACACCCGAGGGCCGCGAGTTCCTGGCCGCCCGCTCGCCCGTCCATCACGCCGCGAACGTCACCACCCCGACGCTCGTCCTGCACGGCGACCAGGACCGGACCACCCCCGTCGGCCAGGCCGAACAGCTCTATCGCGCCTGGTCGGTGGCCGGAGTGAGCACCCAGCTCGTCGTCTACCCTCGGGAGGGTCACGAGCTGGTGGAAGACGCGCACCGCGCGGACGCGGCCGAGCGCGTGATCGGCTGGCTGACCGGGGGCGGGGTGTTGTGATGGGGTGGGGCCGCTTCGCCCTGCGCAGGCTCGCGGGCACCGCCGTCGTGGTGCTGCTCCTGTCGGCGGGGGTGTTCGGGCTGCTCTACCTCGCGCCGGGCTCCGTCCAGCAGACGCTGCTCGGCACCCGGCCCGCCACCGCCGAGACCATCGCCGCGATCCAGGCCCGCTACCACCTCGGCGACCCCGTCACCGTGCAGTACCTGCGCTGGTTCGGCGGCGTGCTGCGCGGCGACCTCGGCACCTCCATCAGGACCGGCGCCCCCGTCTCCGGCATGCTCGCCGACCGGGTGCCGCTCACGCTCGCCCTCACCGCCTACGGCACGCTGCTGGCCGCGCTCGCCGGCATCCCGCTCGGCGTGCTCGGCGCGCTGCGGCGCGGCCGGGCCGCCGACCGGCTCGTGGTGACGGCCGGCGTCGCCGGGCTGAGCGCGCCGCCGTTCGCCGTCGGGCTGCTGCTGCTCGTCGTGTTCGCCGGGTGGCTGGGCTGGTTCCCCGGCTACGGCACCGGCGAAGGGCTCGCCGACCAGCTCTGGCACCTCACGCTGCCGGCCGCCGCGCTGGCCGTCGGCGCCGTCGGCATGCTGGTGCGCTTCAGCCGCGCCGCGCTCGTCCGCGAGCTCGACCAGGACTACGTCGTCTTCGCCCGCGCCCGCGGGCTGGCCGCGCCCGTCGTGCTCGGATACGCGCTGCGCAACTCGCTCGTGCCGATGCTCACCGCCGCCGGGCTCGTCGTCACCGGCATGCTGGCCGGCACCGTGCTCGTGGAGGTCGTCTTCGCGCTGCCCGGCCTCGGATCGCTGCTCGTCGACTCCGTCACGTTCAAGGACGTGCCCGTCGTGCAGGCGCTCGCGCTCCTGCTCACCCTGCTGATCGCCGCCGTCAACCTGCTCGTCGACATCGGGTACGCGCTCGCCGACCCCCGCGTACGGCTCGGCGGAGGCGCGTCGTGAAGCGGACCCCGGTCAGCGTGTGGGCCGCCCTGGCCGTGCTCGCCGCCGTCACCGCCGCCGCCGCGTTCGCGCCCTGGCTCGTGCCCGGCGCCACCGACCAGGATTTGATGACCGGCATCACCGGCCCCGGCCCCGGCCACCCGCTCGGCACCGACGACCTCGGCCGCGACGTGCTCGACCTGCTCATCGCCGGGGCGCGCACGGCCGTGCCCGGCGCGTTCGCCGTCGCCGCCGGGTCGATGCTCATCGGCAACCTGATCGGGCTGGCCGCCGGCTACTTCGGCGGCTGGGCCGACACCCTGGCCATGCGCTGGGCCGACCTGATGTTCTCGCTGCCCGCGCTGCTCGTCGCCATCGTCGTCGCCGGAGTGCTCGGCGGCGGCTACGGCCTGGCCATCGCGGTGCTCGTCGTCCTGTTCGCGCCCACCGACACCCGGGTGGTGCGCGGCGCCGTGCTGGAACAGCGCCACCGGCCCTACATCGAGGCCGCCGTGCTCAAGAACCTGTCCGCCTGGCGCATCATGACCCGCCACATCTGGCCCAACATCGCCTCCGTCGCCCTGGCCAACGTCTTCCTCAACTTCGCCTACGCCCTGGTGTCGCTGTCGTCGCTGTCCTTCCTCGGCCTCGGCGTGGCCGCCGGGTCGCCCGACTGGGGGCGCACGCTGGCCGACAACCGCACCCAGCTCCTGGCCAACCCGTGGGCCGTCATCGCCCCCGGCCTGGCCGTCATCGCCACCGCCGCCGCGCTCAACATCGTGGGCGACTGGCTGCACGAGCGCGTCGACCGGCGCGGAAGGGCACGCTGACATGCTGCGCGTCGAGGGATTGTCGGTACGCCAGCCCGCCACCGGCCGCACCCTGCTCTCCGAGGTGTCGTTCGACGTCGCGCCGGGGGAGTCGGTGGCGATCGTGGGCGAGTCCGGATCGGGCAAGTCGCTCACCGCGCGGGCCGTGCTCGGCCTGCTGCCCGCCGGGCTGGCGGCGTCCGGGCTGGTGGAGGTCGGCGGGCGGCGCGTCGACGACGACCCGCGCGCCCAGCGGCGGCAGCGCGGCTCCACCGTCTCCCTGCTCATGCAGGACCCGTTCACGCTGCTCAACCCGCTGCGCAAGGCCGGCAAGCAGATCGCCGACGGGCTGCCGCGCGGCGCCGACCCGAAGACCGAGGTGCCCCGGCTGCTGGCCGAGGTGGGGCTGCCCGCCGACGTGGCCGGGCGCTACCCGTTCCAGCTCTCCGGCGGCATGCGCCAGCGCGTCGGCCTGGCGGCCGCGCTCGCCGCCGCGCCCCGCGTGCTGCTCGCCGACGAGCCGACCACCGCTCTGGACGCCACCACGCAGCGGGAGGTGCTGGCCCTCATCCGGCGCGTGCAGCGGGAGCGGGACATGACTTTCCTGCTCATCACGCACGACCTGCGGCTGGCGTTCAGCATGTGCGACCGCGTCGTGGTCATGTACGCCGGGCGCGTCATGGAGGTGGGCCGGGCCGCCGACCTGCGGCGCGAGCAGCGCCACCCCTACACGCGGGCGCTGCTGGCCGCCGAGCCGCCCGCCGACCGCCGCCTGGCCGTCATCCCCGCCGTCCCCGGCTCGGTCCCCGCCCACGACGCGGTCGCCGGGCAGTGCGCCTTCACCGACCGCTGCTCGCTCGCCCTGGCCGAGTGCCGCGCGGGCGTCCCGCCGCTCCGCCCGGCAGGGGACGCCGGCCGCCTGTCGGCCTGCGTGCGGGCCGGGGACCTGCCCGCCGCCCCCGCGCCCCCGCTCGGCGTGGCCGCGCCCGTGCGGGCCGCCGCAGAGCCGGTGCTCGACCTGCGCGATCTGCGCAAGACCTTCCCCGGCTCGGCCAGGCCCGCGCTGGCCGGGGTGAGCCTGACCGTCGCCCCGGGCGAGATCGTCGCCGTCGTCGGCGAGTCGGGCTCCGGCAAGACCACGCTGGCCCGCTGCGTGACCGGCCTCGAACGCCCCGACGCCGGGACGATCCTGCTGGGCGGACGCGACTGCTCCGACTACGCCCGCATGTCGCGCGAGGCCGTCCGCCAGGCCCGCCGCACCGCACAAATGATCTTCCAGGACCCGTACTCGACCCTCAACCCCGCCCGCACGGTCGGCGCCACGCTCAAGGAGGCGCTCGTCGCCGACGGCCGCCCCGCCGACGTGGCCGCGCTCATGGAGCTCGTCGGCCTCGACCCCGCCCTGGCCGCCCTGCGCCCCGCCAACCTGTCCGGCGGCGAGCGCCAGCGCGTCGCGATCGCCCGCGCCGTGGCCGGCGAGCCCGCGCTGCTCGTCTGCGACGAGCCCGTCTCCGCCCTCGACGTCTCCGTCCAGGCGCAGGTCCTCGGCCTGCTCGCCGGCCTGCGCGAGCGGCTGTCGACCGGCATGCTGTTCATCACCCACGACCTCGCCGTGGTCCGCCAGCTCGCCGACCGGCTGTACGTGCTGAAGGCGGGGGAGTGCGTCGAGAGCGGCCCCGTCGACCGGGTGCTGGACGAGCCCGCCCACCCCTACACGCGCGACCTGCTGGCCAGCGTGCCCGACGGGACCAGCCGCTGGCCCGGCTGATCCCGGTACTCAGTCGTCAGCCATCAGCCGTCGTCAGTCGTCAGTCGTCGGAGAAGGAGATCAGCGTGAGCACCCGGCAGGCCAGCTCGCCGGTGGAGTAGACGTGGTCGTACTCGGCGGCGAAGCGCAGCGCGTCACCCTCGCCGAGCGTCACCGACCACGCGTCGGTCGCCACCGTCACCTCGCCCGACACCACGTACGCGTGCTCCATCGAGCCGCGCCCGTGAGCGCTCTTGGCGCTGCGCGTCGCCGGCGGCAGCAGCCCCTCCGCCAGCTCGAACCGCCGCCGGTCCGGCGCGTCGAACAGGCTGCGCACCGCCGTGTCGCCGGTCATCACCGCCTCGCCCTCACCGCGCCGGATCACCTCGGGCCCCGCCGGATGCGTACGGGTCAGCTCGGCGAACGTCAGCCGCAGCGCCGCCGCCAGCCGGGTCAGCACCTCGATCGTCGGATTGGCCACCCCGCGCTCGATCTGCGAGATGAGCGCCTTGCTCACCCCGGTCAGGTCGGCCAGCTCCCGCACGCTGTGGCCGCGCGCCAGCCGGGTGCGGCGCAGGTTGCCCGCGATCGCGCCCCGCACCCCGGCGCCGGGCCCCGCGGTCACGCCCAGATCGGGGGTCTTGTCGTGGCGCACGTGGCTCCCCTCCCTGGATACTGACTCCATCATGCCGGACGGCTACAGCGTCAGGGCCAGGCCGATCGCGAGGAGCAGCCCGTAGGCGAGCTGGAGCTTGCCGGTCTGCTGCAGCACCGTGATCAGCGCCGGGCCGGCGGCGCCGCCGAGCACCGCGCGCACGGGCGCGATCGCCAGCGGGGCGGCCAGCACCGCGAGCGCGGCGGCCGGCGCGACCGGCGTCATCGCCAGCGCCACCGCGAACGGCAGGACGAGGCAGGCCGCGTACAGGTGACGGGTGCGCGGCGCGCCGAGCACGACCGCGAGCGTCCGCTTGCCGGACTCCGCGTCGGTGCCCACGTCACGCAGGTTGTTGACCACGAGCATCGAGCACGACAGCAGCCCGACCGGCACCGACGCCACCAGCGCCGCCCAGGTGAGCTGCTCGGTCTGCACGAACGCGGTGCCGACCACCGGCACCACCCCGAAGAACACGAACACCGACACCTCGCCCAGCGCGCGGTAGCCGTACGGCCTCTTGCCCCCGGTGTAGAACCAGCCCGCGGCGATGGCCGCGGCGCCCACCAGGAGCACCCACCACGCCTGCGTGACCAGCACCAGCACCAGCCCGAACACCGCCGCGGCGGCGAAGCTGCCGAGCGCGGCGGCGAGCACCTGCGGCGGCGCGGCCACCCGCGAGCCCACCAGGCGCATCGGCCCGACCCGCTGGTCGTCCGTGCCGCGGATGCCGTCGCTGTAGTCGTTGGCGTAGTTGACGCCGATCTGCAGGAGCAGCGCGACGAGCAGCGCCAGGATCGCGCGCCACCAGACGAAGCCGCCCTCGCCGATCGCCACGCCGGTGCCCGCCATGACGGGGACGACGGCGTTCGGCAGCGTGCGCGGGCGCGCGCCGGCCAGCCATTGTGCGGGGGTGGGCATCAGCTGATGTCCGTCGTGAGCCTGACCATGCGGATCGGGCGGCCCATGTCGAGCACCCGCTCGGCCATGTCCTCGCCCCAGCCCGCCGACTCCAGGAAGCCGAGGACCGCGTAGTTGTCAGCGAACACCCAGGTGACGATCTGGCGGTAGCCGTCCTCACGCAGGTGGTCGACGGTGGCGTTGAGCAGGCGGCTGCCGTGGCCGCGCCGGACGAAGTCGGGGTCGACCAGCAGCGTCAGCATCTCGGCCACGACCGTCGGGTCGAGGTCGGGGTCCTCGGCCGGCGCGTGGGAGGCCAGGCCCACCACCCGCTCGCCGCCGCGCGGCGTGGCCGGGGCGGCGTTGCCGCCGGCGCCCAGCGCGGGGAAGCCCTCAGTGTCGAGGATGGTCTCCACCGCGACCAGCACGCGATGCCGTGAGGTCGGCGGGGCGACGATCGCCTCGTCCCACTGGCGCAGCCACATCTTCTCGGCCGCCGGGCCGGTCATCTGCTCGAGGGGACCCTCGGGCAGGAAGTCCCGGTAGCCGTAGCGCCAGGCGCGGACCTGAACATTCGCCACTTGGAGAACATCCTCGCGCCGGGCCGCCCGGACGCCTACGTCTGCCATCTCGGCCCGCTCCTTCGACTGCTGTTCATGCCACGAGGCACGAGTTACACCGTATCGGTGTTTGAAGGTTGGAGACGACGCGAACCCTGCTTCCTGGCCCGGTATGCGCGCGTTTTGGTGCGGTTACCGCAGACCCTCATCGAACACCACGAGCGGGAACGGTTCTTGGAGGCGTCGATGAACGCCCACTGGCAGGTGTCCTCCGCGCACACCTTGAGCCGGTCCCACGAGGCGTCGGTCGCCGCGGCGGCGATCCTGGCCAGCGCGCCGGGCACGCCGCCCGCCACCGGGGCCAGGCCGGGCCGCGAGCCGATCACCACGGTGAGCGGCAGGCGCGGCAGCTCGGGCGGGCCGGCGCCGGGCAGCCGCCGCAGCGCCGCGCGCAACCCTTCGCGCAGCGCGATCGCGGTCGCCAGGTCGTCGTCGGTGGCGCGGTCGCGGGGCCCGGCCAGCGCGCGCTCGCGCAGCCAGACGCCCAGCTCGGAGGGAGTGCCCAGATCGTCGGCGTCGGACTCGACGTCATAGGTGTTCACGAAGTCACGCACCAACTCCGCCGCCACCAGCATGGGGCCACTCTACTCGCCGCGTGATCAGCCGAGCGCGCGCAGGGCCCGCGCCAGCCGGCTCACGCCCTCGGCGAGCTCCGGCAGGTTCGCCGGCGCCATGTGGGTGACGCGCACGCGCGGGCCGGGCGGCTCGGCCGGGTAGTACATGCGCCCCGGGCTCACCAGCACGCCGTGGCGCTTGGCGGCCTCCACCAGGGCGTGCTCGTCCGTCTCCGGCGGCAGCCGCAGCCACAGGTGCATGCCGCCGCCCGGCACCAGGAACGGCGGCGCCTGCGGCATCCGCGCGGCCAGCGCGGCGGCGAGCGCGTCACGCCGGGCCGCGATCTCGGCGTGCACCGCGCCGAGATGCCGCCGCCAGGCGGGCGAGCCGACGAACTCCAGCGCCGTCTCCTGCAACGGCCGCGCCACGAAGAACGACTCCACGAGCTGCCCGGCCCGCAGCCGGTGCGCCGCGGGGCCCCGGGCGACGACCGCCGCCACCCGTATGCTCGGCGACAGGATCTTGGTCAGCGAGTGGATGTGCACCACGGTCCCGTGCGCGTCCGCCGACACCAGCGACGGCGGCGCGGACGCGGTCAGGTAGCGGGCGTAGTCGTCCTCGATCACGAACGCTCCGGCCGCCCTGGCCACCTCCAGCACCTGCCGGCGGCGTTCCTCCGTCAGCGTCGCGCCCGTCGGGTTGTGCAGGGTCGGCTGGCACAGGAACACCCGCGCCCCCGACACCGCGAACGCCTCCGCCAGCAGGTCGGGCCGGACCCCGTCGCGGTCGATCGGCACGCCGGTGGCCCGCAGCCCGGCCGCCTTCGCCGCCGCCAGCGCGCCGGGGTAGGTGGGCGTCTCCACCAGCACCTGCGTGCCCGGCGCGGCCAGCGCCCGCAGCGCGTGGGTGAGCGCCGCCTGCCCGCCGCTCACGATCAGCGCGTCGGCGGCCGTTACGTCGCCGCCCGCCTGCTTGGCGAACCAGCCGCGCAGCTCCGCCAGCCCGCCCAGCGGCGGCATCGCCCACGCGTCCGGCCTGCGCACCGCCCGCGCCGCCGCGGCCGCGAGCTGGCGGTCCGGCCGGATGCCCGGATGCAGGTAGCCGCCGGTCAGCGGCACCACGCCCTCCGGCGCGGCCCCCAGCAGCGCCTCCACCGGCTCCCCGGACACCGCCCGGTCGCCGAGCGCCACCGTCTGCCAGGAGAAGTCGGCCGCGTCGGGCGCCCACTCCCGCCGGGCCGCCACGAACGCCCCGCTGCCCGGCCGGGTCACCACCATGCCCTCGGCCGCGAGCTGCCCCAGCGCCCGCGACACCGTCACCGGGCTCACGCCGTGCCGTCGCACGATCTCCCGGCTCGGCGTCAGCCGATCGCCGGGCCGCAGCCGCCCCGCCTCCTCCCGCAGGATCGCGGCGATCGTGGCGATACTGCTATCGTTGTCCATGAAGGAACAGGATAGCGCTATCGCCACGACCGCAGTAGCGGTCCCCGCCCCCGACGCCCGCCGGGGCACCGCACTGGCCTTCCTCGGCGTCCTGGCCTTCTCCGGCTCCTTCCCCGCCACCGTCTACGCGATGGAAGGCTTCGACCCCTGGCTCGTCGCCATCGGCCGCGCCCTCATCGCCGGCGTCGTCGCCGTCATCTGCCTCAAGGCCGCCCGCCTGCCCCTCATCCCGCCGAACCCGCGCCCGTACCTGCTCATCTCCCTCGGCGTCGTCTTCGGCTTCCCCGTCCTCAGCGGCCTGGCCCTCGACCTCGGGGCCGGCACCGCCCACGCCGCCGTCGTGATCGGCCTGCTGCCCGCCGCCACCGCAGCCTGCGCCGTCCTGCGCGCCGGCGAGCGCCCCCGCCCGCTCTTCTGGGCCGCCTGCGCCGCCGGCGCCGTCGCCATCACCGTCTTCACCCTCACCCAGGGCGGCTCCGGCGCCGCCTGGCCCGACCTCCTCCTGGTGGGCGCGCTCCTCTCTGCCGCCGTCGGCTACACCGAGGGCGGCACCCTCTCCCGCACCACCCCCGGCTGGCAGGTGATCTCGTACGCGCTCGTCCTGTCCCTCCCCGTCACCGCGCCCGTCACCGCCGTGCTGGCCCTCACCACCCCCGTCACGCCCACCCCCGCCTCGCTCGCCGGGCTCGCCTACGTCGGCCTCGTCTCGATGTTCCTCGGCTTCTTCCCCTGGTACGCGGGCCTCGCCAGGGGCGGCATCGCCAGAGCCGGACAGACCCAGCTCACCCAGCCGCTGCTCACGCTCGTGTGGGCGTGGTTCCTCATGGGGGAGCGGTTCGGCCTCGCCACCGTGGCCGCGGCACTGGCCGTGCTCGTGTGCGTCGCCATCACGCAGCGCGCCCGTACTTGAAAGCCGTGACGCCTGGCCGCAGGATGGGGGTGGAGGTGTCACATGGCGGACCTCACGATCCCCGAAGGCGGCTTCTGGCCCGCGCCGGAAATCCCGCAACCGAACATCTACCCGATGGAATGGCGCGTCGAGACCGAGAAGCTCGCCGCCATCTACGAGAAGTCCAAGCGCATGCTCTGGAACCCGGCCGACCTGCCCTGGGACGAGCTCGACCCGGCCGACTTCACCCGCGAGCAGCGGCTCGGCATCATGTACTGGTTCGCGGTCCTGGCGAACTTCGACGCCTCGGGGCCGGCGGTCTTCGCCCGCGCCACCATCCAGGCGTTCGAGAAGCACGAGGAGGACCCGGTCAGGAAATGCTTCTTCTCGATCACCCGTGACGAGATGAACCATGAGGAATGCTGCCAGCGCGCCATCGCCAAGCTCTGGCCCGGCGGCCCCCTCGACTGGACCCCGTCCGACGACCTGGAAAAGGCCGCCCACAACAACATCGGCTGGCTTTACCACAACGGCGGCCGCTACTGGAACGGCTACAACAGCGCCGTCGGCAAATACTCGCTGCCCGTGCTGTTCACCAGTTTCATGATGGGGGAGATGGCCGCCTCCACATTGTTCCGCGGAATGGCGTCCGGCACCCGGCACCCGGTGTTCGAGGAGATGTTCCAGCGCATCGGGCGTGACGAATCCCGTCACCTCCAGATCTGCATGACGATCCTGGAGAACGAATGGCCCGGCCTCACCGACGACACCCGCGTCCTCATCACCCGCCAATTGCGCGCCGGGTTCGTCTTCCTGTCCATGATCCTCTGGGAGCCGCCCGAGGGGTTCTGGGAGCTGCCCCCGTACTTCCTGGCCAACCACCGCGTCCTGATGGACCACGCCCGCGACGCCGGCCTCGGCCTGCTGTCCTACGACGAGCAGGCGGAGAACTGGCGCGTGGCGATGGCCCGCGTCCGCGCCATCGTCGAACGCTGGGGCATCGCCTTCCCCGCCATCCCCGAGCTCGACCTGGAAGGCGTCCCCGTCGACTTCGTCGACCCCGAGGAGATCATCCCGGTGTTCTGACCTCGTGGCGTACGATGCGGCGCATGTGGGGACGTATGAACGGCCTGCGGGTGCTGGAGCTGGGCACGCCCGGCGAGATGCGCACCTGGCTGACCGGCCTTGCCCTGTCCGGCGCCAAGCAGGGCACGGCCGGCCTGCTCGAACTCGACTACCACGCCGAGAACGAGCCCCTGGAACACGTCGGCGAGCGCCTGGCCCTGGTCGGCGACGCCGGCGCCCAGGTCGCCACCGTCGAGGTCACCGCCGTCACCCAGGTCCCCTTCGCCGAGGTTCCCTGGGAATTCGCCGATTCGGAAGGCGAGGGCTACACGTCGATCGACGGCTGGCGGGAATCGCACCGCCGCTATTGGCGCGCCGAGGGTTACGAGGTGAACGACGACACGACGGTGGTGTGTTTGTCGTTCCGGCTGGTTTCCGAATAGCGGCGCGGCCATCGCGATCCCCCCTCGAAAGGCGCAGTACAACAGGGGACCGGGCCGATGGCCGCGCAAAAAGATTGTCCTCCCTGCCCGCCACCTTGCGCAGGCATTTACCGGAGAAGACTTCTTCGCCGGACTGGATCGTCCTCAATGCGGGTGATTAGTCCTCGCCGTCGGCAGGCCACCGCTCCCTGGCCGACACGAAGGTGCCGCGCTGCGGGACCGTGAACACCCAGCCCTGCTCCCTGAGCAGCGAGACCGCCGAGCGTGCCGTCGCCTTCGCGACGCCGTACTTCCGCATCATCGCCTTCTCTCCGGGAATGGCCCTGTTCGGCGCGATGCCGCCTTGAGTAATCTGCCGCGAAATGTCGGCTGCTATTTCTCGGTAAATCGGGCCTTTTCTTGACCTGCGGGGTGTGTCGGGCAGGCCGATGAACGTCCCCTCGCCCTGGATCGTGTACGCGACGCCGCGCTCTCTGAGTTCACGTGCCACCCGGCGGGCCGTGCTCCTGGAAACCCGGAACTCCGTCTCCATGAGCGCCTCGCTCGGCACCGGCTCGCCCGGAAGCAGCTCTCCCCGGTTGACGCGATCCGCGATGACATCCGCTATCTGGCGGTAGATGGGGACGGGGCCCTCGCGATCCAGCATGGGAGGAGCCTAGGCGTGCGCATACGGCCAGGCGGGCGGATGCTAATCCTGGGGCCACGACTCCTTGGGGGAGACGTAGCTGCCGCGCTGGGGGACGGTGTAGATCCAGCCTTGCTCGCGCAGCAGGGCCATGGCGCGGCGCACCGTTTCGCGGGCCACCTCGTACTGCTGGACCAGCGCGGTCTCGCCCGGGATCGGCCGGCGAGGCTGGTAGCGCCCGGTCTTGATTTCCTCCGCGACGTCCAGCGCTATCTGCTGATAGAGCGGGATCTTCCGCTGTTTGCGGGGCGCCGCGTCCGGAGCTCCGACGAACGTGCCCTCGCCCTGGACGGTGTAGATGAGGCCTTCCTCGCGCAGAACGTGGATCGCCCGCCGCGCGGTGGTCCTGGCGACCCCGAACTCGCTCTGGAGATCGGCCTCGCTCGGCACGGGATGCCCCGACGAGAGCCCGGCGACCCGATGCCGGAGGATCTCGGCGATCTGCAGATAGATGTGGGTGTCCCCATCGTAGTCGAGCACAGTCGAAAGATAGACGAAGGTGTACGAGGCCTCCCATAACGCTTCGTCTGTTGAGCCCGAGTTTCCGTTATGAATAGGCAGAGGGATACAACTAGACGTATGCTGCTCGCGTGATCGATCCATGGGTCCACCTGAACGACAGGTGCCTCAGCCCTCATCCGGCCCCCGTGCGGGCTGACTGCGTGGCCATCGAATGGTGGCCCGGGCGTCCGCTGATCACGTCGGTGCGGGTGCGTGACTTCACCTGCGACTGCGAGAAGACGTACTACGAGTTGTGCCAGATCGGCGGCATGCGGTTCATCCGCTGGATCCGCATCAGACGAAGCGGCTTGATCTCCGACGAGTGCCTGCCAGGCAGGGCCGCGGAGATCGACGACCTGTGGGCTCGGCTGCTGCTCGGGGCAGCACGTTGACCATGACCGCCGGGCAAGCTCAGGTCCAGGCTTGTCCATTCCCCCGGCAGGTGTCATCCCAACGCGTCAGCGCCTGCCGGGTCCATCGCCCTCGTGAGGTCTGGATACGGGCCCGGGCCTCACGAGGGCCTTGGGGGCTCCGGCGCCTCCATCGCTCTGTCCGCCGGAGCCCCTCCGAACCACAGAAGACACAGTTGACCTCAAGTTAGGTCGGGGTTCTACGGTCACATCGACCGACGAGATGGAGAATGCTCATGACCTACCTTGTGACAGGCGCCACCGGAAAGGCCGGCCGCCACGTCGTCAGCCACTTGCTCCGAGCCGGACACCAGGTCCGCGCCCTGACCAGGAACCCGGCCACGGCCGATCTGCCGTCCGAGGTGGACGTGGTGGCCGGTGACCTCACCAAACCCGAGACCCTGGGCCCGGCGTTGGCCGGCGTCGTCGGCGTACACCTGCTGACCGTCGGCGGCGACGACTACGCCACGCTCACCACGGGCCCCGAGATCGTCGAGCTGGCGCTGAAGGCCGGCGTACGACGCGCCACCGTGCTGTGGAACGGCCGGCTCGGCCCGGTGGAGGAGGCCGTCGAGTCGAGCGCGCTCGAATGGACCCGCCTCCAGCCCGTCGACTTCATGGGCAACACCCTCGGATGGGCAGATGCCATCCGAAAGGAGGGCACCGTACGTGAACCGTTCGGCGACGTGCCGGCGGCGATGGTCGACGAGGCCGACGTCGGGGTCGTCGCCGCGGTGGCGCTCGCCGAGCCCGGCCACGCCGGCAAGGTCTACACGCTGACCGGCCCGGAGGCGCTGACCCCGCGCGAACGGCTGGCGGTGATCGCCAGGACGATCGGCCGGGACCTGGAGTTCGCCGAGCTGACCGAGGCCGGGGCCCGTGAGCGCTGGCGGCGGGCCGGGCACGCGGAGGAGCTCATCGACCTGCTCGCCGCCTGGCAGGGCAACCCGCCGCCCGAGGCGTACACGGTGGTGCCGACCGTGGAGGAGCTCACCGGGAGGCCGCCCGGTACGTTCGCCGACTGGGTCAGCAGGCATGCCGACCGGTTCGCGTAGGAATGCCTGCCGCCGGGCCGACTGGCCCGTCACCATCAACCGGGCCGGTTGCCTTCGGATGCGGCTGATGGGTGCCCGGCAGCAGGCAACATGGCCGCACGTCCTTCCGGGAGGCCGTGCGGCCACACACTACGAGTAATCGGCCGCCTGACGTCCTCAACGGCCGACCCGCGGACTCAGGATGCCACGGGGGTATGCGGGGCGACGGGGCTTCAGCGCTTTCGTAGGGATCGCGCGCTATCGGGTGACCTGCGGCAATGACCCGTCTTCATCACCCCGGTCCCTGGGCGCAACCCCGGGCGTCGGCCGCGCTGGGCCGCGATCCCGTCATGCCGCCATCGCGTCACCCGCTGGACTTGCCGGACCCGCCACGCGCCGCCAGGCCGTGTCCGTGATGACGAGATGGTCGAGGAACCGCAGCCCCACCGTCTCGGCGGCATCCCTCAGCCGCCCCGTCGCCACCACGTCGTCGTCGCTCGGCTCCAGGCAACCGCTCGGATGGTTGTGCGCGATCCCGAACGCCGCGCCACCCGCCGTCAGCACCGCCGTGACGATCTCCCGCACCGGCACCATCGTGTGGTCGGTGCCGCCCTCGCTCATCACCGTCCGTCGCAGCACCGCCCCCCGGCCGTCACACACGACCAGCACCAGCCTCTCGTACGCGTGCCCGCGCAGCAGCGGCGCCGCGACCGCCGCCAGGTCGGGTGTGCCCGTGATGCGCACGCGTTCGGGCTCGGCGTCGGCCCGCCGTACGAGATGGAACGCCGCCGCCACCCGCGCCGCCTTCGCCGGCCCCACCCCCGGAACGGCCAGCAGCCGATGCGGCTCCGACCTGGCCAGCCCGTCGAGGTCGCCACAGTGTGCGATGACCCGCGCGGCCAGATCCATCGCGCTCATCCCGCGAAACCCCGAGCCGAGCAGCACCGCCAGCAACTCGCGATCGGCCAGCGCCCCGGCGCCGCTGTCCATGAGCCGCTCACGGGGCCGCTCCCGTCGCGGCAGGTCTTTGACGCGCACATCCCCCACCTCCTGCACGGTTCTATCAACGACCACCGACAACCTCCGGGCGGGCGTCTGCCTGCTGGCCGGCCGGCGCCCGCGTTCGGGGACGTGCCGGTGTGGCGGGCGGTGGCGGTGCCGCTGACCTGCGGCGAGAGCGTGGTGGGGGATAGGCGGAGATGTGGTGATCCAGGGTGCCTCAGACGGGCATGCTGTACACCATCTTGAACCGGTCGCCCGGGATGATGATGTCGCTGGTCTCCACCGGCCGGTCGCCCGCCCAGTGGGTCCGCTCGACATGCAGGACGTGGACACCGGCCGACAGGTCCAGAACCTCGCTCTCCCGGGGCTCGGGAACCCGGGTGTGGATGCTCTCGACGACTTCGGTGATCTTTATCCCGTGCGCGTCCAGCCTGGCGGCCAGACTGCGCCGCTCTTCCTCGGTGTGCGGCGCGAACTCCAGCGGCTCGTACGCGGTCGCGAGCTGAAGCGGCCGCCCGTCGCCCCGGAAGACGTAACGCGTCTTGGTCAAGGTGGCCGTCCGATCCACCCGGAGCCGCCGGGCGAGGTCGGGCCCCGCCTCGGCGGGTTCGCTGTACCAATCCCACGTCACGCGCCGCCCCTGGGACTGGAGATCCGCTGCGAAGGGCGTAGGGTGATCAAGGAACCGCCATCGGTGCAGCGATGAGAGATCAGGCCGTTCCTTGACGTAATGGCCCGAACCCACACGGCCGATGATGAGACCTTCACCCGCCAGCACACGCAGAGCGTGACGAGCCGCGGTCTCGCCGACCTGATACTTGCGGGTCAGCTGCGCCCGGGAAGGAATGGGCGCGCCAGGAGGAAGGGTACCGTCGTTGATCTGCCGTCGAATGTCTTCAACGACACGCAGGTAGACCGGATCTGAGGTCGTCACTAGTCCATCCCTGGGGGTTCGTGTGAGGCGTTGCCCCATGTTGCCGTATTCGGCAGGTAACCGACCGTCATCGAGGACCGCTGGAGCCCCAACTTTGCGATAGCGGAAAATTATCGGAGAAACCCTGTAACGCGGGCGTAAGGCCCACCGATTCTCCGGTAGAGGTCGTCGATGTGTGTACCCCCGAGCACATATCGGCGACCTCTTCCATTGCCCGCCCCTGGTGCAGGGCCTGTCCGCCGGGCGCGCGGGTGATCTCCGGCCGCGACCCTCCGTGATCGCCCCCCGGAGCGAAGCGACGACCGCCGGCTCCCGTGAACGGACCCTGATCCCCCCGGAAGTCGTCACACGCGCCAGGAGTGGGGCCGTGGAGGGCGGGCATGGATGGGGGGAGCGGTCGACAACGGTGGAGCGTAGTCGGATGTGCCCTGAGATGCCGGAGAACGGTGTGACAAAAAGCGGCTCCAGGCAGGCAATTCGGGGTGGCGGCGTCCAACGGATTTCGGAATCCAGGTAGCGTTCGCACTATGGCATCGCCAACTGGAACCACGGACGCGCCCTTCGGCCGCATGCTGACCGCCATGGTCACGCCGTTCACCGCCGACGGCGAGGTCGACTACAAGACCGTGCGACGCCTCGCGACCTACCTGGTGGACGAGCAGCACAACGACGGGCTGGTCGTCAGCGGCACCACCGGCGAGTCGCCCACCACCACCGACGAGGAGAAGGCCCGCATCCTCGGCACGGTGCTCGAAGCGGTGGGCGACCGGGCGACCGTGGTGGCCGGAGCCGGCACCAACGACACGCGTCACAGCGTCGAACTGGCCAAGCGCGCAGCCCGCGAGGGCGCCCACGGCCTGCTCGTCGTGACCCCTTATTACAGCAAGCCCCCGCAGGAAGGGCTCTACCAGCATTTCACCGCCGTGGCAGACGCGACGGAACTGCCGGTTATGCTCTATGACATCCCCGGTCGCAGCGGCGTGCCGATCAAGACCGAGACCCTGATCCGGCTGGCCCAGCACGAGCGCATCGTGGCGGTGAAGGACGCCAAGGGAGACCTGTTCGCCGGCAACACGATGATGACGGTGACCGATCTCGCCTACTACTCCGGCGACGACCTGCTCAACATGGCCTGGCTCTCGCTCGGCGCGGCGGGGTTCGTGAGCGTGGTCGGGCACGTGGTCGGCAGCGACCTCGCCAACATGATCAGGCTCCACGCGAACGGTGACATCGACGGCGCGCGCGCGATCCACCGCCAGGTGGCGCCGGTCGTCGAGGGGATCATGATGAGCGCGGGTGGCGCGATCATGGCAAAGGCGGCGCTGAGCATGGTGGGAGTACCGGTCGGTCCGGTACGCCTGCCGCTCGTGCCCGCGACTGAGAAGCAAATCGCCGAGCTGCGTGCTTGCCTGGTGGCCGGCGGGGTGAAGTTGACAGACGTATAGGAACGGGGAGGATCCGGGAGTTTTGAGAACACGATTTGACCATGGGGTCGACCTTGGGAGCCGGGTATGAGCCATCCGCATCCTGATCTTGGCCCTCCTCCGGTGCTGCCGGAAGGCGGCCTGCGCATCGTCGCACTCGGCGGGCTCGGCGAGATCGGCCGCAACATGGCCGTCTTCGAGTACGACAGCCGCCTGCTGATCGTCGACTGCGGGGTGCTCTTCCCCGAGCCCGACCAGCCTGGCGTGGACCTGATCCTGCCGGACTTCGAGTACATCAGAGATCGGCTCGACCAGGTCGAGGCCGTGGTGCTGACGCATGCGCACGAAGACCACATCGGAGCGGTCCCGTACCTCCTGCGCGAGCGGCGCGACATCCCGCTCATCGGCTCCAAGCTGACGCTTGCCCTGATCGAGGCCAAGCTCAGCGAGCACCGAATCCAGCCGACCAAGGTCCAGGTCACGGAAGGCGAACGGCACTCCTTCGGGCCGTTCGACTGCGAGTTCCTGGCGGTCAACCACTCGATCCCCGACGCCCTGGCGGTCGCCATCAGGACGCCCGCCGGCATAGTGCTGCACACCGGCGACTTCCGCATGGACCAGCTGCCGAGCGACGGCCGCCTCACCGACCTGGGCGGATTCGCCCGGCTCGGCAGCGAGGGCGTCGACCTGCTGATGTCCGACTCGACCAACGCCGAGGTGCCGGGGTTCGTCACCAGCGAGCGTGAGATCGCGCCGGTCATCGACGAGGTCATCCGTACGTCGGAGCAGCGCGTCATCGTGGCCAGCTTCGCCTCTCACGTACACCGCATCCAGCAGGTCATGGACGCGGCGGCCAAGCACGGCCGCAAGGTCGCCCTCGTCGGCCGCTCGATGGTGCGCAACATGGGGGTGGCCCGCGATCTCGGCTACCTCAAGGTGCCCCCGGAGCTCATCGTCGACTCCCGCGACATCGAGGCGTGGCCGCCGCAGGACGTGGTGCTGATCTGCACCGGTTCGCAGGGCGAGCCCATGGCCGCGCTGTCGAGGATGGCCAACCGCGACCACCCGATCCGCATCGCGAAGGGCGACACGGTCCTGCTCGCGTCGTCGCTCGTGCCGGGCAACGAGACCGCGGTCAACAAGGTGATCAACGGCCTGTCCCGCTGGGGCGCCCGCGTGGTGCACAAGGGCAACGCCAAGGTGCACGTGTCCGGCCACGCTGCGGCCGGCGAGCTGCTCTACGTGCTCAACCTCACCCGGCCGTCCAACTTCATGCCGGTGCACGGCGAGTGGCGGCACCTGCGGGCGCACGCCAAGCTCGCCGCGCTCACCGGCGTGCCGGACGACCACATCGTCATCGCCGAAGACGGCGTCGTGGTCGACCTGGTCGACGGCCGAGCGAAGATCGTCGGCGCGGTCCACGCCGGGTACGTGTACGTCGACGGGTCGTCGGTGGGAGAGATCACCGACGTCTCGCTGAAGGACCGGCGCATACTGGGTGACGAGGGCTTCATCTCCGTGGTCGTGGTGGTGGACTCCACCACGGGCAAGCTCACGGCCGGGCCGGAGATACACGCCCGCGGTTCGGGAATAGACCCTGCGCAGTTCGAGCAGTTCATCCCGCAGATCGAGAAGGCCCTCGAGGAGAAGGCCGCCGACGGGGTGATCGACATGCAGGAGATCCGCCGCGTGGTCCGCCGTACGGTGGGGCGCTGGGTGAGCGACACCTACCGCCGACGCCCGATGATCATCCCTGTGGTGGTCGAGGTCTGACCCGAGGGTCGCCGCAGCCGGCAGATCCGGCTTGAACGAAAGGTGTGGCGGGCGCATCCCAACCCCTCAGCGGGGCACCGGGAGAGCCCGCCCTCACCCGGGGCCGCGACGGCCGCAGCGCAGCACGTCCCGTGGGGCCACGGTGCTGAAGCATTGCCCAGATCGCATGGTCCTCGCGACTCCGCCTCGGCGCCGGCGTCAGGGGATGCCTCCGTAGCGGCGCAGGAAGCGGTCGACGTAGACGGGGTCGTGCTGGTGCTGGACGAGGTCCGGCGGGAGTTCGTCGGCGTCGAGCCGGGCCGTGCGCAGTGCCGACTCGTACGCCGGGGTGAACTGACACAGAAGGTCCCGACCGTAGCGGGACAGTGCCGCCTCCACCTCGCGGGGATCGTCGAGAGGGATGGACAGCCGGTCGGCGAGCATCTCGGCCTGGAGGAAGGCGTCGGTGATGCCGCGGGCGGTGATGGGATCCTTGTTGTGCGCGGCGTCACCCACGAGGGCCCAGCCCGGGCCGTGGGCGCGGCGGAAGAAGTTGGGCTGATCGGCGCAGCAGTACAGGCGGTCCTCCTGGCGGCCGGCGGCCAGCTGCCGCCGAAACTGCTCGCCGTTGCGCCGTAGCCGTCCTTGGTAGAGACGCTCCCGGTTCTGAGGCGCGACAGGCCCGTCCGGGCGGAACTGCAGGGCGATGAGCGTCAGCCCGTCCTGAGTGGGGACGCAGGCGGTGCCGGCCCCGTGGAGGAAGTGCAGACGCAGGCCCTGCTCAGGGATGCCGCTCCAGTAGGTGTAGTAGAAGCACGTGAGCGCAGGGTCCTGACGCACGTACGGGGCCCGGACCAGGCGAGCCACGGTGGAGTGGCGCCCGTCCGCGCCCACGGTCAGCCGAGCGCGCTCCACCACCTGTCCGCCGCGTCGGCTGCCGTGGCGGACGCCTGCTACGGCCCCGTCCTTCCACACCAGGTCCAGTACGGTCGCCCGCGGCCGGAACTCGGCACCGGCGGCGACAGCGGCCTGCACCAGGAGGTGATCCAGCGTCTTGCGGCGGGGAGCGCACCCGCCCGCGATCGAGCCGAAAGCCGGTGCCGGGCCGGACAAGCAGGCGCCGGGCAGGTGGAAGGTGAGGCGGGTGATCAACGGACAGCCGGTGGCGAGGACCTGGTCCAGCACTCCCCACCGGTCCAACCGGGCCACGCCGGGCTGGTGAATGTAGAGGGTGGACAAGGTGTCGCTGGGGAAGGACATGCGATCCAGCAGCAGGACCCTGTGCCCGGCACGTGCCAGGAGCATCGCGGTGGCCGCTCCCGCGCAGCGCGCACCGACAATGATCACGTCATACATGCCGCGTCCCTTCCGAAACCGACCCGCCTGCCGCAGCAGAAGCCCAGTGCCGCGCAGAGCCCCGAGGCCGCACAGAGCCCCGAGGCCGCACAGAGCCCCGAGGCTGCGCAGAGGGCCGAAGTCGCGCGGAGGGCCGAAGTTGTGCCCGATAGGCAAGAGTCGCGCCAAGGGCCGAGGCCGCGCGGCAGGCGAGGGCCGAGCCGAGGGCCGAAGTCGCGCCCGGCGGGCCAGGACCGCGCCGAGGGCCGTGGCCGCGCAGAGGGCAGAGGCCGCGCCGAGAGCCGAAGTCATGCCCGGTAGGCAAGGGGCGCGCCGAGGGCCCAAGGCGCGCCCAGCGGGCTAGGACCGCGCCGAGGGCGCGATCGTGCGAGGACAGTGGCCGCGCGCGGAGCGCCAGTACCTCGCCGAGGGGCGAGATCGTGTAGAGGACCGTGGCCGCGCGCGGGGGCCAAGATCGCGCTGAGGCCGGTGGCCGCCCAGCACTGGTCGCATGCGGACGGTTGTGGTCGCACGCGGAAGATCTGGTCGGCGCCGAGGGCCGTGGTCGCGCCCGGCGGGCCAGGACCACGCTGAGGGCGAGATCGCGGGCAGAGCCGAGGCAGCGCGCGGAAGGCTGAAGTCGCGCGCGGCTGGCCGGGCCGCACCAAGGGCCAGATCGCGCGCAGGGCCGAGACAGCGGGCGCGGAGCCGAGCCAGCGCGCAGAGGCGGGCCAGCGCGCGGAGGTCGGGGCCGCGTGCGGAGGGGCGTGGCCGCCCGCGGAGAGCAACGGTCGCGCGGAGAGCAACGGTCGTGCGGGGCGACCTGGCCAGGACCTGGGGCGCACCGGTGATCAGGGGTAGGGGTGGGGTTCAGGGTTGACGGCTCCTCCATAGGCGGCGAAGCGGGGATGCAGCAGCGGAGGCGCGCTGGGAAGGCACAGGCTCAGCGTGTCGGGCGACCAGACACGGCAGACGGTGAGCCCCAGATGGCGGATGTCGGGCGTGGTGAGGTCAAGGTAGGCGAGCTGCTTGCCGGTCGCCGCGAAGGCGTCAACCAGCCGCCGCGCGCAGCTCCGGGGGTCGGCGGGGCCGTCGGGTGGCAGATCGGCCGCGGCGGTCAGGGTATGGGCGGCGAAGCGCTTCTCGATCAGCGCGGCATTGGCCGGGGCGGTGTAGTAGGCGACGTTGTCGTCCAGGTCGAAGAATCGCGTCTTGTCGGCGTGGCCGGTCTCGTCGATGGCCGTCTTGACGGTCATCCAGGTCGCGTAGCGGAACACGGCCACGGCTTCGAGCAGCGCCTTATACATCGCGTACGCCAGACGCTGGTCGCTGCCCAGACCGGCGACGACGGGCGCGATGGCCGGATTACCGTGACGGTACAGGCAGGCGATGGTGAATCCGGGCAGGTCAGGACTCGGCAGCAGGTGAAACTCCGGTGCCGGGGTGCCACGTGTCCAGTGGTGCTCGATCAGCCGGTCGAGTACGCGCAGGCGGCGGTCGAGCCGTATCTTGACCGACGGCAGTGCCCCGTACCAGTGGCCGACGACGCAATCGAGCTGAACGAGCTCTTCCAGGGCGCCGAGGAGGGCCTTGCCCGGGTCGCTGTGGGCGGCGGTGCCGGTCGTCACGGCGGAGTTGATCCACCGTTCGCCGTCCCGGCGCCGTGGCCGGTAGCCGACGAGGGCGAGTTGCGCAGGCAGCCAGTACGGGGTGTCTGTCGTGAGTGAGTTGGCCGGCAGCCAGCTCATCGGGGTGTCAGCGCCGAACCGCCGGAAGAGGAAGCCGTCGCGGTCGAGTTGTTCGCCGGAGAAGAAGGTCAGGCACTGTTCGGGCGGCAGCGTGGCGCGCTCGCGGCTGACCGTCCGGTAGCTGTCGAAGCGCAGCCGCTCGGGATGGTGGGCGAGGTAGGAGTGGTGGCAGTAGCGTTCGGCCGATTCTCCCAGTGACTTGATGAGGGGTTCGTCGAGGAGGATGCCGGCGCCGCCGAGGTGGTGCCGTTCGGCGGGGATCGGGGGGCCGCCGTTCAGGACGTGCACGCCGGTCAGTTCGGTGCCGGCGATGGCGACGCGCGGCTCGCCGCGGGAGCGGACGCTGAACTTCAGCCGTGGGGTCAGGCCGCACACGGGGTTCAGCATCCGGCGCATCAGCTTCCGGGTGGTCGCGTCGAACGGCAGGGTCCGGCGGCTCAGCCGCGTCTCAGCCATGGAGCCATTCCTTGGCCTGGAAGTAGAGCTCGGGCTCGTCGCGGTGGGCGACGGGCGAGCAGGCTTGGCAGCCGGGCACCTGCAGGACCTCGCTGACGGTGGTCTCCCACGTCGGCAGGTATGTGCCGAACATCTTGCCGCCGGTGAACGAGGCGCCGGTCCGAGCCAGATTGATGGCTTCCAGGGCAAGGTGGGAGCACAGCAGCGCCGACAGCGCGGGCAGGATGGGCGCCTGACCGCCGGACGCCTTGGCCTCGGTGAGCGCGTTCTTGTAGCGGTGGTAGGCCGCGCCGTCGGTGAGGTTCATGGTGACACGCGTCTCCAGGCAGGCGTAGCAGGGACCCGCGCCGGGATGGAAGGTCGGCCCCACGAACAGGAAGGGTCCGTCGATCGCGCCGTGCAGCCATGTCATGCCGGCCTGCAGAGCGATCCTGTTGAACAGGCTCACCGCGGGCGGATCCATCCGGGAACCGGCCCACACGACGATGTTCTCGCGCCAGGCGGCGAACGTCTCGGCCACCTCGTGCAGCCGCAGCCCGTGGGTGGTCCAGCCGGTGTCGGGATCGTCCAGCACGCCGAGGACGGGATCGGCGCTGGCGTCGGCCACGTCGAGGTGCGGGTCGCTGGCCGCGATCAGTCGCGTCACCTGCGCGGCCGTCACGGGCTCGCCGATCACTCGTACGGGCCGGGCAGGGGGTGGCGGCCCGGCCAGCACGCCCGCGTAGTGGTCGAGGTAGTGATCGAGCGCGGTCGTGGCGCGATCTTCCAGGGCGTCGAGCTCGCGCAGATGAGAGAGCAGCTCCGACATCTCCTGCGTGCCGACGCCGATGTCGGCGGCCAGCTCGGTCATGTCGCGGGACCCGTCCAGCCCGTTGACTGCGGAGAAGAGCCAGCCGCGCCGGGCCTCGTCGGTGATGGTGTGCGAGGTGGCGTTCCACACGCCGGACCTGAGCTCGACGGTGTCCGGATCACGACCGATGACCGCGAAGGAGCGTTTGACGCGGGGCGTCGGTCCGGCCGTCACGTTGCGCTCCTCGCGGTTCGCGGGCGGCCCAGGACGATCAGGTGCAGCAGGGCAGTACGCAGCCCGTCGATGCCGAGCACGGCGTGCGCCTCCTCGTCGTAGTAGGTGGACCAGTCGGTGCCGGCCAGACCGAGCGCGGTCGCGGTCAGGTGCACGTGCTGTGCCATGGCGCCCACCTCGTGCAGCACGAACCGCAGGCCGCGCGGCCCGTACTTGCGCATGGAACGCCACGGCCGGGCGACGAACAGCACCAGCAGTGCCGCGCGGTCGATGGCCAGCAGGTCCGGGTGCTCGCCTGGACCGCAGGCCAGCAGCGCGGTCACCTCCGCCGGGCCGCCGTACCGGTCCAGCGCGTCCAGGCGGGGCGCATACCGGTACAAACCGGAGTCGAGGCCCGTCACGCTCCGCGGGGCCAGGTGCAGTTCGACCGGATACAGGCCGCCACCGCTGGCCACGGCACGGTGAGGCCGCCCGGCCTCGTGCTCGTGGTGCGCTCCTGCCGCCCGCAGCACCGCCGCCGCTTCTGGCAGGGTCACGGGCGCGCCGCTGAAGGATCGGATGCTGCGCCGTGCCGCGAACACGTCCTCCAGCGCTGCCCGGGCGGGCGCCGACGCGGGCAGCTCGACGCGGCGCGCGGCGGGAATGGTTTCCTCGTCGGTGTGGCTCAGCACCTGCATGATCTCGGGGCGAAGATAGTCGGCCACCGAACGTTGCAGCTCACGGTCGTGACGCCTGATCCGGGTCTCGTACAGGAACTGCTCGGCCGCGGACACCTGTCGGGCGAGTCCGAGCTGGGCGTGGCGCGCCTGGTGGGTGTGGAACGCCGTGCTGTCCGGCCAGGCGCTGACCGCACGGTAGAAGTTGGCGCTGAGCGCAGGGCCCAGCCCTGGCGACGGCTCCACTGACGCCTCCCTTCGTGAGGTGGTCCGGCCGGTGCCGCCCCTGGCCGGGGCGGCACCGTCTCTCGTGCTAGTCCTCACTGGTGAGGGCGATGGTGGTGGTGCTGAGCGGGGCGACCAGCAGCCTGTCGTCGTCCGCCTTGATCGGGCGGGCGCTCAGGTCTTCCTTCGCCGTGATGGTGGAGAACATCCTTGCCTCCTCTCGGTGATAGTGGTGGACGCGGCCGGGAAGCAGGTGCGCTTCACCGGCCCTGATCCAGCCGCTCGAGGGGGTCGGCGGCCGGACACGTGCGTCCGGATCAGGCATGGCCGATCCGGACGGGCTTGCCATCGGCACGACTCGGGCCGCCCTGCCCGCCCTGTCTCGCCCAGCTCGGCCCGGGCAACGGCAGAAGCCGGCGCGGACGACGGCGGCATGACGTGAGGTGTTGCGCAGCGGAGTGCCGGCATGGCGAGCGCCTCGGCCACTACATGAACGGCCACTTCATGAGCGAGGCGGGATCTGTCGGCCCCCCGGTGTGGTGAACGCGTGGCGCTGGCGCGGTGGCAGCCTCCTTGAAGTGGCTGTTCAGTCCGACACCAGATTTATCGCCCACCTATAAACTACCTACCGTTACTTTGAGTCACTGAATGTAGTCCTCGCTGGTAGGAAGCTATGGCGCGGCCTCTCTTTCCTGAGCCCGGCTGGCCGGGCGGGCAGGACCTTGAAGAAGAGGCCGCCGACGGCCAGGGTGGCGTCGTGGCGTTTCGCCGGGCGCTTGAGTTCGATCACGCCGTAAAGGGTGCGGCATGCGAGGCCTTCGCCACATCGGACCACAGTCCGAACCTCAACATCAGACCCCGGGTTGACGTGCGAAGTCCGGCCCACCGGCTACCTTCATCGCGTGAACGAGTCGCACCCTCTTTTCGCCAGGCGCCTGGCCCGCCGGCAGCTGATCATGCTGGATCTGGCTGCCGGGCTTGGCCTCTCGTTCGTGTTCTTCACACTGACGGCCTCCGCCACGGTGCTGCCGCCGTGGGCCCGGATCGCCCTTCCGCTCGGGCTGGGTCTTCCGCTGGCCGTGCGGAGGCTGTGGCCTGTCCCGGTCTTCCTTGTCACGCTGTCGATCGCCATGGTGGCCGTCGTGGTCGACGTCGTGAGCATCGCGTACGTTGCTCCCGCGTATGCGATCTACCTGGTCGCCGTGTCGGAGAATCGCGGCGCCTGGTTCCCGACCTCGGCCATCGGGATGCTCGCGGCGATCACCGGGGCAGCCCTGGTGATGGTCGGGGGCGTGCCTCAGCCAGGAGTGCCGGAGTGGTTGTTGCGCAGTGACACGTTGCTGTTCGGCGTCGCAGCGCTGGGAGGAGCCTGGACCGTGGGGCGCGCCGTGCGCGAGCGGAGGATCTACATGGCGCACGACGCGGACCGGATCGCGGCTCAGGCGGTGGCGGACGAGCGCCTGCGCATCGCCCGCGAGCTGCACGATGTCGTCACACACAATGTGGGGCTGATCGCCGTGAAGGCCGGTGTGGCCAACCACGTCTTCGCCTCCGATCCGGACGAAGCGCATGACGCCCTGCGCGTGATCGAGAGAGCCAGCAGAAGCGCGCTGCGGGAGATGCGACATTTGCTGGCAGTCCTGCGCTCGGCCGACCCGCCCGCACGCGGGCCCACGCCGGGCCTCAGCGGCCTGGGCGAGTTGGCGGACCAGGCACGGCTCTCGGGGGTGGACGTGGATCTCGACGTACGTGTCAGGTCTCGTGAGGCCGGTCGCCCTGACCGCGTGAGTGCGAGAGATCGTCAGCGGCCTGCTGGGCAGGCGGGCCGGCCTGAGGCTGTGGGCGATCTTCGAGACGTGGAGGTTGCCAGTGGAGTCCGTGGCCGGCGGGGCGATGACGATGCCGTGGAAGGCGACGATTCTGTAGTCGGCGCGGGGGAGAGGCGTGCTAGTGATGGGGTGCCGAGCGGGTCGGGACATGGCGGTGGCGGAGCCGATCCAGCCGAAGGGCGAAGGCTCCCGGAAGGCGTTGAGCTGTCCGTGTACCGGATCGTTCAGGAAGCGCTCACCAATGTGGTGAAGCATGCGGCACCTGCTCGCTGCTGGGTGTCGGTGATCGACGATGGGAGGGCGGTACGCATCGAGGTTCGGGATGACGGTCCGGGGCCGCGGGTGGGGCAGGGGAGCGCTGTGGTGCCGGGGCATGGGCTGATCGGGATGCGGGAGCGGGTCACGATGTACGGGGGCGCCTTCGAGGCGGGCGGGCTTCCGCGACGCGGGTTCCGGGTGGCGGCCCACCTGCCGTACGGGGCGGCGTCATGATCCGGGTTGTGATCGTCGACGATCAGGCGCTGCTCCGAGGCAGCTTCAGGGTGCTGGTCAACTCCGAGCCCGATCTTGAGGTCGTGGGTGAGGCGGCCACGGGGGTCGAGGCCATTGCGGTCGTCCAGGAGACACAGCCCGACGTCGTCCTGATGGATGTGCGGATGCCGGAGATGGACGGCATCGAGGCAACCAGGCGTATCAAGGATGTGTCGCGGATCCTCATCGTGACGATGTTCGATATCGACGCTTACGTCTACGACGCGCTGCGGGCCGGGGCGAGCGGGTTCATGCTCAAGGACACGCCGCCGACGGACCTGCTCGCCGCCATCCGGGTCGTGGCCGGTGGTGAGGCGTTGCTGGCGCCGACGGTAACGCGACGGCTGATCGAGGAGTTCGCGCGCACGCCTGCTTTACCGGCGGTTCGCGGGCTGGACGGGGTGACGGAGCGGGAGCGCGAGGTGCTGGCGCTGATCGCGCGTGGCCTGTCCAATGCTGAGATCGCCGACCATCTCCAGGTGACTCTGGCGACGGTCAAGACCCACATCACGCGCTTGCTGGCCAAGTTGGACGCGCGTGATCGGGCGCAACTCGTCATTGCGGCGTACGAGAGCGGGTTGGTGACCGCGGCACGGTGAGATGGCACCGATGGGATCGGTCACGGGGGTGGGGCTGGCTGTCGTACGTGATCGAGTGGGGACCCCCCTTCCGGCGTCCTCCGCTTGGCCGGTTCGCCGACTGTGGGAGTGAAGGCGGGAGCGTTATAGGGCTGGGTGAGTGTCGGCTGTTGTGGCTGAGTGGTTGTAGGTGGGTATGTGGCGGGGCGATAAGTTCCAGTTTGTGGATGATGTGAGGATCGTTTTCCGGAAATACGGCGGCGCGTTGCATTGGAACCATGCGGCGAAGGTTCTGGGTGAGGACGAGTACGGGCTCTGGGTGACGGTGCCGGCGGGGACGGTCGCTCGTAAGGGCGAGGGGCCGCCGGTGGTCTGGGAGAACCACTGCTTGATGTTGTTCCCGCGTGATGCGTGGTGGGCTGCGACTTTTCACTCGCCGCCGCACAGGACTGAGGTCTATGTGGACGTCACCACCGTTCCCGAGTGGCGGGACGGGGAGGTGTCCATGATCGACCTGGATCTCGATGTGATCAGGATGCGGGATGGGCGGTTGATCCTGGATGACGAGGACGAGTTCGCCGAGCATCAGGTCGTACTGGGATATCCGGAAAATGTGATCCTTCGTGCGGAAGAGACCGCCAAGTGGCTGATGGATGAGGTCGGGCGGCGGCAAGGCGTCTTCGGGGGCGCGCATCTGCGCTGGCTGGGCTAGGGATGGGCTGATCTGGTGAGGGCTGGAGTGGGAGCCGCCGCCGAGGGTGGGCTGGTGGCCTGAGCCACAGCATGAGGGTCTGACGCGAAGCCGCTGGAGGCCCGGGTGGGTTACTGGTTGGTTTGGCGGAGGGCGGCCGTCATGGCTGCCAGGCGTTCGGGGCCGGCCAGGCCTGCGTGGTAGAGGTGAATTTCGGAGGCGCCTGCCTTGGCGTAGGTGGTGAGGAGCTCCGCCAGGGCGGTGGCGTCGGTGGGGCGAGGGGGGAGGGCTAGGACGTAGGCGCCGACTCGTTGGCCGGGGGTGCACAGGTCGCGGAGGTGGGACAGGCGGGCGGCGTCCTTCGCCGGGTCGCCCCAGCAGTTGCCCACCAGGACGTCGGCTTCGGGCTCGCCGGTGGGGAGGGCGGCGAAGGGGCCGGTGGCCCAGGGGTCCGGGTTCGCGTGCAGGGTGATGGGGATGTTCGGGGCGACCTCGTGGGCGGTGGCGATCAGGCGGGTGCGGAGCGAGGCGGACAACGAGACACGGGCGGCGCGTACTTCGTCGGCAAGCGGGCCAAGTGCGGCGTCGATGGGGGAGACGGGAGGTTCCGGGGAGGGGGAAGCTGGGCGTTCCGGGGTGATGGGCGTGTCTATGGCGGTGCGGATTCTGGCTTGGGTGCCTTCGGGGTAGCCGGGGGCGCAGGCGGTGCAGAAGCAGAGGGACAGCAGGTCGGCGTCGTAGTCGGCGCCTGAGGTCTTCTCGTGTACTCCCTGGTGGGAGAAGCCCATGGGGCCGCAGCCTTCGAGGATGAGGCCGTCCGGTTCGCCGGCCGTCAGCACCTCGTGGACGAGGCGGGAGCAGTAGTCGACGACGTCCTCGAAGGCGGGGCACAGGGCGTACGGGTACGGGTCGCCGAAGGCGTTGCGCACCACCAGGTCGGGGTGGGCGCCGCCTAGGTGGGCGTTGTGGGTCAGGACGGTCCACGCGTGGACGCGGAGGCCGGCGCGGCGCAGGGCGTCCTGGGCGACCAGGTACGCGTCAGGGGCGGTCCAGGAGGGGGCGGCGGGGGTCAGGCGGCCCCAGGCGGCCGGTCGTATCGACAGGTAGAAGGCCGAGTGGGGGACGTCGAGGATGCGGTGTGCGGGGTGGAAGGGGGTTGCGGCGCGGGTGGAGTGGTAGGAGGCGGCCAGGGCTACCGCGTCGACGCCGAGGGCAGCGAGGCGGTCGGGGGCGGCGGGGTCGCCTGCGATGTCCCAGGGGTAGGCGTAGGCGATCCTCATCGGTCTGGTCTCCTCACGGTGTGGCGGGTGTTCGTTGGTGCGGTGGCCTTATGGATTGGGGTGGGTGTCTACGGCTTGGGCGGGTGCTTGTCTTCCCGGCGGCGGTGGGGGCTGTAGACACCGGGACCGACGGCTTGGGGCGCGGGGCGTTGGTCAGTGCGGCGTGCCGTTCCGGCGAGAACCGCGCTGGCGCGTCGGGACGTGGGGCGTCGGCGACCGCTGGGCATGGGCCAACCATGCGGACCTCCGTAACCGCACGCAAGCGCGGGGGCCGTAGTGCCGGTGGTGGCCATACGCGGCGGTTCGGTGAGCGTGCGCGGTGGGGTGGCCGCGGGCGTGGTGGTCACTGTTCGCGTGGTGGTGACCGTGCGGGTGGTGACGGCGCGCGTGGGGGTGGTGGTGACCGTGCGGGTGGTGACGGCGCGCGTGGGGGTGGTGGTGACCGTGCGGGTGGTGACGGCGCGCGTGGGGGTGGTGGTGACCGTGCGGGTGGTGACGGCGCGCGTGGGCGTGGTGGTGACCGTATGTGGCGTGGTGACGGGACGTGGGGCCGTGACCGTATGTGGGGTGGTGATCGAGCGTGGGGCCGTGACCGTACGTGGGGCGGTGATCGGAGGTGGGGCGGTGATCGTGCCTAGGGAGGGGACGGTATGTACGGCGGTGGCCGTGGCGGGGGTGTGGCAGGACGCGGGGTGGTGGCCGTGCGAGGAGGGGACATCGGCCGTGCGTGGGGTGGTGAGTGTGGGCAACGGGGGGCTGCCGGGGTTACCAGCGGGGGCGTTGGGCGGTGTAGTCCGGGTTGAAGCGTTGCATGTACGTGGTGTCGTCCCGGGCGGTGATGCCGCACTTCACGTACTGCTCGTGCATCTGCGCGAGGGCGTCGCGGTCGAGTTCGACGCCGAGGCCGGGGGCGGTGGGCACCGGGACGGCGCCGTCGACGCAGCGCAGGGCGCCGGGGGCGACCACGTCCTGCCCGTCCTGCCAGGGGGTGTGCGTGTCGCAGGCGTGGGTGAGGTTGGGGGTGGCGGCGGCGAGGTGGGTCATGGCGGCGAGGCTGATGCCCAGGTGGGAGTTGGAGTGCATGGACAGCTCCAGCCCGAACGTCTCGCACAGCGCGGCGATGTGGGAGGAGCGGACGAGTCCGCCCCAGTAGTGGTGGTCGAGCAGGAGGACGCCGATCGCGCGGGAGGCGATGGCGGGGGGCAGGTGTTCGGGGGTGACGACGCACATGTTGGTGGCGAGCGGCATGGAGACCTGGGCTGCTACCTCCGACATTCCGGAAATGTCCGGGGTGGGGTCTTCCAGGTACTGGAGGATGCCGTCCAGTTCGCGGCCGACCCAGGTGGAGGTCTCCACCGTCCAGGCGGCGTTCGGGTCGAGGCGCAGCGGCACCCCGGGGAACGCCTCGTGCAGTGCCCGGATCGCCGCGACCTCGTCGGCCGGGGCGAAGACGCCGCCCTTGAGCTTGATCGAGCGGAACCCGTACTCCTTGATGAGCAGCGCCGCCTGCTCGACCACGCCCGCCGGGTCGAGGGCCTCGCCGAAGCGGTCCGGTTCGGCGCCGGGGTGGCCGGCCCACTTGTAGAAGAGGTAGGCGCTGTACGGGACGGCGTCGCGGACCCGGCCGCCGAGCAGGTCGACCACGGGCACGCCCGCCGCCTTGCCGCGGATGTCCAGGCAGGCGACCTCGAAGGCGGCGAACACCCGGTCGACGCTCTTCTCCTTGGTCGCGACGCCGGTCAGGCCGTGCAGGTCGGTCACCGCGTCGCCGACGGTGGCGGCGATCCGCCGGTACATCTCGTTGGTGGCGTGCACGTCCAGGCCGACGAGGGTCCGGGCGCACTCGCGTACTTTCGACAGATGTCCCAGGTCACCGTACGTCTCGCCGAGGCCGCTGAGTCCCTCGTCGGTGACGATCTCGACCACGGTGCGCAGGGCCCACGGCTCGTGCGCCCCTGCGGCGTTCAGCAGGGGCGGGTCCCGGAACGCGACGGGAGTGACGTGGACCTGCGTGATGATCATATGTTCGCCGTCCATGTATGTGAACGATGGTCAGGATTGTGGACAGTTCTGGCAACTGTAAGAATGAGCCGGAGAAGGTGTCAAGACTGAAGGACCATTCGATGATCTATGGATACGACCCCAGGACCGGCGAGACCGTGGGTGACGCGGTTCCTGAGACGGATCGTGCCGGGGTCGACTTGATCGTCTCCGCCGCGGCCGCCGCCGGTTCGGCGTGGCGTGCGACACCGGCCGCCGAGCGCGCCGAGGCGCTTGAAGCCGTCGCTGACGCGCTCACCGCCCACGTCGAGGAGCTCTGGCAGCTCGCCGACCGGGAGACCGCGCTCGGTGAGGTCCGGCTGCGCGGCGAGGTCGCGCGCACGGCGGGGCAGTTCCGCCTGTTCGCCCAGGTGATCAGGGACGGTGGCTACCTCGAGGCGATCGTCGACCACGCCGACGCCTCGGCCACGCCGCCCAGGCCCGACGTGCGGCGGATGAAGCAGCCGCTGGCCGGGGTGGTGGCGGTGTTCGCGGCGAGCAACTTCCCGTTCGCCTTCTCGGTGGCCGGTGGCGACACCGCGTCGGCGCTGGCCGCGGGCTGTCCCGTCGTGGTCAAGGCGCACCCCGGGCACCCGGGCACCTCCGCGCGGGTGGCCAGGATCGTCCGGGACGCGCTGCCGTACCCGGATCTGCTCGGGCTGGTGCAGGGCATGCAGGCGGGTGTGAACCTGGTTCAGCACCCGGGGGTGGTGGCGGCCGGGTTCACCGGGTCCATCGCCGGGGGCAAGGCGATCCAGGGGCTCATCGACCAGCGCGAGACGCCGATCCCGTTCTACGGCGAGCTGGGCAGTGTCAACCCCGTCGTGGTGCTGCCGTCGGCGGCTAAGGGGGAGGTGGCGAATGGGTTCGCGGCGTCGCTGACGCTCGGCGTGGGGCAGTTCTGCACGAACCCGGGGCTGATGTTCGTGCCGGAGGACGAGGAGCTGCGTACGGCCCTGGTCTCGGCCGTGGAGGGCACGAGCGGCGGCGCGATGCTGGGTGAGCGCATCAGGGACGGCTACCTGGGCGGGGTCGAGCGGCTGGGCGAGCTGACGCTGCTGGCCGAGGGCAAGCCGGGGGAGGGCGGCTGGGCGGTGACGCCCAAGGTGTTCACCACCGACGTGAAGTCGTTCGCCGACAAGCTGCCGGGGGTCGCGGAGGAGTGCTTCGGGCCCGCCTCGGTCGTGGTGACCTACCGCGAGGTGTCGGAGCTGCGGCCGGTGCTGGAGCGGCTCGACGGGTCGCTGACCGCCACCATCCACGGCACCGACCCCGACGAGGCGACGCAGGTCGCCGAGGTGCTCTCGCGCAAGGCCGGGCGGCTGATCTGGAACGGCTGGCCCACCGGGGTGGCCGTGACCTGGGCGATGCACCACGGGGGTCCGTGGCCGGCGTCCACGTCGGCGACCACCTCGGTCGGGGCCACGGCCATCGAGCGGTGGCTGGCGCCCGTGGCGTACCAGGACTGGCCTGCCGAGCTGCTGCCCGACGAGCTGAAGGACGGCAACCCGCTGGGCATCCCCCGCCGCGAGGACGGCACCTTCCGGGCCTAGCGACGTCGGGGCGTAGCGGGCGTAGTGGCGTAGGAGCTGATAGGGGGACCGGCCCTACGCAGCCATGCGGCCAGACGGCCGTGCGGGCCCGACGGCCCGCACGGCTGACGGGCCGGACGGGTCGGACGGGTCGGACTCGCGGAGTGGGCCAAACGGCCGGGCGGGCCAGATGGCCAACGCCCGAGCGGGCGGAACGGGCCAATCGGCTGAACGGGAGGAACGGGCCAGGCCGCCGCACGGCCAAGCGGGTCGGACGGGGCGACCGGGCCGAACGGGACCAGCGGCCGAGCGGCCGAACGGGCCCAGTGGCCGAGCGGGCCAAACGCCCACAGGGCCAACGGCCCAACGGGCCAGACGCCGAACGCCCGAAGGGCCAATCGGCCCAACGGGCCAGACGGCCAACGCCCGAGCGGGCGGAACGGGCCAGACGGCCGCACGGCCAAACGGGTCGGACGGGGCGACCGGGCCGAACGGGCGGGCGGGCCCCATCGACTGAGCGGCCGAACGGGCCCAGCGTCCGAGCGGGCCAAAACAGCCCAGCGGGCCAGACGGCCGAACGGGCGGAACGGGCCAATCGGCCGAACGAGCGGAACGGGCCGAACGGCCGAGTGGGCGGAACGGCCGAGTGGGCCCCAGCGGCCGAGCGGGCCGAATGGCCGAGCGGCCCCCGGGCCCCGAGCGGACGGAACAACCCCCGCATGCACGAGACGGCCCCCGGAAAACCGAGGCCCGTTCGCTGCCAGGTCAGGAGCTGGCGATTTCCAGGCCGGCTGCGATGATCTTCTCCAGCTCGGCCACGTGCTCCGGTGCCGGGTCCGCCAGTGGGGCGCGGACGCCGCCCACCTCGAGCCCGCGCAGCCGCACTCCCGCCTTCACCAGCGAGACCGCGTACCCGGGCACCAGGTCGCGCAGTTCGACGAGCGGCAGGTAGAAGCCGGTCAGCAGCCGCCGCACCAGCGCGTCGTCGCCGCCGGTGACGGCCCGGTGGAAGGCGAGCGCGACTTCGGGCGCGAACGCGAACGCCGCGCTGGAGTAGAGGTCCACGCCCAGCCCCCGGTAGGCGGGCACGGTGAACTCGGCCGTGGGCAGCCCGTTGAAGAACGTGAAGCCGGCGGCGCCCGCCTCGCGTACGCGCAGGATGATGCGCTGGAGCAGGTCGAGGTCGCCGAGCCCGTCTTTGAAGCCGATCACCGACGGGTCCTGGGCGAGTTCGGCGACGGCCTCGGGGGTGAAGCGGGCGGTGCCGCGCTGGTAGACGATCACGGGCAGCCCGCCGGCCTCCGCCACGTCGCGCACGTAGGCGACGAGCCCGCTGGGGGGCCCGCTGACCAGGTACGGCGGCATGAGGAGCAGCCCGTCGGCCCCGGCGGCGGCGGCCGCCCTGGCGACGGCCCGGGCGGCGGGCAGCGCGCCTCCGGCTCCGCCGAACACCGGGACGCGGCCGGCCGTGGCGGTGACGGCGGTGGTCACCACCTGGGTGTACTCGTCCGGGTCGAGGGCGTTGAACTCGCCGGTGCCGCATGCGGCGAACACGCCTCCGGCCCCGGCTTCGACTCCTTGGGCGACGTGCCGCCTCAGGAGCTCCTCGGACACGCCGCCGTCGGGCGTGAACGGGGTCACCGGGAAGAAGAGAACACCATCTAGCCGCATCTATGCCTCCATGTCAGCGGATGCCCTCTCGGCGGAGAGTGGCAGCCAGCTTTCGGGTGTGTCTGATCACCGCTTGGGTGACCCGCTCGATCTCGGCGGGCGGCAGGCCCACCGGCATCGAGCAGCTGATCGCGTCCGTGGCCGGGATCCGGTAGTCGACCGCGACCGCCACGCAGGCGACGCCGGGCGTGCCCTGCTCGCGTTCGTAGGCCCAGCCTCGGGTGCGGACCTGGTCGAGCTCATCGGTGAGCTTCTCCAGGTCGACGATCGTGTGCTCGGTGACGGCGGTCAGCGGCGTCGGGAGCAGGGCGGCGACCTCGTCGTCGGTGAGCTGGGCGAGCAGCACCTGGCCGAGTGCCGTGACGTGGGCGGGCAGGCGCCTGCCGACCCTGGGGATCACGTGGTGCGCCTCGCGGGAGTCGCGGGTGGCCAGGTAGAGGACGTGCGCGTCGTCCCGCCGGGCGAAGTGGGCGGTCTGCCCGACTTCTTCCCGCAGGTCTTCGAGCGTCTCCTGCGCGAACGGCAGTGCCGGGTCCTTGTCCAGGTACGCGGTGCCGGTGAGCAGCGCGTGGGGCCCGATGCCGAACGCGGATCTGGCGGTGTCGGTCTCGACCCAGTTGAGCTCGACGAGCGTGCGCATCAGCGCGTGCAGGCTGCTGCGCGGGAACCCGGTCGCCTGCTGGAGCTCCGACAGCGTCAGTGTGGTGGGGGACGCGGCCAGGGCCTCCAGGATGCGAACCGTCCGCTCGGCGGACTTGACCAGCTGCGGCTCCATGATCATCCCATCTCGACAGCGGCTTCGACCAGTCAGCATACGGGATGGCGTTCAGATACATGGACACCTACCCCTTGATGGCGCCGCTTGTCAGGCCACGCATGAACTGACGCTGGAAGGCGAGGAACGCGATGATCGACGGGAGCAGGGCCAGCAGTGAGGCCGCGAGCACCACGCCGATGCCCACCTCCTCGTCCGAGCGGAGTGAGCGCAGCGCGATGGGCAGCGTCCACATGCTCGACTCCGGAGCCACGATGAGCGGCAGCAGGTACTGGTCCCAGATCATGGTGAAGCCGAAGACGCCGATGACCCCGAGCGCCGGCCGGCACAGCGGCAGGATGATCGTGAAGAACGTGCGCAGCTCGCCCGCGCCGTCGATGCGCGCGGCCTCCTCCAGCTCGACCGGCACCTCCTTCATGAACTCGGTCATGACCAGGATGGAGAACCCCCAGGCGCCCACCGGCAGGATCATGCCCGCGTACGTGCCGATGAGGTCGAGGTGCAGCACGGGCAGGTCGGCGAGCACGAGCGACAGCGGGATCGCGATGATCTCCTCGGGCAGCATCATCGTGGTCAGCATGATCAGCATGACGATCGACATGCCGCGGAACTTCTTGCGCGCCAGCGCGTACGCGGCGAACACGCTCACGATCACCTGGAGCAGCAGCCCGAACCCGACGACCACGAAGGAGTTGAACAGATAGAGGTAGACGTTGCGCTCGCCCGCCTGGACGAAGTTCTCGAACGTGAAGGAGTCCGGCCACAGCGTGAACGCGGTCGGGTCGAGCGTCTCGTTGAACGCGCTGATCAGCAACGCGACCAGCGGCCCGGTGAAGATCAGCACCATGCCGGAGTAGAGCAGGACCTTCACGGCCACGGCCACCGGCCCGCGCCTGGCCTCCAGCCCCAGCGCGCTGTCGAACCTCATGATGCCGCCTGCCTTCTGCGCATGAGCTGGACCAGCACGGTCAGCAGCAGCGTGGCCGCGAACAGCACGATCCCGCCCGCCGACGCGATGCCCAGCTCGCCCGTCTGGAAGCCGAGCTTGTAGATCAGTGTCATGAGCACCTCGGACGACCCGTTCGGCCCGCCGTTCGTGAGCACGTACACCTCGACGAACACCCGCAGGCCGCGGATGGCGGCGAGCGTGAACAGGATCCAGAACACCGGCCGCAGCGCCGGCAGCGTGATGTGCCGCAGCCGCCGCCAGGTGGACGCCCCGTCGACCGCGGCGGCCTCGTACAGCGTCCGGTCCACCCCGACCAGCCCGGCCAGGAAGATCATCATGTCGTACGGGGTCCCGCGCCAGATGCTCATGCCCATGATCGACAGCAGGGAGGAGTCCTCGCTGGCCAGGAACGGCTGCGGGTCCAGTGCCACCCAGCCGAGGATGCTGTTGAGCATGCCGGTGTCGCCCGGGTGGTACATGATCCGCCACACCTCGGCCACGGCCGCCATCGTGGTCACGACCGGTAGGAACGCCGCGGTCCTGACGAACCACAGGTATCGCGCGGGCCCCTCGATGAGCAGCGCGAACCCCAGGCCCAGCACCAGCGACCCGGCCGTGGTGCCCAGCGCCAGCACCAGGCTGTGCCAGATGGCCGAGGCGAAGGCGTCGTCGGTGAGGATCGTGCGGTAGTTGTCCAGCCCGACCCACCGGCTGTCGATGTAGCGGATCTCCTGGAAGCTCATCGTCAGCCCGGTGAACATCGGGATGAACTTGAAGTACAGGAACAGCAGCAGGGCGGGCGCCAGGAAGGCCCAGGCGATCAGCGCGCCCCGCCGCCGCGCCCGGGTGGGCGTGGGCGTCATGATGCCTTCTGGCCCTGCAGTTCCCGCGTGAGCTCGGTGTTGAGGGTGTCCATCTCGGCCTGGACGTCCATGCCGCAGTCGGCCCACGCGGAGTTGATGGAGTCGGCCGAGGTCTGGCGGATCGGCGCCCAGTTCGGCACGGGCGGGGCGTAGACGGCGTCGGGGTAGGCGTCCTGGAACACCTTCCAGCGCGGGTCCTTCCGCTCGGCGGCCAGGTCGACCTCGGAGTTGACCGGCAGGCGGACGATGGCGCCGTTGTTGTCCTTGTTCATACCGATCCGCTGGCCCTCTGCGGAGATCGCGAACTCGGCGAACTTCTTCTGGCCCTCGGGGTTGCCGGACCCGGCCATCAGGTAGACGTTCTCGCCCTCGCCGAGCGTGCCGGGGCCGCCGGAGGGGCCCTTGGGCACCGGGAAGACCTCGATCTTGTCGGTGCCGATGCTCTCCACGAACCGGGCGAGCACGTACGGACCGGTCAGGTAGAGGCCTCCCTGGCCCTTCTCGAACACCTCGTGGGTGACGGTGGTGTCGTTGCTGACCGCGCCCGGGTTGACGGTCTTGGCGGTGCAGAACTGGTCCTGGAGGAACTTCACGGCCTCGACGGTCCTGGGGTCGCCCGTCATGGCGGCGAACGTGCCGCTGCCCGTGGTCCTGAGGAAGTCGCCGCCGTTGGCGTAGATGAACGAGGAGGCGTACCAGGAGGCGTAGCCGCGCTTGGTGCCGGCCGGGATCACGAAGCCGGAGGTGTCGTTCTCGCCGTTGCCGTCGGGGTCCTTCTCGGTGAACGCCTTGGCCAGCGCGGCCAGGTCCGCCCAGGTGCGGGGGACGTCCATGCCGAGCTTCTCGCGCCAGTCCTTGCGCGCGATGATCGCGAACGCCTGGGCGGAGAACGGCGCCGCCCACGTCTTGCCGTCGGCGGCCGTGGCCGCCTTCCAGGCCAGGTCGGACAGCTTGTCCCCGCCCGCGAACGAGGCCCGGTCGACCTCGGTGAGCCAGCCCTGGGTGTGCATGTTGCCGATCTGGGCGGTGTCGTTGATGACGATGTCGGGCAGTTTGCGCTGGGCCGCCTGCTGCTGCAGCTTGGTCTCGAAGTCGTCGAAGAGCGCGACGACCTTGGTCGGCACGCCCGCGGCCTTGGTGAAGGCCTCGGCCAGGCGCTGGGCCGTCTTGGCGGAGTCGGAGTCGGGCGTCTGCCTGATCCAGATCTCCAGAGCCTCGTCCGAACCGGAACCCGAACCCGATGATCCGGAGCCGCAGCCCGTCAGCGTTACGGTCAGGGCCGTCGCGATCGCGACCCCGAGCAGATGACGTGACATCAGACCGCCTCCTGTTCACATATGTGGACATCTATCGCGGACGTGAATTTGGTACCTGCGAACGTAACGAGTGACGCACATCACGGTCAATATTCAAGAATGTGAATTCAAGCCAGGCTTGTGTACAACAGAAGTCATGCGCATTCTCATGACCGGCGCCGCCGGCAAGGTCGGCACGCTGCTCCGTCCCCGTCTCGCCCGCGAGGGCCGGACCCTGCGCCTGTCCGACCTGCTCCCGCTGGAGCCGGGGCCCGGCGAGGAGGCTGCCGTCGCCGATCTGGCCGACGAGTCCGCCATGGCCAAGGCGATGGCGGGCGTCGACGCGGTGCTCCACCTCGGCGGGCAGAGTCGCGAGCACCCGTGGGCGGACATCGTCCGGGCCAACATCGACGGCACCCAGGTGCTGATGGAGGCCGCGCGGCGGGAGGGCGTACGGCAGCTGGTGCTGATGGGCAGCCATCACGCGGCCGGGTTCCAGACCAGGCCGCCGTCCGGCGAGGATCTGCCCGACTACGCCTTCCCTCGCCCCGACACCTTCTACGGGGTCAGCAAGGTCGTCATGGAAGGGCTCGGCAGCCTCTACCACGACAGGTTCGGCATGAACGTGACCGTGATCAGGCTCGGCACCTGCAACGAGGGCCCGGCCGACACGCGCGGCCTGGCCACCTGGATCTCGCCGGACGACCTGGCGCGCCTGGTCGAGGCCGCGCTCGTCGCGCCCGGCTTCCACGTCGTCTGGGGCGTCTCGGACAACGCGCGCCGCTGGTGGTCGCTGCGCGAGGCCGAGGCCATCGGGTACGTCTCCCGCGACGACTCCGAGGTGTTCGCCGGTCCCCTGGTCGCCGAGCTGGGCGAGCCGGACCTGAGCGACCCGGTGCACGACCGTGCCGGCGGGGTGTTCACGTTGAAGGAGCTCGGCGGATCCTGGTGAGCGTTACCGCTCGGTAGCCGCCCCGGCCGGACAGGACGGGGCGGCTTTCTGTTGCCCTCCCATGATGCAACCGGTTGTAGTGGATCTGAGCCAACGGCAAAATGTTGTGATTCCGTCATCTTCGATCCTGGCCATCTGACCTGCGACGACGGCGTTGACGATATATCGGTAACGGCTTTGTAACACCTGCAAAGGGTTGACGAAACTTTTCGCCTGCCTATAGGAAGGCGCTATCCGATCCCGCCGTGCCGGGCAGGGCCTGGAAGAGGGATGTATGTCCGAATCAATCTCTGTGACGCCGGAGCGAGCACTCGCCCCGAAGCGTGCGCCCGATCAGCCGCCAGGACGCCGCAGGAGGACCCCCCACGTTAACGTTCACAGGCGGCGTGAGGCCCGCGCGGCCTACGTCTTCCTCGCGCCGTGGTTCATCGGCCTCTTCGTCATCACCGTCGGCCCGATCCTGGCCTCGCTCTACCTGTCGTTCACCAACTACAGCCTCCTGGAAGAGGCCAAGTGGGTCGGGACCGACAACTACACCAAGATGTTCTTCGAGGACGACCGCTTCATCACCTCGCTGAAGGTCACCACCGTCTACGTGGTCGTCTCGGTGCCGCTGCAGCTCGCCTTCGCCCTCGGGCTCGCTCTGGCGCTCGACCGCGGACTGCGCGGCCTGTCGTTCTACCGCTCGGTCTACTACCTGCCGTCACTGCTCGGCGGCAGCGTCGCCATCGCCATCCTGTGGCGCAAGATCTTCGGCACCGACGGCCTGGTCAACGGCCTGCTCGCGGTCTTCGGCATCCAGGGGCCCGGCTGGGTCTCCGACCCCGACACGGCGCTCGGCACGCTGATCCTCCTGCACGTGTGGACGTTCGGCGCGCCGATGGTGATCTTCCTGGCCGGACTGCGCCAGATCCCGCAGAGCTACTACGAGGCGGCCGCCGTCGACGGCGCCACCAAGCTGCGCCAGTTCCGCTCGATCACGCTGCCGCTGCTCACCCCGATCATCTTCTTCAACCTCGTCCTCGAGGTGATCAAGTCGTTCCAGTCCTTCACACAGTCGTTCATCGTGAGCGGCGGCAGCGGAGGCCCGGTCGACTCCACGCTCTTCTACACGCTCTACCTCTACCTGAAGGGCTTCAAGAGTTACGAGATGGGCTACGCGGCCGCCATGGCGTGGGTCCTTCTGCTCATCATCGCCGGCCTGACCGGCGTGAACTTCCTCGCGTCGAAGTATTGGGTCTTCTATGGCGACTCGAAGTAAGCAGGTCCCGCTCCTGTTCCGGCCGATGCCGCGGGGGAGCCGCCTGCTCAAGCACCTGCTGCTGATCGCCTTCGGGCTGGTCATGCTCTATCCGCTGCTCTGGATGATCTCCAGCTCGCTCAAGCCGGAGGAGCTCATCTTCCGGGAGCCCGGACTGTGGCCCAGTGAGGTGACGCTGGACAACTACGGCGACGGCTGGACCGCGCTCAAGCACTCCTTCGGCTACTACCTGTGGAACTCCGCCGTGATCACCGGCCTGTCGGTGCTGGCGAACCTGGTGGCCTGCTCACTGGCCGCCTACGCGTTCGCCCGGCTGAACTTCCCGCTGAAGAAGCTGTGGTTCACGGTCATGCTGGGCTCGATCATGCTGCCGCACCACGTGACCGTCGTGCCGCAGTACATCGTGTTCGCCGAACTCGACTGGATCAACACGATCTGGCCGCTGGTCGTGCCCAAGTTCCTGGCCACCGACGCGTTCTTCATCTTCCTGATGGTGCAGTTCATCAGGACCCTGCCCAGGGAGCTGGACGAGGCCGCCGCCATCGACGGAGCCGGCTACTGGCGGGTGTTCCTCCAGGTCATCCTGCCGCTGTGCATGCCCGCCCTGGCCACCACCGGCATCTTCACCTTCATCTGGACGTGGAACGACTTCTTCAGCCAGAACCTCTATCTCACCAACTCCGACAACCTCACGGTGGCCGTGGCGCTGCGCCAGTTCCTCGACTCCAGCGGCGAGTCCTCGTGGGGGCCGATGTTCGCGATGTCGATCGTGTCGCTGGGACCGATCTTCGGGTTCTTCCTGGCGGGGCAGAAGTACCTGATCCGGGGCGTGGCGACGACCGGTTTGAAGTAGTTCCTCTTCACCCCCTGCAACTCTCCAAGAGGAGGTAGAGCTGTGAACCTCAGCTCTCGCAAGACCATGTGGAAGGTCGCCGCGCTCTCGGTGGCCGTGCTCACGGCGGTCACCGCCTGCGGCAGCGGCGACAGCGGCGAAGGCGGTGGCGGCGAAGGCGGCAAGACCACCATCACCTTCGCCTACTGGGGCAGCGACGCCCGCCAGAAGCTGACCGAGCAGGTCATCGCCAAGTTCGAGGAGAAGAACCCGACGATCGACGTCGAAGGCGACTTCTCCAACTGGGACAGCTACTACGAGAAGCTCGCCACCAAGGTCGCCGCCAACGACGCCCCCGACGTGCTCAGCATCGAGATCCGCGGCCTGAGCGAGTACGCGGGCCGCGGCGCGCTGGCCGACCTCGCCGGCAAGGTGCCCACCGCCGACCTCGACCAGCAGGTCCTCGCCAGCGGCCAGATCGACGGCAAGCAGTACGCGATCCCGACCGGCGTCAACGCCTTCTCCATGGTCGCCAACACCGCGGCGCTGGAGAAGGCCAAGAAGGAGCTGCCCAAGGACACCGACTGGACCTGGGACCAGTGGATGGCCCTCGCCCAGGAGATCTCCGGCGCGGGCGGCGTCACCGGCGCCGAGTACAACTTCAACCCGGCCTTCCTGCAGATCTACGCCGCCCAGCGCGGCGAGAAGTTCTACGACGGCAACAAGATCGGCGTCTCGCCCGACACGCTCAAGTCATGGTGGGCCATCCACCAGAAGCTCATCGAGACCAAGGGCTCGCCCGACGCCGCCAAGAGCGCCGAGATCGGCGCCACCGGCCCCGAACAGTCGCTGCTCGGCACCAACGCCGGCGCCATGGGCATGTGGTGGAGCAACCAGCTCAACGCGCTGACCAAGTCGTCCGGCTCCGAGATGACGCTGCTGCGCATGCCCAAGCTCGAAGGCGCCACCACCGGCGGGATGTTCCTGCAGCCCGCCATGTTCTACGCCGCCTCCGCCAAGTCCGAGCACTCCGCAGAGGGCGCCAAGCTCATCGACTTCCTCGTCAACGACCCGGACGCCGCCGCCATCCTGCTCAGCGACCGCGGCCTGCCCACCAACACCAAGGTGCTCGACGCCGTCAAGACCAAGCTCCCCGAAACCGACCAGAAGACCCTCGCCTTCATCGACGAGGTCAGGAGCGAGCTGAGCCCCATCCAGGTCCCGCCGAAGGGCGCCCTGGAGATGGAGGACATCCTCAAGCGCAACTCCGAAGAGGTCATGTTCGGCCGGGCCACCCCCGACGCCGCCGCTCAGAAGTTCCTGACGGAGGCCAACGCCGCGATCGCCGGCTGACGCGATCACCGCCGGGGGCCGGCCTGGCCCCCGGCCGCCACCTCGACTCGGGGAGAAGAGCAGTTGAGCACCAAGTACGCCTTCGTCGGCCTCGGCCACCGGGCGCAGATGTACGTCGACGCTCTGCTGGGCGACTGGCAGGACACCGGGACGATCGCCGGCCTGTGCGACACCAACCGGACCCGCATGGACTACTACGCCGAGCGCATCGGCCGCCCGGTGCCCTGCTTCGGCCCCCAGGAGTACGGCAAGCTCCTGGACCTCGCCGACGCCGTGATCGTCTGCACGGTCGACGCCACCCACGCCCAGTACGTGATCGCCGCCCTCGACGCCGGCCGTGACGTGATCGTCGAGAAGCCGCTCACTGTCGACGCCGAGAGCTGCGCCGCCATCGCCGAGGCCGCCGAGCGCAGCACCGGCAAGCTCGTCGTGACGTTCAACTACCGCTACTCGCCGCGCAACTCCGCCGTCAAACGGCTGCTCAGCGAGGGCGCCATCGGCGACGTCACCTCCGTCCACTTCGAATGGGCGCTCGACACCATCCACGGCGCCGACTACTTCCGCCGCTGGCACCGCGACCGCGCCAGCTCCGGCGGGCTGCTCGTGCACAAGTCGACCCACCACTTCGACCTGGTCAACTGGTGGCTCGACGCCGCCCCCCAGCTCGTCTTCGCCCAGACCGACCTGCGCTTCTACGGCGACGCGCTGCCCCGGGGCGAGCGCCCCGCCCGCGGCCAGGGCGCACCCGGGCTGGGCAGCGACCCGTACATCCTGGACATCTCCGCCGACGAGCGGCTCAAGCGGCTCTACCTGGACGCCGAACACGAGGACGGCTACATCCGCGACCAGGACGTCTTCGCGCCCGGCGTGACCATCGACGACACCATGGCCGTCATGGTCCGCTACGCCAACCGGGCCATCCTCACCTACTCGCTCACCGCCCACGCGCCCTTCGAGGGCTACCGGGTCGCCTTCAACGGCACGCGCGGGCGGATCGAACTGGAGGTGTGCGAGCGGGCCTGGACGCCGCCGCACGCCGCCGTCGACCCCAGCGCCGCGAGCAAGGAACACGCCGCCGGCGCCTGGGACCGCCTCACCCTCCACCGCCACTGGGAGCAGCCCGAACAGGTGCCCATCGAGCAGGGCGCCGGCGGGCACGGCGGCGGCGACCGGCTGCTGCTCGACGACGTCTTCCGCGGGCCCGGCGACGACCCCCTCGGCCGCCCGGCCGGCTACCGCGACGGCATCCGCAGCGTCCTCGTCGGCGTCGCCGCCACCCGCGCCGCCGCCACCGGCCTCCCCGTCCCCCTCACCCCCGACGGCACCGCCCTCCTGACCCCCTGAACCCCGCCCCATGAGCGCCCCGCCCCTTCCGAGAAGCTGCGCACACGAAGGGCCGCGCCTTGGGGGGGCTTGCTCGGGAGGGCGATGCCCGTGAGGGGTACCCCGCCCCCAGGAGGCACAAGCCCTCCGGGCTGGCCGTCCGCCTCTGAGGGGCTGCGGCTCCCCGGGAGGCGCACGTTCGCGAGGGGCCGCGCCCTCACGGGGTTGCTCGGGAGGATCCGGTGTCCCAGGGGGGCGGGCCTGGGAAGGGCGCCCGTCCTGGGGCTCCGCGGGGTGGCTGGCCGGTGGAGGGCTGAAGGGCGGGCCCCGAAAGGGGCGATCAGGCGGAGAGGAAAGGACGGGTAGTGCGGCATCTTGGGGTGTTCTCGGGGCTGGTGGAGGTGGCCGGGCGGCGGCGGGGGCTGTTCGCGGATGCGGTGCCCGGGGCGGCGCTGGCCGAGGCGGCGAGGGAGACGATCGGGACGCTGGACCTGGTGGCGGCCGACGTCAGGACGGAGCGCACCTGGGAGGCGGGTGACGTGGCGGGGGAGGAGCTGTCGTGGGACGTGGGCTTCGGCCCGCGGACGCGGGCGTACCTGCTGAGGCCGCGCGGCGAGCGCGGCAGGCTGCCGGGGGTGGTGGCGCTGCACTGCCATGCCGGGATGAAGTGGGCCGGCAAGGAGAAGGTCGCCGACGGCCCGGTGGGTCCGTCGGCGGAGGTGCGGCGGCTGCGGGAGGAGATCTACGGCGGCCGCGCCTATGCGGGGGAGCTGGCCGGGCGCGGGTTCGCGGTGCTGGTGCCGGACGTGTTCGGCTGGGGCAGCCGCCGGTTCCCGCTGGCGGACATGCCGGACCGGGTGGCCGCGTACGCCGGTGATCCGGCGCTGTCGGAGGCGGACCGCTACGACGCGGCGGCGGGTCACCACGAGCACGTGCTGGAGAAGTACTGCACGCTGCTGGGCACGTCGATGGCGGGCGTGGTGGCGGGCGAGGACCTGGCGGCGGCGGCGTACCTGCGGGGCCGTCCGGACGTCGGTGAGGTGGGCTGCGTGGGGGTGTCGGGCGGCGGCCTGCGGGCGGCGCTGCTGGGCGCGTTCGACCCGGAGGTGCGCGCGGTGGCGGTGGTGGCGATGGTGTCGGCGTACGCGGATCTGCTGGACGGGTACGTCGCCTCGCACACGTGGATGCTCTACCCGCCGGGCCTGTCCCGCCTGTGCGACTGGCCGGCGCTGGTGGCGGCGCGGGCGCCGCGTCCGCTGCTGGTGCAGTACGCCGAGCGGGACGCGCTGTTCCCGCCGGAGGGGATGCGGCGGGCGCACGAGGCGATCGCCCGCCGCTACCCCGGGGGCGGCTACGAGGGCGTCTTCCACGACGCCCCGCACTCCTTCGACGTCCCTATGCAGGAGGCCGCCTTCGCCTGGCTGGCGAAGCGGCTCAGGACCTGAGCTCGGCGACCAGCCCGGCGGCCTCCTCGCGGGTCAGCCGCCCGTCGGCGACGACGACGGCGACCCGCCGGGCCAGCACGGGGCCGAACTCCAGCGGCGTGTCCCAGGCGAGCGCGGTGCCGACGCCGGGGTATTCGGCGACGCGCACGAACCACGGGTCGTCGTCCTGCGCGAACACCAGCGTCCAGTCGTCGGAGGCGAGCGCCAGCCACGGCGCCCGCGACCCGTGCACCCGCGCCTCGCCGTCCTCGGCGGCCGTGAACGCGTGCAGTCCCGGCGATCCGGCGGGCGCCCGCCAGAAGAAGCCGCCGTAGCCGGCCCCGGCCCGGCCCTTGGTGGCCGAGCTGCGCACGGTCAGCGGCCGGTCGGTCAGGTTGTGCAGCGTGAACGCGAAGTCGAGCGCCCACCCGCGCGACAGCGGCGCGGCGCGCACGGTGCGCTCCTCGCGCACGATCGGCTGCTCGCCGGGCCGCTCCCACACCAGCCGCTCGGCGAACCCGGACGACTCCCGCACGGGGAACGACAGGTGCCGCTGCGTGCCGTGGTCGTCCAGCCAGGCGGGCCCCCGATCGCGGACGTACGTGCGGCCGCCCCAGAAGTTGCGCCCGCCGAGGTCGGTGACGGCCACTCCGGCGCCGAGGTGGTGCGGATGGTCGTCGGGCCGCACCTCGGTCACGACGGTCCCGCCGAGCGTCCGTACGGGATGCAGGAACGGCCGGGGGGCGGCCTCCAGCGGCAGGTCGCTCACGGTGGTGTACTCGGCCACGACGGTGCCGGAGACGGTCAGCGGGGTCGCCCAGCTCACGCCGAGCTCCGAGAAGAGCGCCAGCCGGTCGGCGCAGGCGTCGACGACGCCGGCGATGCCGGGCAGCACCCGCCCCTCGCCGGACAGGTCCTGGTGGGCGTCGTCGATCGGCAGCGGGTCGGGCGCGAGCCGGATGGCCTCCATGACCTCCATGAACGCCCCGGTCCGGTGCACGGGCACGAGCAGCTCGGCGCCGGAGCGGACGTGCTCGACGAGGTTGGCCAGCAGGTCGGCCCGCTCGTAGGAGCGCGCGGGCCCGTCGTCCACCTGGACCTGGTCCGTCGTGTACGTGAGCCGCACGCGGCCCTTGGTGCCGTGGACGAGCACGTACGGCTCGTCGCGCGTGGCGGCGCAGAGCGTCACGGCCGCGACCACGGGCACCCCGGAGGTGAGGTCGATCCGGATCGCGGAGGTGTCGTCGGACTCGATGGGGTTGGCGTGGAACAGCTCCGCGGTGACGGAGGAGACGGCGCCGCGCTCCTCGGCCCCGGCGACGGCCAGGGCGGTGGCCAGGGCGTGCGCGAACGGGTTGGTGAGCGCCCCGTCGACCACGTCGACGCCGTCGAGCACCCGGCGGCCGGCCCACGGGCTGCGGGTGAAGTAGGCGGCCGGGCGCGGCCACGAGCCGGCCACGCCGATCCCGGTGACGCGGCCGACGGCGCCGCTCGCGACGAGCTCGCGGACGGCGGGCACGGCGGCCGAGGCGAGGCTCTGGAAGCCCACCTGGCAGGCCAGCCCGGCGGCGTCGGCGGCGGCGCGCATGCGTTCGAAGTCGCGCAGCGTGGCCGCCGTCGGCTTCTCCACCAGCACGTGCGCGCCCGCGCCGAACGCGGCCAGCGCCAGGTCGGCGTGCGTCGGGATGGGGGTGGCGAGGATGGCGATCTCCGCCCCGGTCCGCTTGATCAGGCCGGGCAGGTCGGCGGACACCTCCGGCTCGCCCAGCCCGTCGAGCAGCTCCGGCGCGACCGGCCGCACGTCGCACACGCCGGCCAGCTCGATCCCGGGCATCCGGCGCAGCCGGTCGAGGTAGTGGGAGCCGAACCCGTGGGCTCCGGCCAGCACGACACGCACGATCGTCACCTCCAGCGGAGGCCGAGCCCCCGGTGCCCGCCGGCGCGCAGCTCCGCGCCGGACACCTCGACAGGGTACGGCTCGGCCAGCAGCCCGAGCGCGGCGAACGAGGCGTCCTCGACGACCTCGGCCATGCACGGCAGCGGCAGCGCGAGCGCGAGCTGCCCGGACAGGTCGGGCAGCAGGTGGGGGTGGACGGGCACGTCGTAGGCCCGCGCCAGCTCCGCGATGCGCAGGAACGGCGTGATGCCGCCCACCCGGACGACGTTCGGCTGCACGACGTCGCAGGCCCCGGCCGCGAGCAGGTCGCGGAAGCCGTAGACGGTGTAGACGTTCTCGCCCACGGCGATCGGCACGCCGACGGACCGGCGCAGCTCCACGTGCGCGGCCACGTCGTCGGCGGGCAGCGGCTCCTCCAGCCAGTGCAGCCCGTACGGGGCCAGCGCGTCGGCGGCGCGTCTGGCCCGGTGCAGGTCCCAGCGCTGGTTGGCGTCGATCATGAGCAGCGTGTCCGGCCCGACGACCTCGCGGACCGCCGCCACCCGTTCGACGTCCTCGCGCAGGTCGGGGCGGCCCACCTTGATCTTGACGCCGGGGTGCCCGGCGGACTTCCAGCGTTCGGCCTGGGCGACCAGCTCGTCCAGCGTGTAGTGCAGGTTGACGCCGCTGCCGTAGACGGGCACGCTGTCACGCCGCCGGCCCAGCACGTCGGCCAGGCCGCGCTCGCCGCACCGCAGGTCCCACAGCGCCAGGTCCACCCCGGCCAGCGCCACCGTGGTGACGCCGCCGGGCCCGGCCTCGCGCAGGTGCCGCCAGAGCCGGTCCCACACCACCTCCGGGTGCGGGTCCAGGCCGATGAGCGCGTCGCGGACGTCGTGCTCCAGCAGGGCCTGGACGGCCTTCGCGCCGATCTGCGGCGTCCAGGAGAACCCGGTGCCGGTCCGGCCGTCGGCCAGCGTCACCTCGACGACCAGGACGTGGTTGGCGGGCACGTCCGGGCCCCACGGCCGGCGCAGCGCGACCGTCCGCGGGGTGACCCTGAGGTCGCGGATCACAGCGCCCGCCCTTGCTCGATCGACCGCCCCTGCTGGATCGACCGCGCGTGCTCGATCAGCCTGGCCAGCTCGGCCACGTCCTCGGGCGCGGCGTCGGTCAGCGGCGGGCGCACCGGCCCGGCGTCCAGCCCGCCGAGCCGCACCCCGGCCTTGACCAGGGACACCGCGTAACCGGGGGCCTTGGACCGCAGCCGTACCAGAGGCTCGTAGAACTCGGTGAGCAGCCGGTCGGCGCCGTTCAGGAACGCGGTGGCGATGTCGGGCGCGAACGCGAACACGGCGGAGGAGTAGAGCTCGACGCCGATGCCGCGGTAGGCGCCCATGGTCAGCTCGGCGGTCGGCAGGCCGTTGAAGAACATGAAGCCGTCGCCCACCTCCCGGCGCACGGCCAGGACCGTGCGCTGGATGAGGTCGATGTCGCCCAGGCCGTCCTTGAGCCCGATCACGCCGGGGACGCGCGCCAGCTCGACCGCCTGCTCGGGCGTCGGGACGACCGAGCCGCGCTGGTAGATCACCGTCGGCAGGATCGCCGCGACCTCGCGCACGTAGGCGAGGAAGCCCTCGGGCGTGCCCTTCATCAGGTACGGCGGCATGAGCAACAGGCCGTCGGCGCCGGCGTCGCGGGCCGCCCTGGCCTGGGCGAGCGCCGAGCCGAGCGGGCCGCCCGCGCCCGCGAACACCGGGACCCGGCCGCGCGCGGTCTTGACCGCCACCCGGACGGCCGCCGCGTGCTCGGCCTCCGACAGGGCCGGGAACTCGCCCGTGCCGCAGGCCGCGAACACCGCCCCCGGATGGTGTTCGAGGCCCCGGCCGATGTGCTCGGCCAGCACGTCCTCGGCCAGCTCCCCGGCCGCGGTGAACGGGGTGACGGGGAAGAAGAGGACTCCGGTGAGGTTCATCCGATCTCCAGTTCGGTGCGCCAGCTGCGCTTGGCCGTCCAGCCGAGCATGCGTTCGGCCTTGGCCGAGGTGAAGGCGGGACGGGTGCCGGTCAGGTGGATCGCCGCGGCCCTGGTGGCGGGCATGACGGCGGGAAGCAGGTCGGCGAGGGGGTCGCGGGCCAGCGCGTCGGCGGCGCCCGCGAAGAACACCTCGCCGTTGGGCAGGCCGGGCAGCTTGTCGACGAGCACCGAGATCATGTCGGAGGCGTCCCTGGCGTCGATGTAGTTGAACAGGGAGACGCCGGCGATCTCCGGCCGGTCGAGGCGTTCGGCGATCGTGTGGCCCGACTGGGTCGGCGCGCCCGCCCACTCTTCGGGGGCGACGACGAAGCAGGGCCGCACCGCCGCGAAGCGGGTGTCGGAACAGCGCGCGAAGGCCGCCATCGTCTGCTCGGCGACCAGCTTGGACAGGCTGTAGGAGTTCCACGGCCGGGGCGGGTGGTCCTCGTCGATCGGCAGGTAGTCGGGCGTCCAGCCGGAGGGGGCGCCGTAGCCGATCACGGTGGGGCTGCTGGCCACCACGACCCGGCCCACGCCGGTGGCGCTCGCCGCCGCGCACACGTTGAACGCCAGCTCGGTGTTCGTGCGGAAGGTGACGCCGTCGGTCCGGCTGAACGGGGTCGCGATGGCCGCCAGGTGCACGACGACGTCGGGCCGGAAGCGCGTGAGCACGTCGTAGGCCTCACCCAGGTCGGTCAGGTCGGCGGGCAGGACGGCGGCGGCCTCGTCGGGCGTGCCGGCGGTGACGTCGACGCCGATCACCTCGTGACCGGCCTGCGCCAGGGTGGTGACGAGGCTGCGGCCGAGCCTTCCGGCGCTGCCCGTCACCAGTGTTCGTGTCATCGCTCGCTCACCTTCCCGCAAGGGGCTCGAATACCGCAACCGGTTGCAAAAAGTATCGAGGCGGGGTCGGGAGAACGTCAAGCCGTACGGTCCCCGCTCACACGGGCGCCGACGCCCGTATAACCGGTATGGTGGGCATTGGCGCTCTGGCAGAGGCTCTCGAAGTCCATTGACAGCGATACAAGCGCTTGCATTAATGTACAGGGCATGCACGGAGGCCTAGCGTGGCGGTGACGATTCGTGACGTGGCGGAGGCGTCGGGCGTGCACGTCTCCACGGTGTCGCGCGCATTCTCCGCGCCCCATCTGGTCAACCCCGCGACGCGCACCCGGGTGCTCGCCATCGCCGAGGACCTCGGCTACCGGCCCAACCGGGCCGCGCGGGCGCTGACCACCGGGCGCACCCACAACATCGGCCTCATCGTGGCCGACATCGCCAACCCGTTCTTCCCGCCGCTGATCAAGGCCGCGCAGGCGCAGGCCAGGCTCCGCGACTACCACGTGTTCGTCGCCGACACCGACGAGGACCCGCAGGTCGAGGAAGAGCTCATCCAGACCCTGACCAAGCAGGTCGACGGCGTGCTGCTGTGCAGCCCCCGCCTGACCAACCGGACGATCGAGCGGCTGCGCGAAGAGGTGCCGTTCGTCGTGGTCAACCGGCGGGTCAAGGGCATGCCGACGGTCCTGATGGACGTCGGGCGCGGCGTCCGGCTGGCCGTCGAGCACCTGACCGGCCTCGGCCACCGCAGGCTCGCCCTGGTCACCGGGCCGAGCGGGTCGTGGACCAGCAAGGAGATGCAGTCCGCGGCGGCCGCGATGAGCGAGGCCGACGTCACCTTCCTCGGCCCCAACCCACCCACCGAGCTCGGCGGCCTCGCCGCGGTCACCGACGTGATCGCCTCCGGCGCGACCGGCGTGCTCGCCTACAACGACCTGGTCGCGATCGGGCTCATGGAGGGCCTGGCCGAGCGCGGGATCGCCGTGCCGGGCGACATCAGCGTGATCGGCGTCGACGACATCGTCCCCGGCCGGCTGAGCCGCCCCAAGCTCACCACGATCGCCATGCCCACCGCCGCAGCGGGCCGGATCGCCGTGGACATGCTGCTTCAGTCGGTCGACTCCGACTCGACCGGCGGCGTCACCGTGCTGGAGACCAGCCTGATCGTCCGCGAGTCAACGGGAGAGACCCACTCATGATCTTCGGAACGCTGCCGTCGGGGGAGCCCGTCGAGCGCCACGTGCTGTCGTCGGGGCGCCTGCGCGCGGCGGTGCTCAGCTACGGCGCGATCCTGCAAACGCTTGAGGTGTCGGGCGTCAACGTGGTGCTCGGCCTCCCGACGCTCGACGACTACCTGACCCGCAGCCGCTACTTCGGCGCCGTCGTCGGCCGCTACGGCAACCGCATCGCCCGCGGCCGCTTCACCCTCGACGGCACCGAGCACACGCTGCCCGTCAACAACGGCCCCAACAGCCTGCACGGCGGCGCCGACGGCTTCGACCGCCGGGCCTGGACCGTCGCCGACGTCACCGGCTCGTCCATCACGCTCACGCTGACCAGCCCCGACGGCGACCAGGGCTACCCCGGCACGCTGACCGCCTCGGTCACCTACACGCTCGACGGCGACGCGCTCCGCCTCGACTACGCGGCCGAGACCGACGCCCCCACGGTGCTCAACCTGACCAACCACTCCTACTTCAACCTCGCGGGCGGCGGCGACGTGCTCGGCCACGTGGTGCGCATCGCCGCCGACCACTACCTGCCGGTCGACGACGGCAAGATCCCCACCGGCGAGCGGGCCCCGGTCAAGGGCACCGTCTTCGACTTCACCACGCCCCACGCGGTGGGGGAGCGGTTCGGCGGCGCGTACGACCACTGCTACGTCCTCGACGGCGGCGTCACCGTGGTCGAGCCGGTCAGCGGGCGCACGATGGAGGTCACGACCACCGAGCCGGGCGTGCAGTTCTACGCGGGCGGCATGCTCGACGGCGTCGCCACCCCGTTCGGCCCGCACGCCGGGCTGTGCCTGGAGACCCAGCACTTCCCCGACTCGCCCAACCAGCCGGGCTTCCCCTCGACCGTGCTCAGACCGGGCGAGCGCCACGCCTCCTCCACCACCTACGCCTTCCCCGCCTGACGCGCGGGCAGCGCCCGCAGCACGAGCAGCGCCACGTCGTCGCGCGACGGGTGGTCGGCGAAGGACTCGACCGCCTGCCGCACCCGGTCGGCCACCGCGTGCGCGCTCAGCCCCGCGCAGCCCGCCAGCAGCCGCGCCAGGCCGTCGTCGTCGTCCAGCAGCCGCAGGCCGCTGCGCCGCTCGGTCACGCCGTCGGTGACGCACAGCAGCACCTCGCCGGGCGCCAGCTCGAACGACTCCACGCTGAACCGGGCGCCGTCCTCGACCCCCAGCAGGAGCTGCGGCGTCGCCACCGTCTCGACCCGGCCGTCGGCGCGCAGCAGCAGCGGCGGCACGTGCCCGGCCGAGGCGACCGTGCACAGCGCGCCGCCGCCCGGCAGCGGTGTCAGCTCGCCGCACAGCAGGCTGAGGAAGCGGCCGTCCTCGCCCTCCTCCAGCACCCGCTGGTTGAGCCGGTCGAGGATGTCGGCCACCGTGTAGTTCTCCTTGGCCAGCAGCCGCACCGCGTGCCGGGCCAGCCCCGTCACCGCGGCGGCCTCCGGCCCGCTGCCGCACACGTCGCCCAGCGCGAAGCACCAGTGGCCGGCCACCGTGAACAGGTCGTAGAAGTCGCCGCCGACGTCCGCGCCCTCCCCGGCGGGCTCGTAGACGATGGCCGACTCCAGGCCCGGCATCGGCGCCACCCGCATCGGCAGCAGGCTGCGCTGCAGCACCCGCGACGTGGTCGCCTGCCGGGTGTAGAGCATGGCCGTGTGCAGGTTGAGCGCGATCAGCCGGCACAGGTCGGCCAGCAGGTCGGCCAGCTCCAGCGGCAGCGTCGGCTCCTGGCGCCCGATCACCAGCGCGCCGTGCGCGTTGCCCTGCGTCATCAGCGGGAACGACAGCACCGCCTCCTGGCCGACCGGCCAGGCCACCTCGGCCAGCGGCGTGCCGGGGATGGCCGGCAGCGACTTGCGCAGGCCGGCGTTGTGCCGCTCCTCGCTGTGCCACACGTGGGCCAGCCGCGTCATCCCGGCCAGGTCCGTCAGGTAGACCGCCGCCCAGGTGGCGATCTTCGGCACCACGAGCTGCGCGGACAGCGCCGCGATCACCTCCTCGTCGTGCACGCCCGCCAGCAGCTCGCCCGCCTCGGCCAGGAAGGCGAGGCGGCCCCGGTGCGCCCGGTCCTGCTCGGCCAGCCGCTCGCGCTGCACGGTGACCGCCACCTGGTCGGCGATGTGGCGCAGGCTGACAGTGAGGTCGTGGTCGAAGCGGCCGGGGGCGGCCGAGGTCACCGCCAGGTGCCCGATCACCTCGCCCCCGGCCACCAGCGGCGCGCACGCCAGTGACCTGGCCCGCAACTGCTGGGCCAGCTCCACGTCGACCGCCAGCAGGTCCTCCAGCACCGCCGGGGCCGTGCGGTCGGGCGCGAACACGCCCGCCGCCGGCACGCCCACCACCCCCGCCGTGTCGCCCACGCCCGCCGCGACCCCCAACCGGTTGCCGCTCTCGGCGCGCAGCAGCACGTACGTGGCCTCGCCGCCGCTCGACAGGTGCACGATCTGCGCGATCGTGTCGAGCAGCTCGGCCAGCGGACGGTCGCGGTCGAGCAGGTCCTTGATCCGCCTGCCCGCCTCCCGGCGCACCGGCGCGGGCGGCGCGGCCAGCACGAACCCGTGCTCCCAGCTCGTCACCATCCAGATCGACCGCCGGTCCTCGGCGCGCCCGCCCGTGCGCAGGTGCGACACGTACACGCGGACCGTGCGGCCGTCGCGGTGCCGCATCCGCGCCTCGCCCCGCCAGCGGCCCAGCGCCAGCGTGTCGGCCAGCGGCAGCGCGTACGGGCCTGAGCCGCGCCAGGCGACCAGGTCGGCCAGGGGCCTGCCGACGGCCTGCTCGGCGGTCCAGCCGAGCAGGGTGCGGGCGTCGGAGTTCCACGCGATGACGCGGCCGGCGGCGTCGGCGACGAGCACGGCGACGCGCAGCCGGTCGAGCCCGGCCGCCGGCGGCGGGGGAGCGGGCGCCGGGCTGTCGGACGCGCCCGCGAACTCCATGCGCACCCACACGCGCTTGGCCGTGCGGGTGTAGGTGACGCCCCAGGCGTCGGCCAGCATGCCCGCCAGCGCGAGCCCGCGGCCGTGCGTGGACATCGGCTCGGACGGCGGACGCTCGGCCAGGATCGCCCGCCCGGGGTCGTGGTCGTCGACCTCGATCTCCAGCTTGGCCGGCGCGGCGTCGGCGTCGAGCCGGCAGGTGAGCTCGATGCCGGTGCCGGCGTGCACCACGGCGTTCGTGACGAGCTCGCTGGTCAGCAGCACGGCGTCCTCGGTCAGATGGGTCAGGCGCCACTCGCCGAGCACCTGGCGAACGAACCGCCGCGCGGCTGCCGGGGCATGGGGAGTGCCGTCGAAGGAAGTGCTCGACACCTGCGTCGCGTCCACTGTGCGTCCTAGAACATCACTCGATGTGGCAGTTCGGTCACTCTCAGAGTGGCAGACTGAACGGCTCGGGAACGGCGAGTTACGAAGAAGGGTTTCGCGGGGACACCGGCGAGTCACGGTGATTTCGCCGGGGCTCCGACGTACCTTTGGCATCATGGCCACCCGTACGCCGAAAAGCGCATCGAAGGGACCGGCGAAGCGGTCGGCCCCGTCTCGCTCGACCCCCGCCAAGCGGAGCGCAGGTTCGGCGGGACGGTCCCGGGCCAAGGCTTCGACGCCGGCCCGCAAGGGCTCGATGACCCACCAGGACCCGATCAGCTGGGTCTTCACCATGATCGGCAAGCTCGTGGTCGGGCTGTGGATGCTGCTGGCCAACGGCATCGGCAGCACCGCGCGGGCGCTCGGCAAGAACGCCCGCGAGCTCGACCCGGCGCACCGGCGCGACGGCGTGGGCCTGGCCGTGCTGGCGGGCGCGATCGTGCTGGCCGCGATGACCTGGCGCGACACCGGCAGCGGCGTATCCCAGGCGGTCAACACCGTGGTCCACGCGGTGTTCGGGTCGCTGGCGTGGGCCATGCCGCTGCTGCTCGGCCTGCTGGCCTGGCGCTACCTGCGCCACCCCGACCAGAACGCCGACACCGGCCGCATGGTGATCGGGTGGAGCGCGCTGCTCGTCGGCATCCTCGGCGTCATCCACGTCGCCAACGGCACCCCGTACCCGGCGGGCGACGCGAACAACACGATGGACAAGGTGTCCCAGGCGGGCGGCATGGTCGGCTTCATCGTGTCGGCGCCGCCGATGAGCATCCTGCCGTCGTGGATCACGATCCCGCTGCTGCTGCTCCTGTCGGGGTTCGGCGTGCTGGTGATCACGGCGACGCCGGTGCACCGCATCCCGGAGCGGCTGGCCGAGCTGCGGCACATGCTGTTCGAGCGGCAGGGCGGCGAGGGCGCCCCCGCCACGGCGCCGAAGAAACGCGTCAAGAAGCCCGCCGCCAACCCGGAAGACCTCGTCAAGCCGTACGACACGCCCGTCATCGCGGAGAAGGACAAGCGGGGCGAGCACTCGCCGGAGATCGTGCCCGGCCTCACGGAGGAGGACGAGGAGCCGCCGGCCCCGGCCAGGAAACAGCCCGAGCCGCCGGAGCCGACGCCCGCGCCGCGCAAGGTCGAGCAGCTCGTTCTCTCCCCGCAGGCGGGCCCCTACCACCTGCCCGACCTCAAGTTCCTCAAGCCGGGCAGCGCGCCAAAGCCGCAGACCAAGGCCAACACCGTCGTCGTCAACGCGCTGACCAGCGTGCTGGAGCAGTTCGCCATCGACGCCCAGGTGATCGGCTTCACCCGCGGCCCGACCGTGACCCGCTACGAGATCGAGCTGGGCCCGGCGGTCAAGGTCGAGAAGGTCACCGCGCTCACCAAGAACATCGCCTACGCCGTCAAGTCCGCCGACGTGCGCATCCTGTCGCCGATCCCCGGCAAGTCGGCGATCGGCGTGGAGATCCCCAACGCCGACAAGGACCTGGTGGCCCTGGGCGACGTGCTGCGCTCGCAGGTGGCGCAGGCCGACCACCACCCGATGATCGTCGGGCTCGGCAAGGACGTCGAGGGCCGCACGATCGTCGCCAACCTGGCCAAGATGCCCCACCTGCTCATCGCGGGCGCCACCGGCGCGGGCAAGTCCGTCTGCGTCAACGGCCTCATCACGTCGATCCTGATGCGGGCCACCCCGGACGAGGTGCGCATGGTGCTCGTCGACCCCAAGCGGGTCGAGCTCAGCGTGTACGAGGGCATCCCCCACCTGATCACGCCCATCATCACCAACCCGAAGAAGGCCGCCGAGGCCCTCGAATGGGTCGTGGGCGAGATGGACCGGCGCTACGACGACCTGGCCGCCAGCGGGTTCCGGCACGTCAACGAGTTCAACGAGGCCGTGCGGGCCGGCAAGCTGCAGCCGCCGCCCGGCAGCGAGCGCGTCTACCAGCCGTACCCGTACCTGCTGGTGATCGTGGACGAGCTGGCCGACCTCATGATGGTGGCGCCGCGCGACGTCGAGGACTCGATCGTGCGCATCACCCAGCTCGCCCGCGCCGCCGGCATCCACCTGGTGATCGCCACCCAGCGGCCCTCGGTCGACGTGGTCACCGGGCTCATCAAGGCCAACGTGCCGTCGCGGCTGGCGTTCGCGGTGTCGTCGCTGACCGACTCCCGCGTCATCCTCGACCAGCCGGGCGCCGACAAGCTGGTCGGCCAGGGTGACGCACTGTTCCTGCCGATGGGAGCCAGCAAGCCGATCCGCATCCAGAACGCGTTCGTCTCGGAGAAGGAGATCGCCGAGATCGTCGCGCACTGCAAGACGCAGATGCAGGTCGAATACCGCGACGACGTGGCCGCCGCGCCGGTCAAGCGGGAGATCGACGAGGAGATCGGCGACGACCTCGACCTGCTGATCCAGGCGGCCGAGCTGATCGTGACCACGCAGTTCGGCTCCACGTCGATGCTCCAGCGCAAGCTGCGCGTCGGCTTCGCCAAGGCGGGGCGGCTGATGGACCTGCTCGAAAGCCGCAACGTGGTCGGCCCGAGCGAGGGGTCGAAGGCCCGCGAGGTGCTGGTGAAACCGGATGATCTGCCCGGATTGCTAGCCGACCTGCGTGGCGAATGACCCCAATGCACGTTTCCCGGAGCGTAGCTGGTTGAATATATCTGACTACGCTCCGTTGTGGTCGGGAGGCGTTTGCGATGCAGGAACAGAGCACGGGTGCCATGTTGGCGGCCGCCAGGGAGGCGGCGGGCCTGACGGTCGCGCAGCTGAGCGCGAACACGCGCATCCGCGAAGTGATCATTCAGGCGATCGAACGGGACGACCCCGCGGAGAACGACTTCTACACCCGGGGGCACGTCAAGGCGATCGCCAAGGCGGTGGGCCTGGACCCGGAGGCGGTCGTCCACCTCTACGACCAGCAGCACGGCGGTGCGCCGCCGCCGGTCCGGGCCTCTGACGTCTTCCGGGCCGACCGCGGCGTCCGGCTGGGCGAGCGGCGCGGCCCGAGCTGGACGACCGCGCTGGGCGTGGCGCTGGCCGTGGTCGTGGTGTTCGGCGTGGTGCGGGTGATGGGCGGCGAGTCCGACCGGGTCCGCTCGGCCGGGGTCCAGCACGCCACGTCGGCGCCGAGCGTGCCGCCCAACCGGCCCTTCACCGAGGCGCCGGCCAGGCCGCCGCGCCAGGCGATGGCCATCGCCAAGGGCGACCTGGTCGTGGTCAAGGTCAAGGCCAAGCGCTCGTCCTACCTCAACGTGCACGACGCGCAGGGTCGCAAGCTCTTCTCCGGCACGCTCAAGGCGGGCGCGAGCTCGACCTGGCGGGCCGCCTCGAAGGTCAATCTGCTGCTGGCCGACGCGGGCGCGGTGTCACTGCAGGTCAACGGCAAGGAGCTGGGCCGGATCGGCGACCGGGGGGAGGTCGTGCGCCGCTCGTTCGGGCCTGGGAAGCCGCGAGCCAGGTAGCCCCTGCATCGGGTGGTGGCCAACTCCCGATACCGTAGTGTTCACCATGTCATCCCGCCGAACCGCATCGCTGATCACCCTGGGCTGCGCGCGCAACGAGGTCGACTCCGAGGAGCTCGCCGCGCGACTTGAGGCTGCCGGTTGGCAGCTCGGCGACGACGACCCCGATGTCGTCGTCGTCAACACGTGCGGCTTCATCGACTCGGCGAAGAAGGACTCCATCGACACACTGCTGGCCGCCGCGGACTCGGGGGCCAAAGTGGTCGCCGCGGGCTGCATGGCCGAGCGCTACGGCAACGAGCTCGCCGAGGCGCTGCCCGAGGCCAGTGCGGTCATCTCCTTCGACGACTACGCCGACATCGGTGGCCGCCTCGACGACGTCATCGCAGGCAGGCGGCTCGTCCCGCACTCGCCGCGCGACCGCCGCACCCTGTTGCCCATCTCACCCGTCGAGCGCGCCGGGTCCCGATCCTCCATCCCCGGCCACGGCGATCTGCCCTCCGGGGTGGCTCCCGCCAGCGGCCCCCGCGTGCTGCGCAAGCGGCTCGACGAGAGCCCGGTGGCCTCGCTCAAGCTCGCCTCCGGCTGCGACCGGCGCTGCACGTTCTGCGCCATCCCGGCCTTTCGGGGGGCGTACGTGTCCCGCGACCCCGACGAGCTGGTGGCCGAGGCCGACTGGCTCGCCCACCGCGGCGTCCGCGAGCTCGTCCTCGTGAGCGAGAACTCCACCTCCTACGGCAAGGACCTCGGCGACCTGCGGGCGCTGGAGAAGCTGCTGCCGCGCCTGGCCGCGGTCGAGGGCGTCGACCGGGTGCGGGCGAGCTACCTGCAGCCGGCCGAGCTCCGGCCGGGGCTCATCGACGTGCTCGCCGGCACCGAGGGCGTCGCCGCCTACTTCGACCTGTCCTTCCAGCACGCCAGCGGGCCGGTGCTGCGCCGGATGCGCCGCTTCGGCGACCCCGAGCGCTTCCTCGGGCTGCTGGAGACGATCCGCGAGCGGGCCCCCGAGGCCGGTGTGCGCTCCAACTTCATCGTCGGCTTCCCCGGCGAGACGGAGGAGGAGTTCGGCGAGCTGGTCTCCTTCCTGGAGCAGGCCAGGCTCGACGTGATCGGCGTGTTCGGTTACTCCGACGAGGACGGCACCGAGGCGGCCGGCTTCGACGGCAAGCTCGACCAGGAGGTCATCGACGAGCGCGTCCGCGTGCTCACCGAGCTGGCCGAGGAGCTCACCTCCCAGCGGGCCGAGGAGCGCATCGGCACCGAGGTCGACGTGCTCATCGACGAGGACCTGGGCGACGGCGGCTATGAGGGACGGGCCGCCCACCAGGGGCCCGAGGTCGACGGTTCGGTCACGGTTCAGGGCATCGGTCTGGTCAAGGGGCAGATCGTCCGCGCGGTCGTGGTCGACGCCGAGGGCGTCGATCTCATCGCGCGGATCAAGGCCGGTCCATGACCAGGGACGAGCGCCGCGTGGTGAGCCCGTGGAACATCGCCAACGTCCTCACGGTCCTCCGGTTGGCGCTCGTCCCCTTTTTTGTGGTGTGTCTCTTCGTGCCGGGCACGGGCTGGCGGCTGGCCGCGCTGGCCGTGTTCGCGGTGGCCTCGCTCACCGACCATCTCGACGGTGAGCTGGCCCGGCGTTACGGGCTCATCACCGACTTCGGCAAGATCGCCGATCCGATCGCGGACAAGGCGCTGACCGGCGCCGCGCTGGTCTGCCTGTCGATCCTGGGCGAGCTGCCATGGTGGGTGACGATCCTGATCCTGGGCCGCGAGCTCGGCATCACGCTGCTCAGGCTGCTGCTGATCCGGCACGCGGTGATCCCGGCCAGCTATGGCGGCAAGGTCAAGACGGTCCTGCAGATCGCCGCGATCGTCCTGTACATCCTGCCGGGCGTGCCCGACCCGCTGCGCTGGGCGGTGATGGGGGCCGCCCTGGTCGTCACCGTGGGCACCGGCGCCGATTACGTGATCAGGGCGGTCAAGCTGCGCAAGGTGGCCAGGCAGGCACGCGGGGAGTGAGAGCATGGCGGACGTCGCCGGGGTCGTGGCGGAGCTGGTGCGGCAGGGGGCCACGCTGGCGGTGGCCGAGTCGCTGACCGGCGGGCTCATCGGGGCGGCGGTCACGTCCGTCCCGGGGGCGTCGCGGGTGTTCAGGGGCGGGGTGATCTCGTACGCGACCGAGCTGAAGCAGGAGCTGCTGGGGGTGCCGGCGGAGCTGTTGCGGCGGGAGGGCGCGGTGCATCCGGACGTGGCGGCGGCGATGGCGGCCGGGGCGGCCCGGGTGTGCGGGGCCCGCTACGGGCTGGCGGTGACCGGGGTGGCCGGGCCCGAGCCGCAGGACGGGCAGCCGGTCGGCACGGTCCACGTCGCGGTCAGCGGTCCCGATGGTCAGGTGTGGGGGCGCCGGTTGAGCCTTTCGGGGGAGCGGGCGCGTATCAGAGAGGGGACGGTGGACGAGGCCATCGATCTTCTGGCAAGTGTGCTGAGGGCCAATAAAGGGGAACATTCCGGATGATTACCGTGTTACGTCCCGAGCGAACATGCGAGGCACGGTCTGACGCGGTGTCGGTTGATACGGGTACGGTGGAGCTGTGAGTGATGAGCCACGAGCGGCGGCCCAGGGGCGGAGACGCCCGATGATGACGGCGAGGAGTATGTACGAAGCGAAGAAGAACAATGGGCGGCACGATCCGATCGCGCGGGGCGTGGTGAAGACATCCACGCCGGGGAGGGAGCGACAGATGATTCTGCTGCGTCAGCTGCTCGGTGATGTGCTGAGGCGGCTGCGCGTGCGGCAGGGACGCACACTTCGCGAGGTTTCCACGCTGGCGCGTGTCTCGCTCGGCTATCTGTCCGAGGTCGAGCGTGGCCAGAAAGAGGCATCCTCCGAGCTGCTCGCGTCCATCTGCGGGGCACTGGGAGTGCCGTTGTCGCAGGTGCTGCGTGAGGTTTCCGACCAGTTCGCGCTGGCGGAGCTCCAGGCTGCCCCTGTGCTCGCCGAAGCCCCCGAGCACGAGCGCATCCCCCTTGCCGATTCGGTCCCCGGGTCGATCTCCGATTCCGTCTTCCCCGAAGTCAAGGACATGGTGGCGGCCTAGCCCGGCTGGCAGCCGCCGCACCACAGGATCAGCCGCTCCTGTGACTGCGCCCCCATCTCCCCGCGGCTGATGCGGGTGCCGCATCGACGACAGGGCCTGCCCGCCCTGCCGTAGACCCAGGTCTGGTTCGCCGGACGGCGGTCACCTGTGGTCACCGTGCCCGCATGGAGTTTGTTCGCGTCGAGCAGCCGCCGCGCGAGCGTGACGACCCCCTCCAGATCCTCGACGTCCCCGACCCGGCGCCACGGCCAGATCCCGCGCAGGAAGAGCGTCTCGGCCCGATAGATGGTGCCGATGCCCGCGAGGTTGCGCTGGTCCAGCAGCGCCTCGCCGATGGTCGCGTCCGGGGTGCGGCGCAGCCGCCGCACGGCCTCGGCCGGATCCCAGTCGTCGCCCAGCAGGTCGGGCCCCAGATGGCCGACCACCCGGCTCTCCTCCGCCGTCTTCAGCAGGTCGACCATCCCCAGCCGCACGCCCACGGCCTGCCACCGGCTGTTGGCCAGCACCAGCCGCACCTGGTCGCCGCCCGCGACCCGCCGGCCCGCGGGCGTGATCTGCCAGCTTCCGTCCATCCGCAGGTGGGTGTGGACCGTCAGGCCGCCCTCCATCCGGGTCAGCAGGTGCTTGCCGCGCGAGACGGTCTCCAGAACCGTCCGGCCCGTCAGGTCGGCGGTGGCGTGGCGGGGCACCCGGAAGTCGGAGCGGGTCAGCACCTGCCCGTCGAGCGCTCCCCGCAGCCGCGCGGCCGTACGGTAGACGGCATCTCCTTCCGGCATGCCCCCAGTCTAGTCCTTGGGATGATCTTGGGCGGCTTCGGCGACCCACCCGTCCACCAGGGTGACGAGCTGGTCGAGCGCCTGCTCCACGCGCTCCCGCTCGCCCGTCGTGAGCAGGTCGGCCTGCAGTCCCGCGTAGGCGGCGTTGGCCAGCGTCGAGATGCGCACGGCGTCGGGCTCCGGCACGCCGCGCTCGCGCAGCAGGCCCGCCACGAACTCCGACCGGTCCGCCAGCAGCCTCGGCACCTGCCCCGCCAGCCGGCCGCCCGCCGCCAGGCCCTCGATCTCGTGGACCAGGCGGGCGATCGGCAGGTTCTCCTCGCGCAGCTGCCAGTCCCAGGTGGCGCGGATGATCGTGCCCACGCTGTCGGCCCCGGTCCGGCCGGGCTGGGCGCGCAGCCAGGCGCGGTGGCGCTCGTCCAGGCGTTCCATCGTGGCCGACAGCAGGGCCTCCTTGTCGGCGAAGTGGTGGGTGAGCACCCGCGTGGTCTTGCCCAGGTGCTCGGCCAGCGGGCGCATGGACAGCGTGGACAGGCCGTGGCCCGCCAGGTAGTCCACGATCTGGTCGAGCAGCTCGGCGCGGCGGGCCGGGTCGGCGGTCCTGGCCATCGGCGAATCCCCTTTGACGGCGATGGGGTGACGACTGTTACCTTATCTTGGGTAACGACTGTTACCTTTATTGAGGGGGTCTCCTCGTGTTCCGTGCGCCCGGGTGGCTGCTCGCGCTGACGTTCACCGCGTTCGCGTTCGCCACCGACGACTACGTGATCGCCGGCGTGCTGCCCGCCATCTCCGGCGGGCTCGGCGTCAGCGAAGCGGCGGGCGGGCAGCTCGTCACCGCGTTCTCGCTCGCCTTCGCGCTCACCGCGCCGGTCGCCTCCGTGGTCACCGCCTCTTGGCCGCGGCGGCGGCTCATCACCGGGGCGCTGCTGCTGTTCGTCGCCGCCAACTGGGCGTCCGCGCTGGTCAGCAGCTATCCCGTGCTCATGGGGCTGCGCGTGCTCGCCGCCGTGGCCGCCGCCGCCGTCGTGCCCGCCGCGTACGCCATCGCCGCCTCCCTCGCGCCCGAAGGCCACCAGGGGCGCTATCTGGCGCTGGTCATGGGCGGGCTCACCGGGTCCCTCGTGCTCGGCGTGCCCATCGGCACCTGGGTGGGCGGGGCGTTCGGGTGGCAGGCCACGTTCGTCCTCGGCGGGCTGCTCGGGCTGGCCGCCCTCGTCGCCGTCCACCGCACCCTCCCCGACGTACGCGACCTCGTACCGGCAGAAACCCACCCGACCACCGAACCCGAGCCCAAAACCCCGACCGGTACGGCCACCGGGTCCGTCCCGGGCGACGCGACCGCCGTGGGCTACGGGACTGTCCGGGACCCCGCAGCCTCCCGGTCCGCGTCCGCCTCTGCATCGGCTCCCGCCTCGGGGGGCGCGTCCGCCTCCGACTCTCCGTCCGGGTCGGCCGCCCTCGCGTCTGCGGGCGTGCGGGATTCTGGGTCTGGGGGTGCGGATGCGCCTGCGGGTGTGCGGGATTCCGGGGGAGGGGTGTGGGGGCGGGTGCGGCCGTTGGGGCGGCCGCGGGTGCTGCTCGGGTTGCTGGGGATGGTGGCGATCGTGACCGGCAGCATGATGCTGCTGACCTACCTCGCGCCGTTCCTGCGGGATCTGGCCGGGGCGGGGCCCAGGGAGCTGGGGTGGGTGTTCGCGCTGGCGGGGGTGGCGGGGCTGGCCGGGGGGATGCTCGGCGGGCGGGCCGCAGACCGGTGGGGGCCGGACCGGGCGCTGCTGGCCGGGATCGGCGGGTTCACGGCGGTGATGGCGGTGTTCGTGGGGAGCTGGTTCCTGCGGCCGGTGGCGCTGCTGTGGCTGCTGCCGGTGCTGCTGGTGTGGGCGGGCGTGTCGTGGTGGATCCCGCCGCCCGCGCAGACGCGCCTGCTCGCCCTGGCGGGCACGGCGGGCCCGCAGGCGCTGGCGCTGAACAGCAGCGCGGTCTACGTCGGCGTGTCGGCCGGTGGCGCGCTCGGCGGCCTGGTCCTGGAGACGTACGGCAGCGGCGTGCTGCCGGTCGTGGCCGCCGTCGTCGAGCTGGCCGCGCTGGCGCTGTTCTGGGCGGCGGCCAGGCTGGGCCGCTGACGGGGCGCCGCCGGGCGAGTCAGTCCCAGGCGGCGGGGTCGGAGGCGAGCTGGCGGACGCGGTCGGGCAGCGCGCCGGTGGCGACCTGCTCCAGCGTGACCTCCTCCAGGATGGCCCGCTCGGTGGCGCGCAGGGCGATCCACACCTGCTGGAGGGATTCGGCGGGCCCCCGGTAGCCGACGTGCTCCGGGCGTTCGCCGCGGACGTTGGCGAGCGGGCCGTCGACGGCCCTGATGACGTCGGCCAGGGAGATCTCGGCGGCGGGCCGGGCCAGGACGTAGCCGCCCTCGGGGCCGCGCTGACCACGGACGAGACCGGCGCGGCGCATCTGCAGCAGGATGTTCTCCAGGTACTTGGGCGGCATGTCCTGCTCCTTGGCGAGCTCGCCCACTGTGGTCGGGCCGGCACCGGCAGCGGCGAGTTCGGCGGCGGCGCGGAGGGCGTAGTCGACACGAGCGGAAAGGCGCATGTTCTCGATTATCCCTCCTGGTCAACACTGGTTCGCCGCAAGGTCGCCGAAAACCGGCAGTCGGACGTATCCGGGCGAGCCGGACATGCCTAGTGGCATAGGGGAGCGCGGGAGCGGGGAATGAGATCCAAGACCGCTCCTGACCACTGGAGAGGAGTGGTGAGAGCGCTAAACTTCCAGCAACCCTTTTCTATGTGACGGTGGGATTAAGCGTGGAGCGACGGCCTGGTGTGCCCAGACTTCTTCGGGAGATCAACGATCGGGCCGCGCTTGAGCTCTTGCTGGCCACCGGTCCGATGACCCGTGGCCAGATCGGCGAGCTGACCGGGCTGTCCAAGGTGACCGCCTCGCAGACGCTCGCCCGGCTGGAGGAGCGCGGGCTGGTCGAGGTGGTCGGCAGCCAGGGCGGCGGGCGCGGCCCCAACGCGGCCCTCTACTCCGTGATCCCCTCCAGCGCGTACGTGGCCGGGCTGGAGATCGGCCCCGAGCTGATCTCCGCGGCCATCGCCGACATCAACGGCCGCACGGTCGCGCAGGCCGCCGTCGACCCCAACGGGCACGACGACCCGGTCGCCGCCGTGCACGAGGCCGTGATGAAGGCGTGCCGCAGCGCCAAGGTGAGCGTCGCCAAGCTGCGCGGCGTGGTCATCGGCACCCCGGGCGTGGTCGACCCGCGCAGCGGCGACGTGCGGTTCTCCTTCGACCTGCCCGGCTGGCACGAGGGCATCCACGAGGCGCTCGCGGGCGACCTCAAGCGCGAGGTGACGATCGAGAACGACGTCAACCTCGCCGCCATCGCCGAGCGTTCCGACGGCGCGGCCAAGGGGCTCGACGACTTCGTGCTGCTGTGGTCCAGCCGGGGGCTCGGCATGGCGGTCATGCTCGGCGGCAAGCTCCACCGGGGCCGCTCGGGCAGCGCGGGCGAGATCGGCTACCTGCCCGTGCCCGGCGTGCCGCTGCCCGAGGACATCCGCACCTCGCCGGGCAGGCTCCCGTCGCTGGCCGGCGGCCTGCAGTCGCTCGTCAGCGCCGAGGCGGTGACCGAGCTCGCGCGCAGCCACGGCTTCGAGGCCGCCAACGCCGGCGAGTGCGTCGAGGTCGCCATCGCGGCGGGCACCGAGGGCGAGCCGCTGCTCGACGAGATCGCCCACCGGCTCGCGCTGGGCGTGGCGGCCGTGTGCGTGATCCTCGACCCGGGGCTCGTCGTCCTCGGCGGCGAGGTCGGCCACGCGGGCGGGCGCACGCTCACGTCCCGGGTGGAGGAGGCGGTCGCCAGGATCTGCCCGGTGCGGCCCCAGGTGGCCACCAGCACGGTCGAGGGCAACCAGGTGTTGCGCGGCGCCGTCCTGGCGGCCCTCGATCAGGCCCGCGAGGAGCTGTTCACGTCCTGATCAGGTGCGCGATGGCGGTGGCCGCCGCCTCGCTGCACGGGTTCGTCGCGCCGTGGGTGGCGATGTGGACGGCGCCGGGGCGTTCGTGGCCCGGGGTGCCCAGCTCGACGACGACGCTGCCCGGGCGGCGGGCGAGGATGGCGTCCACCGTCGCGGTCACCCAGGTGTGGCGGTAGGCGGTGCGGATGACGACCACCAGGAGGCGGTCCTCGGCCGCGTCCACGGCCTTGGCCAGGTCTTCGGGCTCCGGGTCGGCCAGGCGGGCGCTCGTCGTGCCGGGGAAGAGCCGGGTCAGCGGGGTGACCAGGCCCCACGGGGTGGCGCGGTCCACGGCGAGGTTGACGGGGGAGTCGAGCTCGACCACGTGGGGCGGGCCGTCGCCGGTGGGGCGCTCGTGCACGGTCACCCGCAGCGCGCGGCGGGCGGCGAGCAGGGCCGCGTTGCGCGGGGCGGACTCGGGGTAGCCCACGGCCAGCGGGAGCGCGGCGGGGAGGTGCGGCGTGACCGGCGACTGCGTAGGCGAGGCGCCGGCGGCCGTAGGGGCGTCGGCGGGCTCGACCGGCGCTCCCGGGCCGGCGGGCGCTGCGGGGGGCTGGACGGTGGACTCCGGCGCGCTGGGCGCTGTGAGGGACGTCTGGGGGCTCGTGAGCGGGGGCGGGGTGAGGTGGACCGCTTGGGCGTGCGGGCGCATCGGGAGGTGCGTGGCGGTCCAGTGGGTGAGGGCGCGGACGCGGGCGGCGGCCTCGGCCAGGCGCTCCTCGGGCAGGGTGCCGTCGGCGACGGCGGCCATGATGGCGTTGCGCAGCAGCCCGACGACGCCGGGCGTGGCGTTCTCGCCGCCGACGCAGATGGCGTCGGCCCCGGCCGCGAGGGCGCGGACGGTGGCGCCGCCGAGGCCGTACGGGGCGGAGACGGCCGGCATCTCGATGCCGTCGGTCACGATGAGCCCGTCGAAGCCGAGCTCCTCGCGCAGCAGCTGGACCATGAGGCGGCGGCTGGTGGTGGCGGGCTCGGACTCGTCGTACGCGGGGACGAGCAGGTGGCCGGTCATGACGGCGCGCACCCCGGCGGCGATGGCGGCGCGGTAGGGGAGCAGGGCGGTGGCGGCGAGCTCCTCGCGGGAGAGGCGGACGACGGGCAGGGCGTCGTGGGAGTCGACGGAGGTGGCGCCGTGGCCGGGGAAGTGCTTGGCGCAGGCGGCGACGCCCGCTGACTGGAGGCCGGTCACCCAGGCGGTGGTGTGGCGGGCGACGAGCTCGGGGTCGGAGCCGAAGGCGCGGGTGCCGACGACGGGGTTGTCCTCGGCGTCGATGTCGACGACGGGCGCGTAGTTGAGGCTGATGCCGGCGGCGGCGAGGTCGTGGCCGATGCCCTGGGCGACGGCACGGGTGAGCGCGGGGTCGCCGGCGACGCCGAGGGCGAGGTTGCCGGGGCGGGAGCTGCCGGTGAAGGCCTCCAGCCGGGTGACGTCGCCGCCTTCCTCGTCGAGGGCGATGACCACTTCCGGATTCTCTGCCCGAATTGCGGCGGTTAGGTCACGTATTTGACTACTTGTCACGAGGTTGCGCGAGTACAGGGCGATGCCGCCGAGCCCCGTCGAGAGTCGTTTGCGCACCCAGTCCGGCAGGGTCGTGCCCTTGAACCCCGGCTGCAGCACGGTGTCGGCGAGCCCGGCCAGTACGGGACTCCTGACGATCGACGCGCCCATCGTGCCTCCCCTTGCGCCCGGCTCGGATCTTCGCCGGGTGGTCCTTGTCTGTGGTCGCCCCATGTGTATAGCATCAACCCCAGTCAATAAATAGGAAACTTTCCTAAGAGTTATTGAGTCAAACCTCCCAGTCAGACATCCGCGGTTAGGGGACTCGTCACCATGCAGCTGGCAGGCCGTGCCGCGGTCATGTCGAGGGGCCAGGAACGCCTGTGGTTCCTCGACCGGCTCTCCGGCGGCGACGCCTCGTACAACATCGCCGTCGCCGAGAGGCTCACGGGCGAGCTGGACGTGGCGGCGCTGGAGCGGGCGCTCACCGAGCTGACCGCCAGGCACGAGGCGCTGCGCACCGTCTTCCCCGAGGTGGACGGCGTGCCGACGGCCGTCGTACGCCCCTGCGAGCCGGTCGTCGCCGAGCGCGTCGAGGCCGCCGGGGAGAGCCTGCCCGGGCTGCTGGCCGAGCGCTCCAACCGGCCCTTCGACCTGGCCGCCGGGCCGCTGTTCCGGGTGAGCCTGCTGCGCGCCGGGCCGCGCGAGCACGTGCTGCTGATGGTGCTGCACCACATCGTGAGCGACGCCTGGTCGCTGGAGCGCATCCTGTACCCGGAGCTGTCGGCGCTCTACGCCGCGTTCGCCGCGGGCCTGCCCGCGCCGCCGCTGGAGCCGGCCGTGCCCTATTCGGAGTACGCCCGCCGCCAGCGCGAACAGGATCACGGCGCCCACCTGGAGTTCTGGCGCACCGAGCTGGCCGGGGTCCCGGCCCTGGAGCTGCCCGCCGACCGGCCCAGGCCCGCCACCCCGAGCGGCCACGGCGACCTGGTCATCCAGCGGATGCCGGTCGAGCTGTGGACCCGGGTGCGCGAGCTGGCCAGGGCGCAGCGGTGCACGCCGTTCATCGTGCTGATGGCCGCCTACCAGGCGATGCTGTCGCGGCACTCGGGCCAGGACGACTTCTGCGTGGCCACGGCGGTCGCCGGGCGCGACGAGGAGGAGTTCGAGCGGGTCTTCGGGCTGTTCATCAACACGCTGGCCGTCCGCGCCGACCTCGGCGGCGACCCGACCGTGCAGGAGCTGATCAAGCGGACGCGGCGCCGCCTGCTGAAGTCGTTCACGCACGCCGCGGTGCCGTTCGACGAGGTGGTGTCCGAGCTGCGGCCGTCCCGGGGGCAGGCACCGCTCGTCCAGACGCTGCTCAACCTGGACAACCCCGGCGAAGGGCTGAAGGAGGGCCCCGATCCGCTGCACCTGGCCGGGCTGGAGCGCACGCCGGTCGTGTCGGGGCTGGCCCCGGCCAAGTTCGACCTGGCCGTGGACGTGGTGGTGTTCGAGGAGCACCTGCAGTTCATGCTCACCTACAGCACCGATCTGTTCGAGCGCCCCACCGTGGAGCGGATGGGCGGGCACCTGCGGCGGCTGCTGGAGGAGATGACGGCGCGGCCTGAGGCCCGGCTGTCCGAGCTGCGCATGCTGCCGCCGGAGGAGCTGGCGCTGGTGCTGCCCGACCGGCTGGACGGGCTGATCGCCCGGCAGGTCGCCAGGACGCCCGCCGCTCCCGCCGTCGTCACGCCCGGCGGCGTCCTCACCTACGGCGAGCTGGCCGCCCGCGCCCGCGTGCTGGCCGGCGAGCTGCGCGAGGCCGGGGTGCGGGCGGGCAACCTGGTCGCGGTCCGGCTCAAGGCGGGGCCCGACGCCATGGTGGCCGTGCTCGCCGTGCTGATGTGCGAGGCCGCGTACGTGCCCGTGGACCCCGCGCAGCCGGAGCACCGCACGCGCGCCATGCTGGCGGGCTGCGCGGCGGTGATCGGCGAGGACGGCGTGGCGCCGGTCCCGGGCGAGGTGCACGAGCCCGTCCCCGGGGACGTCCTGGACGTCACCGGCGGGGGCGCGGGCGAGCTGGTGTCCGGGCGGGTCACCGCCGACGGCGCCGCGTACGTGATCTACACCTCGGGCTCGACCGGGACGCCGAAAGGAGTGGTCGTCAGCCACCGCAGCGCCGCCCGGCTGGCGGTCTCGTTCCGCGACGCGCACGGGTTCGAGCCGGGGCAGCGGGTGCTGATGGTGCCGCCGCTGAGCTTCGACGCCTCGGTGGGCGACATCTTCCCGGCGCTGATCAGCGGGGCCGCGCTGGTGCTGCATCCCGACCCGGTCTCGCTCAGCGGGCCCGAGCTGATGCGCCTGTGCTCCGAGCTGGGCATCACCATGGTCGACACGGCCTCGGCGCTGTGGCAGCAGTGGGTGGAGGACCTGGCGGAGGCCGGGCCGGTCGACCCGGGGCCGCTGACGACGATGATGGTCGGCGGCGAGAGCGTCCCCCTCGAACGGCTGCGCACCTGGGCCCGGCTCACCGGCGGCAAGGTCGCCTTCTACAACCACTACGGCCCCACCGAGGCCACCGTCTGCGCGACCGTCTGCCGCACCGTCGACGGCGGCGAGCTGGGGGAGCGCACGCACCTGCCGATCGGCGTCCCGCTGCCCCACGTGCGCGCGTACGTGCTGGACCGGCACGGCCGGCCCGCGCCCGCGGGCGTGCCCGGCGAGCTGCACCTGGGCGGCGAGTGCGTCGCCGAGGGCTACCTGGGGCGGCCGGACCTGACCGCCGAGCGCTTCCGCGACGACCCGTTCCTGCCGGGCGGCCGGATGTACGCGACCGGCGACCTGGTGCGGATGCGCGCCGACGGGACGCTGGACTTCCTCGGCCGCACCGACAGGCAGCTCAAGGTCAACGGGGTGCGGATCGAGCCCGGCGAGGTGGAGGCCGCCTGCCTGGCCCACCCGGCCGTCAGGGAGGCCGTGGTCACCGCCGTGGGCGGGCGGCTGGTCGCCTACCTGACCGGCGAACCGGTCGGGCTGGCCGAGCTGCGCGGCTTCCTGGCGGGACGCCTGCCGTCGTCGATGATCCCAGCGGCCGTGGTCACGCTGGACGCGCTGCCGCTGACGCCGCACGGCAAGGTCGACTTCCGGGCGCTGCCCGAGCCCGCCGCCGCGGCGACGCCGTACGAGAGCCCGCGCACCGGAACCGAGCGCGTGGTCGCGGCGGTGTGGGAGGAGATCCTCGGGGTGCGGGCCGGGCGCCGCGACGGCTTCTTCGAGCTGGGCGGCCACTCGCTGCTCACGCCCCGGGCGGTGGCCCGGCTGGCGGAGGAGACCGGGGTCCGGGTGCCGCTGCCGGTCTTCTTCGCCTGCGCCGACCTGGCCGAGCTCGCCGCCGCCCTCGACGGGCGCGCCCCGGAGGGGCCGCCCGACCTGCACGCCGAGGCGACGCTGCCTGCGGACTTCACGGTGGCGCCGGGCGGCGGCCGGGGCGAGCCGCGCCGGGTGCTGCTCACCGGGGCGACCGGGTTCCTCGGCGCGCACCTGCTCGCCGACCTGCTCACGCACTCCGACGCCACCGTGCTCTGCCTCGTCAGGGGCGACCATCCGCAGGAGCGGGTGCGGCGCAACCTCGCCGCGCACGGGCTGTGGCGCGACGACTTCGCCGGCCGCATCGCCTGCGAGCCAGGGGACCTCACCGGGCCGCTGCCCGACGTCGACTGCGACCTCATCGTGCACAGCGGCGGGCAGGTCGACTTCACCCGCCCGTACCGCGCGCTCAAGGCCGCCAACGTGGACGGCACGCTCGCCCTGCTCAGGCTCGCCGCCCGCCGCGGCACGCCCGTGCACCTGATCTCGACGCTCGGCGTCCACCTGACCCCGGGCGAGCGGGTGGTGCGCGAGGGCGACCCGCTGCCCGACCCCGCCGGCCTGCACCTCGGCTACGACCAGAGCAAGTGGGTGGGCGACCGGCTCGCCACGGCGGCCCGCGAGGCCGGGCTGCCCGTGACCGTGCACCGCCCGGCGCGCATCTCCGGCGACAGCCGCACCGGCGCCGGGCCCTCCGACGACTTCCTGCGCCGCCTGATCGCCACCTGCGCACTGCTCGGCACGGTCCCCGACGGCGAGGAGCTCGACCTGGCCCCCGTCGACCACGTCGCCGCCGCCATCGGGCACCTGGCCAGGACCGGCGCCACCGGCGACTTCCACTACCGCAACCCGCGCACGCTCGGCGCCGCCGACCTGGCGGCCGGCCTGGCCGCGCACGGCGTCCCGGTGCGGCTCGCGCCCGCCGCCGAGTGGCGCGCCGAGGTGCGGCGCAGGCTCGACGGCGGCGAGAGCCTGCCGCTCGCGCCCTTCCCCGCGTTCTTCGCCGAGTACGGCGACGACAGCACCGGCCCCACGTTCGACTGCACGGCGACCGAGCGGCTGCTGGCCGAGGCGGGGCTCGTCTGCCCGCCCGCCGCCGACCTGCTCGGCGTGTACCTGCCCCACCTGATCGGAGACCGCGATGCCTAGGACGTTCCTGGCCATCTGGTCGTCCCAGCTCCTGTCGATCATCACCTCCAGCGTCACCGGGTTCGTCCTGGGCGTGTGGGTGTTCCAGAAGACCGGCTCGGCGACCCAGTTCGTCACCATCACGCTCTGCGCGGTGCTGCCCGAGGTGCTGTTCGCGCCGCTCGCCGGGTCGCTGGCCGACCGGTGGGACCGGCGGCGGATGATGCTGGCCGCCGACCTGGGGGCCGCACTGGCCACCGGCGCGCTGGCCCTGCTGCTGACCACGGGCGAGCTCCAGGTGTGGCACATCTACGTGGTCACCGCCGTGAGCGCCGTCTTCGGGACCGCCCAGATGGCCGCCTACCACTCGATGCTGCCCAGCCTGGTGCCCAAGGAACAGCTCGGCCGGGCCAACGGCCTCATGCAGGTGGCCGACGCCGTCCGCGTCGCCGCGCCGCTGCTCGCCGGGGCGCTGCTCGTCGGCGTCGGCCTCACCGGGGTCGTGGTGATCGACCTGGTGACGTTCCTGGCCTCGCGGATCGTGCTCCACCTGGTGCCGCTGCCGCGCGAGGCGACCCGGCCGGGGGAGGGGCGGCCCGCCGAGCCGTGGCTGCGCGACCTGGCCTTCGGGCTGCGCCACCTGCGGACCCGGCGCGGGCTCGGCTGGCTGGTCGGGCTGCTGGCCGCCTACAACCTGTTCTTCGGCATGGCCGGGGTGCTCGTGCAGCCGCTCATCCTGTCGTTCGGCTCGGCGGCGCTGCTCGGCGCGCTCATGGCCGCGGGCGGCGCGGGCCTGTTCGTCGGCGGGCTGGTGCTGAGCGCGTGGGGCGGGCCCAAGCGGCGGGTGCGCGGGCTGCTCGCCTTCGTCGCCGCCGGCGGCGTGCTGCTCATGCTGCACAGCCTGAGCCCGTCGGCGCTGCTCATCGGCCTGGTCGCGCCCGCGTTCCTGTTCACGATCCCGTTCGTGCAGGGCACCGGCATCACGCTGATCCAGCTCAAGACCGCACCGGCCGAGCTGGGCCGGGTGCTCGGCGCCGTCCGCATGCTCACCCAGGCCGCGACCGTGCTCACCTACCTGGCGGCCGGGCCGCTCGCCGACCAGGTGTTCGAGCCGATGCTCGCGCCGGGCGGCGCGCTGGCCGGCAGCCTCGGCCAGCTCATCGGCACCGGGCCCGGCCGCGGCATCGCCACGATCTTCCTGCTCACCGGGGCCGCGCTGGTCGTGCTGGCGCCCCTGGCCTACCTCCAGCCGCGCCTTCGCCGGGTGGAGACGGAACTGCCCGACGCTGAGGAGTCATCCGATGCCGCTCTATCTCGATCCTGAAGAGTTACGCATATTTCGTGACCTGAACCAAGCGCCCGGAGGGTTCATCGACCTCGTGGGCGCGATGGCGTTCCGCGCGGCGGGAACCGCGCAGCGGCTCGGCGTCTTCGACGCGCTCGCCGCCGGAGCGCGCACCCCGGCGGAGCTCGCCACGAAGCTGGACGTCGCCGAGGGGCCGCTCACCGTGCTCCTCGACGCGCTCGCCGGCTTCGGGTACGTGCTCCGCGACGACGACGGTTACGCCCCGGGCCCGGCCGCCGACCCCTGGCTGGCGAACGGGCCACGCGACTGGTTCGCGCCGACGCTGGCACTGTGGCACGAGCTGATCGGCGAGTTGTGGACCGGCCTGGAGGAGGCGGTGCGCACCGGCCGGCCGCCCGAGCCGTACTACGCCTGGCTGGAACGCCGGCCCGGCACGTTGCGCACCTTCCAGGGGATGCTGGCCGGGATGGCGCGGGGCCTGGCCCCGGCCGTCGTCGCGGCGGTGCCCGGCCCGTACGGGAAGCTGCTGGACGTCGGCGGCGGCCACGCGATCTACAGCGCCGCCTTCTGCGAGGCCGCGCCCGGGACGACCGCGACCGTCGTGGACCTGCCCGGAGCCCTGGACGAGGGCCGGGCGCGGGTCGAGGAGGCCGGGCTGGCCGGGCGGATCACGCTCGTGCCCGGCGACCTGACCGTGCCCGCCGACTCGGCCGCGCTCGACAGCGCGTACGACACGGTCCTGCTGTTCAACGTGGTGCACGGGCTCGACCCGGACGGCGCCGCCGGCCTGGTCGCCAGGGCGGCGCGGGCGCTGCGGCCCGGCGGGCGGCTGCTCGTGCTGGAGCCGTACAGCGACCCGCCCGCCGGCACGCAGGGCCACACGGCCGCCTTCCTCGGCGGCTTCAGCCTCAACCTGGCCGCCACCCAGGGCGGACGCCTCTACACGTTCGCCGAGGTGGCCGGCTGGGCCGAGGCGGCCGGGCTGGGCGGGATCGAGCGGCTCCCGCTCGACGCCCCCGGCTCCGACGAACTGCTCGTGGCAAGACAGGAGACGGTGTGAAGATCCTCATCGCGGGCGCCGGTCCCGCCGGCAGCCTGCTGGCCTGCTACCTGGCCAGGCGCGGCCACCGCGTCGCCGTCTACGAGCGCCGCGACGACCCCAGGCTGCGCGACGACGAGGAAGGCCGCTCGATCAACCTGGGCCTGTCCGCCCGGGGCGTGCGCGCGCTCACCGACGTCGGGCTCATGCACGAGATCTGGCCGAGCACCGTGCCCATGCGCGGACGCGCGGTGCACGCCCCCGACGGCGCCGTCACCTTCCACCCCTACGGCAGGCGCGAGGAGGAGATCCTGCACTCCGTGCGCCGCCGCGACCTCGTCGTCAGCCTCATCGGCCACGCCGAGGCGCAGGGCGTCGCCTTCCACTTCGGCCACCGCGTCGTCGACCTCGACAAGGAGGCGCCCACGCTGACCGTCGAGCACGAGGACGGCCGGAGCACCGTCGAGGCCGACGCTGTGGTGGGCGCAGACGGCGCGTTCTCCGCGGTGCGCACGCTGATGCACCGGGGCACGCGCGCCGACCTGCACCAGGAGTTCCTGCCCTGGGGCTACAAGGAGCTGACGATCCCCAAGGTGCCCGAGCACCACGAGGCGCTGCACGTGTGGCCCGGCGGCGACGACGGGCTCATCGTCACCCATCCCAACCTCGACGGCTCGATGACGGCCACGCTGTTCCTGCCGTTCGAGCGGTTCGAGGAGATCGACGACCCGGAGGCGTTCTTCGCCGAGCGCTTCCCCGACGCGCTCGCGCTCATGCCGGACCTGGCCAAGGAGTACGCCGACCGGCCCGTGGGCCACCTGGTCTCGATCCGCACCACGCCCTGGCACGACGGCGGCAAGGTCGTCCTCATCGGCGACGCCGCACACGCCGTCTACCCGTTCTACGGGCAGGGCATGAACTCCTCCCTCGAGGACTGCACGGTCCTCGACCGATGCCTCGGACTCGGCGATACGCGTGCGGCCTTCGCCGAGTTCGAGCGGACCCGCCGGCCGCACACCGACGTCCTGGACGAGCTGTCCAGGCAGAACTTCGTCGAGCTGCGCGACCGGGTCCGCTCGCCGCTGCACCTGGCCCGCAAGCGCGCCGACCTGGTGCTCTCGGGCCTCTTCCCGGACCGCTGGGTCCCGCTCTACACGATGATCTCCCACACCACCACCCCGTACGCCGACGCGCTGGCCCGTGCCAGGCGCCAGGACGCCCTGCTGCGCTGGTCCGCCCTGGGAGCCGCCGGGCTCGCCGCGTTGTTGCTCGCCAGGAAGGTTCGCTGATGCTCACGGATCCCACCGATCCCTCCCGCGTGCTCATCGAGGTGAGCGATCTCGACGGCGGCCACGAACTGGTGCGGCGGTACGCGGAGCCGCTCGGCCACATCGTGACGTGGGCGCGCGAGTATCTGTGCCGGCCGCACCCGGAGCTCGGCAGGAAGGGGCCGGTCTGCCCGTACGCGCAGACCTCGCTCGACCGCGGCACCTTCTACCTGGCCGTCTGCCCCGGGGAGCCGGACGCGGCGCAGGTCGCCGAGGTGCTCGACGGCTACCGCTCGTGGTTCCAGCGGCTGGTCGCCCCTGAGGGGGTCTCGCCGCAGTTCCGCACCATCCTGGTGCTGCTGCCGGACCTGCCCGTCGATCGCGCCCCTGCGGTGATCGACGCGGCCCAGCTCGCGCTCAAGACCCGGTACGTGGAAGCCGGGCTGATGGTCGGCGAGTTCTACCCCGGCCCGCCGCCCAAGCACGGCCTGTGGAACCCGGACTTCCTGCCGCTGGGCTCCCCGGTCCCGTTGCTGGCCGTCCGGCACATGGTGGCCTCCGACTTCCCGTTCCTCAAGGACGACCCCGCGCACGCGGCGGCCTACCTGGAACGGTTCGGCGAGCGGCCGCCCGCCCCGCTGAGGGAGGCGGTGGCGGCCGCCCGCCAGGGCTGATCAGGCGGTCAGCAGCTCCATCGCGGCCTGGGCGTTCGCCCGGGCCGCGCCGTATGTGGCGATGTAGGCGGCGCTGCCGGGACGCCACACGGGCAGCCCCATCTCGATCACGATGGTGTCGGGCCGGCCCGTGACCAGCGCGGACACCAGGGTCCGGCTCTCGGCGTAGCGGTGCGCGTCCTTGACGACGACGAGCAGCGAACGCCCCCCGGCACGCTTGAGCAGCTCGTCGGGGCAGGCGTCGGCGGGCTTGACCCGGACGACCTCGGCGTGCGGCAGCCACGGCGACACCCCCCACGGCACGTCGCCCACGGCGATCGTCGGCGGCGTGTCCACCTCGACGACCAGCGGCACGTCCGACAGCGGCGCCGGCGCCCCGTCGAGCCGGACCGCGCGGCGGGCGGCGTCCAGGCCGACCCGGGTCAGCTCGGGCAGCGAGCCGGAGCTGTGGCCGGCCCAGGCGCGCAGCGCGGCCACGCGGGCGGCGGACCGCTCCAGCCCCTCCACCGACAGCACCCCGTCGGCGACGGCGTCCATGATCGCCGCGATGATCTTCTGGATCTCGTCGTAGCCCGGCTTGGGGCCCAGGCAGAGCAGGTCCGTCCCGGCCGCCAGCGAGGCGACGGCGCCACCGGCCAGCCCCACGCTGTCGGTGATCGCCTGCATGTCGAGCGCGTCGGTGACGACGACGCCGTCGTAGCCGAGCTCGCCCCGCAGCAGCCCGGTCAGCGCGGCCGGCGACATGGTGGCGGGCGTCTCACCGGTCAGCGCCGGGACCGCCACGTGCGCCGTCATGATCGACTTGGTGCCGGCCTGGACGGCCGCCAGGAACGGCGCCAGCTCCCTGGCCCGCAGCACCTCCAGCGGCACGTCCACCACCGGGATCGCCAGGTGCGAGTCGACCGTGGTGGCCCCGTGGCCCGGGAAGTGCTTGACGCAGGCGGCCACGCCCGTCGCCTGCAGCCCCTCGACCGCGGCCACCGTGTGCCGGGCCACCAGGTCCGGGTCCGAGCCGAACGCCCGGGTGCCGATCACCGGGTTGTCCTCGGCCGTGTTCACGTCGGCGTCCGGCGCCATGTCGAGGTTGATGCCCGCTGCGGCCAGCTCCGAGCCGATCGCCCGGTAGACCTGGCGGGTCAGGTCCACGTCGTCCACCGCGCCGAGGGCCGCGTTGCCGGGATACGGGCTGCCGACGTGGTAGGCGAGCCTCGTGACGTCGCCGCCCTCCTCGTCGAGGGAGATGACCGGCTCACCGGCGGCACGCAGGGCGGCGGTCAGCTCGCCGAGCTGGGCCGGATCGCCGACGTTGAACCCGAAGAGTGTCACGCCGCCGAGCCCGCCCTCGAGCTCCCTCAGCACCCAGGCGGGCGCGCTCAGCCCGTCGAACGCGACGAGCAGCGTGCCCGCCGCGAGGCGGCGTAGCCCCCGATCACTCTGGCTCATGAATCCTCATCGTTGTCAGGGCAGGACATGGGTACGGCCAGCGCACGGTGGAGCGCGCTGGCCGTACCGGAACCCGCGGGAAGGGAAGGGGTCAGCCCTTGACGGCCCCGGCCACCAGGCCGGAGACCATGCGGCGCTGGACCAGCAGGAAGAAGACGATGACCGGCAGGGTCATCAACGTGGAGGTGGCCATGATGGCTCCCCAGTCGGTGCCGCGCTGCCCGAAGAAGAACTGCAGCGCCACCGGCATCGTGTAGCCGGTGCTGTCGTTCATCAGGATCAGCGCGAAGATGAGATCGTTCCACGCGGTGATGAACGAGAAGATGCTCGTCGCGACCAGGCCCGGAGCCACCAGCGGGAACAGGACCTTCCAGAACGTGGTGAACCGGCTCGCGCCGTCGATCCACGCGGCCTCCTCCAGCGACTTGGGCACCGCGGCGACGAACGTGCGCAGCATCCAGATGCCGAACGGCAGCGTGAGACCGACCTGGATGACGATCAGCCCGAGCAGCTGGTCGTACAGGCCGAGCCGCTTGACGTTCAGGAACAGCGGGATGAGCAGTGCCTCCGACGGGATCATCTGCACGACGAGCAGCGTGATCAGGAAGCTGGTGCGGCCCTTGAACCGGAAGCGGGCCACCGCGGTGGCCGCCAGCAGCGCGAACACCGAGCCGATGAGCACGGTGCCGAGCGCCACGATCGCGCTGTTGCGCATGTAGAGCCAGATGGAGTTGCCCGCCACGCCCTCCGTCAGCACCTTCTCGATGTGCTCGAAGGTGAAGTGTGTGGGGAACGGGATGAAGTCCGTGGTGAAGATCTGGTCGTTGGCCTTGAACGACGTCGAGACCATCCAGTAGACCGGGAACATCGCGAACAGGAAGACCAGGACCCCGGCGGAGTTCAGCGCGATCTTGGTGAAGCGCTTGCGCGCCAGCGGCGTCATTGGACCTCCTCCGACTTGACCATCTGCCGGGTGTAGAACGCGGTGACGATGAGCAGGATGACCGTCAGCACCACCGCGATCGCGGCGCCCGTGCCCATCTTGGGCGGCGCCTTGAACGCCTCGGCGAACGAGAAGAGCGACAGGTTGAACGCCTCACGGTTCGTCGGTCCGTTCATCAGCACGTAGAGCTGGCTGAACACCTTGAAGTCCCAGATGATCGAAAGAATCGTCAGGACGGCGAAGACCGGCTTGAGCAGCGGGAAGGTGATCTTCCTGAACGTGCGCCACGGCGTCGAGCCGTCGACCCGGGCCGCCTCGTACAGCTCCGCCGGGATGCCGCGCAGGCCGGCCAGCACCGACACCGCCACGAACGGGAACGACGACCACAGGACGGTCAGGATGAGCGCCAGGTAGATCGACCAGGCGTCGTTGAGCCACGGCTGCCCCGTCCAGTCGGCCCGGCCGAAGAGCAGGCTCGACAGCCAGTCGGGGAGCAGGTTGAGCGCCCAGTTGATGACGCCCCTCTCGGCGTCGAACAGCCAGCGCCAGATGGTGCCCTGAGCGACCGGCGGGACGGCCCACGCCGACATGATGCCGATGATCACGAAGCTCGACATCCGCTTGCTGAGCCGGTTGAGCAGGATGCCGACCGCGGTGCCGAGCACCAGAGTGAGCGTGACGGTGATGGCGGCGAAGGCGACCGTGTTGCGCAGTGACGACCAGAAGACCGGGTTGTTGAAGATGGCCTCGAAGTTGCCGAACCCCACGTACTCAGGCTCGGCGGCCCCGCGGATCACCCGGAGGGTGACCTTCTGGAACGACATGATGACCATCTGGACCGTGGGGTACATCAGCAGTCCCACGATGACCAGAGTGCCCGGGATGAGCAGGGCGTACGGGACGAGCTTGGGGTTCATCCCGCTGGCCTTGCCCGGCTTGCGGGAGCTACGGCGGCGCCGCCCAGGGGCGGAGGAATTTCCTCCGCCCCTGGCGAGCGTTGACGTGTTCGTCATCGTTACTGCGCGTTCAGGATCTCTTCGAGTTCCGTGTTGGCCTTGGCGAGCGCCTCGTCGGCCGTGGCCTTGCCCTCGATGACCGAGCGGGCCGCGTTCTGCAGGACGGCCTTGGTCTCGTTGGCCTCGGTCCAGTTCGGGTCGGCCGGGAACGCCTTGGCCTTGGCGAAGGCGGCCGCGAACGGAGCCTGGGCCGGGTCACTGGCGAGCGAGGCCAGGGTGTCCGGGTAGACGGGCAGCAGGCCGCCGTCCATCGCGTAGCGGTCCGCCCACTTCTTGCTGGTGGCCAGCTTCACGAAGTCGGTGGCGAGTTCCTTGTTCTTGGCGTCGTTCCAGACGGCGATGTCGTTGCCGCCGAAGAACGCCGGGGTCTCACCGCCGGCCTTGGAGGGCAGCGGGAAGAAGGCCATCTGCTCCTCCTTCACCTTGCCCTTGCTCTCCTCCTTGATCGTGGCGATGTCCCACGACGCGGTGAGGTACATGCCGACCTTGCCGTTGGAGAACCGGGTACGGATGTCGGTCGTGTTCTGCGTGAGGCGGGACTTGCCGGACACGCCCGAGGTCACGATGCCCGTGTAGGTCTCGAAGCCGGTCTTGAAGGCGGGGTCGGTGAGCTTGCCGACCCACTTGTCGCCCTCCTTCACCGCGTACTCGCCGCCCTCGGACCAGGCCAGCGCGCCGAGGAGGTGGTTGGCGTCGGAGCCGCCGTTGAAGGCGAAGCCGTCGACGTCCTTGCCCTTCTCCTCCTGGATCTTCTTGGCGGCCGCGATGAGCTCGTCCCAGTTCTTCGGCACCTCGATCTTGAGGTCCTCGAACCAGTCCTTGCGGTACATCACCGCGCGGGTGCCCGCGCCCCACGGCATGGCGTAGACCTCGCCGTCGATGGTCTCCAGGCCGAACAGGTTCTTGGGAATGTTCGCCTGCTCACCGGAGGTGGTGATCGAGGTGACCGGCGCGAGGGCGTCCTGGCTCTGCCAGAGCGGCACCTGGTCGTTGCCGATCTCGGTCACGTCCGGGCCCTCGCCACCGGCGGCGGCGGCGGTGAACTTGTCGTTCACCTGCGGCCACGGGATCCACTCGACCTTCACCTCGGCGCCCGTGGTGGCCTTGAACTCGGCGACCAGCTCGTCGGTGTACTTCTGGGACGGCTCGTTCGGGACGCCAAGCCGCCACATGGTGAGGGTCTGCCCCGCCCACTTGGGGCCGGAGGCGCTGGCGGAGGCCGCCGGCTCGTTGGCGGCCGGCTCGGCGCCGCCGCCGCAAGCGGCCAGGCCCAGGGCCAGGGCGGCCGTGGTGACCGTGGTGGCCGTGATCTTAGAGATCCTCACTGGGATGCTCCCTTCCCGGCTAAATCGCATCGGGTCTCTGCGTCATCGGGTGCTGGGCCTGTGGTCCGCACCTGGCTGATCGTCAGTCTTGAATGGTGATAAACTAACAAGAAACTTTCTTAAAAGAAACTGGCGTTAGCGGATCGTGACGAGAGGGGAGAATGCCCGTGACACGGAACCCGGGGGTCCCGCGGCTGCTACGCCGGCTGAACGATCGGACCGCCCTGGAGCTGCTGCTCTCCGAAGGCCCCCTCACCCGCTCCGAGCTGGGTGAACGCACCGGACTCTCCAAGGTCACCGCAGGCCAGCTCCTCGCCAGACTGGAGGACCGCGGCCTCGTCGAAGTCACCGGACGCAGGGCCAGCGGACGCGGCCCCAACGCCGCCCTCTACGGCGTCGTGCCCACCAGCGCGCACGTCGCCGGGCTCGAAGTCCTGCCCGACGCCATCACCGTCGGTGTGGCGGACATCACCGGCAAGGTCGTCGTCGAGGTCGTCGTCGACCCCGCCGACGGGCGCGACCCCGTCGCCACCGTCCACGCCGCCGTCCAGCGCGCCTGCGCCTCCGCCCGGATCACCCTGCCCCAGCTCAAAGCCTTCGTCATCGGCACCCGCGGCGTCGTCGACCCCGCCAACGGCGACGTGCGCTTCTCCCACGACCTCCCCTCCTGGCACGTCGGCGTCCTCGCCAGCCTCCGCCGCACCCTCGGCGCCTCCGTCACGATAGAGAACGACGTCAACCTCGTCGCACTCGCCGAACACCGCTACGGCGCCGCCGCCGGACAGGACGACTTCGTCGTCGTCTGGACCGGCATCGGCCAGGGCCTCGGCGTCATGCTCGGCGGCCGGCTGCACCGCGGCATCACCGGCGGCGCCGGCGAGATCGGCTGGCTGCCCGTCCCCGGCGAACCACTGCCCGCCGACGTCACCCGCCCCCAATCAGGCTCCTACCAGCGACTCGTCGGCCTCGACGCCCTCACCGGACTCGCCCAGGAACACGGGCTCGCCGCCCGGCCTGGCGCCACCGGACCCGAGATCGTCAGAGCCGCCGTCGCCGGCGCCCGCACCGGCTTCCTCGCCGCCGTCGCCGCCCGCCTCGCCGTCGGCGTCGCCGCCGTCACCGTCGTCCTCGACCCCGGCCTCATCGTCCTCGCCGGCGACGTCGGCCGCGCCGGCGGCACCGAACTCGCCGCCATGGTCGAGGACGCCGTCGCCAAGGTCTGCCCCAGCCGCCCCCAGGTCGTCACCACCGGCATCACCGGCAACCCCGTGCTGCGCGGCGCCCTCGTCGCCGCCCTCGAGCAGGCCCGCGAGCAGGTCTTCTCCGACACTGTGTGAGAATTCTTGCCCATGTGGCTTCCTCCCGGTGACATCGTGCTCATCTCCGATCCGCGGGTGGCCGCCATCCCCGTCACCGACACCGGCGAACCCCTCGCCGAGGTACGCGGACGGCTGCGGCTCGACGACCGGATGGCCGACCCCGACGGCGCCTACGCCCGCCTGCGCGCCGGCCTCCTCGACCGGCTCGAGACCGCCGAACGGCGCCTGCCCGACGGCTTCCACCTGCTGATCGTCGAGGGCTACCGGCCCATCGCCGTCCAGCGGAAGATCTTCGACGACTACCGCGCCGAACTCGCCGCCCGCTTCCCCGGCCTCACCCCCGGCGAGCTCCACGCCGCCGCCAGCCGCTACGTCTCACCCGTCGACGTCGCCCCCCACACCGCCGGCGCCGCCGTCGACCTCACCCTCTGCGACCCCGACGGGGCCGAGTACGACATGGGCACCGCCGTCAACGACACCCCCGAGACCAGCGGCGGCGCCTGCTACACCGCCTCGCCCGACATCTCCGAGGACGCCCGGCGGCACCGCAAGATCCTCGCCGCCGCGCTGGAGCCCGCCGGGCTCGTCAACTACCCCACCGAGTGGTGGCACTGGTCGTACGGCGACCGCTACTGGGCGTTCGTCACCGGAGCCGGCCGGGCGTCGTACGGCCCCATCTGAACAGGCGCAACGGCAGATCCCTGCCGCCCGCCACCAGCATCCCCGCATGCGCGGCGAACGCCGTCCCGGGCACCGTCACCTCCAGCGGCTCCCACCCCTGACCCGGCACCCCGCTCCACAGCCGCCTCCGGCCGTCCAGGACGAACAGCCGCCCGTTCATCGCCCCCAACCCCCGAACCCCACCCGCAGCCCCCTCCCCGCGCGGGGCGGCGGCCCCTTCGGCGTCCCCCGGAGCCGGCCCGGCACCGTCCCCCAGTGGCCCGCCGTTGGTGGTGGCGGTTTCTTCGGGAGAGGCGGTCCGGATGGTGGCGGTCTCCTGGGGGGAGGTGGGCCGGGTGGGGGCGGTCTCTGCGAGGGAGGGCGCCCCGTCCTTAGCCCGCTCCCCGTACGTGGCGATCCCCTGGGTGGGGAGGGTGGCCCCGGGAGCCTGCCTGGCGCTGTCCCCCAATGCCCCGCCGTAGGTGGTGGTCTCCTGGGGGGTGGGGGTGGGGTGCCAGGTGGTGGTGCCGAAGGTGAGGCGCCAGAGGAGGTCCGAGGCGGTGGTGACGTAGAAGGTGCAGTCGGCGATGGCGAGGCCCGTGGCGTCGGCCGGGGCGGTGACGAGGTCGTGCCAGTGGGCGCCGTCGAAGTGGAGCAGGCGCCCGGTGCCGGTGACGCCGTAGAGGGCGACGGGCACGCCGGCGGCGGCCTCGCGGGGTGCGGCGAGGGCGCGGACGCCGGGCGTCGGCCCGACGGGCTCCCAGGGCAGGTTCTGGCCGCAGAGCTCGCGGCGCAGCAGGTCGCCGGAGGCGTCGACGGCGTAGAGGGTGCGGCCGAGCGCGGCGAGGGCGCGGATGTCGGCCTCGGGCCCGATGACCTCCCACGGGTCGCCGGCCCCGGTGGAGAGCCGGTCGATGACGTTGCGGGTGATGCGGTCGACGACGGGGTCGTGCAGGGTGTTGCCCCAGTTGACGGTGGCGGCGGTGAAGACGGTGCCGAGGCCGCTGGTGTAAACGCCCATGGTCGCCATCCCGCCCTGCCCGTAGCCGGCCCAGTGGCGCAGGTCGGCGGTGGCGAGGACGACGAACGTGGGCGGGGTGCCGTCGCGGCAGGTGGCGCGCGGGACGCCGCCGATCTCCTCGAACTCGGCGGCGTCGGTCTCGTAGCCGAGGCAGCCCTGGCCGAACTTGTCTCCGTCGGTCAGCCCGGTGCCGTCGAAGACCCAGTGGGAGGCGAAGCGCGCGGTGTAGGACTCTTCGAGCATGCGCGGCATGTGCGGGCCCCAGGTGCCGGCGCCGGCGCGGAAGCTGACGCCGGTGAGGGAGTTCTCGGGGCGGCCGGCGGCCGACCATTCGACGGTGGCCAGGCGGGGGTCCTCGACGGGGTCGGAGACGGGGTCGCGGTGGCAGACCATGGTCCGTCCGCCGTCTTCCAGCCGGATCTGCCACCAGCAGGTGTTGCCGGAGAAGAACGCGACGTTGCCGCCGCGGCGGACGTACTCCTCGACGGAGTCGCGCATTCCGGCGGACCAGTATTCGTCGTGGCCGTTGACGATGAGCATCCGGTGCCGGGTCAGCAGGTCGAGCCCGTCGTGGAGGTCGAGGTTGGAGCAGTAGGCGACGTCGTACCCGGCGGGGCGCAGCCATTCGATGAGGCCCTGTTCCCAGCGTTCGGGGGGCGGGCCGCAGCCGGGCCGGTCGAAGGTGACGCGGGCGGCGCGGTCGGGCGCCTCGGTCCAGTAGACGCTTTCGCCGGGCACGCCTGCCCGGTTGTACGCCTGCCAGGTGGTGAAGGGGATGCTGAGGAGGATCGGCGCGGCCGGCACGGCTTCCCGTACGACGAAGAAGACCTCGTTGTCGGGGCACGGCGTGTCGCCGGGCAGGCCGGGCGGCCACGGCTGTTCGGGGCCGAACCGGGCGCGGTAGAGGGAGCTGGGCCAGTCGGCGCCGATCGGCAGTTCCCAGCCGGGGGCGGCGTCGCCGGTGTGGACGACGCGGCCGTCGGCCATGTCGGTGACCTCGACGGGCGCCGGTCCGGACAGGACGAACGGCAGCCGTGCGCCCTGGGGGCAGGAGGTGGCGGTGGCGTAGGCGCGGACGCCGGTGGGCGGGGTCATCGGCGGGCGGCCTCGACGAGCAGGTCCTCCAGGGCGTACAGGTAGCGTTCGATGGCGTCGCTCGACAGGTGGCGGGTGTCGGCGGTGAGGGAGACGCCTTCGGTGGTGACGTGCACGCAGAAGCGGCAGTTGAGCTTGTCCTGGCTCATCTGCCATTCGAGCGCGGTGGCGGGCAGCGCGGCGTCGAGGTCGGCGGGGGCGCAGGCGGCGGGGCCCGGGTCGGCGAAGCGCATGTCGTTGAAGCAGCAGTTGGGGTGGACGGCGGTGCCGCGGCGGTCGCTCTCGTCGCGGACGATCCTGGCGCGGTCGGCGGGGTCGTGGTAGGCGCTGCGGTAGGCGCGCATGGCGGCGGGGGCGGCGGCGCGGAGCACGTCGGGGAAGTCGCCGTCGACGTCGAGCGTGAACAGGCCCTCCTGGGAGAGGGTGCTGACGATGCCGAGGGTGTCGCGGCGGAACCGGTTGCCGACGATGGGCAGCATGGCGCACCGGCCGGAGCCGGAGCAGCGTCCGGCGAGCGTGGCGGTGGCGGCGAGCAGCACGGTGGAGGTGCTGGTGCGGTTGGCGAGCGCGACGGCGCGGGTGGCCAGTTGCAGGGCGGGGGAGCGGAGGAGCGCGCGCCGGATGGGCGGGTCGGCGGGGTCGCCGCTCGGCCCGGCGAACATGGTGTCGGGCATGCGGGCGTGCTCGTCGGCCCAGTGGGCGGCGGCGGCGTCGGCGACCTGCCGTCCTTGGGGGCCGGCCTGCCAGTGGGCGAGGTCGAGCGGGCGGGGCGCGGGCGGGCCGGAGACGCGGCCGCGCAGCAGCAGGGTCCGCAGGTCGCGCAGGGCCACGTCGCTGCCGAGCCCGTCGGTGGCCAGGTGGCAGAAGACGAGCACGACGTGGGTGACGGTGTCGCCGTCCAGGACGAGCGCCACGCGCAGCGGCCATTCGGCGTGGTAGTCGAACCGGGTGGCGGCCAGTTCGGCCATCACCTTGTCGGGGTCGCCGGTGGTGACCTCGACGGGCATCCGCCCGGTGGCCTCCAGCCGCTGGCCGACGGGGTCGGCGAGCAGGGTGCGCAGGGAGCCGTGCCGTTCGACGAGGGCGGTGAGCGCGACGGTGACCTCGGCGACGGTCCGCGTGCCGGGGACTTTCAGCACCCGGCCGAAGTTGAAGTAGTGGTCGTCGGGTGCGGTGCGTTCGACGGCCTCCCAGATCGCCCGCTGGCCCCAGGTCAGCGGGGCGGTGCCGGAGTCGGGCGCGGAGAACCGGATCGTCATCGTCCGGCCAGGTGCCCGGCCAGCCGGTCGAGGTCGTCGAGCAGGTCGAGGCCGTCGCCGGTCAGGTCGACGGTGACCCCGAACTCGGTCTCGATGGCGTCGACGAGCCGGAGCTGGCCGATCGAGGTCAGTCCGAGCGCGGTGAGCGGCACCGTCGCCGTCAGGGCCTCGTGCTCGCTGATCGCGCCGTCGGACGACTCCGCGACGAGCGCGGCGAGCCGCTCTCTGATCATCACAGGCTCCCCCGCCGAAACTGGAAAGAATCCTAACTGTTCGAGTGTTCCACGGATCTTCCGAGTCTCGCAAGGCCGTGGAATACGGCCTTGTGTGCGTCGCCGGTGCATGCCACACTGAACGCCCACCCATAAAAAGTAAAGTTTCCTATTAGAAACGCCGATGGCTGTTCCGGGGGCCGATCGTGAGCGTTACCCTTCCCGGCCTGCTCAGGCAGCGGGCCGCAGCAGACCCCGGCCGCGTGGCGATGACCGTCCACGGCTCGGGCTCGATCACGTTCGATGAGTGGGAGACCAGATCCGACCGCGTGGCCGCCGGGCTCACCGCTCGCGGCGTGCGCCCTGGAGACCGGGTGGGGCTGGTCTTCGGAAACAGCAACTGGCTGGAGTATGCCATCGCCTTCTTAGGCGTGGCCAAGGCGGGCGCGGCGGCGGTGCCGCTGTCGGACCGCCTGGCCGCCCCCGACGTCGACGCGATGCTCGCGCACTGCGGCGCCGCCGCCGTGCTGAGACCCGGCGAGCTGCCCGACGCGCCCGGCGAGGTGACACTGCCCGAGCCCGGCGCCCTGGCCCAGATCCTCTACACCTCCGGCACCACCGGCCGCCCCAAGGGCGTCAGCGCCACCCACGCCAACCTGGCCCACGGCTGCGGGGGCAGGCGACGGCCCTTCGCGCACAGCCGCCACCTCGCGCACGCCTTCCCCATCGGCACCAACGCCGGGCAGTGGATGCTCGTCAACGCCGTGGACGCCCACCCCGAGGTGGTGACGCTGCCGGTGTTCACCCCCGCCAGGTTCGCCGCGCTGATCGAGCACTACCAGGCCGGCACCGTCTTCCTCGTGCCCGCGATGGCCATCGAGATGCTCGCCGCCCGCGTCCACGAGCGGCACGACCTGTCCAGCGTGCTCCTGCTCGGCTCGGCCGCCGCGCCGCTGCCCGGCCGGGTGGCCGCCGGGCTGTCCGACGCCTTCCCGAACTCCACGATCACCAACTACTACACCTCCACCGAGGCGGCGCCCGCCCAGACCGTGATGATCTACGACCCGGAACGGCCGACGAGCGTGGGCCGGGCCGCCGCCGGGGGCGCGGTGCGGATCGCCACCGCCGAGGGCGAGCCGCTGCCGCCCGGCGTCACCGGCGAGGTGTGGATGCGCTCCCCGGCGGCCGTGCGCGCCTACTACGGCGACGCGACGGCGACCGGCGAGGTGTTCCGGGACGGCTGGGTGCGCATGGGCGACCTCGGCTACCTGGACGGCGACGGCTACCTCTACCTGGTCGACCGGGAGAGCGACGTGATCAAGTCGGGCGCGTACAAGGTGTCCACGATCCACGTCGAGGACGCCGTCTACCAGCACCCGGGCGTGACCGAGGCGGCGGCGTTCGGCGTCCCGCACCCGACGCTCGGCAAGGCGGTCGCCGTCGCCGTCGTCGGCGGCGTGGCGCACGAGGACCTGCGGATCTTCCTGAAGGGCCGGCTGGCCCCGCACGAGCTGCCCGTACGGCTCGTGACCGTCGACGTCTTGCCCCGCAATCACGGAGGCAAGGTGGACAAGCGCGCACTGCGAGAGGTTGTTCGATGACCGAGGTTTCGTACGCCCAGCACGGCATGTGGATCACGGAAAGGATGGGTGCGGGGTCCGCTTACCACATGCCGATCGTGATCCGGTTCGCCGTGCCACCGGACCGTGGCGCGCTCGCCAAGGCCGTCACCGCCGTGGTCGAGCGCCACCCGCTGCTGGGCAGCGCGTTCGAGGACCGGGGCGGCGAGCCGCACCTGGTGCCGGCCGACGTCCAGCCCGCGCTGACCGACCAGCCCGTGGCACTGGACCTGGAGCGCGGCCCGCTGGCCCGCTTCCAGCTCGACGGCGACACGCTGACGATCGTCGCCCACCACCTGGTGTTCGACGGCCAGTCCAAGGACGTGCTGGTGGCCGACCTGGCCGCCGCGCTCGACGGCACGATCGCCGAGCCGCTGGAACGTGCCGACCACGCCGCGCTCCAGCGCGAGCGCGTCGAGGCGCGGCTGGCCGAGGCCGGGGCGTTCTGGGCCGGGCGCTGGCGCGAGCCGGGCGAGGTCGTGGTGGCCGGTGACGTGCTGCGCTCGCGCCGCGCCGGGACCGGCGCGCTCGCCGAGTTCGACCTCGACGTGCCCGAGCTGCCCGGCCTGACCAGGTTCGAGGTGGTGGTCGCCGCGCTGCACGCGCTCCTGCGCTCCTACGGCAACGCCGACGTGGTGACCGCCGTGGACCTGTCCACCCGGACCGCCGCCGAGACCGGCCACGTCGGCCCGTACGTCAACGAGCTGCCCGTCTACTCCACGCCCTCGCCGGACGCGCCGTTCGGCGAGTTCGCCGCCGGGCTGCGGGCCGAGCTCAGGCGGGTGTACGAGGTCCGCGAGGTGCCCATCGCCCGCGCCGTGCCCGGCATCAGGCCGCACGCCGCGCTCGCCCCGATCTCCGTCAGCTACCGGCGCGGCGGGACCGCTCCCGCCGGGTGGGACGTCGACTGGCTGGCGTTCAACGGGGCGGTGCGCGGCGCGCTCCAGCTCCAGCTCCTGGACGGGCCCGGCGGCCTGTCGGCGAGCCTGCGCTACGACCCGGCCGAGCTGCGCGACCCCGGCCGGTTCGCCGCCGACCTGATCGCGGTGCTGGGCCGGGCGACGCCCGAGCGCCCGCTGCGCGAGCTGGCCGCCTTCCAGGAGACCGTCACGGCGGAGGCGCAGGCGCCCGCCGCGGAACCCGCCCAGGTGGACGACGGGGGTGCCGACCTGGGCGGGGACCCGCTGATCGGGGAGATCACCGCGATCTGGGAGGAGGTGCTCAAGCTCTCGCCGATCCAGCCCGAGGACGACATCTTCGACCTGGGCGGCCACTCGCTGAGCATCACGCAGATCATCGCCCGCATGCGCAAGCGCCTCGGCGTGGAGATCGACCTGGACGACTTCTTCGACAACCCGACCGTCGCCGGCGTCGTCGAGGTGATCAGGAGGTGACCTCGCTCCTCGAACGGGCCGCCGGGCCCATCCTGGACGACGCCGACCTGTCGCTCATGCTCACCATCCGGGCCTTCGAGCTCAAGCTGCTCGACCTGTTCGGCGAGGGGCGGCTCAACGGCACCACGCACACCTGCCTCGGCCAGGAGTACGTGCCCGTGGCCCTGGAGCCGCTGCTCGGCCCGGCCGACCACGTCTTCAGCAACCACCGCGGCCACGGCCACTACCTGGCCCGCTTCCGCGACCCGCACGGCCTGCTGGCCGAGATCATGGGCCGGGAGGGCGCCATCTGCCACGGCGTGGGCGGCAGCCAGCACATCCGGCGCGAGCGCTACCTGTCCACCGGCGTGCAGGGCGAGAGTCTGCCGGTGGCCGCCGGGGTGGCGCTGCGCCTGCGGCGTGCCGAGCCGGGCGCGCTGGCCTGCGTCTACATCGGCGACGGCACGTTCGGCGAGGGCGCCGTGTACGAGGCGCTCAACCTGATCGCGCTGTGGCGGCTGCCGGTGCTGGTCGTCGTCGAGCACAACGGCATCGCCCAGTCCACGCCCACGACGGCCCACATGGCGGGCACGATCGCGGGCCGGGCGGCGGCGTTCGGCATCGCGCACGAGCGCGTCGAGGGGTTCGACCTGCCCGCGATCCGGCGGCGGCTCGCCCCGCCGGTCGCGCGGGTGCGCGAGGGCGTCCCGCTCGTGGTGGAGTTCGCCACGCACCGCCTGGGCCCGCACAGCAAGGGTGACGACACCAGGAGCGCGCAGGCCGTACAGGAGGCGAGGGACGCCGACTGGCTGGAGCGCTGCCGCGCGGTGCGGCCGGAGCACGTCGGCCGGCTGGAGCGGGAGGCGCGCGAGCACGTCGACGCCGTCGCCGAGGAGGTCGCGGCCCGGCCGCCGTCCAGGTGGGTGCGCGCATGAGGGTCGCGGAGAACCTGAACGCGGCGCTGCACGCGGTGATGGAGCGGCAGCAGGACCTCTACCTGCTGGGCGAGGACGTCCTCGACCCGTACGGCGGCGCCTTCAAGATCACCAAGGGGCTGTCGACGGCGTTCCCCGAGCGGGTGCTGTCCACGCCGATCAGCGAGGGCGCGATCACCGGCGTGGCCGCCGGGCTGGCGCTGGCGGGCGACCGGGCGATCGTCGAGATCATGTTCGGCGACTTCGCCGCGCTGGCCTTCGACCAGCTCCTCAACTTCGCCGCCAAGTCCGTGTCCATGTACGGCGAGACGGTGCCGATGCGGATGGTGGTGCGCTGCCCGATGGGCGGCGGGCGCGGCTACGGGCCCACGCACAGCCAGAGCCTGCAGAAGCACTTCATCGGCATCCCGGGCCTGGCGCTGTACGAGATGTCGCCCTTCCACGACAACCTCGCCGTGTTCGAGGAGATGCTGGCACGCGCCGAGCCGTGCGTGCTGTTCGAGGACAAGGTGCTCTACACGCGGCAGATGCACCAGGTGGACGCGCCCTTCTCGGTCGAGGTGGCCGGCGGGGTGGCCCGGGTGTTCCTGGACGACACGCCCGACTGCGTGATCGTCGCGCCGGGCGGCGTGGCGCACCGGGTGGTGGCGGCGATGCGCTCGCTGCTCCTGGAGGACGAGATCGGCTGCACGCTGCTGGTGCCGTCGCGGCTCTACCCCTTCGACGTGGAGGTGCCCGCGGCCCGGCACGTGTTCGTGGTGGAGGAGAGCACGGCCGGCGGCACCTGGGGCGCGGAGGTCGCGCACCACGTCCACCAGCGGCACTGGGACCGGCTGGCCGGCCCGGTGACGCTCGTCCACTCCGCCGGCTCCGTCATCCCCACGGCCTCCCACCTGGAGCGCGAGGTGCTGGTGGACGAGGCCGACATCCACCGCGTGATCAGGAAGGTCGTCCGTGGCTGAGCTGCGCCTGCCCAAGCTGAACAACAACGACACCGAGTACCTGCTGGTCGAGTGGCTCGTCCCTGATGGCACGCCGGTGCACGAGGACGACGCCGTCGCCGTGGTGGAGACGTCCAAGGCGGCCGAGGAGCTGCCCGCCGACGCCACCGGCACGCTGCGCCACGCGGTCAAGCCGGGCACCTGGTGCCGCCCCGGCGAGCTGCTGGCGACGATCGGCGACGAGCCCGCCGAGCCGGCGCCCGCTACCGCCCCTGCGGCGAGCGCGGCGTCGCAGGCCGGGCCGCTCGTCACCGCCCCCGCGCAGGCGTTCGCCGACGAGCACGGCATCACCGCCGAGCAGCTCGCCGGGCTCGGCGTCGACGTGGTCCGGCGGGCCGACGTCGAACGCCTCCTCGACGGCCCCGCCCGCCGCGAGCTGCCCCGCGTCCAGCGGGCCGTGGCCAGGGCCGTGGAGCTGTCCCACCAGAGCATCCCGGCCGCCTACCTGGTCGTCAGGATGGACCTCGGCCCCGCGCTCAAGCGGGCCGAGGCGGCCACCCGCGAGGTGCGCAGGCCCGTCGGGCTCGCCGAGCTGTTCGTCCAGGCGGTGGCCGGGCTGCACGAGAAGCACCCGCTGTTCTTCGCCACCTACGAGGGCACGCACGCGCTGCTCTCCGACGAGCCGAACATCGGCGTCACCCTCGACGTGGGGGAGGGCCTGTACGTGCCGGTCGTGCACGACGCGGCCCGTCGCCCGCTCAAGGAGATCGCCACCGCGCTGATGAAGCACCGCCTGGCCGCCGCGTCCGGCGACTTCAAGGAGGCAGACCTGGCCGGGGCCAACTTCGTCGTCACCCTGCACACCGAGGGCGACGTCGTGCTGGCCGTGCCGTTCGTCTTCCCGGGCACCGCGTGCGCGCTGGCCGTCACCGGGCCGTCCGACGGCACCGTCGCGCACATCGGGCTCGCCTACGACCACCGGCTGGTCAACGGGCGTGACGCGGCGCTGTTCATGGCCGCGCTGAAAAGCGCTATTGAAGGCTAGTTTGCCCACATACTTTTCCCGCCGACACTGCACGGGCACAAACAGTAAGGAGGCTCCTGACTTCCCCTGCGAGGTGTGGGCATGGTTCCGTTGATCGGGATCGAGGAGGAGTACCTCGTCGTCGATCCCCGCACCCGCCACGTCACTCCCCGGGCGGCCGACGTGCTGGCCGCCGCCACGGACATGCTCGACGTGGCGCACGAGATCACCCGATTCCAGGTGGAGGCCCGGACAGCGCCGTCCGCGGACCTGACCGAGCTGGGCACACAGCTGCGCGCCGCGCGCAAGGAGGTGGCCGGGGCGGCCCGCTCGTGCGGGCTGGCCGTCGTGGCCAGCGGCATCCCCGTGCTCGGCAACGTCATGCCGCCGCCGCTGACCGAGGACGCGCGCTACGAACAGGGCCGCGTCCTCTACCGCGCGTTACAGGACGAGATCAGCATCTGCGCCCTGCACGTGCACGTGGACGTGCCCGACGAGGAGCACGCCGTCTACGTGGGCAACCATCTGCGCCCCTGGCTGCCCACCCTCATCGCGCTGGCCGCCAACTCGCCGTTCTTCGTCGGCCGCGACACCGGCTACGCCTCCTGGCGGGTCATCTCGTGGGGACGCTGGCCGGTGTCGGGCGCGCCGCCGTACTTCCCGACGTTCGCCGACTACGAGCTGGCGCTGCGGGCGCTGGCGGAGTCGGGGGCGCTGATGGACCCGAAGACGGTCTTCTGGGACGCCAGGCCCTCGCCCAAGCTGCCGACGGTCGAGGTGCGCGTCGCCGACGTGCCGCTCGACGTGAGCGACAGCCTCACCATCATCGGCCTGGTCCGCGGCCTCGTCGTCACGGCGCTGGCCGCCGTGGCGCGCGGCGACCGCGGGCTGCCCGTTCCCGGCGAGGTGCTGCGCGCCGCCTACTGGCGCGCCGCCCGCGACGGGCTCGCGGGCGACAGCCTGGACGTGCGGCACGGCACGCTCGTGCCCGCCCCGGTGCTGGTCGGCCGCCTGCTCGACCACGTACGGCACGCCCTGGCGGAGGCCGGTGACCTGCCGTTCGTCGAGGAGGGGCTGGACCGGCTGCTCCGCAAGGGGTCCGGGGCGGCGCGGCAGCGCCGGGTGCACGCCCGGGGCCACGACCTCGCGGAGGTGGTGGACGACCTCATCGAGGCCACCGTCGCCTGACCGGGGTCAGCACGGGTCAGCGCAGGGCGAGCGCCATCGCGACGCCCAGCCCGAAGACGACCACGACGCCGCGCAGCACCGCCGGTGACATGAGGCGGGCCAGGCGGGTGCCCAGCAGGCCGCCCGCCAGGCTCGCCGGCGCGATGACCGCCACCGCCGCCCACTCGACCGGCCCGAACAGCGCGAACGCCACCACCGACACCGTGCAGATCGCCAGCGACAGCACCGCGCGCACGGCGTTGACCCGCTGGAGGTGGTCGTGCAGGAACATGCCGAGCACCGCCAGCAGCAGCACGCCCATGCCGCCGTTGAAGTACGCGCCGTAGCAGCCGCCGAGGAACACCCCGGCGTACACGAGCCTGCTGGGCCGCTCCCCGTCGCCGCCGCCGAACCGCTTGCGCAGCCACGGCTGGGCCAGCAGCGCCAGGCTGGCGAAGGCCACCAGCCACGGCACCAGCGCCTCGAACGTGTCGCCCGGCGTGTTCAGCAGCAGCGCGCTGCCCGCGACCGCGCCCAGCACCGCCACCCCCGCCAGCCCGGCCGCCCGGCGCCGCCGCCCGCGCAGCTCGGCGCGGTAGCCGAAGGCCCCGCCGAGGTAGCCGGGCCACAGCGCCACCGCGTTCGTCACCGTGGCGGTCACCCCCGGGTAGCCGAGCGCCATCAGCGCCGGGAACGAGACCAGCGTGCCGCCTCCGGCGAGCGCGTTCACCACGCCGGCCAGCAGACCGGCCCCGGCCAGGAACAGGACGTCACCCAGCGGGATCATGCGAACTCCTTACGTGCGGATCCCGCTGCTGGGGGAAACGGGGAGAACCAATGAGAAAGACGGTCAACGGCCGACCGCGTAGCCCTGGGCGCCGCGCGGGTTCGCGCCGGCCTTCAGGAAGTCGCCGTCACGGGCCACCGCGCTGAGGCGGCCGAGCGACCACGGCCCCTGCACCTCGACCTCGTGCCCGCGCCGCCGCAGCTCCGCCACGACCGCCGGGTCCAGCCGCTCCTCCACGTGCACGACCCCCGGCCGGGAGCCGCGCGGGAAGAACGAGCTGGGGAAGTGCTCGGTGTGGAACGTCGGGGCGTCGATGGCCTCCTGGAGGTTCAGGCCGCCGTGGACCAGCGCCAGGAACAGGTTGACGCTCCACTGGTCCTGCTGGTCGCCGCCCGGCGTGCCGAACGCCAGCCACGGCCTGCCGTCACGCAGCGCGAACGACGGCGACAGCGTCGTGCGCGGGCGCGCCCCCGGCCGCAGCGAGGCGGGCAGCCCCTCCTGCAGCCAGAACATCTGGGCCCGGGTGCCCAGGCCGAAGCCCAGCGACGGGATGACCGGCGAGCTCTGCAGCCAGCCGCCGCTCGGCGTGGCCGACACCATGTTGCCGTGCCGGTCGACGACGTCGACGTGGCAGGTGTCGCCGCGCACGGCGCCGTCGGAGGTGACGACCTCGTCGCCGGTGTCCTCGGCCGGGACGACGAGCCTGCTCACGGTGGGCTCGCCCACCCCGGCCCGCCGCCCGGACGCGCCGGGCGCCGGACCGGCGGCGTCGGCCGGGGGCAGCACCGGCAGCCGGGGCTCGCGCCCGCCGGGGGAGCCGGGCCGCAGCTCCAGGCTGGCGGTGTCGCCGATGAGCGCGCGCCGCCCGGCGTTGTACGGCTCGGACAGCAGGTCGGCCAGGGGCACGTCGGTGTCGCCGTACCAGGCCTCGCGGTCGGCGAAGGCCAGCTTGGCCGCCTCGGTCACGGTGTGCACGTAGTCGGCGCTCAGCACGCCCATGCCGGTCAGGTCGTACCCGGACAGCAGCGCGAGCTGCTGCAGGAACACCGGCCCCTGGCCCCACGGCCCGGTCTTGCACACGGTGTGCCCGTGGTAGTCGAAGGTGACCGGCTCCTCCACCGACGCCGACCAGGAGGCCAGGTCGTCGCCGGTGAGCAGGCCGCCGTGCCGCTCGCCGGAGGTGTCCAGCCAGGAGGTGGTGGCGCTGAACTCGGCGATCGCCTCCGCCACGAACCCCTCGTACCAGGCGCGGCGGGCGGCCTGGAGCTGGCCCTCGCGGGAGGCCGACGCGGCCTCGGCCTCGGCCACGATCCGCCGGTAGGTGGCGGCCAGCACCGGGTTGGCCAGCTTCGAGCCCGGCGCGGGCACGTCGCCGCCGGGCAGCCAGGTGGCCGCCGACGTCGTCCACTCGTCGGTGAACAGCTCCTTGACGGTGGCGATCGTGGTGGCGATCCGCTCCAGCACCGGCACCCCGCGCTCGGCGTAGTGGATCGCCGGGGCCAGCACGTCGGCCAGCTTCCAGGTGCCCCACCGCTCCAGCATGAGCAGCCAGCCGCCGAACGCGCCCGGCACCGTGGCCGCGAGCAGCCCGGTGCCCGGCACCACGTCCAGGCCCAGCCCGGCGAAGCGCTCAAGGGTCGCGGCTGCCGGGGCCACGCCCTGCCCGCACACGGTGGACACGCGCTGGTCGGCCTCGCTCCACAGCAGGATCGGCACCTCGCCGGCCGGCCCGTTCAGGTGCGGCTCGGCCACCTGCAGCACGAACCCGGCCGCCACCGCCGCGTCGAACGCGTTGCCGCCGCGCTCCAGCACGCCCATGCCCGTCGCGGAGGCCAGCCAGTGCGTGCTGGCCACCATGCCGAAGTCGCCCGTCAGCTCGGGCCTCGTGGTGAACAAGTGCGGTCCTTTCATGAGGCGGCGGCCGCGTCGGGGAGGCGGTCCGCCGTGACGAGGTGGCAGGCGGCCGGGTGGCCGCCCGTGCGCGGGTCGGCCAGCTCGGGCTCGCGGGTGCGGCACTCGTCGAACGCCAGCGGGCACCGGGTGTGGAAGCGGCAGCCGGACGGCGGGTCCACCGGGCTCGGCACGTCGCCGCCCAGCACGATCCGCCGCCGCTCGCGCTGCCTGACCGGGTCGGCGACCGGCGCCGCCGACAGCAGCGCCTGCGTGTACGGGTGGCGCGGCTCGGCGAACAGCCGCGCCGTCGGCCCCGACTCGACGATCCTGCCCAGGTACATCACCGCGATCCGGTCGGCCAGGAACTCCACCACCGACAGGTCGTGCGTGATGAACAGGCAGGAGAAGCCCAGCTCTCGCTGCAGATCGGTGATCAGGTTGAGCACCGACGCCTGCACCGACACGTCCAGCGCCGACACCGGCTCGTCGGCCACGACCAGCTTCGGGTTGAGGATCAGCGCGCGGGCCAGCCCGACCCGCTGCCGCTGCCCGCCCGACAGCTCGTGCGGGAACCGGGTGGCCATCTCCGGCCGCAGCCCCACCTGTTCCAGCATCTGCGCGACCCGGCGGCCCACCTCCCGCCTGGCCACCGCCTTGTGGTGGATCAGCGGCTCACCGACGATCTGCTCGATCGTGAAGCGCGGGTTCAGCGACGAGAACGGGTCCTGGAACACCATGTGCACGTCCCGGCGCAGCGGGCGCATCGAGCGCCGCGACAGGTGCGTGATGTCGGTGCCGCTCAGGCTGATCCGGCCCGACGTGGGCTCGATCAGCCGCAGCACGCACTTGCCGACGGTGGACTTGCCGCTGCCGGACTCGCCGACCAGGCCGAGCACCTCGCCCTTGCCGATCTCCAGCGACAGGCCGTCCACCGCGCGCACCTGGCCATAGTGCATGACCAGGTCGTCGATCTTCAGTACGGGTTCGGTCATGGCTGCTCTCCAGGGTGGAAGCAGGCCGCCAGGTGGCCGGCCGCCTGCCGTACCAGAGGGGGCCTGGAGGTGGCGCAGTCGTCCTGGGCGCGCGGGCAGCGCGCCCGGAACGCGCACTCGTCCGGGTCGGACATCGGCGAGGGGACCATGCCGGGGATCTCCGCCAGCCGCCCGTTCACCGCCGCCGACGGCAGCGCCTTCATCAGGCCCAGCGTGTACGGGTGCCGGGGCCGGGCGAACAGCTCGGTCACCGGCGCCTGCTCGACGGCGCGGCCCGCGTACATGACCACGGCCCGGTCGGCGATGTCGGCGACGACGCCGAGGTCGTGCGTGATCAGGATGATCGCGGTGCCGAGCCGGTCGCGCAGGTCGCGGAAGACGTCCAGGACGCCCGCCTGGATCGTCACGTCCAGCGCGGTCGTCGGCTCGTCGGCGATGAGCACACGCGGCGAGCACGCCACCGCGATCGCGATCATCACGCGCTGCCGCATGCCGCCGGAGAGCTGGTGCGGATACTCCTTGACGCGGCGGCGCGGCGCCGGGATGCCGACGAGCTCCAGCAGCTCGACCGCGCGGTCCATGGCGGCCCGGCGCGACAGCTTCTCGTGCCTGCGCAGGACCTCGGCGATCTGGTAGCCGACCGTGAACGACGGGTTGAGCGAGGTCATCGGCTCCTGGAAGACGACGGACACGTCCTTGCCGCGCACCTTGCGCAGCTCCGGCTCGGGCAGCGTGGTCAGCTCGCGGCCGTCCAGCCTGATCGAGCCGCTGAGCTTCGTCGTGCCGGGCGGCAGCAGCCTGGGCACCGACATCGCGGTGACCGACTTGCCGCAGCCCGACTCGCCGCACAGCGCCAGGATCTCGCCCTCCTCCAGCGTGAGTGAGATGTCCCTGACCGCCTGGACCAGGCCGTCCTCGGTGTCGAAGTGCACGGCCAGGTCGGTGATCTCCAGCAGGCTCATCTGCCGCTCCTCGGGTCGAGCACGTCACGCAGCCCGTCGCCCAGCAGGTTGAAGCCGAGCGTGGCCAGCGCGATCATCACGCCGGGCCAGATGGCCAGCCAGGGGGCGACGTCCAGGTACTGCTGGGCGGTGGTGAGCATGACGCCCCACGACGGGGTCGGCGGCTGCACGCCCAGGCCCAGGAACGACAGCGTCGACTCGCCGATGATCGCCGCCGGGATCGCCACCGTGGCCTGCACGATCAGCGGGTTGGCGCAGTTCGGCAGCACGTAACGGAACAGGATGTGCCGGTCGCCCGCGCCGTCGGCGATGGCCGCGGCGACGTAGTCCATCTCGCGGATCGCCAGCACCTCGCCCCGGGTGATCCGGATGATCGCCGGAAGCTGGGAGAAGCCCAGCGCGAGCACCACACCCTTGAGCGACGGCCCGATGATCGCCGCCAGGCCGACCGCGAACACCAGGAACGGGAACGCCAGCGTCACGTCCACCAGCCGCATCACGACCGGGTCCAGCCAGCGTCGGTAGAACCCGGCCACCAGCCCGATCGGGATGCCGATCACCATCGCCAGCAGCGTCGACAGCACGCCCGCCTGGAGCGACACCTGCGCGCCGTGCGCGATCCTGGCCAGCGCGTCGCGGCCCAGGTCGTCGGTGCCCAGCGGGTGCGCGCCCGACGGCGGAGCCAGCGTCGCCGCGTAGTCCTGCGCCGACGGATCGCCCGTCACCAGCGGCCCGGCCAGCGCCAGCAGCAGGAACGCCGCCACCAGCACCAGGCCCGCCATCGGCATCGGCCGCCGCCGGAAGCGCCGCCACAGCCTGCGCCGCCGGTCGGCCCGGCCCGACCTCACGGGTACGGCCAGCGTCTCAGCCATGACCGCCTCCCGAGAGCCGGATGCGCGGGTTCAGGTAGGCGTAGGCGATGTCGACCAGCAGGTTGACCACCACGTAGCCGATCACCGTGACCAGCACCACCGCCTGGATGACCGGGTAGTTGCGGGTGAGCACCGCGTCCACGGTCAGCTTGCCGAAGCCCGGAATGACGAAGATCTGCTCCGTCACCACCGCGCCGCTGATGAGCGCGCCGAGCTGCAGGCCGAGCACGGTCACCACGGTCGTCAGGCTGTTGCGCAGCGCGTGCGCGCCCACCACCTTGGCCTCCGCCAGGCCCTTGGACCGGGCGGTGCGCACGTAGTCGGCCGACAGCGCGCCCAGCATCGCCGAGCGGGTCTGCCGCATGAGGATCGCGGCGAACCCGGTGCCCAGCACCAGCGCGGGGAGCAGCATGCGTTGCAGGTTCTGTCCCGGGTCCTCGGTGAACGGCACGTATCCCGAGGCGGGCAGCCAGCGCAGCGTCACCGCGAACAGCAGGATGCCGAGCAGCCCCAGCCAGAAGTGCGGCACCGACAGCCCGGCCAGGCCGAACCCGGTCGCCACGTAGTCGGCGAGCTTGCCGCGCCGTACCGAGGCCACGATGCCCGAGCCGACGCCCACGACGATCGCCACCAGCATGGCCAGCGCGGACAGCTCCAGCGTCACCGGCAGCCGCTCGGCGAGGATGTCGGCCACCGGGATCTGGTCCTGGGTGGACCGGCCGAGGTTGCCCGACAGCGTCTGGGCCACGTAGTCGACGTACTGGGCCGGCAGCGGCTTGTCCAGGCCGAACTCGTGCCGGATGGCCTCGACCACGGCGGGCGAGGCCTCCTCGCCGGCCATGACCACGGCCGGGTCGCCGGGCAGCGCCCTGACCCCCAGGAAGATCAGGACGCTGGCCACGAACAGCACGATCACCGCCGAGCCGCAGCGCCGAAGGATGAACCAGACCATCAGGCGACGAATCCGGCGGTGGCGAAGCGGGGCAGGCCGTCCTTGAAGTACTGGACGCCGGCGACGTTCTTGCTCATGCCCAGGTAGTACTTGTTGTGGTACAGGTACACGACGCCGCGCAGCTCGGCGGCCCGCTTCATGGCCTTGCTGTAGAGCTCGGCGCGCTCGGCGGTGTCCTGGGTGGCCGCCGCCTGCTTGATCGGCTCGTCGATGCCCGGGTCGGCCATGCCGGCGAAGTTGTTGCTGCCCTGGCTGGTGACCAGGTTCGTCAGGTTGCCGTCCGGGTCGACGCGGCCGGACCAGCCGCTCAGCATGGCCTGGAAGTCGCCGGACTTGCCCTGCTCCAGGGTGCTGACGAACTCGGCGGTCTCCACCGTGACGGCGAACCCGGCCTCCTTGGTCATCTGCTGGACGACCTGTGCGAGCCGCTGGTTGGTGGCGTCGTTGGGTGAGGTGAGCTTGACCGGGACGGGCGTCGGCACGCCGGACGCCTGCACGAGCTGCTTGGCCTTGGCCAGGTCGCGCTTGGGGCACTGCAGGTCGGGGGTGCGGTAGGCGCTGTCGACGGGCACCGGGAAGCAGTCGACCTCGTGCAGCCCGTTGTAGACGGTCTTGTTGATCTGCTCGCGGTCCAGGGCCAGCTCGAACGCCTCGCGCAGCTCGGGGCTCTTGGCCAGCGGGCTGTCGACGGGGCCGGCCTTCTCGGTGGAGCCGGTGGCGTTGCCGACGTTGATCTGCAGGCCGTAGTAGCCGAGGCCGCCGCCGGAGACGACCTTCAGGTTCGGGTCGGCCTGCACGCCGGCGACGGTGGTGGTGGCGAGCTGGTCGGCCACCTGGACGTCGCCGGACTTGAGGTTGGCGGCCCGCACGTTCGGGTCCACGATGATTTTGTATACGAGCTTGTCGAGCTTGACCTTGGCGGCGTCGTAGTAGTCCGGCGCCTTGTCCAGCACGATCTGGCTGCCCGAGGTCCGGGCGGAGAACTTGAACGGCCCGACGCACACGGGGGAGGCGCCGAAGTTGTCGCCCGCGCCGTCGAGCGCCTTCGGCGACATGATCATTCCGGCCCGGTCGGCGAGCTGCGCGGTCAGCGGCGTGAACGCGCGCTTCAGCGTGAGCTTCACGGTGGCCGCGTCGACGACCTCGACCTCGGAGATGGCCTCCAGGTCGGCCTGGCGGGAGGACTTCTCCCAGGTACGGTGCCGGTCCAGCGACTTCTTGACCGCCTCGGCGTCGAAGGGCGTGCCGTCGTTGAACTTCACGCCGTCACGCAGCTTGATCGTGACTTCCTTGCCGTCCTCGGAGACCTCCGGGAGGGCGGCGGCGAGCTGGGGGACCAGCTCGGACGCGGCGTCGATGTCGTAGAGCTTCTCGCACATGTTGGCGAAGACCTCGCGGCCGACGAGCGTGGTGGAGGTGCTCGGGTCGAGGGCGTCGGGGTCGGCGTTGAGCGCCACGTTCAGCGTGCCGCCGCTCTTCACGGCCCGGTTGTCCGCCGAGGCGTCGGCCACGGAGGGAGCAGCCGACGGACCGCTGGAACCGCCTCCGCCGCACGCTGTCAGTGCGAGGGGCAGCACGGCGAGTGCCGCGACGATTCTGGGGGACGGTCTCATGGTGCCTCCGAGGGGAACGGGCAGTTCGGACACTGTATACAAGACCTAACATTGCAATTGCACGCTGTTAAGAGCGGTTGTTACCTGAGTGTTTTCTAATTGATTGCGTGCTTTGTCCTGTTAGCCCGCCCGACGGCTGTCAGGAACGACCGCCTGGCGGCCGCCACGTGCGCCACCGCCCTGGCCTGCGCCTCGTCCTCGTCACCCGCCGCGATCGCCTCGTACAGGCTCAGATGCTCCGACCACGAGTGCGGGCCGCGCGCCGCCGCCGTCTGACTGAACACCCACTGCGCCCGCTGGAGCATGGGCGTCATCATCAGGTTGAGGTAGGAGTTGCCCGCCGCCTCGCCCACGGCCAGGTGGAAGGCGGTGTTGAGATCGGCCACCGCGTCCAGCCTGCCCTCGTCCACGGCCTGCCTGGCCTCCTCGAGCACCCGGCGCAACCGCTCGGCCGACGCCGTTGTGCGCTTGCGGGCCGCCAGCCGCGCCGCCAGCCCCTCGACGGCCATCCGCACGTCGAAGAGCTCGTCGCCCTCCTCGGCCGACAGCGTCGCCACGGTCGCCCCGAACCTCGGGACGACCTGGACGAATCCCTCGGCGGCCAGCACCCGGATGGACTCGCGCACCGGGTTGCGCGAGACCCCGAGCAGGGCGGCCAGCCGGTCCTCGACCAGCCGCTCGCCCTGCCCGAACTCGCCGGACATGATGCGCCGGCGAAGCTCTGCGGTGACCTCGTCGCGCAGGGTCCGGTGGGTTGCGCCGAGGGATACATCAGACATTAGGTGATTTATCGTATACAACCCTCTTCTTGTACCTGTACATGATCCCGAGCCCGGTCCCGTACATCGCCAGCCCCAGCGCGATCATCACGGCCGCCGTCGGGTAGCGCAGCCCCGGCGCCATGTGCGTGGCCAGGAACCAGCTGTGCCCGAGCTGCCCGTTGGCCACGAACACCGCCGCCAGGATGCCCTGCGGGATGAGCGGGATCGCCCCCAGCGACACACACGTGATCACCACCGCCCGCTGGACCTTCGGCATGTCGGGCAGTGCGAAGGCCGACGACGCCTTTCCCGCGGCGGCAGGCCGGCGGCCGGTGCGCATCATGTGCAACAGCTCCGGCCCCTGCGCCGCCAGCCGCCGCTCGGCCAGCGCGCCGAACCACCACAGGCACGCCGCCCCGGTCGCCGCCCCCACCGCCACGCCCGGCCAGCCCCACAACGCCGCCGCCACGCCCGCCGGCACCCCGGACGCCGCCACGAGCACCATCATCAGGTACGCCAGCCCGGTCAGCGCCCCGTCGTCCTCGCTCGTGCGCAGCGGGTTGCCGCCGCGCTTCTGCGGATCGGTGCCCGGCACCAGCGCGTACACCGACACCAGCGGCACCAGCCCCGCGCCGCCGCCGAGCAACGCCACCGACAGCGCCACGATCATCGGCCACGGGCCGCCGTTGACCGCCGTCAGCGCCACCACGAGCACCGCCGCGACCGGCGTCACCGTCACCAGCCACGCCAGCTGCCTGCCGCGCACGTCCGACGAGCCCGGCGTCATCACCGACAGCCAGAGCGCGGTGCCGTCGGCGCCGTAGAGGTTGGCCGTCATCGCCGCCGCCATCACGATGAAGATCGGCGCCGCCCACGGCAGCATCCCGGTCCACCCCAGCACCAGCGGCGCCGCCGCGAAGAACACCCCGTAGGCCAGGGCGAACGTGAGCTGATGGGTGCGCACCAGGTCCCGCGACCACGTCCGCAGCTCCTTGGCCAGCACCGCGTCCAGCGCCGTGGCCGCCCGCATCGGCCTGCGGCCCCGCGCCGACGCCCGCTCCGCCCCGGCCCGCCTCGACAGCAGCGCCGCCCACGCGCCCAGCAGCAGCGCGATCAGCACCGCCATCGCCGCCAGCGCCAGATAGTCGCCCTGGACGGCCAGCACCCCCCACCCGGACGGCAGGTAACGTACGATCGGCGGGATGCCCTCGGCCTGCCCGAGCGCGACCGCGAACACCCAGCCCTGCCCCAGGAACGCCAGGATCGCCCCGTTGACCAGCCCCGCGCCGATCGCCCCCACGCGCGAGCGCAACGCGATGCCCAGCACCCCCACCGCGACCCGCGACAGCAGCACGAACACGGCCAGCTGCAGCACCATCGCCGGCACCGCCACCAGCGCCGGCCCGGCCCCCTCCCGGACGCCGAGCACCACCAGCCCCGTCAGGGCCAGCAGGCTGACCGCCGGCGCCACCCCGACGAACGCCGACACCAGCAGCCCCGCCGCCAGCCGGTGCGGCGGCAGCCCCAGGAGCGAGAAGAACTCCGGCCGCAGCGTCTCGTCACCGCCGCCGGAGAAGACCGGGCCGATGATCCAGCCCAGCATCCACACCGCGAACGCGGCCGCCAGCCAGTCACCGTCGAGGAACGCCAGATAGATCGTGCCGGCCGCGAGCAGCGCGCCCACCGAACCCGCCGAGACCGCCATCGTCCCCCGCTGGCCGGTCAGCGAATGGCGCAGGATCGCCACCTTCATCCGCACCAGCGTCACCGCTACAGCCACGACAGCCCCTTCGTGCCGGTGGTGGCCGAGCCGACCAGCTCCACGAACCTGTCCTCCAGCGTCGCGTCGCCGCGCACCTCCTTGAGCGGCCCGGCCGCCGCCACCCGGCCCCCGTCGATCACCGCCACGTGGTCGCACAGCTGCTCCACCAGCGCCATCACGTGACTGGACAGCACGATCGAGCCGCCGCTCGCCACGAACCCGCGCAGGATCGTCTTGATCGTCGCCGCCGACACCGGGTCCACCGCCTCGAACGGCTCGTCCAGCACGAGCAGCTTCGGCCCGTGCAGCAGCGCCGTCGCCAGGCCGATCTTCTTGCGCATGCCCGTCGAGTACTCGACCACGAGCGTCTTCTCCGCCCCGTCGAGCTCCAGCACCGACAGCAGCTCCTCGGCCCGCGCCGCCACCACGTCCTTCTCCAGCCCGCGCAGCAGCCCCAGATAGGTGAGCACCTCCCGCCCGGTCAGCCGCTCCGGCATGGCCAGCCCGTCAGGCAGCACCCCCACCAGCCGTTTCGCCCCCGACGGGTCCGCCCACACGTCCGCGCCGAAGATCCGCGCGCTCCCGCCGTCGGGCCGGAGTAACCCCACCGCCATCGAGAGCGTGGTGGTCTTTCCCGCGCCGTTCTGCCCGACGAGCCCGTAGAACGATCCCTGCGGAACCGTCAGCTCGACGTGATCCACCGCGACCTTCTCGCCGAACGACTTCGTCAGACCGGCGATGTCCAGCGCCGCTGTCATGGCTGCCTCCTCGTGGCAAGCGTGAAAAGGGTGACGAACTCGCCCGCGAGCCCGCCCAGATCGAGCTCCGGATCGTGAAGCAGGCGCGCCGGCACCGCGTCCACGGCGCCGCGGATCGCGATCGCCATGCTCCGCGAGTCGAAGTCGCGGAACTCCCCGGTCGACTTGCCCCACTCGAGCAGCCTGACCACGTCGTCGATCGCCGTCTCGTGCTGCTCCGCGTACGGGCCCGGCCCGCGATCGTCCTCGCCCCGGTTGTACGTGACGATCTCTACCAGCGCCAGCAGCGGCTTGCGGTGCAGGCGCATGAAGTCGAGATTGCTCTCGAAGTAGACCCGCAGCATGTCCGTGGCCGTGGGCTGCGCCAGGATGCGCGGCACCATCAGGTCCGTCGCCACCTTGGCGACCGAGCTCACGACCGCCTCCAGAAGCTGCCGCTTGCCGCCGAAGTGGTAGGAGATCACGCCGGTGCTGATGCCCGCCCGCTGCGCGATCCTGGCCATCGACGCCCGCGCGTACCCCTCCGAGGCGAGCACGTCGATCGCGCACTCGATGATCTGCGCCCGCCGTGCTTCCTCGATGAACGACCGGCCTTCTGACGGCACGGTCAAAACTTTAAACGGCCGTTCAGATTCTGGGAAGCCGCGTGATTTCCCGGTTTACGGGAGCGACGACTCGATCAGCAGCCGGTGCGACTCCAGCAGACCCTCAGGAAGATCGTCTGGAGCGCACCAGCGGGCCTCCAGGATCTCCAGCGAGTTCAGCCGCAGCGTCCCCCCGCCCACGTAACGGGCCGCGTAGGCGATCTCGACCCGGAGCCGGAACCCGCTGCCCACCCGCACCACCTCGCCGACCTTCACCTCCAGGCCGGTCTCCTCCATGACCTCGCGGACCACCGTCTGCTCGAACGTCTCGCCCCGCTTCGCCCCGCCCGTCGGCAGACCCCACTGCCGCCCCTCCGGCCAGAACCGGTGCCGCAGCAGCAGCACGTTCCCGTCGAGGTCACGCACCACGCCGGTCACCCCGACGACGAACTTGGCCTGCGACAGATAGAGCAGCCGCCACTGCACCGGCCCGCTGATGCGACGCCAGAGCCCGGCCATCAGCTTCTTCACCGGCGTCCTCCTGACCACGTCCCGTTACGAGCAGCGTAGCGATCACGGACGCCGCGCGACGGCCATGTACGTTTCATCCGTCCACGCCCGGGCGACCCCCGGTCATCCCAGGTCATCGACCCTGAGGTCGTCCACCACGGCCCCACCCGGCCCCGAGTGCTGGCCGGACGGCCGCCCCGCCGGTACCGTCCGGCCGGGCGCGCCGCATGCCCGCCGCGCCCCGGTCCCGGAGAACCCCCCGGACCCCGGACGAAGCCCCGCCTCTGGAGCCCGCATGCCAGCACGACGCTGGGCAGCCCCCGCCCTGCTCGCCCTGTCCCTGCTCGCCCCCTTCACCCCGGTCACCCCGGCCGCCGCGGCCGAGACCGCCCCTCCACCCCTGGAAGAGATCCGCGCGACCACTACCCAGGTCGCCTTCGGGCTGCGCCGCCCCACCGCCATCGCCGCCCCCGACGACGGGACCGACCGGCTCCTCATCACCGAGAAACGCGGCACCGTACGCGTCTACCACCCGGACACCGGCCTCGCCCAGACCCCGATCATCGACATCACCGCCTCCGTCGACGAATCCGGCAACGAACGCGGCCTGCTCGGCATCGCCCTCGCCCCCGACTTCCCCCAGAGCCAGGACCTGTACCTCGCCTACACCGCGCTCCCCGACGGCGCCGTCACCCTCGCCCGCTACCGGCTCGACGAGGCCCGCCTCGAACCCCTCCTCGCCCAGGAGCACGCCGAACACAGCAACCACAACGGCGGCCAGCTCACCTTCGGCACCGACGGCCACCTCTACTGGAGCATCGGCGACGGCGGCGGCGCCGGCGACCCCTTCGACTCCGGGCAGCGCCTCGACACCCTCCTCGGCAAGATCCTCCGCATCGACGTCAGCCGGACCTGCGGCGACCTGCCCTACTGCGTCCCCGACGACAACCCCTTCACCGGCGTCCCGGGCGCCCGGCCCGAGATCTGGATGTACGGGGGCCGCAACCCCTGGCGCTTCTCCGTCGACCACGCGGACGGCTCCCTGTGGATCGCCGACGTCGGCCAGGGCCGCTGGGAGGAGATCAACCACGTCAAACCCGGGCACCAGGCCGGCGCCAACCTCGGCTGGTCCTGCTACGAGGGCCTCGAAGTCTTCGACGAGACCCAGTGCCGCCCCGACGCCCAGTACACCCAGCCGATCTTCACCTACTCGCCCTACACCGGCGGCTGCGCCGTCATCGGCGGCCAGGTCTACCGCGGACGCCAGTACGCCGACCTCGTCGGCGGCACCTACATCGCCACCGACTACTGCTCCTCCACCGTGTGGGCCCTGCGCGAGGACGGCGCCGGCGGCTACGACCAGGCCGAGATCGGCGAGATGCCCACCCAGGTCACCGCCTTCGGCAGCACCCCCCAAGGCGAGCTCTACGTCGTCAACGACCTCCCCGGCGGCCTGCACCGCGTCTCCTTCGAACGCGCCCGGCCCACCTGCTCCATCAAGCCCGTCACCCAGGTCTGGGGCACCGGCATGACCGTCGACCTCGCCATCACCAACCTCGCCGACACCCCGGTCGACGGCTGGACCCTCACCTTCCCCCTCACCCCCGGCCAGAAGATCATCTCCGACTGGAACACCACCCTCACCCAAGGCGGCGACATCGTCCAAGCCGTCAACGCCCCGCACAACCGCACCATCGCCCCCGGCGCCACCGTCACCCTGGGCTACCTGGCCGGCCACACCGGCGACCCCTCCCTCCCCACCCGCTTCACCCTCAACAACACCCCCTGCACAATCACCCCCTAACCCCCCACGAAGTCCCGCCCCCGGCCCAACGGAGTCCCGCACCCCGAAGGCCCCTCACCCCACCGGCGCCCGGCCCCCGAGCCCCGGGCGCCGGTGAGGCCCCCACGTCCGGGCACGCCGCCATGTCCGGGGGCGCCGCCACCTCGGGGTGCGTCGCAACCTCGGGGTGCGCCGCCACTTCCGGCCATGCCGCCACCCCCGGCGTGCCACCGCCCCCGGGCGCGCCGTCACCAGGCGCGTCGCCACGTCCGGACGTGCCACCACCGCCCCGGGCGTGCGCCGTCTCCAGCCGTGCCACCCGTGCGGGCGTGCCGCGACCTCGGCGTGCCCTCGCCACCAGGCGCGCCCACCTTCGGGCACGCCCCGACCTCCGGATATACCGCCTCCGGGGGCGGCCCCACCACCCCGCCGCCTGCCCCCACTACCTTGCGTGCCGCAACCCCGCGGGTCCCGTCACCTATGCGCCGCCCCCAGTGAGCGGCCGTCACCCCGTGCGGCGCGCCACCCCGTGCGGCCCGTCACCCCGTGCGGCCCGTCACCCCGTGCGGCCCGTCACCCCGTGCGGCCCGTCACCCCGTGCGGCGCGCCACCCCGTGGGCCTATCACCCCGTGCGGCGCGCCACCCTGTACGGCCCGTCGCCCCGCGAGGGTCGGCACCCGTGGTCGGCGCCTCGGTCAGGCTCGTAGGCGGAGGCCGCGGGGGGTTGGGTGGAAGCCCGCTTCCTCCAGGGCCGCTGCGAGGGGCGAGTCGACGATCGGCTCCCCGTCGGCCCGCTCCACCGTCAGCTTGCCCAGCGCCCCGTCACGCACAGCCAGCGCCAGGGCGTCGACGGCAGGCTGCAACCGCTCCCCGTCGGCGAACGACAGCAGCGTCTTGCCGCCCCGCTCGACGTACAGCACCAGGTAACCGTCGACCAGCACCACCAGCGCCCCCGCCTTCCGGCCCGGCTTGTGCCCGACTTCCCCCGGATGCGCCGGCCACCCCAGCGCGGCCCCGTACGGGTTGGCCGGGTCCGCCGCCGCCAGCACCACCGCCTGCCGCCCCCGCCCGGCTTCCCCCGCCCGGGACGAGGCCGCCCCTGAGGAGGCCGCCCCCGACGAGGCCGCCCAAGCAGCACCCGCCGGGGCGCGCCCGGACCCCGGCTCACCGGACGGCGCCCCTTCCCAAGGCCCGCCTCCGTACGAAGCCGAATCCGTGGGCGTTCCCACCCAACCCCCGTACACCTCACCCCCCGACGGGGAGGCTGCCGGGGAGGTTAGGCTCGGGGACATGGCGCGCATCCGGTCGACCGCCCCCGGGAGGGCGAACTGCGCCCCGCCGAGCCCTTCGACGAAGTAGCCCCGCCGGCACCGCCCGCTCTCCTCGTACGCCCGCAGCACCTGGTAGATCGGCGTGAACCCGCCAGGCAGCCGTTCCGCCGTGACCGCGCCGCGCGTCACCACCCCGTGCCGTTCGAGCAGCGCCTCGGCCTGGGCCTGGGCCCGCTGGGTGGCGTCGGCGGCGGGCTCGGGGAGCAGCCACCAGCGCCCGCCCACGGTCGGCGGCCCGCTCCGGCTGGGCAGCACCGCCCGCCGCCGCCTGGTCGCGGGCCGGTGCGCGGGCCGTCCGGACCCGAGCGCGGCCCGCAGCGGCGCGAGCGTGTCGCCCGACACCCGCCCCGACCACACGAGGTCCCACAGCGCCGCGGCCAGCGTGGAGTCGTCGAGCGACCCGAGCCGGTCGGACAGCCCGCGGAAGAACAGCGCCCCGCCGCCGCCGAGCGCCTCCAGCACCTGTTCGTGCACCGGCGTCATGGTGATCTCGGCGGGCTCGGCCAGCAGCAGCGGCGCGGTGTCGGCGAAGTAGAGCGACACCCACCCGTCGCCGCCCGGCAGGGCCCCCTGCCCCACCCACATCACCTCGCCGGAGGAGGTCAGCTCGTCGAGCAGCGCCGGATGGTAGCCGGGCACCCGCGACGGCAGCACCAGCGTCTCCAGCGCCGAGGCGGGAACCGCGGCTCCTTGCAGCAGCTCGACGGCCCGTACGAGCGAGTCCATCGCCCGCGCCGTGCCGCCGGAGCCGCCGGCGCGGGCGGCGCCCCGGGATCCGGTGATGCCGTGCCACGCGGGCAGGAACGTGGCCAGCGTCTCCGCCGAGACCGGCTCGACCTCCTTGCGCAGCCTGGCCAGCGACCTGCGCCGCAGCGTGCGCAGCACTCCGGCGTCGCACCACTCCTCGCCCCGCCCGCCGGGCCGGAACTCGCCGCTGACCACCCGTCCGGGCACGGCCAGCCGGCGCAGCGCGTCGGTCACCACGGCCACGCCCAGCCCGAACCGTTCGGCGGCCGTGGAGGCGTGGAACGGCCCCCGGGTGCGCGCGTGCCGCGCCACCAGGTCGGCCAGCGGGTCGGCGACCGGCTCCAGGAACACGTGGGGGATGCCCACGGGCAGCGGCGCCCCGAGCGCGTCGCGCATGCGGGAGGCGTCCTCGATCGCGGCCCACTGCGTCTCGCCCGCGATCCGTACGCGAATCGCCCGCCGCGCCCGCTCCAGCTCCTCCAGCCAGGCCGGGTCGCCGCCGCGTACGCTCACGTCGGGCGCGAGCAGCGGCCCGTGCGAGCGGAGCAGGTCGGCGAGGTCCTCCGGGTCGCGCAGCGGCCGGTCGAGCCGCGCCAGCTCCCGCTCGGTGTCGGCGATCACGTCGGGGTCGAGCAGCTCGCGCAGGTCGGCCTGGCCGAGCAGCTCGGCCAGCAGCGTCGTGTCGAGGGCCAGCGCCTGCGCCCGCCGCTCGGCCAGCGGCGCGTCGCCCTCGTACATGAACGCGCCCACGTAGTGGAACAGCAGCGACGCGGCGAACGGCGACGCCTGCGACGTCTCCACCTCCACCAGCCGCACCCGCCGCGCCGCCAGGTCGCGCATCAGCGCCACCAGCCCCGGCACGTCGAACACGTCCTGAAGGCACTCGCGCATCGTCTCCAGCACGATCGGGAACGAGGCGTACTGGGAGGCGACGCCGAGCAGATGGGCGGCCCGCTGGCGCTGCTGCCACAGCGGGCTGCGGCGGCCGGGGACGCGGCGCGGCAGCAGCAGCGCCCGCCCCGCGCACTCCCGGAACCGGGAGGCGAACAGCGCCGACCCGCCCAGCTCCTCGGTGACGATCTGCTCGATCTCGTCGGCGTCGAAGGCGGCCACGTCGGTCGGCGGCTCGGCCAGCGTGTCAGGGATGCGCAGCACGATGCCGTCGTCGGAGTGCACGGCCTGCACGTCGACGCCGTAGCGCTCGCGCAGCCGCCGGTTGATCGCCAGCGCCCACGGGGCGTGCACCCGCGCGCCGTAGGGGGAGTGGATGACGACCCGCCAGTCGCCCAGCTCGTCGTGGAAGCGCTCGACCAGCAGGGTCCGGTCGTCGGGCACGTAGCCGGTGGCCTCGCGCTGCTCGCGCAGGTAGGCCAGCAGGTTGGCGGTGGCGTAGGGGTCGAGCCCGGCCTCGCGCAGCCGGTCGGGCGACTCCTGGGCGGCCTGCTCGCGCAGGAACCCGCCGATGGCCTTGCCCAGCTCGGCGGGACGGCCGGGCGTGTCGCCGTGCCAGAACGGCAGTTTGCCCGGCTGCCCCGGCGCGGGCGAGACGAGCACCCGGTCGGCGGTGATGTCCTCGATCCGCCATGACGTCGCGCCCAGCACGAACACGTCGCCGACGCGCGACTCGTACACCATCTCCTCGTCGAGCTCGCCCACCCGGGACGCCTTCTCGCCCACCCGGGACGCCTTCTCGCCCACGAGGAAGACGCCGAACAGGCCCCGGTCGGGGATGGTGCCGCCGTTGGTGACGGCCAGCCGCTGCGCGCCGGGGCGGCCCTGGAGGGTGCCCGTCACCCGGTCCCACACGATGCGCGGACGCAGCTCGGCGAATTCCTCGCTCGGATAGCGGCCGGCCAGCATGTCGAGCGTCGCCTCCAGCGCGCTCCTGGGCAGCGTCGAGTAGGGGGCCGCCCGCTTGACCACGGCCTCCAGCTCGTCGACGGTCCACTCGTCGAGCGCGGTCATCGCGACGATCTGCTGGGCCAGCACGTCGAGCGGATTACGCGGATAGCGCAGCTCCTCGATGAGGCCGCTCTTCATCCGCTCGGCGACCACGGCCGTCTGCACGAGGTCGCCGCGGTATTTGGGGAAGATCACGCCCTTGGACACCGCGCCCACCTGGTGACCGGCCCGGCCGATGCGCTGCAGCCCGCTGGCCACGCTCGGCGGCGCCTCCACGCACGCGACCAGGTCGACCGCGCCCATGTCGATGCCCAGCTCCAGGCTGGAGGTGGCGACCACGGCCGGCAGCCGCCCGGACTTGAGCGCCTCCTCGATCTGCGCCCGCTCCTGCTTGGACACCGAGCCGTGGTGGGCGCGCACGATCTCGGTGACCACGCCCTTGCTCGCCCCCGCCTGCGCCATCACCTCGGCGGGCACGCGCGGCGGCCCCGTCTCCCAGATCGACAGGTCGACGGCCTCGGTGCCCTGCTGCCGGCCGTAGGCCAGCTCGTTGAGCCGGGTGCAGAGGCGTTCGGCCAGCCGCCGCGAGTTGGCGAACACGATCGTGGACGAATGCGCCTCGATCAGGTCGAACAGCCGGTCTTCAACATGCGGCCAGATCGACCGGTTCGCCGGGTCGGGCGCGAGGTTCTCCGCGTCGGGCGGGCGGGACTCCACCTCCGTCATGTCCTCCACCGGGACGACGACCTCGACCTCGATCACCTTGTCGGACGGCGGCTGCACCACCGTTGCCGGGCGGGAGCCACCGAGGAACGCCGCGACCTCGCTCACCGGCCGCACCGTCGCCGACAGCCCCACCCGCTGGGCGGGCCGCTCCAGCAGCGCGTCGAGCCGCTCCAGCGTGAGCGCCAGATGGGCGCCGCGCTTGGTCGCCGCCACCGCGTGCACCTCGTCGACGATCACCGTGCGCACGCCGCGCAGCGCCTCCCGCGCCTGGCTGGTGAGCAGCAGGAACAGCGACTCGGGCGTGGTGATCAGGATGTCGGACGGCCGGGCCGCGAACCGCCGCCGGTCCTCGGCGGGCGTGTCGCCCGAGCGGATCGCCACCGAGATCTCCGGCACCGGCAGCCCCAGCCGCCGCGCCGTCTGCTTGAGCCCCGCCAGCGGCGCGCGCAGGTTGCGCTCCACGTCGACGGCCAGCGCCTTGAGCGGCGACACGTACACGACCTTGGTGCCGCCGCCCTCGGACGGCTCGGCGGCCAGCCGGTCGAGCGACCACAGGAAGGCCGCCAGCGTCTTGCCGGAACCCGTGGGCGCGACCACGAGCGTGTTGTCACCGCGCGCGATCGACTCCCACGCACCGTCCTGGGCGGCGGTGGGCGCGGCGAACGCCCCGGCGAACCATTGCCTGGTCACCTGGCTGAAGTGGTCGAGCGAGCTCACGCGCTCATACTGCCTCGCCGCACCGACAGAAAACGCTTCGCCCCGCGCCGCGTGATTGAGCGGCCGCTCAGCGGACATACACCGACCGTGACCATCGACAACGCAGCCCTGGAGGCTCGCCGCGAGGAGATCCGCGAACGGTACGTCTTACCGCACCGTCCGTCGAGCAGCGCCCGCGGCCTGCATCACATCGCCCTGGTCTCGTCGGACGTGGAGCGCACCGTCAAGTTCTACCAGGAACTGCTGGAGTTCCCGCTCACCGAGATCTTCGAGAACCGCGACTACGAGGGCTCCAGCCACTTCTTCTTCGACCTTGGCAACGGAAACCTGCTGGCGTTCTTCGACTTCCCCGGCCTCGACCTCGGCCCGTACCTTGAGGTGTTCGGCGGCCTGCACCACGTGGCGATCTCCGTCGACCCCGCCACCTGGGAGCGGCTGCGCGGGAAGCTGGAGGCGGCCGGCGTGCCGCACCAGATCGAGAGCGGCGCCTCCATCTACTTCAAGGACCCCGACGGCGCCCGGCTGGAGCTGCTCGCCGACCACCTCGGGGAGATGTACGGCGCACGCGTGCTCTGACCCTGTACGGCTAGCGGCGCGACGCCCTGCGCGTGCGCGGCGTGCCCGCACGCGGCTCCTGCCTGATGCCCGCGTGCCTCTCGGCACGCTCTTCCTTCTCCTTCCGTACGGCGAGCCGCCGGTCGAGCTGTAACCGGCGCCGCCTGGCCTTGTTGGCCTTGACCTTGGCGGATCTGGGGGGTGAGGACTTGGGGGTCTTCGGCATGGGGATGTCCTACCCACTCCCGGGGGCGTCCCATACTTGGGTGATGCGCCTGACCGAGTTCTGGAGACGGATGCGCGAGCACTTCGGCGACGCCTACGCCGAGTCGTGGGCGCGTGACTACGTGCTGGCCCCGCTCGACGGCCGCACCGTCGTGCAGGCGCTGGCCGACGGCGAGAGCGCCAAGTCGGTCTGGCGGGCGGTCTGCCAGGTGGAGGACGTCTCTCCCCGGCTCCGCTGATCACTCGGCCTCCGGCATCTCCAGCGCGTCCCTCAGCTTGCCGGCGGCCCCTTCCGGATCTTCGGCGTCGTGCAGCCCGCCGGGCGACCACAGGAACTGCCAGCCCTGCCGCGACGGGGTGGCGAAGACCAGCGTGCGCCGTCCCGAACGCGGATGCCACGTCCACAGCACCGGTTCGTCGCCGCCGACCAGCCGGCTCACCAGCCCCTGGCCCTTCAGCAGCGCGGCGAGGGCCTCCAGATGGGTGCGCCGTTCCCCGGTGTACGCGCTCGCCACGTCGCGGCCTCCTGACGTCTCCCTGTGAGTCTCCCCAGCTCACAGCCGCTGACAACACGTCCCTGTCGAATCGCGGACCGGCCCGTTCGTCATGCTTCGTGAAGAGACTCTTCGAGGAGGTACGACGATGAGGTTCGCTTTGCTGCTGTTCGACCCGGAGGGCTACGCGGAGTCCGTCACGGAGGCCGGGATGACGGCCGCGCTCGCCGAGCACGAGGCGTTCGCGCGCCATCTGAGGGAACGCGGCGTCCCGTTCACCGGCGAGGCGCTGCACCCGGCCGCCCGCACGCTGCGCCCCGGCCCGCCCGGGGAGCCGCCGGTCGCCGCCGACGGGCCGTTCGTCCCGCTGCGGCACGAGCTGGCGGGCTTCTACCTGGTCGAATGCGCCGACCTCGACGAAGCGGAAGAGCTCGCCCGCCACTGCCCGATCGGCGCCGGCATCGAGATCCGCCCGATCTGGGACGCGCCTGGTGGGTGAGCTGGGACGCGTCCGGCGGGTGAGCCCGAACGCGCCGGGCCCGTGACGGCGCGTTCGGCGTGTGATCGAACAGTCGTTCGGCTACCATGGACCTCGCCGGGCCACTTCTTCCCCGGCGGCGGCCAAAAATGTCGGTGGCAGGCCATAGCTTTCACTCGACTGTTCGGACCCAAGACTCTCCAGGGGGAGTTCCCATGGCAATCAACGACCGCGAGAAGGCCCTCGAGACCGCGCTCGCTCAAATCGAGCGGCAGTTCGGCAAGGGGTCCGTGATGCGCCTGGGCGATGACGCCCGAGCCCCCATCGAGGTGATCCCCACCGGGTCGATCTCCCTGGACGTGGCCCTCGGCATCGGCGGCCTGCCGCGCGGCAGGATCGTCGAGATCTACGGCCCGGAATCCTCCGGTAAGACCACGGTCGCCCTGCACGCGGTGGCCAACGCCCAGCGCGCGGGCGGCATCGCCGCCTTCATCGACGCCGAGCACGCCCTCGACCCCGAATACGCCAAGAAGCTCGGCGTCGACACCGACGCGCTGCTGGTCTCCCAGCCCGACACGGGCGAGCAGGCGCTGGAGATCGCCGACATGCTGATCAGGTCCGGCGCCGTCGACATCATCGTCATCGACTCGGTGGCCGCCCTGGTGCCCAAGGCCGAGATCGAGGGCGAGATGGGCGACAGCCACGTCGGCCTCCAGGCCCGCCTGATGTCCCAGGCCCTGCGCAAGGTCGCCGGCGCCCTCAGCAGCACCGGCACCACCGCCATCTTCATCAACCAGCTCCGCGAGAAGATCGGCGTCATGTTCGGCTCGCCCGAGACCACGACGGGCGGCAAGGCGCTGAAGTTCTACGCCTCCGTCCGCATGGACATCCGCCGCATCGAGACCCTCAAGGACGGCACCGAGGCGGTCGGCAACCGCACCCGCGTCAAGGTCGTGAAGAACAAGATGGCGCCGCCCTTCCGCGTCGCCGACTTCGACATCCTCTACGGCGTCGGCATCTCCCGCGAGGGCGGCCTCATCGACATGGGCGTCGAGCACGGCTTCGTCCGCAAGTCCGGAGCCTGGTACACCTACGAGGGCGACCAGCTCGGCCAGGGCAAGGAGAACGCCCGCAACTTCCTGAAGAACCACCCCGACATGGCCAACGAGATCGAGAAGAAGATCAAGGACAAGCTCGGCGTCGGCCCCCGCCTCGACACCCCGGCGGAGCCCGCCCCCGCGGCCGCCGCCGCACCGGCCCCCACCGGCCGTGGCTCCAAGTCCACGCCGAAGCCCGGTGACGTCTGATCGGTCGCCGCATGAGTGACAAGGATCCGGACCAGGCGCCCCACTCCCGAGACTGGGGCGCCTGGCCCGACCTCCCCGCCACCCCACCCCGCCGCCGCCGCAAACCCACCCGCCTCGCCCCGGGCGGCCTACCCCGCCCCACCGACGCCCAGGGCCCCGACGGTCAGGGCACCGGGGCTTCGGGCATCGGCGCCCGAGGCGCCGACGGTCAGGGTGCCGATGTCCCAGGCGCCGATTACTCGGGTGCGGGTGCCTCAGGTGCCGATGCCTCGACCCTGGATGCCCCGTCGTCCCGGGTCTCCGGGCGTGGCCGTTCTGGGCGCTCGACGACCTCGGGCCGTCGAGGTGGCCGACTTACGGGCCGTGGCCGTGGCGCCTCCGACGACCCGACCGGCACCCCAGGCGGTTCGTCGCGCGGTTCTCGCAACGGTGACGGTCCCTGGGCGGACTCCGACCGCAACGCCGGCCGGTCATCAGACAGTGGCCGCGACACCGGCTGGGCGCCGGGTGGCAGCGGTGCCTGGTCACCGGGCGGTGGCAGTGGTGGTGGCAGTGGCGGTGGCTGGTCGCAGGGTGACGATAACCGCAGCGGTGGCCGCCGACGGTTCGGTGATGGGCGCGACGAGCGTGCCGGTGGCGGTTGGCCGTCGCCGGACGAGTGGCAGGAACTGCGCCGCTCCCGATCGGCTGCCCCATCGTCCCCGGAACCGGATTCGGCCGCTCCGCAGTCAGAGGCGGCGGCGTTCCCCGGGACGGCGCACCCGTTCTTCGGGTCGGGCGATGCGGCGTCTGCGGGGGATCGTCCGGAGCCCGCCCCCTGGGAAGCGCCCACGGCGTCGGTGTCCTTCACCGAGCCACCTCAATTCGAGTTCGCCGACTCCAAGCCACCCGAACCCGACCCTGCCGGTTTTGAGCCCACCGGTTCCGGGCCCACCGAGCCTGCCGGTTCTGAGCCCATGGGCCCCGAGCCTGTCGGTTCTGAGCCTGTGGCGCCCGACGCTAGGGGACTTGGGCTTGTCGGGTCCGACGCTGCGGGGTCCGGCCCTGCGGGGTCCGACGCTGCGGGCGAGCCCGTAGGGTCCGATTCTGCGGGACCCGACCTCGCGGGATCCGATTCTGCGGGACCCGACCTCGCGGGATCCGATTCTGCGGGACCCGACCTCGCGGGATCCGATTCTGCGGGACCCGAGCCTGTCGGATCCGACCTTGCGGGAACCGAGCCGGTCGGGGCTCAGCCTGGGGAAGTCGGGCCTGAGCCTGGGCTTTCGTTCACGTCCGACAGTTCGGAGCCACCCCCGTTCGTGCCCCGTGAGGCCGAGCCGGAGCCTCCGCCGGCTCCCACTGCCGCCGAGCCCGCACCTCCGTTCGAGCGTACGGAACCCGAGCCCTCACCCTCCATTGCCCAGAACCCCGGCGCGGGGTCCGGTGAGCGGGTAGAGGCGGCGTTCGGTGGGCTGTTCGAGGGCGGGGGATCGGACGAGGGCCGGCCCGAGGAGCCCGGGGAGTGGGGCTCGGGGAAGGGGCGTCGTTCGGGAGGAAAGGGTCGGTACGGGAAGGGGCGGCGCTCCGGGCGGGGTGCTGCAGGCGGCGGTGGGCGTGGGGCCGGGCGCGGTTGGCTGCCTGACGGCCCGGATCAGGACTCACCAGCAGGTACGACCCCGCATGCCGATCCCGAGTCGGTAGCCCGGGCCATCTGCCTGCGGCTGCTCACGATGGCTCCCAAGACGCGCGCCCAGCTGGCCGAAGCCCTCCGCAAGCGGAACGTACCGGATGAGGCCGCCGAGACGGTGCTCGACCGGTTCTCCGAGCTGGGGCTCATCAACGACGAGGCGTTCGCCGAAGCGTGGGTCGACTCCCGGCACCACGGCCGGGGCCTGGCCAAGCGCGCCCTGGCCGCCGAGCTGCGCCATCGGGGCGTTGACTCCGAGACCGTCAACGAGGCCGTCGAGCGCCTGGACCCCGACCAGGAGCTGGAAACGGCCCGCCGCCTGGTGGAGCGCAAGCTCGCCAGTACGCGGTCCCTGGACCCCAAGGCCCGCACTCGCCGCCTGGCCGGCATGCTCGCCAGGAAGGGTTACCCGTCCGGCCTGGCGTTCCGCGTGGTCCGCGAGGCCCTCGAACAGGAGGGCATCGAGATGGAGGACGACTACCCGTAGGACGTCCACGCGGGTGGACGGCTGTCCGTATGGACGGCTGGTTGCAGGGAGCTGCCCATACGAATGGTGACCCGTTCGAATGGCTGCCCGCACGGACGAATGCCCGTACGGATGGCGACCCCGTACGGGCGGTGACCCCGTACGGGCGGTGACCGTTAAGGACGGTGGCCCGGACAGACGGCGACCCGTACGAGTGGTGATCCGGATGGGCGTGGCGTCGGGCCTCCGGGCGCGCCGGGCGCCAGAGAGCCGGGCGGTGCCGAATCGAGGGGTCCACCAGCGGTAGGGAGGGCGGTGTGTCCCGAGGTGTTCACGCACGGCGGATGCGAGCGTAAGACACGCTTGATAACGCGTTTGCTTGCTCGTGACCTGTTCGACGCATAACCTCGACGGCAGTGAGGAGTTACTCCGCGCAGTGCGGATTGCCATACCGGTGAACGACGGACTTACGAGTTTGAGTGATCGAGGCGGGCGAGGTGCCGGCTGCGGGTGTCGGCGCCCGATGTGCCTTGGCTTGATATCGGTCCTGGTGACGACGCCGATCGGGCTTTCCGTGCCGCGCCCGTGACCCTCCTGGGCGAGGGCCGCGTTTGTGGGTGTTGACGACGCGAGGAGGGCGGGGCGCACATGGGGCCGCTGGTCGTGGTGCTGTCGGTGGCGGTCGTGGCGCTGACGTGCGGGATGATGAGCGCCCTCTACATCGTCGTACGCCGGACGTCCGGCGGTGCGCCCGCGAAGAAGAAGCTGACCCCGGAGCAGGAGCAGGCTGTCACGGACGAGCTGGAGCAGGCCCGTGAGGAGGCCGGCAAGATCCGTGACCGGGCCGAGGCCGACGCGGAGGAGATCCTGCGCAGGTCGGAGGCGGCGGCGGAGAGCGCCGCGCAGATGCGCCGCGAGGTGGAGCAGGAGAGCCAGGTCCTGAAGTCGGAGCTGAAGGAGCTGCGCGCCGATCTGGAGCGGCGGGAGAGCCGCCTGGGTGAGCGTGAGCAGCGGCTGGACGAGGAGGCCAGGCGGCAGGCGGAGCGTGACCGCAAGCTGGCCGAGACGGAGATCGAGCTGGCCGACCGGCGTGAGGAGCTGCTGCGGGTCGAGGAGGAGCGCCGGGTCATCCTGGAGCGGGTCGCGGGGCTCACGGCCGAGCAGGCGAAGGCCGAGCTGGTCAAGGAGATCGAGAACCAGGCCAAGCGTGAGGCCGCGCTGATCATCCGGGAGATCGAGGGTGAGGCCCGTAAGGAGGGCGAGAAGCGCGCCACGAAGATCGTGACGCTGGCGGTGCAGCGGGTGGCGGCGGAGCAGACGGCCGAGTCGGTGGTCAGCGTGCTGCATCTGCCGGGTGACGAGATGAAGGGCCGGATCATCGGCCGTGAGGGCCGCAACATCCGGGCGTTCGAGTCGACGACGGGCGTCAATCTGATCATCGACGACACGCCGGAGGCGGTGTTGTTGTCGTGTTTCGACCCGGTGCGCCGGGAGACGGCCCGGCTGACGCTGGAGAAGCTGGTGCTCGACGGCCGCATCCATCCGCAGCGGATCGAGGAGGCGCACGACCGCAGCCGCCAGGAGGTGCAGGACCTGTGTGCCCGCGCGGGCGAGGACGCGCTGGTCGAGCTGGGCATCACCGACATGCATCCGGAGCTGACGCTGCTGCTGGGCCAGCTCCGCTATCGCACCAGTTACGGGCAGAACGTGCTCAAGCATCTCATCGAGTCGGCGCACATCGCGGGCATCATGGCGGCCGAGCTGAAGATGGACCAGGCGCTGATGAAGCGCTGCGCCCTGCTGCACGACATCGGCAAGGCGCTCACGCACGAGGTCGAGGGCAGTCACGCGCTGATCGGCGCGGAGATCGCGCGGCGCTACGGCGAGCAGGAGGACGTGGTGCACGCCATCGAGGCGCACCACAACGAGGTCGAGGTGCGCACGGTCGAGGCGGTGCTGACGCAGGCGGCCGACGCGATCAGCGGCAGCCGCCCGGGCGCCCGCCGCGAGTCGCTGGAGGCGTACGTGAAGCGGCTGGAGCGGCTGGAGGAGATCGCGCAGTCGTACGAGGGCGTGGACAAGGTCTTCGCCATGCAGGCGGGGCGGGAGATCCGGGTGATGGTCAAGCCCGACGGGGTCGACGACATCCAGGCGCAGGTGATCGCCCGCGACGTGGCCAAGCAGGTGGAGGAGGAGCTCACCTATCCGGGGCAGATCCGGATCACGGTGGTGCGGGAGTCGCGGGCGACGGAGTTCGCGCGCTGATCAGGTGAACAGCTGCTGGTAGAAGGCCAGTTCGGCGGCCAGTGCGGCGGAGCGGGTCTCGGTGCGGCGGAAGCCGTGCGACTCGCCTTCGAAGGCGAGGTAGGTGCAGCGGACGCCGCGTTCGGACAGGGCGTCGGCGAAGGCGGACGACTGCTCGGGCGGCACGACGGGGTCGTCGAGCCCTTGCAGGAGCAGCATGGGGCAGGTCACGCCGTCGGCGAGGGCGAGCGGTTCGCGTTCGGCGTAGACGGCGGGGTCGGAGCCGACGAGCCATTCCACGTAGCGTGACTCGAAGTCGTGCGTGTGGGCGATCAGCGGGGCGAGCGCGCTGACTCCGAAGTAGGACACCCCGCCCGCGAACTCGCCTGACCGGCAGCAGGAGGCCATCACGGTCCAGCCGCCGGCGCTGGCGCCGCGCACCGCGATGCGGCCGGGCCGGGCGAGCCCTTCGGCGGCCAGCCAGCGGGCCGCCGCGACCGTGTCGTCCACGTCGACCAGCCCCCACTTGCCCTTCAGCCGCTCGCGGTAGGCCCGGCCGTAGCCGGTGGAGCCGCCGTAGTTGAGGTCGAGCACGCCGATGCCGCGCGAGGTGAAGTACGCCTTCTCCAGGTCGAGCGCGACCCCGGCGTGCGCGGTCGGCCCGCCGTGCACGAAGATCACGTACGGGGGCGGCTCCTGGAGGATCTCGACCGGGTTGGCGGGCTCGTACAGGAAGCCGTGCACGCCGATGCCCGGCAGCTCGATCGGGCGCGGCGTGGGCAGGTAGGCAGGGTCGGGCAACCGCTCGACGTCGCGCCTGAGCGGCTCGGCCTCGCCGCTGCCGAGGTCGACGCGGACGACCGTGCGCGGCGTCGCGGACCCGTACGCGATCCCGGTGAGGGACGTGCCGTCGGCGCTCAGCGAGGGCTCCCAGCCGTCGAAGGGGAGCGGCAGGTCGGTGAGAACGCCGGTGCGCGGGTCGAGCACGCCGGCCCGCAGGTCGGCGCGGCCGTGCAGGACCGCGAGCCGGCCGTCGGCGAGGATCGTGTACGGGGCTCCGCCCAGGTTCCACAGGGGCCCGGTGAACTCCTCGTCGCGAGGACAGAGCGGCCGGGGCGAGGGGTCGCCGAGGCCCGTCTCGTACAGGTTCCACCAGCCGGAGCGGTCGGAGATCGCGTAGAGGGTGTCGTCGTCGCGCCAGCTCGGGGCCAGCACGGACTCCGACGGGCCGCCCAGCAGGGTGCGGGTGTGGCCGTCGGGCAGCCGGGTGACGCGCAGCTCGGTGCCGTCCCACGGCATGCGGGGGTGGTCCCAGCAGATGTAGGCGAGGTGGCGGCCGTCGGGGGACAGCGCGGGGAAGGCGTAGAAGTCGCTGCCGGTGACGTGCTCGCGCACCGGCCCACCGGTCAGCGGGACGGACACGACGGCCCGGCTGACCTTGCCGTCGCGGTGGCGTTCGCGCACGCACCACACATGGCCGTCGCGGACGAGCAGGTCGGCGTAGCGGTCGCCCTCGGGGGTGAGCGGGGTGCAGGCGCCGGTGTGGTCACGCAGGTAGAGGCGCTGGTCGGCCAGGTTGGCGAAGATCAGCTCACCGCCGGGCGTCACGGTGTAGGGGCGGCCGCCGTACTCGTGCACGCGGGTGCGGGCGCTCCACGGCGCGGGCAGCAGCTCACGGTGGCGGCCGTCGGCGGCGCGGTGCATGACCGTGGTGCGGCCGCCCTGCTCGGGCCGCTCCTCCGTCCACCACGTCTGCCCGTCGAGGGCGTACGGCCAGCCGGCACGCGCACCGGCACGGGCGACGTCGGCGGTGGAGATGGGCGAGGGCCACGATGCGACGGGCATAACCGAATCTTGCCGGAAATCCGCGCCGCCCGTGGTCAAGGTCACGGTAATGGGGCCGCCCCGGATGGACGGGGTCCCGGATGTCGACCCGGGACCCCGTCCGCGCGGCTAGTCCGTGCTGTCGAGCCCGCCGCCGGAGCGCAGGCCGACGGCCTCGGCCCCGGGAGGCGCGACCGGCGCGGCCGACGTCTTGCGGCTGCGCCGGCTGCGGCGCTCCAGCCAGTTGGCCAGATAGCTGAGCAGCAGGTTGAGCCCCACGTAGATGACGCCGATGACGATCGCCGCCGGAATCAGCGAGCCGAAGAACACGGCAGGCAGGATCTTGAAGCCGGTGTTGAGCAGGTCGACGTAGGCGATGATGTAGCCGAGCGCGGTGTCCTTGAGCAGCACCACGAGCTGGCTCACGATCGCCGGCATCATCGCCGTGACCGCCTGCGGCAGCAGCACCAGCCGCATCACCTGGTTCTTGCGCATGCCGACCGCGTAGGCGGCCTCCGACTGGCCCCTGGGCACCGCCTGCACGCCCGCCCGGACGACCTCGGCCAGCACCGACCCGTTGTAGAGGGTCAGGCCGAGCACCACCGCGATGAAGGCGTAGTCGCCGGAGCCGAACATCGTCGGCGCCAGGTAGAAGATGAAGAAGATCAGCAGCAGCAGCGGGATGGCCCGGAAGACCTCCACCACCGTGGCCGCCGGGACCCGGATCCACCGGTGGTCGGAGAGCCTGGCCAGGCCGAAGACGGCGCCGAACGCGAGCGCGAGCACCGCGGCCAGCGCGGCCGCACGGAGCGTGCCGATCAGACCCGGGATGATGTAGTAGCGCCAGGTGTCGGCCTGGAGGAACGGCTCCCAGATCTTCCCTTCCCACTGGCCCTTGGCGTCGAAGCCGCTGTAGACCCAGTAGAGGAGCGCCGCCACCGCCACGACGCTGACCACCGTGAGCAGGTGGTTGCGGATCCTGCCGCGCGGGCCGGGGGTGTCGAAGAGGACCGAGGTGCTCATCGGGCCACCGCCAGACGTCGGGCCAGCCAGCCGGTGAAGAAGCCGATCGGCATCGTCAGGGCCATGAAGGCGAGGATGATTCCGATGAAGATCGGGATCGACGCGCCGGTGTCGTCGAAGACGATCTTCATGGTGGCTGCGACGTCGGCGAGATAACCGCCAGCCGTCGCGACCGTGGTGTTCTTGATCATGGCGATCATGACGCTGCCGAGCGGCGCGATGACCGCGCGGAACGCCTGCGGAAGAATGATCATGCGCAGCGACTGCGAGAACGTCAGCCCGATCGCCCGCGCCGCCTCCGCCTGGCCGAGCGCCACCGTGTTGATGCCGGAACGCAGAGCCTCGCACACGAACGCCGCGGTGTAGGCCGACAGGCCCATGGCGACGATCCAGAACGAGTTGGTCCTCGGCACCTGTGAGAAGACGAGACCGAGCTGGTCGCTCAGACCCAGCGCGGAGAACGCCAGCACCAGTGTCAGCGGCGTGTTACGCACCACGTTGACGTAAAAGGTGCCCACGACTCGGAGTACGGGAGTAGGCGAAACCCGCATCGCCACGAGGATCGTGCCCAGGATCAGGGAGACGACCGCGCCCACGGCCGAGAGCTTGACATTCTCCCAGAAACCCAAGGCGAGCTCGGGTGCGTACTTGATTAGGTCGTCCATCGTGCTCCACCACATAGGAGGGCGGCGGCCGGGAGACCGGCCGCCGCCTCAGAGAGGATCAGCTGCAACCCTCGGCGGTCGGGGCTTCCGTCGAGACCTTCAGGCCCTCGATGCCCCCGAACCACTTCTCCAGGAGCTGCTTCATCGTCCCCTTCTGCCAGAGCGACTGGACCGCCTTGTTCACGGCCTCACACGTCTTGGTGTCGCCCTTCTTCAGGCCGATGCCGTACTTCTCGTCGGTGAAGCCCTGGCCCAGCACCTTGAAGTTGCCGCCGGCCTGCTTGGCGAAGCCCGCCAGGATCAGGTCGTCGGTCGTGACCGCGTCAAGGTTGTTGCCGCCCAGCTTCTGGATGCACTCGGAGTAGCTGGCCGCGTCGACCGTCGTGGCGTCGAGGTCGAGCTCGCCGTCCGGCGGCGGGTCGGTGATCCGCTTGTAGGAGTTGGAGCCGGCGGCCTTGCAGATCTTCTTGCCGACCAGGTCCTGCGGGGTGTTGATGGAGGTGTCGTCCTTGCGGACCATCACGTCCTGGTGAGCGATCACGTACGGGCCGCCGAACGTCACCTTGGACTTGCGCGACTCGGTGATGGAGTAGGTGGCGAAGATGATGTCGACAGTGCCGTTGGCCAGGAAGGGCTCCCGGTTGTCGGACTTCGACTCCTTCCATTCGATCGCCACGTCCTTGCCGCCGTTCATCTCCTTCAGGACGGCCTTGGCGACGTCGACGTCGAAGCCCTCGGGCTCGGCGCCCTTCTTCAGGCCCAAGCTCGGCTGGTCCCACTTGGTGCCGACCACCACGGTGCCGCCGTCGGCGACCTTGTCGGCCACGGACGCATAGGTCTCGCCACCGCCGCAGGCGGCCAGCCCCGCGGCCATCGCCGCAAAGGACAGCACCGCTCCCATTCGACGCATGTGCATGTGTACCTGCCTCTTGCTCGTCAGTGCGTAAGGATCTTCGAAAGGAAGTCGCGCGCCCGATCCGTCTGCGCGTTGGTGAAGAACTCGTCCGGGGTGTTCTCCTCGACGATCTGGCCGTCGGCCATGAACACCACCCGGTTGGCCGCCCGCCGGGCGAACCCCATCTCGTGCGTGACGACCATCATGGTCATCCCGTCGCGGGCCAGCCCGATCATGACGTCGAGCACCTCCTGCACCATCTCCGGGTCCAGTGCCGAGGTGGGCTCGTCGAACAGGATCATCTTCGGATCCATCGCCAGGGCCCTGGCGATCGCCACACGCTGCTGCTGGCCGCCGGACAGCTGCGCCGGGTACTTGTCGGCCTGCGCCGCGATCCCGACACGCTCCAGCAGCTCCATCGCCCGCTTGTCCGCGGCGTCCTTCGCCTGGCCGCGCACCTTGACGGGGCCCAGGGTGACGTTCTCGCGGATGGTCTTGTGAGCGAACAGGTTGAACGACTGGAACACCATGCCGACTTCGGACCGCAACCGCGCCAGTGACTTGCCCTCTGCCGGCAACACCTGGCCGTCGAAGACGATCCTCCCGCCGTCGATGGTCTCCAGCCGGTTGATCGTCCGGCACAACGTGGACTTACCACCGCCGGAAGGACCGATGACGACCAGAACCTCGCCACGAGAGACGGTCAAGTTGATGTCCTTCAGGACGTGCAGCGCCCCGAAGTGCTTGTTGACGTTCTCCATCTGCACCAGTGGAGTGACGTCCCCGTTCTCCGTCATGGAGTCAAACGGTAGAGGCACGAAGGGCGCTGGTCACTAACCGGCCGGTACCGATCCGGTCACATCGTGCCGTCAAGCTGGACTTTTAGCTCCGGAGGGCTGTCGCGATCCGCGCAACGACTACCCTTGAACATGCGATGACTGTGACCCAGGAGAGCGCCCGCACCTATCAAGTGCGCACATACGGGTGCCAGATGAACGTGCACGACTCCGAGAGGCTGTCCGGCCTGCTGGAAGACGCCGGTTACGTGCCCGCGGCCGACGGCGAGACCGCCGACGTGGTCGTCTTCAACACGTGCGCCGTGCGCGAGAACGCCGACAACCGCCTCTACGGCAACCTCGGCCACCTGCGGCCCGCCAAGGTGTCCAACCCGCGCATGCAGATCGCCGTCGGCGGCTGCCTCGCGCAGAAGGACCAGGGCGAGATCGTCCGCAAGGCGCCGTGGGTCGACGTGGTCTTCGGCACCCACAACATCGGCTCGCTGCCCGTGCTGCTGGAGCGCGCCCGCATCGAGGGCGAGGCGCAGGTCGAGCTCAAGGAGTCGCTGGAGGTCTTCCCCTCCACGCTCCCCACCAGGCGCGAGTCCGCCTACGCCGCCTGGGTGGCCATCTCCGTCGGCTGCAACAACACGTGCACGTTCTGCATCGTGCCGTCGCTGCGCGGCAAGGAGAAGGACCGCCGCCCCGGCGACGTGCTCGCCGAGGTCCGCACGCTCGTCGAGCAGGGCGTCCTCGAGGTCACGCTGCTCGGCCAGAACGTCAACACCTACGGCGTCGAGTTCGGCGACCGGCTCGCCTTCGGCAAGCTGCTGCGCGCCTGCGGCGACGTCGAGGGCCTGGAGCGGGTCCGCTTCACCTCGCCCCACCCGGCCGCCTTCACCGACGACGTCATCGCCGCCATGGCCGAGACGCCCAACGTGATGCACCAGCTCCACATGCCGCTCCAGTCGGGCTCCTCGCGCCTGCTCAAGGCGATGCGCCGCTCCTACCGCGCCGAGCGCTACCTCGGCATCATCGAGCGGGTGCGCGCCGCCATGCCCGACGCCGCGATCTCCACCGACATCATCGTCGGCTTCCCCGGCGAGACCGAGGACGACTTCCAGCAGACCCTCGACGTCGTACGGCAGAGCCGCTTCGCCAACGCCTTCACCTTCCAGTACTCCATCCGGCCCGGCACCCCGGCCGCGACCATGGACGACCAGATCCCCAAGGAGGTCGTCCAGGAGCGTTACGAGCGGCTGGTCGCACTCCAGGAGGAGATCTCCTGGGAGGAGAACAAGAAGCAGGTCGGCCGCACCCTGGAAGTGCTCGTCGCCGAGGGCGAGGGCCGCAAGGACGACGCCACCCGCCGCCTGTCCGGGCGCGCCCCCGACAACCGGCTCGTCCACTTCGCCGTCGGCGACCGGACGCCCCGGCCCGGCGACATGGTGACCGTCGAGGTCACCTACGCCGCCCCGCACCACCTCGTCGCCGACGGCGCCCCCAAGGCCGTGCGCCGCACCCGCGCGGGCGACGCCTGGGAGTCCCGCCAGGCCGGCCCGCCGCAGGGGCCCGGCGTCCTGCTCGGCATGCCCGCCATCGGCCGCCCCGCCCCTCTCCCGCCGCCGGTCAACGGCTGCTCCACCCACTGAGCCGTACGCGACGCCCCCGCACCGAAGCCAGGTGCGGGGGCGTCGGCGTACGTGCCGGGGTGGCCAGGCCACCGGCTTTGGCCCGCCGTACGCGACGCCCCTACGTGCCGGGGGTCAGCGGGTGAGCTGGTCCAGGAAGCGGTAGCAGGGGTCGCGGCGGAAGTCGTGGAAGGTCGCGCACGGGTCGGGGCCCAGCCGCGCCGTGGACGCCGGGGTCGGCGCGGGCGGCGGCGGGGTGGTCGCCGGGGCCGGGAGCGTGCCGGTGGCCTTCGCGGCCGGTGGGCGGGTGGACGACGGGGCCCGGGTTCTGGCGGGGGGCGGTACGGCGTGCGCCCATCCGGTCGTGGCGGCCGGCGAGGGCGCTCCGGACGAGGGCACGCCTGCTTTCGGGACCCCCGCCGAAGGCGCGGTCCCGGACGGAACGCCCGGTGACGGCACCCACGTGAGCCCGCCTGAAGGCGCCCCCGACGGCTCCCCCGACGGTCCTTCGGAAGGCGTCCCCGAGGGGGCCGGGCGGACGGGGGATGACCAGGGAGTTCGCACAGATCCGCTTGATCCATGGAAAAGCGGCTTTTCCTGATCATATTCCGGCGCGCTATTCCGGCCTTGATTCCCCGGGGCGGTGAACGCCAGCAGAATGCCGAGACCGGCGACGGCCAGGACCGCGATCACGCCGGCGGCGGGTGCGAGCCGCCCCCGGCTACCTGGGCGAATGGATCTAAGGGGGGACAAGTCGTGATTCCTTTGTGATTGTTGCGCGAGCATTCAGCTGTTGCGGCTAGTGTGGTCCATCGCCCGCGGAAGCCGGAGAGCTTTCCCGATACGACCGCAGGGAGCTGTAAAACCATGCAAGATCCGACCGAGCCGGATCGCCAGGAGATCCTCGACGGGCCGGGTGACCGCCGTCGCAGGCCAGGCAGGAACAACAAGAAGACCGCGATCATCGCCGCCTCCGTCGTCGCCCTCGCGCTGGCGGCCGGGGGAGCGGGCTACCTGCTGACCGGTGGCCCGTCAGGCACGACCCCCGCCTCGACCCAGCAGCAGCAACAGGCCGAGCCCGCCCCCGACCCCGCGGAGCAGGAGCTGCTCGGCGAGGAGGAGGCCGAGATGGGCGACGCCAAGACCGACGCCCCGGCCGAGGACGCCCCCGCCGAGGACGGCGGAGTCGGCGACGTCGCCGACCCGGCCCCCGACACCGGCAACACGGGCAACACCGATGCCGGCGACTCCGGCAACACGGCCACGACCGGCAACACGGGGAACTCCTCCGACAAGGGCTCCGCCGGCAAGAAGGACGACAACACGGGCAAGAAGCCCACGACCGCCCCCAAGCCCTCGGAGGACGCAGGCAGCAGCCCGGCCGACGGTCCGGCGGGCAGCGTGACCGGTCAGTGCGCCAAGGACGGCTGCTGACCAGGGTTCTCCTTCGCGGGCTGTGAAGGCAGCGCGGGGCCGCGTCCGTCCACCCTCCGGACCGCGCCCCGCGCTTCCCTTTCCGGCCGTTCCAGGAGCCCGGCCAAGTGCCGCTCCAGGGGCCCGGGCAAGTGCCGTTCCAGGAGCCCGGCCAAGTGCCGCCCGAGGGGCCGGCCAAGTGGTCCGGCGGTAACCGCCGCGACTGGACCTACAGGCGCGCCCGGCCGCTCCGTAGGGTTCCGGCATGACGACTGACAGAGCAGCCGAGCTGCGGGCCCTGCACGTGCCCGGCAAGCCGCTGATCCTGCCCAACGCCTGGGACGCCGCGTCGGCGCGGGCCGTCCGGGAGGCGGGTTTCCCGGCCGTCGCGACCGGCAGCGCGGCGGTGGCGCGGGTGCTGGGCTACGACGACGGCGAACGCACGCCGGTAGAGGAGATGCTGGCCGCGGTGGCGCGGATCACGCGGGTGGTGGACGTGCCGGTGACCGCCGACCTGGAACGCGGGTTCGGGCTGGAGCCGGCCGAGCTGGCCGCCCGGCTGGCCGCCACGGGCGCGGCCGGGTGCAACCTGGAGGACTCCGACCCTCGTACGGGCGAGCTCGTGGACGTGGGGACGCAGGCGCGGTTCCTGGCGGAGGTGCGCGCGGCGGCGGGACCCGGGCTGGTGCTGAACGCCCGGATCGACACCTACATCGCGGGTGATTCCAGCCGCGCGGCGGCGGTGGCGCGGGCACGCGCCTACCTGGACGCGGGCGCCGACTGCGTCTACCCGATCGGGCTGGCGGACGAGCGGGAGATCGACGCGCTGGTGTCGGAGGTCCCGGGGCCGGTGAACATCCTGTTCAGGCCGGGGGTGCCCGGCCTGGCGAGGCTGGCCGCGCTGGGCGTGGCCCGGGTGAGCTACGGCCACGGCCTGCACCAGGCCGCGCACGCGTACGCGGTGGGCCTGATCGAGGCGGTCGCGCAGGGCCGCGACCCCTACCAGCGGGGGGAGTGACCGGGTCCCACTACGCTGACGCCTGTGCTTGTCGCCGCGGCCGTCTGCCCGCACACCCCGCTGCTCGTCCCCGCCCTGGCCGGCGCCGGCCAGGGCGAGCTGGCCGGTCTCCGTTCCGCCTGTCATGAGGCCGTCGCCGCCCTGCTCGCCGCCGGGCCCGACCGGGTCGTGGTCGTGGGCGGGGCCGATCGCGACAGGGCGTTCGACGGGTGGGCGGCCGGCTCGCTGCGCTCCTACGGCGTGGACGTGACGACCGGGGCGGGCGAGCCGGTGCTGCCGCTGTCGCTGACCGTCGGCCGCTGGCTGCTGGAGCGGGCCGCGTACGACTTCGGCGCGGTCGCGCTGCGGGCCGTGGCGGCGGACGCGCCGGCGGACGCCTGCCTGAAGCTCGGCGCGGAGCTGGCGGGGGAGGGCCGGGTGGCGCTGCTCGTCGCGGCCGACGGGTCGGCCTGCCTGACCGCGAACTCCCCTGGCCACCTCGACCCGGCGGCGGCCCCGTACGACGACCTGGTCGCGGGCGCGCTCGCCGGGGGCGACCACGAGACGCTGGCCGCGCTCGACCCCGGCACGGCCGACCGGCTCTGGGCGAGCGGCCGGGCCGCGCTCCAGGTGCTGGCCGGGGCGGCGGCGGGCGGCGCGTTCGACGGCAGCCTGCTCGCGCGGGCCGCCCCCTACGGCGTCGGCTACTTCACGGCCGTGTGGCGACGGCGCGGCGCGGCACCGGGATCTTCATGAGGTCCCTGGCCAGGATCACCTCACCGTCGTAGGAGCGCCGCACCTCCTCCAGGAACGCCGCCTCCTGGGTGATGCCGTAGCGCTCGGAGAAGTGCGTCAGCACCAGCCGCCGCACGCCCGCGTCGGCCGCCACCACGCCCGCCTCGTACGCCGTCAGGTGCCCGTACTCCTTGGCCAGCACGCCCTCGGACGACAGGAACGTGGCCTCGATCACCAGCAGGTCCACCCCGTTGGCGAGCTCGAAGACCGTGTCGCACAGCCGCGTGTCCATGACGAACGCGGCGCTCTGCCCCGGCCGGGGCTCGCTGCACTCGGCGAGCGTCACGCCGCGCACCGACCCGGTGCGCTGCAGCTCGCTCACCTCCGGGCCGCGGATGCCGTGCGCGGCGAGCCGGTCGGGCAGCATGCGGACGCCCGGCGGCTCCTGGACGCGGTAGCCGTAGGACTCGACCGGATGCGACAGGCGGCGCGCGGTGAGCGGCCCGACGGCGGCGCGCGAGCCGGAGACCGGGTGCTCCTCGATGACCTGCGTGTCGGCGAAGGCGGCGGCGTGCCGCAGCCGCCGCCAGTAGGACGTGCCGGACGCGGGGAAGACCGCCCGGACCGGATGCCGGACCCGGTCGCGGGCGATGCGCTGCACGACCCCGGGCACGCCCAGGCAGTGGTCGCCGTGGAAGTGCGTCAGGCAGATCCAGTGCACGTCGTGCGCGCTCACCCCGGCGTGCAGCATCTGCCGCTGTGTGCCCTCCCCGGGGTCGAAAAGGTAGCCTTGGCCGTCCCAGCGCAGAAGGTAACCGTTGTGGTTGCGGTGCCGGGTCGGCACCGCGCTGGAGGTGCCGAGGACCACGAGCTCACGTGAGGACATGATGGCCGCATCTGCCGTTACGGTCGCGTTCGCCGAGGTGCCGACACCGGTCGGCGCGTTCGTGCTGGCCGTCACCGAGGACGGGCTGGCCGCGTCGGGCTGGGGCGCCCGCGAGCGGCTGGGCGAACTTCTCGGCCTGCCTGAAGTTCATGACCCGGATCGTACGGGTTTCGTGGTGGAGGAGTTGCATGCTTATTTCGGCGGCGGGTTGCGGCGCTTCGAGACGCCGATCGACTGGCGGCTGACGTCCGGCTCGCGCCGCCGCGTGCTCCAGGCCCTGTTCGAGGTCCCGTACGGCACCGCCGTCACCTACGGCGAGCTGGCCGAGCGCAGCGGCTCGAACGTGCCCGCGCGCGGCATCGGCTCGATCATGGGCTCCAACCCGCTGCCGATCGTGGTGCCCTGCCACCGGGTGGTCGCGGGCAACGGGCTGGGCGGGTTCAGCGGCGGCGTGGGCGTGGAGACCAAGCGCTGGCTGCTCACCCACGAGGGCTACCTGCAGCCGACGCTGCTCGATCTGTGAAAGTGGCGAGGGTGCGCGAAAAGCCGGTCATCGCCGTCGTGGGGCCCACCGCGGCAGGGAAGTCCGATCTCGCCGTGGACATCGCGCTGCGGCTGGGCGGCGAGTGCGTCAACGCCGACTCCATGCAGCTCTACCGGGGCATGGACATCGGCACCGCCAAGCTGACCCTGGAGGAGCGGCGCGGGGTGCCGCACCACCTGCTCGACATCTGGGACGTCACGGTGACGGCCAGCGTCGCCGAGTACCAGCGGCTGGCCAGGGCGGTGATCGAGGCCGTCGACGTGCCGGTGCTGGTCGGCGGCAGCGGCCTGTACGTGCGGGCGGCGATCGACGACCTGGAGTTCCCCGGCACCGACCCGGAGATCCGGGCCAGGCTGGAGGCGGAGCTGGCCGAGACCGGCCCGGCGCCGCTGTACGAGCGGCTGCGCGGGCTCGACCCCGTCGCGGCGGCGGCGATCCTGCCGAGCAACGGCCGCCGCATCGTGCGCGCGCTGGAGGTGATCGAGCACTCCGGCAGGCCGTTCTCGGCGACGATGCCGTCCTACGACGCGGTCCACCCCAGCGTCCAGATCGGGCTGGAGGTGCCCAGGCCGCAGCTCGACGAGCGGATCGAGGTCCGGGTCGGGCGCATGTGGGCGGCCGGTCTGGTGGAGGAGGTGCGCGGGCTGCTCGGCCAGGGGCTGGCCGAGGGCCGAACGGCCGGGCTGGCGCTCGGTTACGCACAGGTGATCCGGTTCCTGCGGGGGGAGTGGAGCGAGGAGCAGGCGTACGAGGAGACGGTCCGGGCCACCCGGCGCTTCGCCCGGCGGCAGGAGTCGTGGTTCCGCCGCGATCCGCGGGTGTGCTGGCTGCCCTATGACGCCCCCGACCTGCTCGAACGGTCCCTGGCGCGGATAGCGGGGGAAGGCTGCGCTTAAAATTCGACCATGCGCTTTCTCAAGGGGCACGGCACCGAGAACGATTTCGTCATCCTCCCCGACCCCGATGGCGAGCTCGACGTATCCGCCTCGCTGGTCGAGAAGATCTGTGACCGCAGGGCCGGGATCGGCGCCGACGGCGTGCTCCGGGTGGTGCGCACCAAGCAGGCTCCCGAGGTGGCCGACCAGGCCGGTCAGGCCGAGTGGTTCATGGACTACCGCAACGCCGACGGCAGCGTGGCCGAGATGTGCGGCAACGGCGTGCGCGTCTTCGCCCGCTACCTGGCCGAGGCCGGGCTGGCGGAGTCCGACGAGTTCGGCGTGGCGACGCGGGGCGGGGTGCGCAGGGTGCGGCTGGAGCCCGGCGGTGACGTCACCGTCGACATGGGCAAGCCGCGCGTGGGCGGCACCAGCGTCACGACGGTCGCTGGGCAGGAGTACGAGGGCATCTGCGTCGACATGGGCAACCCGCACCTGGCCTGCTCGATCGGCGACCCGGTGGTCCAGCTCGACCTGTCGCACCAGCCGAACTTCGACCCGGGGGTGTTCCCGGCCGGGGTCAACATCGAGCTGTTCAACGCGGTGGGCACCAGCCGGGCGGTGATGCGCGTGTTCGAGCGCGGCTCCGGCGAGACCCGCGCCTGCGGCACCGGCGCGGTCGCCACGGCCGTCGCGGCGGCGGCGCTGTCGGGCGACACCACCGGCACCTGGACCGTCGAGGTGCTGGGCGGCACGCTCACGGTCACGCTCGACGAGGAGACGAGCTACCTGAGCGGCCCGGCCGTGATCATCGCGTCCGGCAACCTGATGCTTGCAGAATGATGTTCTCCTGAGCGATGCTGGGTCTGCTAACCGAACCGAGAGGGGTGGAGATGGCGGACCCGCGAGCCACCGCGGTGGCGGTCAAGGGGCCCATCGGGCACTACGGCGGCGGCTTCATGGTCTCCCGCGAGGCCAAGGCCGTCTGCGAGGAGCACGGCCTGGGCCCCAGGGAGCTCTACTTCCGGGGCCGCTGCGGGGTCCTCGGCGAGTGCGACGCCGACGTGGTCGTCTCCGTGGCGGTCTTCTTCCCGGCCGAGCACGTCGCCGACAACTGGAACGGCGGCCGCAGGATGCCCGTCGAGCAGGCTGTCGACCTCTACGCCGAAGCCTGCCGGCAGTGGGGCAGGCGCAAGCTCGGCGGCTACGCCGGGTGCGCCAGGATCGCCGAGCTGCTGGAGCCGGTCGTCGAGCACGCCTCGCCCGTCGGGGCGCCGCTGTTCGCCGGGTGGCGGGCCGTTCCGCTGGCCGACGACGCGCCCGCGCGGGCCACCCAGCTCATGCACGTGGTCCGCGAGCTGCGCGGCGCCCTCCACGCCAACGCGGTCGTCGCCGCCGGGCTGCACCCGCTCGACGCCACGCTCGCCGCCGCCCACGACGGCACCCCGTTCGGCCCGGCCGCCGGAGAGATGATCGCCCGCTTCTTCACCTGGCCCGAGCCCTACGACACGCCGGGACCCGACCTGATCGCCCGGCGGGCCGCTGTGGAAGATGTCACCGACGATCTGATGGCACCGGTCTTTTCGGTCCTTAACGGTGACGAATCAGACGAGCTCATCGAGCTTCTGCGTTTTGGGCACGGTGATTGACCTGGCAGACTGACTGCCCATGGACGTGGACATCTGGGCCTGGGTCGGCGAAACCCAGCAGCAGCTTTCCGAGGCGGGCAACGTGGGCCTCGCCATGGCGCTGGGAGACCTCCCCGCACAGGCCTATGAAGGGCGTTATCCCCAGCTCGACGTGATGGCTCCGGCCATCGCCCAGCAGGCGGAGACCCTGGAGCAGCCCTGGCTTGAGTTCTACGCCCGCTACTGGCACCTGATCGGCCGCATCGGCGACCGCGCCCAGGGCGCGGTCGCGATCGAGGACGCCCAGCACCTGCTCGCGTTCGCCCAGCGCGAAGAGGTGCGCTCCTGCCCGGCCACGCCGGCCGCGGTCGAGGCCCTCGCCATCGCCTGGGCCAACGCCGACGGCCCCGGTTACGCGGCCGAGCGCCTGGAGACGCTCGGCGCCGCGATCGAGCAGGCCGAGCCCGCCGGTCCCGCCTACAGCGGCCTCGTGACGCAGTACGTCGCCGCCCTCGTCGACGCCGGCCGCGCCGGCGAGGCGGTCAGCTACGCCGAGTCCGCCGTCGAGCGGTTGCGCGCCGCCGGCCGCGAGTCGAGCTGGGAGCTCGGCGCCGAGAGCGCCCGCGCGCTGCTCGCCGCCGGCCGCGCCGAGGACGCGCTGACCGCGCTCCAGGCCGCCGCCGGCTTCCAGGCCGACGACCCCGTGGCCAAGGACCATCGCGACGGCGTCCGCCGCGCCCTCATCCTGGCCACCCTCGGCCGCGTCGCCGAGGCCGTCGACGCGCTGCCCGACCTCGACGTGGTCGGCGAGCACCCGAGGGTCTTCGTCGAGTGGACCCGCGCCGTCAGCCTGCTGGCGAGCTCGTCCCAGATCACCAACACCTGGCAGCTCGGCCGCGTGCTGCGCCAGTGGATCGACTACTTCGGCATGATGGGCGGCTACCGCTCCCGCGTCGAGCTCGCGCTGGTCGCGGGCGACCTGGCCGTCGCCCGGCAGGGCGTGTGGCAGGCCCGGCTGCTGGCCGACCTGGCCGAGTCCGGCGCGGGCGAGCTGCGCGACGCCTCCGGCGTGGCCGAGCGGGTGGCCGCCCTGCGCGCCGCCGCCGACGCCGCCACCGAGCCCGAGGCGCCCGGCCCGCTGGAGGAGCGCGTCGGCTACTTCGACGCCGCCGACGGCTACAACGCCGACCCCGAGCGCTGGGTCGGCTGGCTGGCCCCGCTGTCCGGCAAGGACATCGAGGCGACCCGCCGCCACACCACCACGCTCGGCTTCCTGGGCTACCCGTCCTCCGGCGCCGACATCTACTGGAAGATGCTCGTCGACAGCGGCGACATCGCCTCCGCCGACGGCGACGACGTCGCCTACCTCACCACGCTGCTCATCGAGGCCCGCCAGGACGAGCGGCTGGAGCAGATGGCCGGCAAGCTGCCGCACGACGCCAAGTGGCTGACCCTGGCCCGCCTGCACAGCGCCCGCGAGCGCTGGGCCGAGGCGCTCGACGCCGCCGAGCACGCGGTGGCCGCCGGCGCCGGGGTGGAGGCCCGCCGGGTGCTCGCCGGAGCCGCCCAGCAGGTCGACGAGAACGCCAGGGGCGCGGGCGCGCTGCTGGAGGTGCTCGACGAGCTCACCGACGAGGACGTCTGGCGCATGATCGTCATGGCGACCGCCGCCGAGGACTGGGACACCGTGCGCAAGGGCGCCGCCAAGATCGGCATGCCGATCAAGTCCACCGAGGGGCCGATCGAGGAGGAGCTGGGCCTCATCCGGGTCATCCTCCCGGCGCCCGACGGCGGCCAGCGGCAGGTCCTGTCCATCCGCACCGGCCCCGCCACCGCCCGGCTCGCCCTGCCGCAGCCGCGCGGGATGGAGTACAACGCGGGCGACCTGGTCGTCTTCGACCCGCAGCTGCTGGAGCCGCTGCCCGAGGACCCCCAGGAGCAGCAGAACTTCGTGCCCCCGTTCGCCGCGGTCAGCATCCTGCGCCCCGGCGGCTACACGAGCTACTTCTTCGACGGCGCCGCGCCGAGCGAGGCCGACTGGACCGAGTTCACCGAGGTCATGGCCGAGCGCGGCTGGCCGATGTGGGTCTACAGCGACGAGAACTACAAGGTCACCCACCCGACCACCGGCGAGCAGATCCCCGGCGTGTTCGGCTGGGTCGCGGTGCCGCCCAACGTCTCGGCGGTCGAGGTCGACGCCCTGCTCGACGACGCCACCGAGCGCTGGTCCCACCCGCTGGCCTGGCTCGACCTGGCCCGCGAGGTCGACGTCGAGGTCGAGCGGCACGAGCGGATCGTCAAGGAATACGGGCTCTGACATGCTGGGCCGCTTCAGCCTCGACGGCAAGGTCGCCATCGTCACCGGCGCGTCCGCGGGGCTGGGCGTCGCCTTCGCCCGCGGCCTGGCCGAGGCGGGGGCCGACCTCGTGATCGGCGCCCGCCGCGCCGACCGGCTGGAGGAGACCAGGCGGCTGGTCGAGGAGACCGGCCGCCGCTGCCTGGCCGTCGCCACCGACGTGACCCGGGTCGAAGACTGCGACGCGCTCGTCGCGGCGGCGGTCGACGGGCTGGGCGGCGTCGACGTGCTGATCAACAACGCGGGCGTCGGCACCGCCGTGCCTGCGCTGCGCGAGACGCCCGAGGAGTTCCGGCAGGTCGTCGACATCAACCTGCACGGCACCTACTGGATGGCGCAGGCGTGCGCCAGGGTGATGCGGCCCGGCTCGTCCATCGTCAACATCGGCAGCGTCCTCGGCGAGACCACCGCCGGGCTGCCGCAGGCCGCCTACAGCGCGTCCAAGGCGGCGGTGATCGGGCTGACCCGCGACCTGGCCCAGCAGTGGACCGGGCGGCGCGGCATCCGGGTCAACTGCCTGGAGCCGGGCTTCTTCGCCTCCGAGATGACCGAGCAGTACAAGCCGGGCTATCTGGAGGCGATGCTGGAGTTGCGCGTGCCCATGCGGCGGGCGGGCGATCCGGCCGAGCTGGTCGCCGCCGCGATCTTCCTGGCGAGCGACGCGTCCTCGTACATCACCGGGGTGACGCTGCCCGTCGACGGCGGGATTCTGATCACCTAGCCGCGCCCTCCGGGAGCGAGGGCCTTGTCGGGGGCCCCGCTCGGCCTTATGTTCGTTGCGTAATCCGGTCCATGTTGCGCATCAGGGAACAACCGGAGGGCCCATGGTGAGCCGGCCGCGTACCGTGATCATCGGAGCCGGCATCGTGGGCTGCGCGCTGGCCGACGAGCTCACCGGCCGGGGGTGGACCGACGTCACCGTCGTGGACCGCGGGCCGCTCCCCGCCACCGGCGGATCCTCCTCCCACGCGCCCGGCCTGGTCTTCCAGACGAGCCCGTCCAAGACCATGACGGAGTTCGCCGCCTACACCGTGCGCAAGTACGCCGCGCTCGGCTGTTTCGAGCGGGTCGGCGGCCTGGAGGTGGCCACCACCCCGCAACGCTGGCTCGACCTGCACCGCAAGCACGGCTGGGCCGAGTCGTGGGGCGTCGAGGGCCACCTGGTCGACGCCGCCCGGTGCGCCGAGCTGTGGCCGCTGCTCGACCCCGCCCGGGTGCTCGGCGGGTTCCACGTGCCCGCGGACGGGCTGGCCGACGCCGTGCGCTGCTGCGAGGCCCAGGCTCGGCGGGCCGTCGGGCGCGGCGCCCGCTTCCTGCCCGGCCACACCGTGGTGGGCGTGCACCACAAGGGCGGCCGGGTCACCGGCGTGGCCGTCGAGCACGCCGGCGGCTACCGGGTCGTCGAGGCGGACGTGGTCGTGTGCGCGGCCGGGTTCTGGGGGCCGTCGATCGGCGCGATGGCCGGGCTCACCGTGCCGCTGCAACCGCTGGCCCACCAGTACGCCAGGTCGGGGCCGGTGCCCGGCGCGGCGGCCGGGCCGATCCTGCGCCACCAGGACCGCGACCTCTACTTCCGCCACCACGGCGACCGGATCGGCGTCGGCTCCTACTCCCACCGCCCGATGCCGGTCGCCCAGCACGAGATCGAGCCCGGGGGCACCACGATGCCCTCGGTGCGGGCGTTCACCGAGGAGGACTTCGAGCCCGCCTGGCGTGACGCCGCCGAGCTGCTGCCCGCGCTCAAGGAGGCGGGCTACCGCGACGGGATCAACGGCGTCTTCTCGTTCACGCCGGACGGGTTCCCGCTGATCGGGGAGGCGCCGGGGCTCGACGGGTTCTGGGTGGCGGAGGCCGTCTGGGTGACGCACTCGGCGGGCGTCGCCAGGGCCGTCGCCGAGCTGCTGGTCGACGGCCGCTCCGGCTACGACCTGCACGAGTGCGAGCTGAGCCGGTTCGAGCCCGTCCAGCTCGCCCCCGCCTACGTGGCGGAGCGCGGCGCGCAGAACTTCGCCGAGGTCTACGACGTCATCCATCCGCTCCAGCCGATGGCCTCGCCGCGCCCGATGCGCACCAGCCCGTTCCACGTCCGCCAGCGCGAGCTGGGCGGCTGCTTCCTGGAGGCGGCCGGGTGGGAGCGGCCGCACTGGTTCGAGGCGAACCGGCCGCTCGCGGACCGGCTGGCCGAGCCCGCGCTGGGCGCCGCCCGGCGTGACGAGTGGGCGGCGCGGCACTGGTCGCCGGTCGCCGCCGCCGAGTCGCACGCCACCCGCGAGGGCGTCGCGCTCTACGACATGACGCCGCTCAAACGGATCGAGGTCGGCGGGGCCAAGGCGGCGGCGTTCCTGCAACGGCTGATGACCAACGACGTCGACAGGAAGCCGGGCTCGGTCACGTACACGCTGCTCCTGGACGCGGGCGGCGGCATCCGGTCGGACCTGACGGTGGCGCGGCTGGCGGAGGACCGGTTCCAGATCGGCGCGAACGGCAACCTGGACCTCGACTGGATCACCCGGCACGCGCCCGGCGACGTGTACGTGCGCGACATCACGCCGGGCACCTGCTGCGTCGGGGTGTGGGGGCCGCGCGCCAGGGAGCTGGTGCAGCCGTTGACCGACATGGACCTGTCGAACGAGGGCTTCCGCTACTTCACCTGCCGGACGGGGCACGTGGGGATCGTGCCGGTGACCGCGATGCGCGTCTCGTACGTGGGGGAGCTGGGCTGGGAGCTCTACACCACCGCCGACCTGGGGCTCAAGCTGTGGGACACGCTCTGGGCCACCGGGCTGCCGGTCGCGGGCGGGCGGGCGGCGTTCAACAGCCTGCGGCTGGAGAAGGGCTACCGGCTCTGGGGGGTCGACATGACCACCGAGCACAGCCCGTACGAGGCCGGGCTGGGGTTCGCGGTCAAGGAGGGCAAGGACTTCGTCGGCAGGGACGCGCTCAGCCCCGACATCGGCCGCACCCTGGCGCCGCTGCTGACCGGCGAGGTGGTCATGGGCAAGGAGCCGGTCCGGCACGCGGGCCGCACGGTCGGGTACGTGACCAGCGCCGCCTACGGGCACACGATCGGGCGGCCGATCGCGTACGCGTGGCTGCCGGTCGAGCTGGCCACCCCCGGGACAGATGTGGAAATTTCCTACTTCGGGCGGCGGGTTGCCGCCGAGGTCGCCGCCGAACCGCTGTACGACCCGCGGATGGAGAAGATCCGACGTTGACCCACCCCGACTTCCTGTGGCGCGACCCCGACCCCCGGCCCGCCTACGACGTGGTGATCGTCGGCGGCGGCGGCCACGGCCTGGCCACCGCCTACTACCTGGCCCGTGATCACGGCATCACGAACGTGGCCGTGCTGGAGAAGGGCTGGCTGGCCGGCGGCAACATGGCGCGCAACACCACGATCATCCGCTCCAACTACCTGTGGGACGAGAGCGCCGCACTCTACGAGCACTCGCTCAGGCTGTGGGAGGGGCTGAGCGACGAGCTCGGCTACGACCTGCAGTTCAGCCAGCGCGGCGTGCTCAACCTCGCCCACAGCGTCGCCGACGTGCGCGAGGGCAGGCGGCGGGCCAACGCCAACCGGCTCAACGGCATCGACGCCGAATGGCTCGACGCCGCCGAGGTCAAGAAGTTCTGCCCGGTCCTCGACGTCTCCGGCAGCGCCCGCCACCCGGTGCTCGGCGCGACGTTGCAGCGCCGGGGCGGGATCGCCAAGCACGACCACGTCGCCTGGGCGCTGGCCCGCCGGGCCGACGCGTACGGGATCGACCTGATCCAGGACTGCGAGGTCACCGGGTTCGAGATCACCGGCGGCCGGGTCAGGGCCGTGCGGACCTCGCGCGGCCGGATCGCGGCCGGCAAGGTCGCGCTCGCCGCCGCCGGGCACACCTCCGTGCTCGCCGGACACGCCGGCCTCCGGCTGCCCCTCCAGTCCCACCCCCTCCAGGCGCTCGTGTCGGAGCTGCTCGAACCCGTGCTCGACTGCGTCGTCATGTCCAACGCCGTGCACGTGTACGTCAGCCAGGCGCACAAGGGCGAGCTCGTCATGGGGGCGGGCATCGACGCCTGCAACTCCTACGGGCAGCGCGGCGCCTTCCACGTCATCGAGGCGCAGATGGCGGCGGCGCTGGAGCTGTTCCCGATCTTCAGCCGGGTGCGGGTGCTGCGCACCTGGGCGGGCGTCGTCGACGTGTCGCCCGACGCCTCGCCGATCATCGGCCCCACCCCGGTCGACGGCCTGTACGTGAACGCCGGCTGGGGCACCGGCGGCTTCAAGGCCACCCCCGGCGCCGGTTCCGTCTACGCCCACACGATCGCGCACGGCGTCCCGCACCCGCTCGCCGAGCCGTTCGCCCTGGAACGGTTCGCCACCGGCGCGCTCATCGACGAGCACGGCGCGGCGGCGGTGGCGCACTGATGATGCTCATCCCCTGCCCGCACTGCGGACCCCGCGACGAGAACGAGTTCCGCTACGGCGGCCAGGCCGGCGTCGCCTACCCCGGGACGCCCGCCGAGCTCACCGACGACGAGTGGGCCCGGTACGTGTTCCGGCGCGACAACCCCAAGGGCTGGTTCCACGAGCGGTGGTTCCACGTGCACGGGTGCCGCGTCTGGTTCACCGTCGAGCGCCACACGGTCACCCACGAGATCCGGGATGCCCCCTCATGACCCGTCTGCCGTCCGGCGGTCTCATCGACCGATCCGTCACGCTTCCGTTCCGCTTCGACGACCGCCCGCTGCACGGGCATCCCGGCGACACGCTCGCCTCCGCGCTGCTGGCCGCCGGGGTGCGGGTGGTCGGGCGCAGCGTCGAGCTGGGCCGCCCGCGCGGCGTCTTCACCGCCGGGGCCGAGGAGCCGAACGCGCTCGTCCGCGTCGGGGACGACCCGATGCTGCCCGCCACCACCGTCGAGCTGCGCGCCGGGCTTGAGGCGTGGAGCCTGCGCGGCAAAGGCCGCCTCGACCCTGCCCGCCTCGACCCTGCCCGCCTCGACCCTGCCCGCCTTGACCCTGCCCACTCCGATCCTGCCCGCCCCGCCGCCGGGGCCGTCCGCTGCGACAAGGCGTACCTGCACTGCGAGGTGCTGGTCGTCGGCGGCGGCCCCGCCGGGCTCGCCGCCGCCCTGGCCGCCGCCGGGACCGGCGTCCGGGTGATCCTCGCCGACGACCAGCCCCGCCTCGGCGGCGACCTGCTCAACGGCCGCGACCCGCTGGACCGGGCCGGCGGCGCCGCCCGCCGGCTGGCCGGGATGCCCGAGGTCCGCGTCCTCACCAGGACGTCCGTGATCGGCTACTACGACCACAACCACCTGGTCGCCGTCGAACGCCGCCACGACGGCGAACGCCTGTGGCACTTTCGGGCCGCGCAGGTCGTGCTGGCGACCGGCGCGCACGAGCGGTCGCTGCCCTTCCCGGGCAACGACCGGCCCGGCGTCATGCTCGCCTCCGCCGCCCGCGCCTACGTCAACCGGTACGGGGTCCGGCCCGGCCGGCGGGCGGTCGTGTACGCGTGCGCCGACTCCGGGTACGAGGCGGCCCGCGACCTGGAGGCGGCCGGGGTGGAGATCGCCGCCGTCGTCGACCCGCGCCCCGGCGGGGCGGGCCAGGTGATCACCGGGACCACCGCCGACGGCGACGGCCTGCTCACCGGCGTCCGCGTCGGCGGCCGGCACGTGGCCGCCGACCTGCTCGCCGTCGCGGGCGGCTGGAACCCGGCCGTGCACCTGTTCAGCCAGTCGCGGGGCACGATCGTGTTCGACGAGGCGCTCCAGGCGTTCGTGCCGGGCCGCTCCGCGCAGGCCGAGCGCTCCGCCGGGGCCTGCCGCGGCCTGTACGGCACGGACGAGGCGGTCGAGGACGGCCACGCCGCCGGGCTCGACGCCGCCCGCGCCGCCCAGGGGCGCCCCGCCCGCCACGCCGCCCGGCCCGTCCCCGCCGGTGACGCGCCCGCCGCGTACTGGGGGGAGCTCGCCCCCGACCCGACCGCGTTCGTCGACCTCCACCGCGACGTCACCGTAGCCGACCTCGCCCGGGCGACCGGCGCCGGGCTGCGCTCCGCCGAGCACGTCAAGCGCTACACCACCGCCGGCACCGGCGCCGACCAGGGCAAGACCTCCGGCGCGCTCGTCGCGGGCGTCCTGGCCGCGCTCCTCGGCGCCGCGCCCGGCCAGGTCGGCCCGACCACGTACCGCGCCCCGTACGTGCCGGTGGCCTTCGCCACGCTCGCCGGCCGCGCCCGGGGCGAGCTGTCGGACCCCGTCAGGACCACGGCCATGCATGACGCGCACGTCGCCCGCGGCGCCGTGTTCGAGGACGTCGGCCAGTGGAAGCGGCCCCGCTACTTCCCGATCGGCGGCGAGGGCATGCGCGAGGCCGTGCTGCGCGAGTGCCGCGCCGCCCGCACCTCCGTCGCCGCGATGGACGCCTCCACCCTCGGCAAGATCGACATCCGGGGCCGCGACGCCGCCGTCCTCCTCGACCGGATCTACACGAACCTGTACTCCACGCTTCCCGTCGGCGCCTGCCGCTACGGCCTCATGTGCACCGCCGACGGGATGGTCCTGGACGACGGCACCACCACCCGCCTCGCCGGCGACCACTACCTGATGACGACCACGACCGGCAACGCCGCCACCGTCCTCGACTGGCTGGACGAATGGCACCAGACCGAATGGCCGCACCTCGACGTCCGCCTCACCTCCGTCACCGACCACTGGGCCACCGTCGTCGTCGCCGGGCCGCACGCCCGCCGCGTCCTGGCCGCCGTCGCCCCCGGCGCCGTGGACCTGCCCTTCATGCGGTACGCCGCCACGCCGGTGCTGGGCGTCGCCGGGCGCGTCTTCCGCATCAGCTTCTCCGGCGAGCTCGCCTACGAGGTCAACGTGCCCTGGGCCTACGGGCGGGCGCTCTGGGAGACGGTCCTGGACCTCGGCGCCGTGCCGTACGGGACCGAGACCATGCACGTGCTGCGCGCGGAGAAGGGCTTCCCCATCGTCGGCCAGGAGACCGACGGCACCGTCACGCCGCACGACCTCGGCATGTCGTGGATCATCTCCCGGAGCAAGCCCGACTTCGTCGGCAAGCGCTCCCACAGCCGGCCCGACACCGCCAGGACCGACCGCAAGCGCCTCGTCGGCCTCCTGCCGGACGACCCGGCGACCCTCCTGGAGGAAGGCGCCCAGCTCGTCACCCCGAACGCGGCCCCGGTGCCGATGGCAGGGCATGTGACCAGCAGTTACGAGAGCGCCGTGCTGGGGCGGACGTTCGCGCTGGCCCTGGCGCGCGGGGTGGGCCCCGGGGATCGGCTGGTGGCCGTGGCGGGGGAGACGGCCGTCGGGGTGCGCGTGGTGGAGCCGGTCTTCTACGACCCGGAGAACGCCAGGCGGGAGGGCGACCCGGCGCCCGCGCGGCCGTGGGCGACGGCGGGGCCGGCGCGGGCGGAGAGCCCGGCGGCGGCGTTCGCGGAGCGGTTCGCGGCGGCGGGCGGCGAACGGGTGCGGCTGCGGGAGCTGCCGCCCGTCCCCAGGTGGGAGGTTCGCGGCGCCGACCCCGGGAGGGGGTTGCGGCTGGGCCCGGCGTGGTGGCTGGTCGAGGGGGAGGGCGAGGACGGCTGGGTGGACGTGTCGGGCCAGCGCACGGTGCTGGAGCTCGGCGGCCCCGGCGCGCTCGACGTGCTCATCACCGGATGCGCCCTCGACCTGCACCCGAGCGTGTTCACCGGCCCTGCCCAGACGCTGCTCGCCGGGGTGCCGGTGATCCTGGAAAAGGGGATGGACGCGTACAAGATCCACGTACGTTCCTCGTACACGCGATACCTCGCCGAATGGCTTCTTGACGCCATCAAGAGATAAGTGCGGCGTTACGGGTAATTGATATACCTAGGCTTTTACATCAGGAGTCTGGGGGCAAACGTGCGGGGACGGGCGAGAATGGCCGCGGCGGCGCTGGCTGTCGCGATGACGGTGACAGGCTGCGGGGAGCTGGAGGCGGGCCTCACCCCCGATTCCGGCAAGGCCGCCAAGGGGGACGCGGCCGACGTCGGCGAGGCGCGCAAGAAGCTGGACGACCTGGCGGTCAAGGGCCGGGCGCCGAAGACGGGGTTCGACCGTGACGAGTTCGGCCCGGCGTGGGCCGACGTCGACCACAACGGCTGCGACACGCGCAACGACATCCTCAAGCGCGACCTGCGCGAGGAGACGTTCAAGAAGGGCACCCACGACTGCGTCGTGCTCACGGGCATCCTCGACGATCCCTACAGCGGCAAGCGGATCGAGTTCAGGCGCGGCCAGGACACCAGCTCCGAGGTGCAGATCGACCACCTGATCCCGCTGTCGGACGCCTGGCAGAAGGGCGCCCAGAAGTGGTCGGAGACCAAGCGCAAGGAGTTCGCCAACGACCCGCTGAACCTGCTCGCGGTCGACGGCCCGCTCAACGGACAGAAGAGCGACTCCGACGCGGCGACCTGGCTGCCGCCGCGCAAGTCGTACCGGTGCGCGTACATCGCCCGGCAGATCGAGGTGAAGGCCAAGTACGAGCTGTGGGTCACGGCGGCGGAGAAGGACGCGATGAAGGGCGTCCTGTCCTCCTGCTGACCCCGGGCCGGGAGGGGACCAATCGGGGCGGCTTGGCTCTGGGGCCGGGCCGCCCGAGGGGTCACGATGGCCGGCATGGAGCTGATCGTGCACGACCCGGCCGAGGGCGTCTACGCCGCCACCGACGACTACGCGCACGCGATCGAGGTGCGTGATCCGTCCCGGTTCCTGTTCGTCGCGGGGACGATGGGCCTGGACCGCGACGGCGTCGCCGGGGCCACGCTCGACGAGCAGCTGGAGCTCGTCTGGGCGAATCTGCGGGCGATCCTCGCGGCGGCGGGGATGGGGGTGGACAACATCGTGCGGTTGACGAGCTACCTGCGTGACCCCGGCTACGCCGAGGCGAACGCCAGGGCCAGGACGGCCGCCCTGGGCGGACGCCGGGTACCCACCACGGCGGTGGTGGCGCAGACGCTGGCCGGCGACTGGCTGGTGGAGATCGAGGTGGTGGCGGCGGGCTGAGCGCCGGAGGCTCAGTCGTCGTCCCGGTCGCCGTCGTCGTCGACGGGCTCGGTCTCCTCGTGGAGGAGCTTGCCGGTGGCCGCGTCGATGTCGAGCTCGTGCGCGACGTCGCCCTTGACGACCTTGACCTCCCACACGTCGGGGCGGGTGCCGCGCCGGTCGAAGTCGACCTCGCACACCCAGGAGCCGGGCACCTGCTTCTGGGCGAGCTGGATCGCCTGCTCGGCGCTCACCTTGGGGGCGGGCCGGTTGACGGCGGCGAAGGCGGCGGACCCGCCGGCGACGAGGGCCATGGTGACCCCGCTGGCAACGATGATCTTCTTGGTGATGTGCATACCCAAGACGAAACCGCGAACGACGGTAAACGCGCGCTAAGGCCGCGTTAACACCATCTCCACGATGGCGCCGCCGTGGGAGGAGACGGTCAGGCGCCCGCCGCAGGACTCGGCGGTGCGGCGGGCGATGTCCAGGCCGAGCCCGGTCGAGCCGGCGCCGCTGGTGCCCCGCGCGAGCAGGGCGGGGTCGAAGCCGGGGCCGTCGTCGCTGACGGTCAGCAGGGCCCCGGAGGGGTGGGGCGCGAGCCGTACGGTGAACGACACGCCCTCGGGGGTGTGCGCGAAGACGTTGCCGAGCAGGGCGTCCACGGCGGCGGCCAGGGCCTCGCCGCCGACGGCGACCGGCAGTTCGCCCTCGGGCAGCGCGACCGTGACCGCGCGGCCCTGGTCCTCGGCCAGCACGGACCAGAACCGCACCCGCTCGTCCACCACAGCGGTGGCGTCGCAGCTCTCGCGCCCGGCGGAGCGGCGGCGGGCGTCGGTGATGACGGCGCTGACGGCCCGCTCCAGCGCGTCGACGCGGGCGCCGATGCGGGCGGCCTCCTCCGGGTCGCGCAGCGACTCGGCGTCCAGCCGCAGCCCCGTCAGCGGCGTGCGCAGCCGGTGTGACAGGTCGGCGACCGACTCGCGTTCGGCGGCGAGCAGGTCGCCGATCCGCCCGGCCAGATGGTTGAGCGCGAGCGCGACCGAGCGCACCTCGGGCGGCCCGCCGGGCTCGGCCCGCGCCTCCAGGTCGCCGCCCGCGAGCCGGTGCGACACGCGCGCCAGCCCGTCGACCGGCCGGGTGACGGCCAGCGCCAGCCGGTCGGCCAGCGCGATGCCCAGCACGACCAGCGCGAGCCCGAGCCCGAGCAGCGCCAGCCACGCCTCGCGCACGCCGCGCCACAGCTCGTCCTCGCTCACGTACACCCGGATCACCACCGTGCCGTCCGGTGACTGCACGGCGACCAGCACCTCCCGGCCGCCGTCGTCGCACTCGGCGGTGACACTGCGGCCCGTCGCCGCCAGCCGGACCGCGGCGGAGCGCTCGGCCTTCTCACCGAGCCGCCCGCCGTCCGGCAGGAACACCGTGACCGGCCGCGCCACCTGCTCCAGCGCCAGCGACAGCTCCGGTGTGCCGACCGCGACGGCGACCGACTCGGCGGCCGTGGTGGCGCGGCTCGTCGCGCCGTTCTCGGCGACGGCGCGGATCAGCAGCGCCATCGGCACCAGCAGCGCGACCAGCACCAGCGACGTGGTGGCCGCCACCAGCAGCGCCAGCCAGCGCCTCACGACGGGCCGACCAGCTTCACGCCGACGCCGCGCACCGTGTGCAGGTAGCGCGGCTCGGAGGCGGTCTCGCCGAGCTTCCTGCGCAGCCACGACAGGTGGACGTCCACGGTCTTGTCGGCACCGCCGTACGGGAGCTGCCACACCTCGGTCAGCAGCTCACGCTTGGTGACCACTTCGCCGGCCCGCGCCGCCAGGTAGTGCAGCACGTCGAACTCGCGCGGCGTCAGGTCCAGCGTGGCCCCGTCGAGCCGGGCCTCCCGCGCCCTGGGGTCCACCCGCAGCCCGCCCACCCGCAGCGGCTCCTCCGGCGTCGCGTCGGCGGCCCGCCGCAGCACGGCCCTGATCCGCGCGTCGAGCTGCGCGGCGCTGTACGGCTTGACCACGTAGTCGTCGGCCCCCGCGTCCAGCACCGGCACCATCTCGGCGTCGCCGTCGCGGGCGGTCGCCACGATCACCGGCACCCTGCTCACCGCGCGCAGCATGCGCAGCAGCTCGGCCCCGTCCAGGTCGGGCAGCCCCAGGTCGAGCACGATCAGGTCGGGGCGGTCCTGGACGGCCAGCCGCAGCCCGTCGAGCGCCGTGGGGGAGGAGGACACGGCGTGGCCGAGATCCCGCAGGCCCCGGCTCAGCGCGGTGCGGATCGTCACGTCGTCCTCGATGAGCAGGATGTCAGCCATATACGGAAACGGTAGACGGTCGGCGGTGTTGTGACGTCGCCTGTTATCGCGGTCTTAACCTGGGCTTAGCCGTACAGGGGGGAAGGTGGCGGGGTGAAGAGACTCGTCCTGGCCTGGGCGGCCACCGCGGTGGCCGCGACGGGCGCGGCCGTGGCGGTGCTCGGCCTGGTCGGCGGCGCGCTGACGGGCTCGTCCGGCGAGGTCATGACGCAGGACGAGGCCCGCGCCGCGCTCGCCACCGCGTCGGCCCGGCAGCCGGCGCCCGCGACCACGACACCCGGCCCGTCCGCCCAGCCCACTTCGCAGGGCGGCGAGTTCGTCCGCAGCCCCGGCGGCACCGTGATCGCCTCGTGCGACGGCGACCGGGCGACCCTGCGGTCCTGGAGCCCGGCGCAGGGCTACTCGGTCGACGGCGTGGAGCCGGGCCCCGCCCTCGAGGTCCAGGTGGAGTTCGAGGCCGACGAGGGCGAGGACGTGGAGCTGACCATCGGCTGCCGCGGCGGTCGGCCGGTCACGCTGACCGGCTAGCTCACGCCTCGGCGCTGAGCGCCGACTTCGTCAGCTCCGCCTGCCGCCTGATCTGCCCCATGACGATGGGATTGAGACCCTTGGCGGCGAACGTCGCGACCATCGCGTCCATCACCGCGTGCGCCTTGCGCAGCTCGCCCTGCCGCGCCTCGGCCCGGGCCAGCCGCCGCATCACCAGGTTGAGCGTGATGTTGTCGATGCCGCCCATCCTGGCCACCTCGGCGAGCTGCTCGACGCCCTGCTTGGCGTCCGGCGGCCGGACCCGCAGCCGGTTGCCGGGCGTCAGCGCCTTGAAGCCGCGCTCGGCGTTCAGCCCCTTGACCAGCCGGGCGTACACCGACAGCGGATGCCCGCCGTAGCGGTCGATGACCTCCTCCAGCGCCAGGTTGCCGGAGCGCAGCGCCGGGGAGTCGGAGCCGAGCAGCGAGAACAGCTGGCCCTGCTCCTCGCCCAGCATCAGCTCGGCCACCCGGTGGTCGTCGTCGCCGACCGGCCGGCGCACCCGGACCAGGCACGGGGGCGAGACGACGCGGGAGCCGTCGGCGGCCACGTACTGGGCCCTGACGTGATACTCGCCGGGCTGCTGGAAGTAGTGCCCGTCGCGGCCGTGCCCGATGTACGCGCTGCGGTACATGGCCGGGTTGCCCGCGTCGAGCCGGATCCGCGGCGAGCTGTCGACGCAGTGGCGCATCATCGGCCGGTACAGCACGGTCCTGCCGCCTGGCTGGGTGATCGTCACCTGGGTGAACTCGGTGTCGGGATGCAGGTGGCCGTGCGTGGTGCGCGGCTCGCCGGTGCACGACAGCCGCAGCTCGACCACGACCGGCTCGCCGAACCCGAACGACTCCTTGGCCCGCAGCTCCAGCGCCAGCCCCGACAGGTCCTCGACCGGCTGCTCGAACGGAGCCGGCTCGGCCGCGCCGCTGCCGAACGCGCCGCCGCCCATGACCACGTCCCGGTAGAAGCCGTGGCGCAGGTGCACCAGCTCGGAGTCGGTGAACTGGAACGGGAACGCCGCCCAGTAACCGGCCTCGCCGCCCGGCTGGTAGTTCTGCACGTAGTTCATCCACGACAGGTCGCCGAAGCCGCCCGACGGGCCGAGCGGCTGGGGCGGCGTGGCCAGGTTCTTCTGCCAGGAGTGCAGCAGGTTGAAGGCGTGCCCGAGCTCGTGCACGTACGTCCTGAGCATGGCCCGCTGCGCCTGCGGCGAGTCGCCCTTGATCGCGTCGTGGAAGACGGCGGCGCCCTGCCGCTGGTGGGCGTCGCCGTAGTCGAACATGATGCCCCGGTAGCCGCCGACGTGCTTGCTGGCCACCAGCAGCCACACCCGCCAGGCCGCCGCGTCGCCGAACCTGCTGAACTGCTGCGTCATCGCGTGGTGCAGCTCGGCGTCGTCCCACGCCAGGTCGGCGCCCGCGCCGTCGACCGGGATGACGCCCGGCTCGGCCACGGTCAGCTCGATGCCCGCCTCCGCCCACGCGGCGGCGACGCTCAGCTCGCGCGCGGGCGACCCGGCGGGCCCCGGCAGCGAGCCGGTGTCGTAGCTGACGAACGGCACGGCCCCGGCGACGGAGTCCTGCTCCAGCAGGACCTTGCGGAAGTGACGCGAGACGAACGTGATCGGGTAGGTGCGCCCCGCCACCCGCGCGGTGCCCGATTCGCCGGAGATCGTGACGCGCACGTCCTGATCGCCGGTCTCGTACGTGAACGCCCCGCGCCCCTCGACGGCCCCCGCCGTCACGGCCGGCGCGTGCACCACGAACGAGCCCGTGTAGCCCGTCGTGGCGCCGGAGACGGTGAACAGGTCACCGCTGACGCGCCCGGTCGGCCTGGTCCCGTCGACGTCCACGCGCAGCTCCAGCCGCGAGTCGCCGTCCTGCCCCTGGTAAAGCCCGCTGATCATCGCGGCCCCCTGCAGTCGGTGTGGTTACACCGGGGACACTTCTCCGGCGGGCCGGGCCTGTCAACGGCTTCCGCGAACCTGCAATGCCGCCAGCAGCTCCTCCGAGGCGCGGGTGATCGTCTCGACGGCCCGGTCGAACGCCTCGGCGTTGTGGGCGGCGGGGGCGCGGAAGCCCGAGATCTTCCTGACGTACTGCAGCGCGGCGGCCCGCACGTCCTCCTCGGTCACGTCCTCGGTGTAGGGCGGGCGCAGGGTCTTGATGCTTCGGCACATGCTTTCAACGGTAATGGCCGATCCGCTGGCTTATCTCCCTCGCGCCCACGGCCATGACCTCGCCCACCTCGGGCAGCCGCTGCGGCGTCAGCCGGTAGGAGGGCCCGGAGACGCTCACCGCCGCCACCACCGCGCCGTCGCCGCCCCGCACGGGCGCGGCCACCGCGTTCAGCCCCAGCTCCAGCTCCTCGACGGTGAAGGCCCAGCCGCGCCGCCTGATCTCGGCCAGCCCGAGCAGCCGCGCGTCGGTGATGGTCAGCGGCGTGAACCGGTCGAGCACCTCGGGCAGCGCGAGCGCGCCGAACGCCAGCAGCACCTTGCCGCTGGAGGTCGCGTGGGCGGGGGTGCGCTGGCCGACCCAGTTGTGCCCGCTGATCGCCGACGGCCCGCGCACCTGGCTGATGTTGACCGCGCACCCGTCACGCGGCACCGCGACGTTGACGGTCTCGCCGAGCTCCCCGGCCAGCCGCAGGCACACCTCGCGGCTCTCCTTGGCCAGGTCGAGCTGGGCGGTCGCGGCGCCGGCCAGCCGCACCACGCCGAACCCGAGCCGGTAGCGGCCCCGGTCGCCGCTCTGCTCGACGAGCCCGCCCTGCTCCAGGGCGGCCAGCAGCCGGAACGCGGTGGACTTGTGCACGTCGAGCTCGGCCGCCAGGTCGGTCACCCGGCTCGCACCGTCGCGGGCCAGGATCTCCAGGATCGCGATGGCCCGATCGACCGACTGCACCGAGCCGTTGCTCATGGCGCAACACCTTACCCCGCCGGTTACCGGGCGGCCGGGCTCAGCTCCGCCGCGAAGTCACGGGCGATGCCGCGCATGCCCTCGGCCAGCTCGCCCCGGTCCAGCGCGCCGATCCGCTCGGCCGGGCCCGACACCGACATCGCGGCCACCACCCGGTCCCCGTCGAGCACCGGCACGGCCAGGCAGTGCACGCCCAGCTCCTCCTCGCCCAGGTCCAGCGCGTAGCCCCGGGACCTGACCTGGCCCAGCTCGGCCAGCATCGACTGGATGTCGGTGATCGTGTTGGGGGTGCGCCTGGGCATGCCGGTCCGCTCGAACACGGTCACCGCGTCGCCGCCGGGCCGCCACGCCAGCAGCACCTTGCCCACGGCCGTGCTGTGCGGCAGCACCCGCCTGCCGACCTCGGCGAACATCCGCAGCCTGCGCGGCGACGGCACCTGCGCCACGTAGACGATGAAGTCGCCCTCCAGCACCGCCAGGTTCGCCGTCTCGCCCGACAGCTCGACCAGCCGCGCCAGGTACGGCTGCGCCCACACGGCCACCATGCTCTCGGCCACGCCGCCGAGCCGCACCAGCCCGCCGCCGAGCGCGTAGCGCCGGTCGGACTCCTGACGGACGTAGCCGCGCGCCAGCAGCGTCTGCAGCAGCCGGTGGATCGTTCCGTAGGGCAGCCCGGTCCTGGCCGCGATCTCCGACAGCCCGGCCTCGCCGCCGTGCTCGGCCAGCGCCTCCAGCACGTCGAGCGCCCGCTCGACCGACTGCACGCTCACAGGCCCACCCCGCGCAGCGACGCGTCGAGCACCTCGGCGGTGTGCGCCACCCTGATCGCGGCGCCTTCGCGCCGCATCGCCGCCGCGATCTGCATCGTGCACCCCGGGTTCGCCGACACCAGCAGCTCCGCGCCCGTCGACCCGACCGCCTTGGCCTTGCGGTCGCCGAGGTCGCGCGCCGCCTCCGGCTGGAAGATGTTGTACGTGCCCGCCGACCCGCAGCAGACGGCCGAGTCGGGCACCTCGCGCAGTTCCAGCCCCGGGATGCCGCGCAGCAGCTCGCGCGGCTGCGCCCGCACGCCCTGGGCGTGGGCCAGATGGCAGGCGTCGTGGTAGGCCACGGTGACCGGCAGCGGATGGCGCTCGGCCGCAGGCCCCAGTTCGGCCAGCCACTCCGACAGGTCCACGACCCGGAAGCCCGGCTCCTCGCCGAGCAGGTCGCCGTACTCCTTCATCGTCGACCCGCACCCGGCGGCGTTGACCACGACCGTCTCGACCCCCGCCTTACGGAACGCGCGGACGGTCCGGCGGGCCAGCCGCCTGGCCTGGTCGCGCCGCCCGGAGTGCACGCTGAGCGCCCCGCAGCAGCCCTGCCCGGCCGGGACGATCACGTCGCAGCCCTCCAGCGCCAGCACCCGCGCCGTGGCGGCGTTCACCTGCGGGAAGAACTCGCCCTGCACGCACCCGGTGAGCATGCCGACCACCGCCCGGCGCGGACCCCGGGCGCGCACCAGCCGGGGCAGCCGCTGCCGCCGCGCCACCTCGGGCGCGAGCCCGGCCATCGCCCCCAGGCCCGGGTGCGCCCGCGCCAGGAACGGCGCCAGCCGCCGCGCGATCCCCAGCCCCGGGCGCAGCAGCCGCAGCCTGCGCGGGTAGGGGAACAGCCCGAACACCAGCCCGCGCACCGCCCGGTCGCGCGGGTCGCGCACGTGCGTGCGCTCCACCTCGGCCCTGGTCTGCTCGATCAGCCGGTCGTAGCGCACCCCCGACGGGCACGCGGTCACGCACGCCATGCAGCCCAGGCAGGCGTCGAAGTGCCCGGCCATCTCCGGCGTGACCGGAGTCCCCTCGACGTGCTGCTTCATCAGGTGGATGCGGCCGCGCGGCGAGTCCATCTCCTCGCCCCACAGCGCGTACGTCGGGCAGGTCGGCAGGCAGAACCCGCAGTGCACACAGTCGTTGATCAGCTTCGGGTCCACGTCAGAGCCCTCCTGCGAACCGCCCGGGAGACATCCTGCGCCCCGGGTCGAACCGTTCCTTCACCCGCCGCATCAGCGGCAGCGAGCTCACCTCGCCCCACCGGTCCACGCCCTCGTACGGCGTCGCCAGCACGGTCATCCGCGCGCCCAGCGCCGTCAGCCGCTCGCGCAGCCCGCGCAGCGCGGTGACCGTCTTGTCCTCGCCGGGGTCGTCCCACAGCTCCAGCCACATCCGGCCCGACACCGCCGACCCGCGCAGCGAGAACCCGCTGTAGTGCACCGCGTCCAGCACGCCGGTCAGCCTGGACGGCCGGAAACGCACCTCGGCCAGCACCTCGTCCCGCACGATCGCGCCCCACTGCGGCGGCGGCTCCTCGCGCACCGAGCGCAGCGCGTCGCCCATGAGCGCGGCCAGCGCCTCGGCCCGCTGCGCCGCGGCGGCCCCCTCGACCAGCACGCTCATCCAGATCGGCCCCTGCCCGTGCGGCCAGTCGAGCTCGACCGCGCTCGGCTCGGCCTGCGAGGCCGCCAGCGTCGCGGCCAGCTCCCGGACCCGGCACGGCCCGCGCTCGGCCATGCCGGGCGGGTCGGCGACGGCCACGATCCAGCGCCGGTCGGCGGGCAGCGGATGCAGCCGGAACGCCGCCTCCGCGATCACGCCGAGCGTGCCGTGCGAGCCGGTGAACAGCTTGCCCAGGTCGTAGCCGGCGACGTTCTTGACGACCTTGCCGCCGGACCTCGCCACCGTGCCGTCGGCCAGCACGACCGTGACGCCGATGAGCAGGTCGCGGGCCGTGCCGTAGCGGAACGCGCGCGGCCCGGCCACGGCCGTGGCCAGCGTGCCGCCCACGGTGGCGTCGGGGAACGGCGCGTCCAGGGCCAGCTCCTGCCCCTCGGCGGCGAGCGCCCCGGCCAGCGCCCCCATCGTCACCCCGGCCTGGGCGCGCACCACCAGGTCGCCGGCCGCGTGCTCGACCACCCGGTTCAGGCAGCACAGGTCGAGCAGCACGTCGAAGCGCTCAGGCGGCGGGCCCCAGTGCAGCTTGGTGCCGCCGCCCACGGGCACCACCGCCAGGTCGTCGCGGGCGCACGCGCGCAGCACCTCCGCCACCTCCTCGACGCTCTCCGGCAGCGCCACGCGGCGCGGCAGCATCCCCAGGACCGCGTCGTCCGGCCCGGGGTCCCTGACCGTCACGCCCGTCTCCAGCATCAGAACTGCTCCGCCTTCCCGGACTCCACCAGCGGATGCGCGCCCTTGCGCACGCCGGGCACCTCGCCGCAGAGCCGCGGCGTGGGGAACACCTTGCCTGGGTTGGACAGCCTGGCTGGGTCGAACGCGCAGCGGACGAGCTGCATCGTGTCGAGGTCGTCGGGCGAGAACATCCGCGGCATGTGCTTGGCCTTGTCGACGCCCACGCCGTGCTCGCCGGTGATCGAGCCGCCGTGCGCGATGCACAGGTCGAGGATCGCGCCCGACACGGTCTCGGCCCGCTCGCCCGCCCCCGGCTCGGCGTCGTCGAACAGCACCAGCGGATGCAGGTTGCCGTCGCCCGCGTGGAAGACGTTGGCCACCCTGATCCCGTGCTCGGCCGACAGCCTGTCGATCTCCGCCAGCACCCGGGGGAGCGCGGTGCGCGGCACCACGCCGTCCTGCACGATGTAGGCGGGGCTGATCCGGCCGACGGCCGCGAACGCCGACTTGCGGCCCTTCCAGATCGCCGCCCGCTCCTCTGCCCCGGCCGCCACCCGCAGCTCGAACGCGCCCGAGCAGATCTCCCGGAGCTGCGCGAACTGCCGCTCGACCTCCTGCGCGGGCCCGTCCAGCTCCACGATCAGCACCGCGCCGGCGCCGCGCGGGTAGTCGCAGGCCACCGCCGCCTCGGCCGCCTCGATGGCCAGCGCGTCCATCATCTCGATCGCCGCGGGCACGATCCCGGCGCCGATGATGGCCGACACGGCCTCGCCGCCCCGCTCGATGCTCTCGAACGCCGCCAGCACCGTGGTGACCGCCTCGGGGGCGCGGCTCAGCCGTACCGTGATCTTGGTGGCGATGCCGAGCGTGCCCTCCGATCCGACGAACGCGCCCAGCAGGTCATAGCCCGGGTCCATCCGGTCCAGCGTCACCAGGTCGCCGTCCGGGGTGACGATCTCGCACGCCTCCACGTGGTTGACGGTGAAGCCGTACTTCAGGCAGTGGGCGCCGCCCGAGTTCTCCGCCACGTTGCCGCCGATCGAGCAGATCTGCTGGCTGGACGGGTCGGGCGCGTAGTAGTAGCCCTGGTCGCGCACCGCCTCGGTGATCGCCAGGTTGGTCACCCCCGGCTCGACCACGGCCCGGCGGTCGGGCAGGTCGATCTCCAGGATGCGCCGCATCTTCGAGGTCACGATGAGCACCCCGTCCTCGCGGGGCAGCGCGCCGCCGGACAGGCCGGTGCCGGAGCCGCGCGCCACGAACGGCACGCCGGCCTCCCGGCACAGCCTGACCACCGCCGCCACCTGCTCGGCGGTCTCGGGCAGCACGACCACGCCGGGGGTCGCACGATGGTGGGTGAGGCCGTCACATTCGTAGGTACGCAGCCGGACCGGGTCGGTTATCACCGAATCGGCGGGCAATATGCCGGCCAGCGCCGCCGTCAGCTCATCCAGCATGGCCTCACCTGCTCTCTATATCAGGATATTTACGGCATGCGGGCGTATGCCGGAAGCGTCAGGAACTCGGCGAAGTCGTCGTCCAGCGCCACCTCCTTGAACAACGCCGTCGCCTGGCCGAACAGCTCCTCGTCGTAGCCCGGCTCGGCGGCGGCCTTCGCCAGCTCCTCGCCGATGATGCGCTCCACCAGCTCCTTCGTCACGGTCTCGCCCGTGTCGGCCAGCGTGATGCCGTTGTGGATCCACTGCCAGATCTGCGAACGGGAGATCTCCGCCGTGGCCGCGTCCTCCATCAGGTTGTGGATCGCCACCGCGCCCAGCCCGCCCATCCACGCGGCCAGGTAGCGCAGCGCCACGTCCACGTTGTTGCGCAGCCCCGCCTCGGTGATGTCGCCCGGCGTCTCGGAGACCGCCAGCAGGTCGGCCGCCGACACCGACACGTCCTCGCGCAGCCGGTCGATCTGGTTGGGCCGCGAGCCCAGCACGCCGTCGAACACCTCACGGCAGATCGGCACCAGGTCCGGGTGGGCCACCCACGAGCCGTCGAACCCGTCGCCCGACTCCCGCGTCTTGTCCGCGCGCACCTTCTCCAGCGCCGTCGCGTTGACCTCCGGGTCACGCCGCGACGGGATGAACGCCGCCATCCCCCCGATCGCGTGCGCGCCGCGCTTGTGGCAGGTGCGCACCAGCAGCTCGGTGTAGGCGCGCATGAACGGCGCCGTCATCGTCACCGCGTTGCGCTCGGGCAGCAGGAACTCCCGGCCCCGGGTGCGGAACTTCTTGATCACGCTGAACAGGTAGTCCCAGCGTCCCGCGTTGAGCCCGGCCGAGTGGTCGCGGAGCTCGTACAGGATCTCCTCCATCTCGAACGCGGCCGGGTACGTCTCGATGAGCACCGTGGCCCGGATCGTGCCCTGCGGGATGCCGAGCAGCTCCTGGGCGCGGACGAACACCTCGTTCCACAGCCGCGCCTCCAGGTGCGACTCCAGCTTGGCCAGGTAGAAGTACGGGCCGCGGCCCTTGTCGAGCTGCCGCTGGGCGCAGTGGAAGAAGTAGAGGCCGAAGTCGAACAGCGAGGCCGCCACCGGCCGCCCGTCGACCAGCGCGTGCTTCTCGTCCAGGTGCCAGCCGCGCGGTCGCACCACGACGGTGGCCAGCTCCTCGTCGGGCCTGAGCGCGTACGCCTTGCCGCCGGTCTCGAAGTCGATCGTGCGGTCGAGCGCGTCGCGCAGGTTGAGGTGGCCGCTGACGCAGTTGTCCCACAGGGGGGAGTTGGCGTCCTCGAAGTCGGCCAGCCACACCTTGGCGCCGGAGTTGAGCGCGTTGATGGTCATCTTGCGGTCGACCGGCCCGGTGATCTCGACCCGCCGGTCCTCCAGGCCGGGCGCCGGCGGCGCGACCCGCCACTCCGACTCCCTGACCTCCTTGGTCTCCGGGAGGAAGTCGAGGGTGCCGCCCGCCGACAGCTCCTCCTGCCTGGCCTGGCGCGCGGCGAGCAGCTCCAGGCGCCGGGGGCCGAACTCCCGCTGGAGCGCCGTCACGAAGCCGAGCGCCTCCGGCGTGAGGATCTGGTCGAACCGGTCGTGCATCGGGCCGGTGATCTCCATGGCTCCTCTTTTCCGTATGGTGGAAACCAAGTTCTGGATGATGAAAGTGACGCTAGAGCATGAGGGTTCGGCAGGTCAAAGGCAGGGGTCGTCCCCGGGGGAACCCCGATGCCCGCGCCGCCCGTCCGCGACATGATCGAAGGCATGAAGACGATCGCGATCGCGGGCGGCGTGCTGGCCTCCGCGCTGCTGTTGACGGGATGCGGCCTCGGCGGGCTCGGCGGCCCCACCCACCAGGACACCGTGTCCTACGAGGTGACCGACAAGGTGGCCAAGCTGTACGTCAAGAGCGAGTCCGGCGACACGGTCATCACCGAGACCGGGGGCAGCGCCATCCGGGTCGTCGAGACGCTGCGCTGGCGCGACAACAAGCCGCAGGCCGAGCACGCCGTCGAGGGCGACACTTTGCGCGTGAGCTTCGACTGCAAGCCGAGCTGGGGGAGCTGCGGCGTCGACTACCGCATCGAGGTCCCCAAGGGGCTCAAGGTCGAGGCGGAGTCAGGCTCGGGCGACATCACGCTGCGCTCGCTGAGCGGCCCGCTCGTCCTTACCGCCGGCTCCGGCGACATCGACGCCTCCGGCCTGACCGGCAAGACCGTCACCGGCGAGGCCGGCTCGGGCGCGATCGAGCTCAAGTACGCCAGCGCCCCCGACAGCGCCGACCTGGAGTCCGGCTCCGGCAACGTGACCCTGCGGGTGCCCGCCGGCGCCTACGACGTGACCGCCGACGTGGGCTCCGGCGAGGCCACCGTCTCCGTCGACGACGACGACGCCTCCCCCCGCAAGCTCAACCTCACCTCCGGGTCCGGCGACGTGAGCGTGCTGCCGGGATAACCAGGTGATGACTTGAGTGAGGTCGTGTCACCATCGGGGAAGACACCGAGGTGCCCAGACGTTCCCTAATAGAGATGACACGAATGCACGATTACTCCGAGCTCGACGACTTCGCGACCGGCGACATGGACCTCGAGGAGCGGCAGGCCCTGCGCCGCGTGGCGGGCCTCTCCACCGAGCTCCAGGACGTCTCCGAAGTCGAATACCGCCAGCTGCGGCTCGAGCGGGTCGTCCTCGTCGGCGTCTGGACCTCCGGCACCGCCGCCGACGCCGAGAACTCACTCCAGGAGCTCAAGCTCCTGGCCGAGACCGCCGGTTCCCAGGTCCTCGAAGGCCTCATCCAGCGGCGCAAGTTCCCCGACCCCGCGACCTACATCGGCTCCGGCAAGGCGCTGGAGCTGCGCGACGTGGTCGAGTCGACCGGCGCCGACACCGTGATCTGCGACGGCGAGCTGAGCCCCGGCCAGCTCCGCCAGCTCGAGGAGACGGTCAAGGTGAAGGTCATCGACCGCACCGCGCTGATCCTCGACATCTTCGCCCAGCACGCCAGCAGCCGTGAGGGCAAGGCTCAGGTCGAGCTTGCCCAGTTGCAGTACCTGCTGCCGCGCCTGCGCGGCTGGGGCGGCAACCTGTCCCGGCAGGTCGGCGGCCGTGCCGCCGGCGGCGTCGGCATCGGCGGCCGCGGCCCCGGTGAGACGAAGATCGAGCTGGACCGCCGCCGCATCCGCGAGCGGATGGCCAAGCTGCGCCGGCAGATCAAGGGCATGTCGACCGCCCGCGACACCATGCGCCAGCACCGCCAGAGCCGCGAGGTGCCCGCCGTGGCCATCGCCGGCTACACCAACGCGGGCAAGTCCTCGCTGCTCAACCGGGTCACCGGGGCGGGCGTGCTGGTGGAGGACGCGCTGTTCGCCACCCTCGACCCGACCGTGCGCCGCTCGCGCACGCCCGAGGGCCGGGTGTTCACGATCGCCGACACCGTCGGGTTCGTGCGCCACCTGCCGACGCAGCTCGTCGAGGCGTTCCGGTCCACGCTGGAGGAGGTCGCCGACGCCGACCTGATCCTGCACGTGGTCGACGGTTCGCACCCCGACCCCGAGGGCCAGCTCGCCGCCGTGCGCGAGGTCTTCGCCACCATCGAGGGCGCGAGCGACGTGCCCGAGATCGTGGTGATCAACAAGGCCGACGCCGCCGACCAGGAGGTGCTCGACCGCATCAGCAGGCGCGAACGCGACAGCATCGTGGTCTCCGCCCGCACGGGCGCCGGCATCCCGGAGCTGATGAGCCTCATCGAGCGCCGGCTGCCGCACCTGGACCACGAGGTCACGCTGCTGATCCCGTACGAGCGCGGCGACCTGATCTCGCGCGTCCACAAGGAGGGCGAGGTGCTGTCGCTCGACCACGTCGAGGACGGCTCGATCCTGCACGCCCGCGTGCTGCCCAGCCTCTTCCAGGAGCTGGAGCGGGTCGGCAAGCCGGTCGAACGTGTCGCATAAAGGCACGGCAGGGCAGCTCTCGCTTTAAAAGGCGCAGAGCTGCCCAAAAGCGGCAGTGGTCCCGGGCGGCTGGTGTTGCTACGATGAGCCAAGCCTTACGAAATTGAGACAGAGCACGGGTTTCGACGATGGCTGCTGTGGTTCTGGACACGCGCGGGGGCCTGTGTGTGAGATCGGGGCTGAGTGGCGGCTGGGATGAGTGGGCTTTCTTCCGAATAACCCTGTACAGCGAGCCCACCTGTGAAATAACGTAACTGAACTGAAATCGCCGGATCATGCGTCCGGCGATACGGTCACCGCACAGCATTTGCGGATGAGAGCAGGAGACCCCCCATGTCGTCCGGACCCGGAGCGGACTCAGTGGGCGCGGCACAGGCCGTGCGCTGCGTGCTGCTCATGCACGGGGCGGTGATGCGGTGACCGTTCGCCTTCTGACCAACATCGGCCGCCTCTGGACCGGCAACGAGGTCCTCAGCAACGCGGCCATCCTCGTGCACAACGACCGCATCGCGTGGGTCGGGCGGGCGCCCGACCTGCCGCAGAGCGTGCCCGGAGTCGTCGACGACATCGTCGACGTCGACCACGTCGAGAACCTGGGCGGCGCCCTCGTCACGCCCGGCCTCATCGACGCCCACACGCACCCCGTCTACGCCGGCAACCGCTACGCCGAGCTGGCCATCCGCACCGGCGGCTCCAGCGCGGCCTCCATCACCGCGGCGGGCGGCGGCGTCGGCTCCACGGTCACCGTGACCCGCGGCACCGACCCGTGGACCCTGTGCAACGGCGTCCGCGAGCGGCTGCGCGGCTGGCTCCTCAACGGCACCACGACCGTCGAGGCCAAGACCGGCTACCATCTCACCCGCGACGGCGAGCTCGCCGACGTGCGGCTCCTGCGCGAGCTGGAGAAGGAGCCGATGATGCCGCGGGTGCACGTCACCTTCCTCGCGGCCCACGTCGTGCCCCCCGAATACTTCGGCCGCCAGCGCGAATACGTCGAGGCCGTGGGCGCCTGGTGCGCCGACGCGGCGGCGGCCGGAGCCGACAGCGTCGACGTCTACTGCGACGAGGGCCACTTCACCACCGAGGAGTCCCGCTGGGTGCTCGCCTCGGGGCGCAACGTCGGCCTGCTGCCGCGCATCCACGCCGGGCTGTTCAGCCGCCGCGGCGCCGTCCAGCTCGCCGCCGAGCTCGGCTGCGCCTCCGCCGACGGCCTGCACCACATGTCCGACGAGGACATCGCCATCATGTCGCGCTACGGCGTGCCCGCCGTCGTCTGCCCGGCCACCGCGCTCCAGCGCGGCAACCTGCCGCCGGTCCGTCAGATGATCAAGCACGGCGTGCAGATCGCGCTCGGCAGCGACCACAACCCCGGCCACTGCGGCATCACCTCGATGTCGCTGGTCATCGCGATGGCCGTGTCGGCGTTCGGGATGAGCGTCAACGACGCGCTGCGCGCCGCCACGCTCGGCGGCGCCACCGTGCTCGGCGCGCCCGACCGCGGCGTGCTGGCGCCCGGGCGGCTGGCCGACATCGTCCAGTGGGACGCCGACCACGAGGGCGCCTTCGCCTGGTCCTTCGGGCTCAAGCCGCGCCGGGTGTGGCGGGGTGGCACGCCGGTTCAGTAGTTACTCTCGGGCTATGCCGTCTGAAGTCGCCGTGGTGACCGATTCCACCGCATACCTGCCCGAGGTGCCCGGCGTCACGGTGGTTCCCGTACAGGTGGTCTTGGGGGAGATGGCCTGCGACGAGGGCGATTTTTCGGGAAATATCTCCACAGCAACCACTTCGCGGCCTGCACCGTCCCGCTTCGCCGCCTGCTACGAGGCGCTCGCCGCAGGCGGCGCCTCCGCCGTCGTCTCGATCCACCTGTCGGCGGCCCTCTCCGGCACGGCCGAGTCCGCCCGCACGGCGGCCCGCGACGCCCCCGTCCCGGTCGAGGTCGTCGACAGCCGCTCTATCGGCATGGGCCTCGGCTACCCCGTCCTGGCGGCGGCCCGAGCGGCCGCCGCGGGCGGCGACGCGGAAGCGGTCGCCACGGCCGCCCGCGACTGCGCCGCCCGCACCCGCACGTTCTTCTAGTCGACACCCTCGACCACATCCGCCGAGGCGGCCGCATCGGCGCCGCTGCGTCCCTGCTGGGCTCGGCCCTCCTGATCAAACCGCTGCTGCACCTGGTCGACGGCCGCATCTCCCTCCTGGAGAAGGTCCGCACCCCTTCCCGCGCCCTGGGCCGCCTGGAAGACATCGCCGTCCACGCGGCCCAGGCAATGGGAGCCGCCGAGAGCGCCGGCGCCCCCGGAGCCTTTGACCCTCCCGGCACGGGCAGTATTTCCGGCACCGGCACCCCCGGCATCTCCAGCTCCGGCACCTCGGGGCCCGACCCCTCCCGCACATGCGGCACCTTCGGCACTCCGGGCATCTACGGGACTTCGGGGCCCAGCACCTCCGGCACTTCCGCCATCCCCGGAACCCCCAGCACCTCCAGCACCTCCGGGGGCGCCGGAGTGCTTGGGGCGGCGGCCGGGGGTGAACTGGTCGAGATCGCCGTCCAGCACCTCGCGGCCCCTGACCGCGCCGAGGCCCTGGCCGACCGCCTCGCCAAACGGCTCCCCGGGCTGCCGCGCCCCCGCGTCGTGGAAGTGGGTGCCGTCATTGGCGTCCATGTGGGCCCAGGCACGCTGGGCGTCACCATCACCCCCGCCCACTGAACCCCGGGTTATCCACAGAACTCCATTCGGCCCCACCGCCCCACCCACCGCGTCCGTACATTCTCGCCGTGCGCACCCACGACCTCGCCGCCGAGCGGGCCATCGCGGAGACCCGGCTCCGGTCCATCACCACCCCGGCCCGGGCCCCACTGCTCACCGGCATCCCCACCTCCTTCCAAGCCTTCCGCGCCTCCACCCGCCCCGGCACCGCCCCTACTCCCCACACCCCGCCAGCCCCGCCCACAAATTCCGACCCGTCCCCTCTGTCCGGCCCCTGCGCTCTGTCTGACGTGGGCCCCGTCGCTGGCGGGGCCTACATGTCTGGCGCGGCCCCCATCTCCGGCCCGTCCCCCGTGTCCGGCCTGACCGCCGCTTCCGGGGAGTCCCTGCTGTCCAAGCTGGCCACCGCTTCCGGCATGCCCCGCCCCTCCCTGGACCCGGGCCGCCCAGGAGTACGCGCCCTCCTCGCCCTGGCCGCCGTGGCCGTACTGGTCGCAGGCTTCTTCCTCTGGCGCTCCCGCCCCGCCCCGGAGCCCCTGCC
>NZ_JBGNUU010000011.1:182386-310157 GCF_041950485.1 Nonomuraea sp. ATR24
GGCGACCACCACCCCCACCACCGGCAAGGTCACTGTCCACGTCGCCGGCAAGGTTCGCGACCCCGGCGTCTACACCCTGCCCATCGGAGCCCGGGTGACCGACGCCATCACAGCCGCCGGGGGAGTCCGCCGTGGAGCCCCGCTGGGCCCGGTCAACCTCGCCAGACGCCTCCTGGACGGCGAACAGATCATGGTCGGCGCCCCCACCGCAGCCAGCGCTGCTGCGCCCGCCCCTGAAGCCTCCGTCCTGGACCTCAACTCCGCCACCCAGGACCAACTGGAGCAACTCCCAGGCGTAGGCGAGGTCCTCGCCGCCCGCATAGCCGAATACCGCACCGCCCACGGCGGCTTCACCAGCATCGACCAACTCCGCAACGTGACCGGCATAGGCCCTCGAACGTTCGAGGAAATCAAGCCCAAGGTCCGCGTCTGACATGCCCCACCGCAGCCCCCAACCCGCCGACCGCCCCCAGCCTGGGCACAACCCCCAGCCGCAGCGCCCTCCTCAGCCCAAGCCCGAGCCCCAGCCCGTGGCTCACCCCCACGCTCCAAGCCAGCCCCAACCCGGGACCCCGTCCCCGTCCCAGCCTGATCCCGACTTCGAAGGCGTCGTCCAGCGCGCCTGGCCACTCCTCCTCCCCGCCCTGGCCTCCTGGACGACCGCCCTGACCCTCCTGACCACCTCGACTCCCGCCGCCACAGCCACCGCCGCCCTCGCAACGGCGTCGGCCCTAGCGGCATGCGCCCTCATCCCCACCTCCGCACGCCGCAACGTGGTGATCGCCATCCTCGTCTGCGTCGCCGCCACCGCAGCCTCGATCGCCCTGCGCCTCCACGCCGTCACCACAGGCCCTGTGGCAGCCCTTGCCGGCCAGGACACCAAGGTGACCGCCGAGATCACCCTCACGAACGACCCCAAGATCAGACGCCCCAAGCCTGGCCACTTCGGCCGCGACAGCGTGGTAGCCGAAGCCACCCTCGATTCCGTCCGCACCCCACGCCACCACCTCACCGTCCACACCCCCATCACGGTCTTCGCCGACGGCCCTCAATGGCGCCACCTGCTCCCCAGCCAGCGCGTCGAGGTCACCGGCCGCCTCGTCAAGCCCACCTCCGCGCCCCTGACCGCCGCGACTCTCCTGGTCCGCACCCCGCCCCGCATCCTCACGTCCCCGTCCAACCTCCAGTCGGCAGCGGGAATCTTCCGCAAGGGCCTCCGCGATGCCGCCGACGTCCTCCCGCCGGACCAGCGCGGCCTCCTCCCGGCCCTGGTCGTGGGCGACGTCTCCCGCATCGATTCCCAACTCAACTCCGACCTCCAGGAAGCCGGCCTCAGCCACCTCAACGCTGTCAGCGGAGCAAACCTGGCCATAGTCGCAGGCGCCGCACTGGCCCTCTCCCGCCTCGTCGGCCTCCCCTTGGCCCCCAGAGCCGCCTTCGCCGCACTGGCCATGCTCGCCTTCGCCGTGGTGGCCAGACCGTCCCCGAGCGTCCTGAGGGCCCTCCTGATGGGCCTCGTCGCAGTGCTCGCCCTGGGCACCGGCCGCGCCAAGGACGGTCTGGCAGCGCTCTCGGTGACGGTCCTCCTGTTGATCCTCTTCGCTCCCGCCCTGGCCCACTCCTACGGCTTCGCCCTGTCGGTAACGGCAACGGCCGGCATCCTCCTCCTGGCCCCCCGCTGGCGCGCCCACCTCACCAACACCCCCACAACAGCCCAGAGCCCAACGTCGCCAGGCTCGACGTCGCCGGGCTCGACGTCGCCGGGCTCGACGTCGCCGGGCACAGCCTCCACGGGCTCGACGCCCAAGGGTCCGATATCCACGAGCCCGACGTTCCTGGACCCAACGCCCCCGCGCCCGCCGCACCCGCGCCCGACGCCCCAGGGTCCAAGCTCCCCGCGCCCAACGCCCTCGCACCCACCGCACCCGAATCCGACGCCCCAGGGTCCGAGCTCCCCGTGCCCAACGCCCTCGGACCCGCCACCCCTGCCTCCCACCTGGGAGCCGGCGTCACCCCTCGCCCCGTACCGATCGGACGAGCACCCCGGAGCCCGTACGACGAAGAGGCGGCGGTGGCGGATGCCTCGGTGGGTGGCGGAGGCGATCGCCGTGCCGGCCGCAGCTCAGGCTGCCGTGACCCCGGTGCTGGTGCTCATGTCCGGCCAGATCAGCCTCATCGCGGTCCCCGCCAACCTGCTGGCCGGTCCGGCTGTCGCGCCCGCGACCCTGCTGGGGTTCGCCGCCGCGCTGATCGCCCCGGTGTGGCCCGAGGCCGCGCAGTGGCTCGTGGTCCCGGCGGGCTACGCCGTCGGCTGGATCATCCTGGTCTCCCAATGGGCCGTGAACGTCCCGATGGCCAACATCCCCTGGCCGGGAGGCGCGGCAGGACTGGCTCTGCTTGCCCTGGTAGCAGCCGTGGCGGTGCTGCTGCTGAGACGCCGCGCCTGGCGGACGATCACGCTGGCCGTCGTAGCGGGCACCCTGTTCACGATGATCGCGCTACGGCCCATCATCGCCCCCTGGCCGCCCAAGGGCTGGCTCATGGTGATGTGCGACGTGGGCCAGGGCGACGGTCTGGTGCTGGCGGCCGGTCCGGGCCGTGCGGTGGTCGTCGACACCGGCCCCGACCCCTCCGTGATGGACGCGTGCCTGCGCCGCCTGTCCGTCCGCGACGTCCCGCTCGTAATCCTCACCCACCCGCACGCCGACCACGTGAACGGCCTCCCCGGCGTCTACCGCAACCGTCGCGTCGGCGCCGTCGTCACCACCCCGCATCGCCACCCGACGCCCCAGACCGCCCGCCTCACCGAGGAGCTCGCCCATCACCGCACACCCGAATGGACCCCGCCCCCAGGCACCCGCTGGGACCTGGGCCCGGCCTCCCTGACCGTCCTGGCACCCAGCGCGGACGAAGCCACGGCGGAAGGCCCCGGCGAAGGCAGCGTCCTCAACAACGCCAGCATCGTGATCCACGTACGCTGGCGCTCCGGCACGGCACTCCTCAGCGGCGACATCGAGTCCGAAGCCCAGGAGAGCCTGCTGCGCGCCGCCGTCCCGCAGGCGGACATCCTCAAGGTTCCCCACCACGGCTCGCCCCGGCAGGTCCCCGCGTTCTTCGCCGCCGTACGCCCGCGCGCCGCCCTGGTCAGCGTCGGCGAGGACAACACGTACGGGCATCCGGCCCCGCCGACCCTCGCCCACCTACGCCACCTCGGCGCCCGCATCTACCGCACGGACAAATCCGGCGACCTCGCAGTCATCGCCCACAACGGCACCCTGGCGGTGGTAGCTCGTGGCCGCTGACCGCACCCCGCCGAAACCACGTCGCCGCGGAGGATGCGGCTCGGTGTGGTCAGGCGGGTTCGCCGAGTTGGGCGGCCAGCCGCTCCAGGCCGCCCCTGATGAGCCGCCCGTAGTCGTCGTCGCCCAGCGCGCCGATCTCTGCCCGTGCTCGCCGGAGGTGGTCACGGGCGCGGTCGAGGTCGCCGAGCTTGCGGTAACACTCGCTCACGTTGAGGTGCAACGACGGGTACAGGCCGGCCACCGAGAGCGGCACGCCGGCCTCGGCCACCCGCTCGTCGGTGACGAGGTCGGCGGCGGCGAGCGCCCGCAGGTCCCACATCAGCTCCTGGCCCACGTCGTCCTGGACGTCGGCCATCGAGTGGGCGAGGACGCAGACGTGCAGCGGGTCGCCCTGTTCGCCGCCGATGTCGTCCCAGATCTGCGCGAACAGGTCACGAGCGGCGTCACGACGGCCCTGCTGGTGATTGAGCTCCACCGCCTGGCCGATCCGGGTCATCGTCGGGTCGGTGGTCATGAGCCGCTCCTTCACCGCCGGGGGCGGTCGCGTTCGGACTGCTGGCCTGACGTGCTTCGACGACATGCCTACCAGCGATCACTCGAACGCGCCAAGCGGGCAGGTGAGGGCAGCGCCGGTGGACGGCGCGATCGGCGGGGATCCGGTTTCGGGTTGTCGGTGGGGCATGGCATGCTGCTCGACATGGCGGGAACCGATCCAGCACCTGTGACCTTGGTGGTCGGCGACGAGGAGTTGCTGGCCGAACGGGCCGTCAGCGCCGTGGTGGCCGCGGCGCGCGCCGCGGAGGCGGCCGAGGTGCACGATCTGGTGGGGTCGAAGGTGACCGCCGGTGAGCTGAGGCACCTGACGTCGCCGTCGCTGTTCGGCGACCGGACCGTGGTGGTGATCCGGTCGGCGCAGGACCTGGTCAAGGACGTCATCGCCGAGGTCGTGGCCTATGCGAAGCAGCCGTCGGACGAGGTCGTGCTCGTGCTGTCGCATCCCGGCGGCGTCAAGGGCAAGGCGCTCGTCGACGGGGTGAAGAAGGCCGGGGCGTCGGTGGTCACGGTCAACAAGGTGACCAAGGCGGGGGAGCGGCTCGACTTCATCAAGCAGGAGGTCAAGCGGGCGGGCCGCGGCATCGCCGCCGACGCCGCTCAGGCGCTGCTCGACGCCGTCGGCAACGACCTGCGGGAGCTCGCGGCGGCGTGCAGCCAGCTGGCGTTCGACACGCAGGACAAGACCATCAACCTCAACGCCGTGGCCCGCTATCACAAGGGCCGGGCCGAGGTCACGGGCTTCAACGTGGCCGATTCGGCCGTCGAGGGCCGGCTGGCCGAGGCGCTGGAGCAGTTGCGCTGGGCGCTCGGCACGGGGGTCGCGCCGGTGCTGCTGGTGAGTGCGCTGGCCGGTGGCCTGCGGTCCATCGCCAAGGTGGGCGGCGCACCGCGTAACCTGCGCGGCGGGCAACTGGCCAGCCACCTGGGCATGCCGCCGTGGAAGATCGACCGGGTCAAGCGCCAGCTGAACGGGTGGGGGCCGGAGGGGCTGTCGCGGGCCATGCAGGCGGTGGCCGACGCCGACGAGCAGGTCAAGGGCGGCGGCGCCGACCCGGCCTACGCCTTGGAGCACACGGTCCAGGTCATCGTGGCGAGCCGCACCGGCCGCTGACCCGGCGCAGGCGTTCGGCTTTCCGCGCGGGGGAGCTTCTCGGCGCGTCACGTGTGAGGGCTGGCTACCGACCGGCCGGTGTTCGAGGGTGTCCAATCCCTGGGGCTGGGGCTGGGGCTGGGGCTGGGGCTGGGGCTGAGGCTGAGGCCGGGCAGGCAGGTCGAGGGCCGGGCCTGGGTTAGGGGCGGGTGCGGTTAGGAGGGGCGGGACTCGACGCTGGTCAGGAGGGTCTTGAGGAGGCCGTCCAGGGTCTGGCGTTCGGCGGGGGTGAGGGCGGCGATGAGGGCGGTCTCGACCTCGGCGCGCAGGAGCATCGCCTCCATCCACAGGTCGTGCCCGCGGGTGGTGAGCTCGACGTCGACGCGCCGCCGGTCGGAGGTGCCGCGTACGCGACGGACGAGGCCGGACTTCTCCAGCGTGTCGAGGCGGCCCGTCATGCCCGCGGGTGACAGGAGGAGCTCGGCGGCCAGTTGGGAGGGGGTGGCGGTGCCTCCGGCGGCTACGAGGCGGTGCAGGGTCTCGTACTCGAAGTCCTGCATCCCGACCTGCGCCAGGGCTGTCTCCTTGCTGTGGGCCAGGTGTTTCACCAGGACCTGCATGCGGGTGACGATGCCCTCCACGCGCTCGTCGTAGGGGGCCTTGCCGCGCCAGCGGGCGAGATGACGGTCGACGGAGTCCTCCACGCGACGCACTATACGGCAGCAAGTATTTTGTTGACGAAATATTAGCTGACGAATTAACGTGGTGGCCCATGACGAGACGGTTGCTGATCGGGCGTGCGCTGTCCGCGCTGGCCACGGCGTTGATCCCGACCACGCTCACCCTGGCGGTGCTGCGGGCCACGGGGAGTGCCGAGGACCTGGGTCTGGTCCTGGCGTGCGAGCTGCTGCCGCTGCTGCTGTGCCTGCCGGTGGCGGGGGTGGCCGCCGACCGGCTGCCGCCCGCGCGGGTCGTGCTGGTCGCCGACCTGGTGCGTTGTCTGGCTCAGGCGGGGATCGGGATCGAGCTGCTGGCGGGGGTGGGGCGGATCGCTGACCTAGCGGTGTTGTCCGCCGTGACCGGGGTGGCGATCGCGTTCGGGATGCCGGCGGTGCCCCGGCTGGTGGTCGCCGTCGTTCCGCCGGACGCGCGGCTGCGGGTGAACGCGCGCATCGGCGTGGCCACCAGCCTGTCGAGCGTGCTCGCGCCCGCTCTGGCGGGCGGCGTCGTGCTGGCCGCCGGTCCGGGCTGGTCGGCGCTGCTCACCGCCGCCGTGTTCGCCTGCTCGGCCCTGACCCTCGGCGGCATCCGTACGAGCTCCGACTTGAAGGCGGGTGGCGTCGGGTCGGTCCCCGTGCCGGGTGGCGGAGGATCGGTTCCTGCGCCGGGTGGCATGGTGTCGAGCCCCGCGCCGGATGACGCCCGTACAGGGTCCACCTCGGCGACTGATGGCGTCCGTACGGGGTCGGCTCCGGCGGCGGGTGGCGTTCGTGCGGGGTCCGGTTCCAGGGCGGGAGGGCGGGCAGGCAGGGGGGCGTTCGGGCGGGAGCTGGCCGAGGGGTGGCGGGAGGTGCGGGCGCGGCGCTGGTTCGTGGCGGCGGTGCTGGGGCACGGGGTGTGGCACTTCGTGGCCGGGCTGTTCCTGACGCTGGGCCCGCTCACGGCGGTGAACGCGCGGGGCGGCGAGGCGAGCTGGGTGCTGATCGTGCAGTGCGGCACGGTGGGCCTGGTGCTGGGCGTGCTGGTGGCGCCGAGGCTGCCGGTGCGCAGGCCGCTGGTGGCGGCGCAGGCCGGGGCGGCGCTGTACGTGCTGCCGCTGGTCGCGCTGGCCGTGCCGTTGCCCGCGTGGGGGATCGCGGGGGCGTACCTGGTGGCGATGTTCGGGCTCGGCGTGCTGAGCCCGCTGTGGGAGACGCTGCTGGCGGAGGAGGTCCCGGAGGCGGCGCTGGGCCGGGTGCGGTCGTTCGACGGGCTGATCTCGTTCGCGTCGCGGCCGCTCGGGCTGGCGGTGGCGGCGCCGCTCGCGGGGGTGACGGGGATGCCGGGGCTGCTGGTGGCCGGGGCGGTGCTGGTGGCCGTGGCGAACCTGGCGGCGGTGGTCAGGTTTCCTGCAGCGCGGCCTCTCGCAGCACGCCGTCGCTGATCTCCAGGACCCGGTCGGCGAGCGTGATCAGGCCCGGGTCGTGGGTGGCGACCAGGGCGGTGACGCCTTCGCTGCGGACGAGGGCGCGCAGCAGTTGCATGATCTGCCGGCCGGTCTGGGAGTCGAGCTGACCGGTCGGCTCGTCGGCGACGAGCAGGCGGGGCCGGTTGGCGAGCGATCGGGCGATGGCGACGCGCTGCCGCTGGCCGCCGGACAGCTCGTAGGGGCGCTGGTTGGCGTGCTGTTCGAGGCCGACGAGGGCGAGCAGCATGCGGATGCGCTTCTCGCGCTCCTCGACGGAGGTGCGGGCCAGGCGCATGGGCACGCCGACGTTCTCGGCCGCCGACAGCACGGGGATCAGCCCGAACGACTGGAACACGAACCCGACGACGTCGCGGCGCAGCGCGAGCAGGTTGTCCTCGGACAGCGAGGTGACCTCGTGCCCGGCGACGACCACGCGGCCGGCGTCGGGCCTGTCGAGGCCGCCGATCTGGTTGAGCAGCGTCGTCTTGCCCGATCCGGACCGGCCTCGGATGGCGACGAGCTCGCCGGGGTACGCCTCGAACGACACCTCCCGGAGCGCGACGACCTCCTTGGGCCCGCTGCGGTAGACCTTGCGGACGCCTTCGACGACGACGAGCGGCTCACTGCTCACCGGACGGCTCCTCTCTCGCCGGCCATACACCGATATGGTCGGATTCCAGCTCCAGGCGCACGCGGCGCTCCATCTCCAGCGCGTTCATGAAGTCGCGCGGCAGCTGCAGGCGGCCCACGCGGTCGAGCACCGCGTACTCCTCGGCGATGATCTGGCCCTCGGCGTCCTCACGGCGCAGCGTCTCGCTGCTGGTGCGGCCGTCGCGGATGCCGACCGTGCGGTCCACCTGCTCCGACACCAGCGGGTCGTGCGTCACCACGACCACGGTCACGCCCAGCTCCCTGTTGGCCTTGCGCAGCGCGTCGAACACCTGCTCCGAGGTGTCGCTGTCGAGCTCGCCGGTGGGCTCGTCGGCGAGCACGAGCTGCGGGCCGTTGGCGAGCGCGACCGCGATGGCCACCCGCTGCTGCTCGCCGCCCGACATCTCTGGCGTGGTCCGGTCGGCGCAGTAGCCGACGCCCAGGAGCTCCAGCAGCTCCGTCGCCCGGCCCCGCCTGGCCTTGCCGGCCAGCTTCATCGGCAGCTCGACGTTCTCCCGCGCCGACAGGTACGGCAGCAGGTTGCGCGCCGTCTGCTGCCAGATGAACCCGACCACCTCGCGCCGGTAGCGCAGCCGGTCCTTGGCCGTCATCGACAGCAGGTCCATGCCGCCCACCTTGGCGACGCCCGCGGTGGGCACGTCCAGCCCGGACAGCACGTTGAGCAGCGTCGACTTGCCGGAGCCGGACGCGCCGACGATGGCCAGCAGCTCGCCCTTCTGCACGAGCAGGTCGAGCCCCTGGAGGGCGACCACCTCGACGCCCTCGGTCTTGTAGATGCGCACCAGGTTGTCGCAGACGATGTGCGCGTCGCCGCCGAAGGCGGCCTTTCCCTTGCTGGCCTGCGCCTCCAGCTCGGACAGGGTCGGGTTCAAGACAGATCACCCACTCGGAGTACGGCGCCGAGGCTGCGGCGGCGGCTGATGGCGGTGTGCGCGTAGGCGCCGAGCACGGCCACGAGGGTGAGCCCGGCGGCCAGCGCCGTCGGCGTGACCAGGTCGAGCTCGTAGTCGCCGACGGGCAGCCCGCCGGCGTAGGCGGACAGGTCGACGCCGGGCCCGAGCGCGGCGGGCAGGACGAGCCCGAGGGCCAGGCCCACCAGGGCGGTGACGAGGATCATGGGCATGACCTCCAGCACGGTCAGGCGTTGTGCCTGCCGGTCGGACAGGCCCAGCGTACGCAGGAACGACAGCGCCCTGGCCCGGTCGGCGGCGCCGATCACCAGCGCGATGATCACCGCGACGAGTGCGTACGCGGACAGCGCGATCGTCACCACGAGCAGCGTGGTGCGGACGGTGCCGGTCAGCGGGTCGTCCTGGATGTCGGCGAGCGCGGCGGCCTGCGTCCGCACGATCGTGTCGGGTACGGCGGCGCGCAGCGCCTCGGCGGACGCGGTGCCGCCGACGATCAGCGTGTTGACCACCGGCCGCTGCCCGACGTCGAACGGCACCACGATGAACTTGCCCTCGGTGAAGAAGCCGGGCAGCGTCGGGGCGACGCCGGTCTCGGTGATCTTCAGCCGCGAGTTCCAGCCGATCTCGAACGTGCCGCGCCCCGCCAGCGCGGGCGAGACCACCGCCGGGATGCCGGACGGCGCGGTCCCCGCGGTGGGCAGCGTGATCGGGGAGCCGCCGAGCAGCCCCTGCCAGCTCGGCAGGTCGACCGCGAGCAGCTCGGCCCGTTCCGGCGTGTGGCCGACCTGGACCGAGGCGTACTGCGCGGGCACCACGGCGGTCACGCCGGGCACCTGACGCACGCGCTCGATCGCCTCGGCGGGCAGCTCCATCCTGGAGGTGACGGTGGCGGGCGCGCCCACGCTCTGCCAGGAGGCCAGCCGCTGCGTGTCGCCGACGCCGCCGGAGACCACCGAGGCGAACACCGACACGCCCAGCGCCGGCAGCAGGATCAGCACCGGCAGCATGCTGAACGAGCGCGCCCGGGCCGCCCGCGTCAGCCCGAGGAACGGCACGGCCGGCCGCATCCGGGCCGCGAGCCGTACCAGCAGGCGCAGCGGATAGGGGTAGCAGCGCATGGTGATCAGCCCCGCGGCGAGCGCGAGCGCGAGCGGGACCAGCAGCAGGAACGGGTCCTGCCCCTCGGTCCGCACGTCGGTCGTCAGCCCGCGCGTGCGCAGCAGGTAGGCCCCGGCCAGCGCCAGGCCGACGACCAGCACCTCCAGCGTGATCCGCTTGGCGGACGGCCGGGCGGTGGCCACGTCGTCGCGCCGCTCGTTCAGCGGGGTCCGGTGGGCGACGGCGATCCGCGCCGCCGCGAACGCCACCGCCACGACGACCACGAGCAGCGGGCCCGCGTGCACGAGCGGCAGCACCGGCCCGGGGAAGAGGTACGAGAGCGCGTACCCGGCCAGGGCGGCGGGCACGACGGCCAGCGCGACCAGCCCGGCGCCCGTCCCGGCGAGCTGCCGCAGCGCCCCGCCGCGCGCCCGCATCAGCCCGAGCGCGGTGTCCATCCGGTCGGCCAGGAGCTGCACGGCGAGCAGGATCACGCCGAGCGCGACCAGCAGCAGCCCGCCGAGCACCAGGTACATGACGGTCTGCGCGGTCGCCAGCCGGGCCTGGAACGAGCCGAGCATCTCCGGCAGCCCGGTCCGCAGGATCTGGCGCGGCAGCATCCCGTCGGCGACCTTCATCCGCCGCTCGAACTCTTTGATCGCCGGGAGCAGTTCGGGCACGTCGAGCGCGGTGGCCGCCTGCGTGCGCAGCGGCAGGATCCAGAAGTAGGTGAGGTTGCGGTCGCGCCCGCTGAGCTTGCTCAGGCCCTGGTCGGAGATCAGCGCGGTGGCGTGCACCTCCTCGTCGAGGCTGCCCGCCGGGCGGTTGAGCTGGAGGTTGATGACGTCCTGGTTGTGGCTCCAGTAGCGGTCGGCCGGGTCCTTGGCCTCGAAGGCGCCGACGACCTTGACGGCGGCGTAGTTGTTCTCGCCGATGACCCGCGTGTCGCCGATCTTGATGCCGAGCGCCGACATGGCCTCGCGGGCCATGCCCGCTTCGAAGAGCGTGAGCTCCTGGTTGTTCCAGGTGGTCGTGGCCGGCTCGCCGGGGGCCCGGCCCTCGACCCAGGTGACGCGGCGTTCCTGGTCGGACAGCCAGGCGAGGTTGAGGTACTGCTTGCCGCCCGTGCCGGAGATCGGCGTCCCGTACGTCTTCGCGCCGGAGTGGCCGGTGCCCGTGCCGGCGGGGGCGATCAGCCGGTCGAGCGGCGCGGGCAGCACCGCGCGCATGTCCTGCTCGAGCTCGTCGAAGGACTGGGCCCGGGTCAGGTCCTGGCCGGGGGAGTCGGTCGTCATCATCGTCGTCAGGTCGACCCGCTCGGCGGGCGCCTTCAGCAGCGCCTCGCGCAGCGCGGCGTCGAACGCCGCCTGCGTCACGCGCGGCAGCCCCGCCACGAGCAGGCACGCGCTCAGCGTCAGCGCGAGCAGCACGGCCACCGCGCCCAGGTGTACCCGGGCCAGGTGCAGGAGCTTCACTGGTCCTCCCCGATCCGCAGGACCCGGCCGAGCCCTTGCCTGCGCAGGTTGCGCGCGAGTCCCGCGACGATGGCGAACAGCACCAGCGCCACCAGCGCGAGCATGCCCGCGGTCGCGAGCCACGGAATGTCGAGCAGCACCGACGGCGTGACCGCCGCCGCCTGCCCGGTCAGCACGATGTGCGGCACGACGAGGTTGCCCACGACCACGGCGAGCGCGGTGCCGGCCACCAGCGACAGCCCGACGACGAACGCCTGCTCGACGGCCAGCAGCCCGAACACCTGCCGGAAGCTCACGCCGAGCGCCCGCAGGATCGTGAACTCCGACATCCGCTCGCGCGCCGCGACGGTCGCGTTCACCAGGAAGCCGAGGGCGGCGAACACGAGCGCGGCCAGGAAGCCGAGGATGAGCGCGCCCTGGAGCCCGCTGGCCAGCGGGTCGTCCTGCAGCTCGGCGGCCAGCCGCCGCTGGTCGGTCACGGTGACGTTCCACTGCGGGTTGACGCGCAGCGCCGCCGTCGCCGCGCTCGTCTCGCCGTCCTCGGTGGCCAGCCACCACTCCGTCGCCGGTCGCGGCAGCAGTGCCGCGGACAGGCCGTGCTCCTGGAGCGTCGTCCAGTCGGCCAGCAGCGCCGGCTGGGCGGGGTCCGTCGTGGGCATCCGGTCGACGACGCCGGCGAGCGTGACGTCGATGACGCGGCGGTCCAGGTTGATCCGCCCGGTCTGCCCGGCGGTCAGCTTGCTGGCGGCGGCCAGGTCGGCGGTCATGACGACGGGCAGCGGGCCCGGCTTCGGCAGCGGAGCGAACGTCCGCAGGACGGGCAGGTCGCCGACCACCTCCATGCTGACCTGGGGCGCGCCGAGGTCACGGCCGTCGGCGGCCAGGCCGGACACGGTGACGGTCACGGCCGCCTCCTCGACGGGCGGCGGCGTGGCGACGAACCCGCGGACCGTCAGCGGGTAGGCGATCTTCCCGGTCTTCCCGCCCAGCCACTTGAGGTCCACCCGGCCGGTGTTCTGCTGGTCGACGGTGACGGGCAGGTCGTGCCAGACGCCGAGCGCGTCGGAGATCCGCGCCCGCAGCGGCCAGACGCGGTTCGTGCGCACCTCCGCGGTGAGCGTGGTGGGCTGTCCCGGCAGTTCGAGGCCGGTGGCCTCGGCCCGGCCGGCGACCAGGCCGCGCGACATCGCCCCGACCGACTGCGCCGACAGGTCGGGCCGAAGCTGGAAGAGCCGCTCCAGCTTGCCGCCGTCCAGGGCGAGCAGGGTGACGGTCTGGCCGCTGAGGTCGACCTGGCCGCGGAAGGCGGGCGAGGCCGCGGTGACGCCGGGCAGGGCGGTGAACGCGGTGCCGCGCCCGGACACGCCCAGCTCGGGCGATTCGGGCGGCCCGGACAGCCGCAGGTCGGCGCCCGCCTGGTGGCGGGCCTGGTCGAGCTGGGAGGCCCGCCAGGTGGAGGCCGTGGCCATCGACACGATGCCGATCGCGATCGCCATGGTCAGCAGCAGCGCGGGCCCGGAGTAGCGCAGCGGCCGCCTGCTGACCTGCCACGCGCCGAGCGCGGGGGCCAGGCTGGGCCGCTTGGCCGTGAGCCGTTCGGCCAGCCGGGAGATGCGCGGCACCAGCCGCAGGCCGAGCATGCCGCCGGTGAGCAGCGCCAGCGCCGGGCCGGAGATGATCAGCGGGTCGATGCCCAGGCCGCCGCCGGCGGTCGTGGTGACGGGCGCGCCGTAGTGCTGGAGCTGCCAGATCGCCAGCGCCGCCACCACCAGCAGCGCCAGGTCGGCGCCCGCGCGCTGGATCAGCCCGCGCCCGCCGCCGCGGCCCCGCGACGCCTGCTCCTCGACGTACGTGCGCCGCGCCCCGGCCAGGGCGGGCAGCATGAGCAGCACGGCCGAGGCCAGCGCCACGCCCGCGGAGACGAGGAACGTGCCCAGGTCGGCGACGGGCGCCAGCCGGACGCCGGAGGCGGCGATCCACGGCAGCATGTTGATGAGCGCGAGCAGCGGCGGCGCGAGGAACGGCGCGGCGACCGCGCACGGCACCGCCACCAGCAGCGCCTCACCGCCCGCCAGCCCGGCCAGGCGCAGCGTCCCGGCGCCGCGCGAGCGCAGCAGCGCCACCTCCATCCGCCGGTGGTCGGCCAGCAGGCGGGCGGTCAGCATGAGCGCGTACGCGGCGAGCAGCAGCAGTTGCAGCACCGGGATGAGCATCGTGGAGCGGGCGACCAGCGAGGCGGTGTCGAGCTGGGTCAGCACCTCGGCCAGCCGCGTGGTCGTCTGGCAGGACGGGCAGCCGCCGGACTTGAGCGCCTCGGGCAGCTCGTCCACGGCGGCGGCGAGCGGGCGAAGCTGCTCGGGCGTCAGGTCGCGCACGGCGGGGACGAGCGTCCACGTGGTCGTGACGTGGGTGGCGAACTTGGACAGGAACGTCTCGCGCGGCACCATCAGCGGCCCGTACGTGGTGAACTGCCCGCTCTCCACGCCCCGGCTGAGCAGCTGCTCGCCGGTCCAGCGGTCGCCGAACGGGTCGTCGAGCTGGAAGACGCCGGTGATGCGCACCTTGACGGTCTTGCCGTCGAGCCGGCCCTCGGTGCTGATCTCCTGACCGGCCGTCAGCCCTGACGCCGAGGACGCCGACAGCGGGATCGCCGCCTGCACCACGTCGCCGCCTGGCTCGGGCCAGGTGCCGGAGACCAGCTTGGCGTGCTTGTCGAGCCCGTCGTAGGCGCCGAACCTGAGCAGCTCGGGGACCTTGCGGTCCTGCTGGCCGGGCATCGCGTACGAGTCGGAGCGGAAGCTGGTGGAGATCTCGGCCGGCACGCCCCCGAAGGCCTCGGCGGCGGCGTCGCGTACGGTCTTGTCCTGCCTGCCGAAGTCCTCGGCCGTCACCGGGGCGTTCACGGTGACGGCGATCTGCCGCAGCGGCGCGGTCTCCATCGTCCGGAGCACGCCCGCCTCGGCGATCGAGGAGGCGTACATGGTGAGCGCGACCAGCGTGGTGGTGGCGAGCAGGATCGAGCCGAACGCCGCCAGCAGGAGCAACGGCTCGCTGAACGCACGCTTGACGACTAACGGCCCCCGCATGCGACCCCCATTCACCCGGTTAGGTGAACCTTTGAGCAGTGTCCGCTCCGGCCGCAAGGTCGTCTTTTCAACGGTGACACAGCCGATACGCTGCGGCGATGCGTATGTGATATTGAAACTGTGACACATTCCGCATGGACATACTTCACTCAGCGGAGTATGGGGAGAGTGGGGGCGCAACACAAAACGCCGCACCCCCGTCAGAGGGTGCGGCGTCGCGCTGAAGCGTTACTTGGCCAGGGCCGCGGCCTGCTTGGCGATCGCGGACTTGCGGTTGGCGGCCTGGTTCTTGTGGATGACGCCCTTGCTGACGGCCTTGTCGAGCTGACGGGCGGCGACCCGCTGGAGCGCCGCGGCCTGCTCGACGTCACCCTGCTCGGCAGCCTCGCGGAACTTGCGGACCGCCGTCTTCAGGGAGGACTTGACCGCCTTGTTGCGCAGGCGGGCCTTCTCGTTCTGCCTGTTGCGCTTGATCTGGGACTTGATGTTCGCCACGAAGAAGCCTCGGTGAAAGTCTTAGGTGATGGATGAAGCGCGCGGGCTCGAGAGAGGGCGCGCCACACGCAGTTGCCCAGGCTACCAATAACCCAGCTGGCAGCTCAAATCAACGGCGTTCTACGACAGCCAGCGTGTCCGGTATTCCGCCCAGTCCTCCGCCGTCGCCGCGAAGTCCACGTACAGGGCGAGGCCGAACCGCTCGCGCGGGCCGTGGCCGGACAGCGCCAGCTTGGCGCCCTCGGCCGCGAGCGCGACGCTCTCGGCCGCGTCGCTCCACGGGACGTCGTGGTCATGATAGGCGGGCGCGCCGACGAACACGTGCTTGGTCTCGGGCACCAGCTCCAGCGCCAGCTCCGCCTGCCTGGCCACGTGACCGCCGTAGAGCGACTGCAGGGGCAGGCCCGAGTCGTACGTCATCACGGCGACCTGGTCGACCCGGGCGACGACCTCCTGGAAGAAGCCCCGCGACCAGTACTTGTCGTGGGTGAGGACGGCCCTGGTGGCCAGGCACATGCCCGGGTACGGCTCGATCTGGGGCGTGGAGGTCGACAGCAGGCGCGTGTGCTTGCGCGTCTCCTCCAGCAGGACCAGGAAGTCGGTGTCGCCGTCGCCGATCGGCTCGAAGTTGTAGTGGATGCCGTCGTAGCCGGTCCGCATGACGGCGGCGACGCCGGCCAGGACGTTCCGGCGGGAGGTGGGGTCGTCGAGGTCGAGCGCGTCCTCGACGGACTGGCCGAGCCAGGCGGAGACGCGGACCCCGGGGAGGTACTTCTTCATCCATTGGACGAAATTTTGGGCATTGGGGTATTTGGCAGGATCTAGTCGGCCATCCATCTCGAACGGCCCGGAATGCACGTACACATCCTTGATGCCGGTGGCGCGCAGCCGCACGGCCAGCTCCCGCACGTCCGCCTCCGTGCGGCGGCCGTCCACCCACATGTGGCCCAGCCACATGGCGTCGTTACCGGTGCTCTTCGCCCAGCCCGCGGGCTCGCCGGTAAACTGGAGGCGGAACGCTGCGGCTACGACGCCGGTCAGCACCACCACGACGGCCACGACCAGCGCGACCAGGCGCAGGCCGCGGCGGATGACGGCTCGGGAAGTCACCCGGGCATGTCACCATGAAAGACTGCTTGTCCTCAACCCTGTCGAAACGGACTTCGGTGCGCACTCAGCCTGGCCAGACCGACCCCGCGTTGATCCGCAACTTCTGCATCATCGCGCACATCGACCATGGCAAGTCGACCCTTGCCGACCGGATGCTGCAGATCACCGGTGTGGTCGACGACCGCTCCATGCGCGCCCAATACCTCGACCGGATGGACATCGAACGCGAGCGCGGCATCACCATCAAGTCCCAGGCGGTCCGCCTGCCCTGGGACGGCCACGTGCTCAACATGATCGACACGCCCGGCCACGTCGACTTCACCTACGAGGTGTCGCGCTCGCTCCAGGCGTGCGAGGGCGCGATCCTCCTGGTCGACGCCGCCCAGGGCATCGAGGCGCAGACGCTGGCCAACCTCTACCTGGCCATGAACGCCGACCTGCACATCATCCCGGTGCTCAACAAGATCGACCTGCCGGCGGCCCAGCCGGAGAAGTTCGCCGAGGAGCTGGCCGGCCTCATCGGCTGCGACCCCTCCGACGTGCTGCGCGTCTCCGGCAAGACCGGCGTGGGCGTGCGCGAGCTGCTCGACCACGTCGTCGCCACCGTGCCCGCCCCGGTCGGCGACGCCGACGCGGCCGCGCGGGCGCTGATCTTCGACTCGGTCTACGACACCTACCGGGGCGTCGTCACGTACGTCCGCGTCATCGACGGCCACCTGGGCAAGCGCGAGCGCATCCTCATGATGTCCACCGGCGCCACCCACGAGACGCTGGAGATCGGCGTCATCTCGCCCGAGCCCAAGCCGTCCGAGCCCGGCCTCGGCGTCGGCGAGGTGGGCTACCTGATCACCGGCGTGAAGGACGTACGCCAGTCCCGCGTCGGCGACACCGTCACCACCGCCGTCAAGTCCGCCCGCGAGATGCTCGAAGGCTACGAGCACCCCAAGCCGATGGTGTTCTCCGGCCTCTACCCGATCGACGGCGACGAGTACCCGGAGCTGCGCGAGGCGCTCGACAAGCTCCAGCTCAACGACGCCGCGCTCGTCTACGAGCCGGAGACGTCGGCCGCGCTCGGCTTCGGCTTCCGCGTCGGCTTCCTCGGCCTGCTCCACATGGAGATCGTCCGCGAGCGGCTGGAGCGGGAGTTCGGCCTGTCGCTGATCTCCACCGCGCCCAACGTCGTCTACCGCGTCGTCATGGAGGACGGCACGGAGCTGACCGTCACCAACCCCTCGGAGTTCCCCACCGGCGGCAAGATCGCCCAGGTCTTCGAGCCGGTCACCAAGTCCACCATTCTGGCCCCCGCCGAGTTCATCGGCGCGATCATGGAGATCTGCCAGGGGCGGCGCGGGCAGCTCCAGGGCATGGACTACCTGTCGGAGGACCGCGTCGAGATCCGCTACACGCTGCCGCTCGGCGAGATCATCTTCGACTTCTTCGACCAGCTCAAGTCGCGCACCCGCGGCTACGCCTCGCTCGACTACGAGCCCGCCGGCGAGCAGGAGGCCGAGCTCGTCAAGGTCGACATCCTGCTCCAGGGCGAGGCGGTCGACGCCTTCAGCGCCATCGTGCACAAGGACAAGGCCTACGCCTACGGGGTCGACATGGCCAAGAAGCTGCGCGAGCTCATCCCCAGGCAGCAGTTCGAGGTGCCGATCCAGGCCGCCATCGGCGCCCGCGTCATCGCCCGTGAAAACATCCGCGCCATCCGCAAGGACGTCCTGGCCAAGTGCTACGGCGGCGACATCTCCCGTAAGCGCAAGCTGCTGGAGAAGCAGAAGGAAGGCAAGAAGCGGATGAAGATGGTGGGCCGCGTCGAGGTGCCCCAGGAGGCGTTCGTCGCCGCGCTGTCCACCGACTCCGGCGGCGACAAGACCAAGAAGTGACGCCCGGCTCCCGCTGAGGAGCCGGGCGGTTCAGCGGGCCCGCAGCACGTACGCGGCCAGCACCGCCGCGCCCGTCACCGCCTGCGCCACCAGCGTGGCCGTGAGTGTGGCAGGCGTGAACATCAGCGCGTTCACCAGCGGCAGCGCGCCGATCAGCGCCAGGTCCGGCCCGGTCGCCGCCCAGAACACCGGGCCCAGCGGGATCGCCCCCGACCCCGTGTCGAGGATGGGCAGCGAGTGGTCGACCGGCCGCCTCCTGGCCATGCGCAGCGCCGCCGCCGCCAGCGCGGGCGCCAACAGCGGGCCCATCAGCCACCACGCGCCCACCGGCGGCAGCGCGCCCGCCAGCGCCAGGCCCGCCAGGGCCAGCGCCGCCCACACGCCGCTCGTCAGCGCGGGCAGCAGCGCCCTCGCCAGCAGCGCCGGGCGGCGGCCCACGCCGAGCAGCCGGGCCAGGGCCGGATTGTCGCCGTCCCTGCGCGCCCCCGACACGCCCGCCGCCGCCACCGCGAGCGCCCCGCCGAGCACCGCCGCGCCCGCCACCGCACCGGCCCCCGCCAGCGCCAGCAGCGCCGGGAGCGCCGCCGCCGCGAACGTCGCGGCCAGCCGCCACGGCCGCCTGGCCGTCCGCAGCCAGTCCTGCCACGCCAGCGCGAGCGGCGCCGGCAGCGACGGCCAGCGGACCGAGCGCAGCCGCCTGGCGCGCCAGTGGTTGTCCTCCGCCATCCAGGTCAGCGCCCCGGTGTCGAGGCTCACGGCCGCCGTCGCCAGGTGCCCGGCGCGGGCCGACGAGGTCAGCAGCGCCGCCGCCGGGATCCGGTCCGCCCGCGCCCACGCGCGCCCCACCAGGAGCGCCGAGGCCAGCGCCGCCACGGCCGCCGCCGCGGCGACCGCCCCCAGCGGCGCCCCCGCCACCGCCTCGACCACCCCGCGGAACGGCGCCTCCGCACCGTTCCCAACAGCCGCGGCTGCGCCTGCGGTCGTGCCGGTTACGGCGGCGGTGGTGAGGGAGGCGCGGGCCGTGCCCACGGCGGCGACCGCCGCCGTCACGAGGAGCGCCACCACGACGGCCGTCAGCCAGAGGTGCCACGTGTGAGAGGTCTGAGCCAGTACGGCGAGCGCCATCCCGCCCGCCGTCGCCGAGACCCCGACGACCATCGCCGCCACGAGCCGCCACACCAGGTGGTCCGGCGCGCCCACGAGCGCCAGCAGCGCCAGCCCCAGCACCCCGCCCGTCACCAGCGCCACCACGCCCAGCACCCGCAGGGGACGCCCGAGCACCGCGCGCCGGTCCAGCGGCGACATCACCAGCCAGCCCGCGTCGGACCCGCTCAACGCCACCGGCCCCACCGCCCGGGCCAGCGCCAGCCCGCCGGCCAGCGCCACCAGGGTGACCGCCACGCCCGGCGCCACCCCGGCGAGGTCCGCCGGGCCCCGCAGCCCCGCCACGGCATCGGCGACCGGCCTGCCGAGCACGGCCACGGCGATCGCCGTCATGATCAGGCCCGCGTACCGGTCCAGCGCGCCGACCGGCGCACGGCGGCGGCGCGTGCGCACGAACGCCCGCACCTCACGCACGGCCGTCACCGGGCCACCTCGCCAGCGGGAGAGGCGGTGGGTGAGGCGGTGGACGAGGCGGCGGGAGGGACGGCGGGAGAGGCGGTGGGAGAGACGGTGGACGAGGCGGTGGGCCTGACGGCGCGGCCACGGGCGGCGAGGGCCGCGTCGTGGGTCGCCATCACCACCGTGCCGCCCTCGCCCGCGTACGCCTCCAGGAGCCCGGCCAGCCGCTCGCGGAAGGCCGCGTCCAGGCCGCGCTCGGGCTCGTCCAGCAGGAGCAGGTCGCTGGGCCTGAGCAGCGCGGCGGCCAGGGAGAGGCGCTGGCGCTGCCCGGTGGACAGGTTCAGCGGCGGCGCGTCGGCGCGCACCTCCAGCCCGAACACCGAAAGCGCCTCCGCCACCGTCATGCGCGGCCCGGCGTGCACGGTCAGCATCAGCTCCAGGTGCTCGCGGGCGGTCAGCCCCGGGTACCAGGCGGGCTCGTCGGCCGCCAGCGCCACGCGGCGCCAGAAGGCGGGCTCGTCGGCCGGTGGCGCGCCGAAGACCTCCACGGTCCCTTCGGTGGCGGGTTGCAGCCCCGCCAGGCAGCGCAGCAGCGTGGACTTCCCCGCCCCGTTGGGGCCGACGACGGAGACGGTCTCTTCCCGGCTGACGGTGAGGTCCATGCCCTGGATGACGGGGTTGCCGCCCAGGTCCACGGTCAGATCGCGGACATGAATGATCTTGTTGGACACCGTTCGAGTCTATGGCGCGGCTCCCGCCGCCGCTGTGCCGCCGCTGTGCCGCCGCTGTGCCGCCGCCGTGCCGTGGCCGCCCCAGGCGGAATTGTCGGTGGCGCTGGCTAGCTTGTTCACCCGAACACTTGTGCGACTGGAGGGTGACATGATCGCTGCTGAGCGCTTTGAGCGTGCCGCGGTTCTGGGGGTGGCCGTGGCGGAGGAGACGCGGCGGCTCCTCCGGCTCCACCTGGCGCCCGCCGCCGTGGGGGAGGACGGCAAGGTGGTCGTCGACGTCCCCTATCCGGACGCGGCGGTGGTGACGGCGCTGCTCGACGTGGCGGCCGACTGCTTCGGCGAGCGGGGCGACTCGGTCGAGGAGGTGCGCCAGGCCGCGCTGCGCACCCTCTTACAGCTCGCCGACCTCGACGACACCTCCCGTCTCAACGCCCCCCGTTAGCCGATCGCCGGAGGGGGCCGGTCCGGGTTACCGTCGGGCATGCGCGTTTTGTCAGTAAATGTCGGCACTGCCGTCGACGCGGAGTGGGCGGGCAAGCTCAAGCGCACCGCCATCGACAAGAGGCCGGTCACCCACCGGGTGGAGGTGCGCGCCGGCGGCCTGGCCGGTGACGAGCGCGCCGACCGGGAGCACCACGGCGCCCCGGGCCACGCCGTCTACGCCTATGCCCGCGAGGACTACGACTGGTGGGAGGCCGAGCTGGGCCGCGAGCTGCGTGACGGCCGCTTCGGCGAGAACCTCACCGTGTCCGGCGTCGACGTCAACGGCGCGCTCATCGGCGAGCGGTGGCGGGTCGGCACCGCGCTGCTGGAGGTGACGGGGCCCCGGGTGCCGTGCGTGGTGTTCCGCAACTGGCTCGACGAGCCCGCCTGGGTCAGGCGCTTCACCGAGGCGCGGCGCACGGGCGCGTACCTGAGGGTGGTGGAGCCGGGGGAGCTGGGCGCCGGCGACGCCGTGGACGTGGTGTCCAGGCCCGGCGGGAGTGTCACGGTGGCCGAGTCGTTCCTGGCCTACCACGGTGACGAGGAGCTGCTGCGCCGCATCCTGGCCCTGCCCGGTTACGACCCGCGCTGGGACCGGGTGGCCGTACGGGTGCTGGGGGTCGTGTCCTGAGGGGCCTCGCGCGGAAGGGTTGCGCGGAAGGGGCCTCGCGGAAGAGGCCCGCGCGGATTGGGTTGCGCGGAAGGGCCTCGCGCGGACGTGGGCGCGTTTCACGTCCGCGCGAGGAGCACATCTCCTCCTACGACCCCGCCTTCAGAGCGTGGGTGCGGTTCGGGGCGGGTTCGCGGGTGGGGTGGGGGAGCGCCGGGTCGGGTGGTGGGGCGCTCCCCCGAGGGTGCTGTCTCACTTGAGGACCCTGTAGAGGGCCGTGGTGAGGGAGGCGCGGGAGTCGTCCTGGTCGATGGACCACATCATGGCGCCGCCGAGGCGCTTGAGGCGGATGTAGGCCGCCTTCTGCGTCAGCACCACCGGGTCGTCGTACGACCAGAACTCGTTGCCGTCGTAGAGCCAGACGGCACCGGTGCGCAGGTCGCGGTGACGCTTGCCGGGCTTGTTGACCAGGTCCTTGTAGTCCTCGGCGCCGGCGGCCCACTTGCCGGGGGCGGGGCCGGTGGCCGGCTGGTAGAGGCCGTCGCCGCCGCCGGTGACGCCGGTCCAGCCGAGGCCGTAGGCGGGGACGCCGATGACGAGCTTGCGGGCGGGGGCGCCGCGTGAGAGGTAGTCGCGGACGGTCTGGTCGACGCTGTAGCGGGGGTCGTTGGGGTCGCGGCGGTCGGTGAGGAGGTTGCTCTGGTGGCCGGTGCGGTTCTCCCAGCTCCCGCGCAGGTCGTACCCCTGGACGGTGGCGAAGTCGAGCTGGCGGAACACGCGCCGCACTTCGAAGCCGGCGTCGATCTTGGCGGCGGCGGCGGGGAGGAACGCGGTGAGCTGGGCGTCCCGCGAGAACGCGCGGAGCTGCGAGCGGAGCTCCTCGACGAAGAGGGTGAAGTTCTGCTTGTCCTCGGGCCGGATGATGTTGCCGTCGGCGCCGGAGGAGCCGGGCCACTCCCAGTCGAGGTCGATGCCGTCGAAGACGCCCGCTCCGGCGCCGGGCTCCAGGCCGGGCAGGTTGCCGCGCAGCCACAGGTCGATGCACGACTGGGCGAGCTTGGTGCGCGATTCGGCGGTGAGGACGGCGTCGGAGAAGTACTTGGAGCCGGTCCAGCCGCCGAGCGAGATGAGCGCCTTGAGCCCGGGGTGCTTGGCCTTGAGCTTGCGGAGCTGGTTGAGGTTGCCGTTGAGGGCCTGGCCGGGCTCGTCGGCGACGCCGTCGACGCTCTGCTCGGCCGGCACCGGGCGCTGCCAGTCGGCCCACGGGTCCGCGGAGTAGCAGGCGCCTTCGGCGTTGACGAAGCCGAACGCGTAGTTGACGTGCGTGAGCTTGGCGGCGGCGCCGCTGACGTCCATGTCCTTGACGTGATAGTTGCGCCCGTAGACGCCCCATTGGATGAAGTACGCGACCCGCTTGTAGCGGTCGTTCTCCGCCTGGGCGGGCACGGCGATCGCGGTGAGGGCGACTAAGAGCGACGAGAGAGCGATGAGGATTCTCTTCACGGGGGGCGCCTCCCGGGGCACGCAACTTATAGGAAACTTTCCTATAAGTTGTCCCGGATCGTAGGGCCAGGGGATCGGGCAGTCAATGGCAGCGGGCACACTGGAGACGTGCCATCGACGCTGCCAGACGGAGACCCCGCGCCCGCCTCGGGCGAGCTGCCCGAGAGCGCCCTGCGGGGGCTCGGCGAGCGCCCGTTCGGCTTCTACGTGCACGTTCCGTTCTGCGTGACCCGCTGCGGCTACTGCGACTTCAACACCTACACCGCCGCCGAGCTGGGTCCCGGCGCCTCGCGCGCCGACTACGCGGCCACGGTGGTCGAGGAGATCCGGCTCGCCCGCCGCGTGCTCGGTGACGCCGAGCTGCCGGTCGAGACGGTGTTCTTCGGCGGCGGCACGCCCACGCTGCTGCCCGCCGAGGACCTGTCGAGGATCCTGGCGGCCATCGGCGCGGAGTTCGGCCTGGCGCCCGGGGCCGAGGTGACGACCGAGGCGAACCCCGAGTCCGTCGACCCGAAATACCTGGAGAGACTCCGGGAAGGCGGCTTCAACCGGGTCAGCTTCGGCATGCAGAGCGCCCGCGACCACGTCCTGCGCGTGCTCGACCGCCAGCACACCCCCGGCCGGGCCGGGCAGGCGGTGCTGGAGGCCAGGAAGGCCGGGTTCGACCACGTCAACCTGGACCTGATCTACAGCACGCCGGGGGAGAGCGACGACGACTGGCGCGCCTCGCTGGCCGCCGCCGTCGAGGCCGAGCCCGACCACGTGTCGGCCTACTCGCTGATCGTCGAGGACGGCACCCGCCTGGCCGCCCGCATCCGGCGCGGCGAGCTGCCGATGCCCGACGACGACGTGGCCGCCGACCGCTACGTGATCGCCGACGAGATGCTGGCCGAGGCCGGGTTCCGCTGGTACGAGGTGTCCAACTGGGCGACCTCCGACGAGGCCCGGTGCCGCCACAACCTGCTCTACTGGACCGGCGGCGACTGGTGGGCCGCCGGGCCCGGCGCCCACAGCCACGTCGGCGGCACCCGCTGGTGGAACGTCAAGCACCCCGCCCCCTACGCGCAGCGCCTGGCGGAGGGCCTGTCGCCCGCGCACGCCCGCGAGGAGCTCACCGGCGAGGACCGGGCGACCGAACGCCTCATGCTGGAGCTCCGGCTCGCGTCCGGCTACCCCCTGGCCGACGTGCCGCCCACCGGCCGCACCCACGTCGCCGCCGCGCTGGCCGACGGGCTCCTGGAGCCGGAGGCGTTCAAGGCCGGCCGCATGGTGCTCACCCTGCGGGGCCGCCTGCTCGCCGACGCCCTGGTCCGCGACATCCTGAGCTGATCAGGCCGCCGCGCTCACGAGGCTGCCGCGGTGACGAAGTCGATCAGCTCCTCGACCCGGCCGAGCAGCTCGGGCTCCAGATCCGCGTAGGTCGAGACGGAGCCGAGGATGCGCCGCCAGGCGTCGGCCGGCTCGGCGCGCCAGCCCAGGGCGGCGATCACGCCCTCCTTCCACGGCACCCCGCGCGGCACGTCCGGCCAGGCCGCGATGCCCACGGCCGACGGCTTGACCGCCTGCCAGATGTCCACGTACGGGTGCCCGACCACGAGCACGTGCGGCGAGGTGACCTGGGCGGCGATGCGGCTCTCCTTGGAGCCCGGCACCAGATGGTCGACCAGCACGCCCAGCCGCCGCCCCGGCTCGGGCGCGAACTCCTCGACGATCGCCGGCAGGTCGTCGACGCCCTCCAGGTACTCGACGACCACGCCCTCGACCCGCAGGTCGTGACCCCAGATCTTCTCCACCAGGGCGGCGTCGTGCACGCCCTCGACGTAGATGCGGCTCTCGCGGGCCACCCTGGCCCGCAGCCCCTCCACGGCGATCGAGCCCGAGGCGCTGCGCCGGGGCGCCCGGGGAGCGGCGGCCTGGGGCCGCACGAGCGTCACGACCTTGCCCTCCAGCAGGAACGCGGCGGGCGCGAGCGGGAACAGCCGGCGCCTGCCGAAGCGGTCCTCCAGCGTGACGGCCTCCTTGTCGCAGGCCACCACCGCGCCGCAGAAGCCGCTGTCGGCGTCCTCCACCACCAGGTCCGGCTCGGCCGGCACCTGCGGGATCTTGCCCTTGCCCGGGCGCCGCCAGTTTCCCGCGAGAACATCACCGTCGTACACACCGGGGACCGTAGCAAATCACCCGCCCGCCGCGAGGCGCTTGCGGTGCCCGCTGCGGCGTACCACGACCACGATCGTCACGAAGGCCGCCGCGAGCACGCCGATCGCGGCCACGATCGCGGCCACCGCCGCGCCGCCCACGACCCCGGCCGCCGCGCCGAGCACGCCCGTGCCGATGCCGAACCGGGCGTCCGACTGCTGCTGGGTGGCGCAGGTGACCTGGTACTGGCCCGCCGACGGCGCGTTGACCAGCGCGATCTGCTCCCAGCGGGTGCCGTCGACGGTGAGCGTGGTCGTGCCGGAGGGCGCGATGAGCGTGGCGCCGCCGGAGATCTGGCAGTCGTAGCTGACCGGGCCGTCGGAGGCGAGGTAAAGGGCGGGGCCGTCGGCCGGGTCGAGCGTGGCCGCGACCGTCTCGCCGGCGGCGAACGTGCGGTTCGGCGCCACGTTCGCCACCGTGCTGAACAGGCTGCTCACGAACAGCGCCCCGGCGGCCAGCACGCACACGGCGGCCACGCCCCATGCGAGGCCGATCCACCTCAGCCGGGGCCGGATCGCCTTCGGGTCCACCCGCTGCCCGTACGGAGGCGGGAACTGCTGCCCGTACGGGGGCGGCGGCGGGGCGAAGTAGGGCTGCTGACCAGGGGGAGGGGGCGGATACTGGTGGTGGGTCCCCGGCTGCGGCCCCGGCGGAGGCGGCGGGCCGTACGGCGAATTGTCCGTCATGGCGGCAAGTGTGAGGCTTGGCATTCGGCTTGTCATCGGGCCCCCGGCGTTATCGCACCTTGTGGGTGAGAGCCGTACACTTGGCACTCGGGAACACAGAGTGCTAGACCTGGCGTTTCCCCTAAAGGCAGCGGTAGGAGGTGCGCACGTGCTCGACGATCGTAAACTCGCGGTGCTCCGCGCCATTGTCGAAGACTACGTGTCGACCAACGAACCCGTCGGCTCGAAGGCGCTCGCCGAGCGCCACAACCTCAAGGTCTCCCCGGCGACGGTCCGCAACGACATGGCCGCGCTGGAGGAGGAGGGCTACATCACCCAGCCGCACACCAGCGCGGGCCGAGTGCCGACGGACAAGGGTTATCGCCTGTTCGTCGACAGGCTCTCGCAGGTCAAGCCGCTCTCCGGAGCGGAGCGCCGGGCGATCGAGACCTTCCTGGCGGGCGCGGTCGACCTCGACGACGTGGTGACCCGCACGGTGCGGCTGCTCGCGCAGCTCACCAGGCAGGTCGCCGTCGTGCAGTATCCGACCCTGACCCGTTCCACGGTCCGGCACGTCGAGCTGGTCCCGCTCGCCGAGCGGCGGGTCATGCTCGTCCTGATCACCAACACCGGCCGCGTCGAGCAGCGCGTGATCGAGCTGCCCGAGGTGGTGGAGGACACCCGCATCGCGCACCTGCGCGCGGTGCTCAACGCCTGTCTCGACGGCTGCGGCCTGGCCAGCGTGCCGGAGCTGGTGTCCGACCTGCCCGAGCGGCTGCCGGTCGAGGACCGGCCGGTGGTGGCGACGATCCTGTCGGTCCTGCTCGAAACGCTCGTCGAGCGGCACGACGAGAAGATCGTGTTCGCCGGCGCGGCCAACCTGGCCGGCGCCGACTTCAGCGTCGGCCTGCGCGACGTGCTGGAGGCGCTGGAGGAACAGGTCGTGCTCATGCGGCTGCTCGGCGAGACAACCACAGACACCCCGTCCGCTCTCACCGTGCGCATCGGTTCCGAGAACGCCTATACCGGACTGCGGGGCACGTCCATCGTCGCCACGGGATACGGTCAAGGCGACAACCAACTGGCCCGGCTCGGCGTGCTGGGCCCCACGAGGATGGACTACCCCGTGACGATGGGCGCCGTACGCGCGGTGGCACGCTACGTCAGCCAGATCCTGGCTGCATCTTAAGAGGTCGATAAGTGGCAAACAGCGACTACTACGCCACCCTCGGGGTGCGCCGTGACGCCAGTCAGGACGAGATCAAGAAGGCCTACCGCCGGCTGGCCCGCGAGCTGCACCCTGACGTGAATCCCGATCCCGCCACCCAGGAGCGGTTCAAGGAGATCACGCAGGCCTACGAGGTGCTGTCCGACCCGAGCAAGCGCCAGATGTACGACCTCGGCGGCGACCCGTTCGGCGGCGGCGGCGCGGGTGCGGGCGCCGGCGGGTTCGGCGCCGGGTTCCCGTTCAGCGACATCATGGACGCCTTCTTCGGCACCGCCGGCGGCACGCGCGGGCCCCGCTCGCGTGCCAGGCGCGGCCGCAACGCGACCATCCGGGTCGAGCTCGACCTGCGCGAGACCGCGTTCGGCACCACCCGTGAGCTCGTCGTCGACACGGCCGTCACCTGTGAGGTGTGCCAGGGCGCCGGCACCGCCCAGGGCACCCACCCCGACACCTGTGACATGTGCAACGGGCGCGGCGAGATCTCCCAGGTCACCCGCTCGTTCCTGGGCCAGGTCATGACCTCGCGGCCGTGCCCGCAGTGCGGCGGCTTCGGCAGCATCATCCGCCACCCGTGCCAGGAGTGCTCCGGCGACGGCCGGGTGCGCACCCGCCGCACGATCAAGGTCCGGATCCCGGCCGGCGTCGAGGACGGCACCCACATCCAGCTCGCCGGCGAGGGCGAGGTCGGCCCCGGCGGCGGCCCGCCCGGCGACCTGTTCCTGGAGATCGCCGAGAAGCCGCACGAGATCTTCGAACGGCGCGGCGACGACCTGCACTGCACGGTCCAGATCCCGATGACGGCGGCCGCGCTCGGCACCATCCTGTCCGTCGAGACGCTCGACGGCCCGGAGGAGGTCGACGTGCGGCCCGGCACCCAGTCCGGTCAGGTCATCACCATGTACGGGCGCGGCGTCCAGCGGCTCAACGAGTCGGGCCGCGGCGACCTGCTCATCCACGTCAACGTCGAGACGCCCGGCCGCCTCGACCCGGCCCAGGAGGAGCTGCTGCGCGAGCTGGCCAAGCTGCGCGGCGAGGAGCGCCCGCCCGGCAAGTTCGCGCCGGGCCAGCAGGGGTTCTTCTCACGGCTGCGCGACGCGTTCAACGGCCGCTGAGGCAGCCGTCAGGAGCTCCTCCGGCAGCGCCACCCGGGCGGTCACCCCGGAGCGGGGCGTCTCGTGCAGCCACACCCGCACGCCGAGCCGCTCCGCCAGCCGGCCCACCACGTGGTGGCCGAGGCAGCGGTCGGGCGCGGCCAGGAAGCTCTCCTCGCCCCTGAGCCGGGCGTTGGCCGCGGCCAGCTCGGCGGGCGTCATGCCGACGCCGTGATCGGTGATCGTGATGCGGCACTCGCCCTCGTCGGCGCGTGCCCAGATCTCCACCTCGGCGTCGGGCGGCGAGAACGCCAGCGCGTTCTCCACCAGCTCGGCCAGCAGGTGCGCCACCTCGGCCACGACGGCCCCGCGCACCAGCGGGCCGTCCAGCACCCGCAGCGTCACCCGGTGATGGCCCTCCATCTCCGCCAGCGTCATCCGCACAACGTCGGCCACCGGGACCGGCTCCGACGAGCGGCGTGCCGCCCGCTTGCCCGCCAGCACCAGTAGGCTCTCGGCGTTCCTGCGCAGCCGCCCGGTCAGCCGGTCGAGCTCGCACAGCCGCGCCAGCGCCGCCGGGTCGGACTCGTGCCGCTGCAGCACGCCGACCGCGCCGAGCTGACGGTGCACCAGGTCGCGGTTGCGCCGCCCCAGCTCGGCCAGCGCCTCCGCGGTGCCCTCGCGCAGCGCCGTCCGCTGGGCGGCCAGCCGCGCCGCCGTCGCGTGCATGCCCCCGACGGCCCACGCCACCTCGGTGAACGCGTCGGCCCGCGCCCTGCCGGGGCCCGCCTCCCGTACGCCGGACTCCAGCTCGGCCGCGTGGTCGCGCAGGATGGCCGCCTCCGTGGCCAGGTTGCGCAGCGGACGCAGGACCGAGCGCACGACCAGCGCCCCCAGCGCGAGCAGCATCAGCGTCAGCGCGGCGCCGGAGGCCGCCAGCGTCACCAGGCGGCGCGTCTCGCGTTCCACGGCGGCCACGGCGGCCGCGCGGGCCTGACCGCCCGCCACCCGCTGGGCGGCCCTCAGCGCGTCCGTACGGGCCTCCGTGGCGCTCTCCCATGCCCGGGGCCCCGCCGTCACCTCCGTGCCCGAGGCGCTCGCCACGGCCTCCTGCTCCAGCGCGGCCACCCGGGCCACCGGTCCGGCCCGCAGCGCCCGGTCCAGCGCCGCCGCGCCCGTCCGCCCGGCCATCCGCCCGTAGCGGGCCAGGGCGTCGTCCGCCACGGCCCCGGCCCGCAGGAACGCCGCGTAGTCGGCCGCCGCGAACCCGCCCGCCGCCAGCGCCCCCGTCACCAGCGCGCGCTGCTGCGCGGCGGCCTCCTTGCCCCGCGCCAGCGCCTCCAGCGGCCCCGCCCGGTGCGAGGCCGCCAGCACGGCCGCGATCGTCGTCGTATAGGCGGTGAACACCGTCAGATGCCGGGGCCGCGCCCCCACCTCCCCCGGCACGGCCGCCGCCCCCGGCACGGCGCTCCCGGCCGCTCCAGGGACGGCGGTTCCGCTTTCCCCTGGGACGGCGGTTGCGGTCGCTTCGGGGACGGCGGCCGTGCCGGGGGCGGTGGTTCCGGCGGCGCCAGGCACGGCGGCTCCGGGGACGGCGCCCTCGGCTGTCCCGGCGGCGTTCCCGACGTTCCCGGCGTTCTCCCCGGCCGCGCGGATCTCGGCCAGGGTGCCGGGCCCGGGAAGCGACTCGCGTACGCGCCCGGCCCCGGCGCGGCCGCTGAGCAGCGGGGCGAGGGCGCCGTCGGTGGCGCGGCGGGCGGCGGCGAGGTCGGCGGCGAAGCGCTCCTCACCGGCCGCGCGGCCCGCGGCGAGGGTGCGTTCGCGCTGGAGGGCGTGGACCAGGTCCTCGGCGGCGAGTGCCACGTCCACCTGGCGGACGCCGGACGCGGCCTCGGCACGGGCCGCGGCGAGGTCCGCGACGCCGGCTCCCGTCGCCGCGATGAGCAGCAGCGCCGGCACGGCCGGCAGCAGGAACAGGCGCGCCCTCAGGGGCAGCCCGCGGGCGGGGGACATGGTCATCGCGCTGGGCCCTCGTAAAGTGACGTCAGGAAAGTGCGAGTGCACGTGACACGATATTGCGTCGCGTGTTCGCTTGACTGCGTGACGTGAAGAATCTGGAGTGCGACACGGTGACGGTTCCGGTGTTCCTCGCGGCGGATCTGAGCGGGTCCGAGCTGGTGCTCGACGGCCCCGAGGGGCGGCACGCGGCGTCGGTGCGGCGGCTGCGCGAGGGTGAGCGGGTCGACCTGACCGACGGCGCGGGCGCGGTGGCCGAGTGCGTGGTGCGCGAGGTGCTGAAGGACGCGCTGCGGCTGGACGTGCTGGCCCGCCACGAGGTGCCCGCGCCGCGGCCCCGGCTGGTCGTGGTGCAGGGCCTGCCCAAGGGTGACCGGGGCGAGCTGGCCGTGGAGATGATGACCGAGGCGGGCGTCGACGTGATCGTGCCGTGGGCCGCCTCGCGCAGGATCACGCAGTGGAAGGGCGAGCGGGCCGCCAAGGCGCTGGGCCGGTGGCGGTCCACGGCGCGGGAGGCGGGCAAGCAGGCGCGCCGGTTCCATCTGCCGGAGGTGGCCGAGCCCGCCACGACGGCCCGCGTGGAGGCGCTGCTGGCGGGCGCGGCGCTGGGGCTGGTGCTGCACGAGGAGGCGGCCGAGCCGCTGTCGCGGGTGGCGCTGCCGGCGGGCGGCGACATCGTCGTCGTGGTGGGCCCGGAGGGCGGCGTGTCGGAGGACGAGCTGGCGCGCTTCGAGGCGGCCAAGGCGGTGCCGGTGCTGCTGGGGCCGACGGTGCTGCGCACCTCGACGGCGGGGGTGGCGGCGGCGGCCGTGCTGCTGGCGCGCTCCGGCCGCTGGTAGCGTCCCGGCGGGCCATGCGCCTGGGGGCGTCAGGGGAGCGGGGGCGGGGTGGCGAGCAGCGGGCTGGGCGCGTCCGACGCGGTCGGCGCCGGGTCGCCCGGCGGGCACTCCTCGGCGGGGCAGGGCGCCTCGGGCGCGGCGGTCTCCGAGATCGACGGGTCCGGCGAGGGCGAGGGCGTGATCTCCGGGCAGTCGGCGGGCGGCTCCGCCTGCTCCTCGGCGGCCGTCGGGCACGGCGTCGTGCTGGGCTCGGAGCTGGGGGAGGGGGAGGGCTTGCTGGTCGACCTGGCCGTCTCCGACGGCTGCGGGGAGGGCGGCGGCGTGGACGGGTCGGGGACGACGACCGCCGGCGGGTCCTGCCGTACGGTGGCCTTCGGCTCGGCGGGCCGGCTGGTCGACGACTTGGCCGGCGGGGTGGCGCTGGAGGTGGCCTCGACCTCCTGGACGGGCACCTGCTCGATCACCTGGTTGCGCAGCTCGGGGACCACCATCACGATCGTGGCGGCGACCAGGACGGCGCTGGCCGCGGCGGCGCCCACCCGCCACCAGATGAGGTTGCGCGCCCCGCGCCGCTCGATCCGGGCGCGGATGATCTCCAGCCCGTCCGGCGAGGGCACGACCGCGTCCGCCTCCGCGTGGAGCGCACGGCGCAGGGCGTCGCCGTGCTCGTCGGGGGGCTGGGTCATGACATCTTCTCCAGGACGGATCGCAAGGCGGCCATGCCACGCGCCGTGTGGCTCTTGACCGCGCCCTTGCTGATGCCCATGGCGTGGGCGATCTCAGCCTCGGACAGATCACCGTAGTAACGAAGGACCAGTGCCTCTCTCTGACGGGTGGGCAGGGCTCGCAGCGCCTCGATCACGGCGGAGCGTTCGAGCTCGCCGATCGCGCCGTTCTCGGCGCTCGGCGCGTCGGGCAGGCCCTTCGGCGCGTATTTCTCGACGACCGCGCGGTGGCGCAGCACGGAACGGGACCGGTTGACGACGGACTGACGCAGGTAGGCGAGTGCTTTGTCGGGGTCACGCAGTCTGCGCCAGGCGCCGTGGATGGCGACGAACGCGTCCTGCACGACTTCCTCCGCGGTTGCCATGTCGCGCACCAGCAACACAGCGAGACGTACCAATGACCGAAAGTGCGCGCTGTAGAGCGCGGTCACGGCCATGTCGGCGTCCCACCCGACCGGCACCGCCCCCATGGACCTGTCGGCCAGGAGGGTTTCGGTGGTCACTTCAGTGGGACGCGCGGCCTTGCCTGAGGGTTTACGCTCTTCCGGTTCCTTAGGGGGCATGACCCAGTCGTGTCCTCGCCAGGTGGCCTCGCCCGACCCTGAATCGTCTCTTTTCCTTGAAGTGTCGCACACACACCCTAACCGCGTTGATCTTCGGACGCCACGCGGGAAGCGGTCACCGATTCGCAACGCCGATCAGGCGATGTCCCGTGTCGGTAAGGTGATCGGGTGACCGACTGCCTCTTCTGCAAGATCGTGGCCAGGGAGATCGAGGCCGAGATCGTCCTGGAGACCGAGCGGGCGCTGGCCTTCCGCGACATCAACCCGCAGGCGCCCACCCACGTGCTCGTCGTACCGAAGGCGCACCACGCCGACGCGGCGGCCCTGGCCGAGGCCGACGACGGGCTGGCCGACGACGTGCTCAAGGCCGCGCACGCGGTGGCCGTGCAGGAGGGCGTCGCGCCCGGCGGTTACCGGATCGTGTTCAACACCGGGGCCGGCGCCGGGCAGACCGTCTTCCACGTGCACGCGCACGTGCTGGGCGGGCGTGACCTGACCTGGCCGCCCGGGTGATATTGGCATGAGCGATCGGCCTGGTCCCGGCTACCATGGGGGCACAAGCAAAGCCAAGGAGACCGGGAGGCATCAGGCCGCTGGCCTGCCCATGTCCGAACTACACGAATCCCGACGAACGGCACCTCCCTCGCGCACTCAAGCCAAGGTGCTGATTCCGGACGAATACCCGATGGTCAGCCTCCTGGGCTCACGTGACGAGCTGCTGCGCGTCATCGAGGGCGCCTTCAAGGCCGACATCCACGTGCGCGGGAACGAGATCACCGTCACCGGCAGCCCCGACGAGAGCGGCACCGTGGTGCGGCTGTTCGAGGAGCTGGTCGAGGTGCTGCGCAGCGGCGGCGAGCTCACCCCCGACGCGGTCGAGCGGAGCATCGCCATGCTCCGCATGACCTCCGACCGCCCGGCCGAGGTGCTGTCGCTCGACATCCTCTCCTCGCGCGGGCGGACCATCAGGCCCAAGACGGTCAACCAGAAGCGCTACGTCGACGCGATCGACAAGCACACGATCGTCTTCGGCATCGGCCCCGCCGGCACCGGCAAGACCTACCTCGCGATGGCCAAGGCCGTGCGCGCGCTCCAGGAGAAGCGGGTCAACCGCATCATCCTGACCCGCCCCGCGGTCGAGGCCGGCGAGCGGCTCGGCTTCCTGCCCGGCACCCTCTACGAGAAGATCGACCCCTACCTGCGGCCGCTCTACGACGCGCTGCACGACATGGTCGACCCCGACTCGATCCCCAAGCTGATGGCCGCGGGCACGATCGAGGTCGCGCCGCTGGCCTACATGCGCGGCCGCACGCTCAACGACGCCTTCATCATCCTCGACGAGGCCCAGAACTCCTCGGCCGAGCAGATGAAGATGTTCCTGACCCGTCTCGGCTTCAACTCCAAGATCGTGGTGACGGGTGACGTCACCCAGGTCGACCTGCCCTCGGGCACGGTCAGCGGCCTGCGGGTGGTGCAGGAGATCCTCGAGGGCATCCCCGACATCCACTTCGCCCGGCTGACCAGCTCCGACGTGGTCCGCCACAAGCTGGTGAGCGAGATCGTCGACGCCTACGGGCGCTACGACGCACTCCAGGAGCCGAAGCAGATCCAGCAGCAGCGGGGAAAGCGCCGATGAGCATCGAGATCAACAACGAGTCCGGCGTCGGCGTCGACGAGGAGACCCTCGTCGCGCTGGCCGGCCACGTGCTCGCCGAGATGGGCATCAACCCGCTGGCCGAGCTCTCGATCGTGGTCGTCGACGAGGACGCCATGGCCGAGCTGCACGAGAAGTGGATGGGCGAGCCCGGCCCGACCGACGTGCTCGCCTTCCCGATGGACGAGCTGCGTCCCGGCGGCGGCGCGCGTGGCGACGGCGAGAGCCCCGCCGACCCGGCGCTGCTGGGCGACGTGGTGCTCTGCCCGCAGGTGGCGGCCCGGCAGGCCGAGGAGGCCGGCCACAGCGCCCAGGCCGAGCTCGAGCTGCTGTGCACCCACGGCATCCTCCACCTGATGGGCTACGACCACGCCGAGCCCGAGGAGCACAAGGAGATGTTCGGGCTGCAGGCCCGGCTGCTCGAAGCCTGGCGGGAGGTGCGCGACTCCCGGTGAACGCCTGGTTGCCGTTGGCCATCGTCCTCGTCGTGGTCGGTGGCCTCATCGCCAGCGCGGAAACGGCGTTGACGCGCATCTCCCGGGTGCGCGCCGAGGAGGCCGTGCGAGACCGCAGGCGCGGCGCCGACCGGCTGCACGCGATCGTCTCCGACGCGCCGCGCTACCTCAATCTGCTGCTCCTGCTCCGGCTGAGCTGCGAGCTGGTCGCGACGGTGATCGCGACACTGCTGTTCATCGACCTCATGCACGACCAGGGCTGGGCGTACGTGTCCGCCGCGGCCGTGATGATCGTGGTGAGCTACGTGATCGTCGGCGTCATGCCGCGCACCCTGGGCCGCCAGCACGCCGAGCCGATCGCGCTGGCCAGCGCCCCGATCGTCTACGGGCTGACGAAGATCTTCGGGCCGCTGCCCAAGCTGCTCATCCTGCTGGGCAACGCGCTGACGCCCGGCAAGGGGTTCCGCGACGGGCCGTTCACCTCCGAGGCGGAGCTGCGTGACCTGGTCGACCTGGCCGAGGAGCGCCGGGTCATCGAGCCCGACGAGCGCGAGATGATCCACTCGGTGTTCGAGCTGGGCGACACGCTGGTGCGCGAGGTCATGGTGCCGCGCACCGACATGGTCTACATCGAGCGGGGCAAGACGCTCAGCCAGGCGCTGTCGCTGGCGCTGCGCAGCGGCTTCTCCCGCATCCCGGTGGCCGGCGAGAACGAGGACGACGTCATCGGCATCGCCTACCTCAAGGACATCACCCGGCGGGTGCACGAGTCGGGCGCCGACCGCGGGCACGAGCGCATCGAGTCGATCATGCGCCCGGCCACGTACGTGCCCGAGAGCAAGCCGATCGACGAGCTCCTGCGCGAGATGCAGGCCAAGCAGACCCATCTGGCCATCGTCATCGACGAGTACGGCGGCACGGCCGGCCTGGTCACGATCGAGGACGTGCTGGAGGAGATCGTCGGCGAGATCACCGACGAGTACGACCAGGAGGCGCCCCGGGTCGAGCCGATGCCCGGCGGGGCGCTGCGGGTGACGGCCCGGATGCCGGTCGACGAGCTGGCCGAGCTGTTCGACACCGAGATCGAGGTCGACGACGTCGAGACGGTGGGCGGGCTGCTGGCCCACGCGCTGGGCCGGGTGCCGATCGCCGGCTCCCAGGCCGAGGTGGCGGGCCTCAGGCTGACGGCCGAGAGCCTGGCCGGGCGGCGCAACCGGATCAGCACCGTGGTCGTGCGGCGGGTGCTGCCGCTGGGCGACGACGTGGTCCCCGCCCGCGCCGAGCACGACTGACCGGCGGGTCCAGGTTGCCGCAAGCGTTCTACAAGTCTTCTGCAAGCGCCGTCCGCCAGTCTTTCTCTCGACACCCTGTGCGGTGGGTGTCACGAGGGGGGCTTCCGAGCGCCGGGTGGGGTTCGCGGCGGGAGGAAGGCTTCCGGGGGGACGGCAACGTCTCGATCAGCTAGCCGATCGTGACGTTGTTCGGCGTAAAGGGTGTTCTCGTCCGAACAGGACGGGAGCACCCTTTTTGCGTTTGATCCTTTGTTGGTAGTAGCGGTGGATTGCCGTAATTGCCGACCGGGGAGGCTGCCGGTCGGAGGGAATCATGAAACGCGGACAGCGGATCATCGCCTGCGGGCTCCTTGCCGGTGCCCTGACAGGCTGCGGAGACGGCGGCCTCGTCCAAGGGGTCGACGTACAGGCCCTGGCCCAGATGCGGGAGGTTCTCAAGAAGGAGCCGCGGCTGCCCGAGGGCTTCTCGCCCCGGCCCGAGCAGGCGTGGCGGGCGCCGTTCACCCCGGCCGACCGCAACTGCCGGGCCGTGCTCGACGCGGCGGGCGGGCGGGCGCCCGCGCAGGAGCTGACCGCGCAGGCCGCGGCCAGCTATCAGGGCGACGAGCTCGGCGAGCAGGTCGGCGTCGGCCTGGCCCGCTACACCGGCGCCGCCGCCGAACAGCACCTGGCCGAACTGACCCGAGCCCTGGAGGCGTGCCGCGCGGTGCGCCAGGGCACCGGCACCCACCTGCGCACCACGCTGGTGCCGGTCGGGAAGGTGGCCGACGAGGCGGTGGGCGGCGAACTGCGCGGACGGCTGAACGGCTATCCCTACACGCTCGACGTCGTGCTCGCCCGCTCGGGCGACACGCTGGTCTCGCTGGTGCACACGAGCATGGCCGAGGTGGACCCGCAGCGCACGCGGCAACTCCTCGACGCGGTGATGCGGATGGCCAGCGCCTAATCTGGTCCTCGTGACTCTCGATCCCGAAGACAGCAAGATCATCACCCTGGCCCGGTCGTCCCGGGCGCGCAACGGCTCCGCCCAGGGCGCCGCCGTACGCGACGAGACCGGCCGCACCTACGCGGCCACCGACGTCGCGCTCACCTCGCTCACCCTGTCGGCGGTGCAGGTGGCCGTGGCGACGGCCGTCTCCAGCGGCGCGCGGTCGCTGGAGGCCGTGGCGCTGGTCACCGACGGCGACGGGCCGAGCGCCGCCGACGAGGCCGCCGCCCGCGAGCTGGGTGTCAAGACCATCCTCGTGGCCGGCCCGGACGGCACGCTGCGCGACGGCACGCCCGGCGGGGCCTGACATGCCGATGTCGCCGTTCCTGGCCGATCTGCGCGCCAAGGTCGGCTCCCAGCTCCTCATGCTGCCGTCGGTCAACGGCTGCGTGTTCGACGAGAGCGGCAGGCTGCTGGTGGCACGCCACGGCGACGTCGGCCTCTGGGCCACCCCGGGCGGCGGCGTCGACCCCGACGAGCGGCCCGAGGACGCCGTCGTGCGCGAGCTGCGCGAGGAGCTCGGCCTCGAGGTCCGCGTACGCGCCCTCATCGGCGCCCACGGCGGCCCCGACTTCCGCGTCCTCTACCCCAACGGGCACCAGGTCGCGTACGTGATCATCACGTACGCCTGCGCCATCGTCTCCGGCACGCCCACCCCCGACGGGGACGAGATCACCGACGCGCGCTGGGTCACCGAGCCGGAGCTGGCCGGGCTCAGGATGACCGCGTGGAGCCCCCACGTGCTGCCCCAGGTCTTCGCCTGGTGGCGTGACCAGGCCGGTCGATGAGCCAGAATGCACTATGTGACTTCGCCAGACAACCATCGCGCCGGATTCGCCTGCTTCGTGGGGAGGCCGAACGTCGGCAAGTCCACGCTGATGAACGCCCTGGTCGGCACGAAGGTGGCGATCACCTCGTCCAAGCCGCAGACCACCCGCCGCGCCATTCGCGGCATCGTGCACCGGCCCGAGGCCCAGATCGTCATCGTCGACACGCCCGGCCTGCACCGCCCGCGCACGCTGCTCGGTGAGCGGCTCGACAGCCTCGTGCTGTCCACGCTCACCGAGGTCGACGTGATCGGGTTCTGCGTGCCGGCCAACGAGCCGATCGGCAAGGGCGACCGGTTCATCGCCGACAAGCTCGCCGCCGTCAAGAACACGCCCGTCGTGGCCGTGGTCACCAAGTGCGACCTGGCGAGCCGCGACCAGATCGCCGCGCAGCTCCTCGCGGTGTCGGAGATCGCGGAGTTCGCGGCGGTCGTCCCGGTGTCGGCGCAGTCGGGCGAGCAGATCGACGTGCTCGGCGACGTGCTCATCGAGCACCTGCCCGAGTCGCCGCCGCTGTACGAGGACGGGCAGCTCACCGACGAGCCCGAGCAGGTGCTCGTGGGCGAGCTCATCCGGGAGGCGTCCCTCGAAGGCGTCCGCGACGAGCTGCCCCACTCCATCGCCGTCGTCGTCGACGAGATGCTGCCGCGCGAGGGGCGCGACGACCTGCTCGACATCTACGCCCACCTGTTCGTCGAGCGGCCGTCGCAGAAGGCCATCGTCATCGGACACAAGGGCGAGCGGCTGCGCGAGGTCGGCACCGCGGCTCGCAAGCAGATCGAGGCCCTGCTCGGCACCCGCGTCTATCTGGACCTGCGCATCAGCGTGCTCAAGGACTGGCAGCGCGACCCCAAGCAACTGCGCCGCCTGGGCTTCTACGACTGACGGGTGGCAGCCGGGGACCGGCGGAACAGCGCCAGGACCGCCAGCACCACCACCGCCAGCGACGCGCCCAGCGCGGCGAACCAGCCGTAGCGGATGACCGGCTCGATCGACAGGAAGCCCAGGTCGATCGAGACCCGGTCGGGCAGGCCGGCCGAGCCGGTCACGAACAGCACCAGCACCACCGCCGCGAGCGCGCCCGGCAGCGCGGCCAGCGCCGCGACGCGCGGGCGGCCGATCAGGCCGGCCAGCCCGCAGCCCGCCGCCGCCAGCCCGGCCAGCAGCGTCCACACGCCGGAGGCGTCGTCGATGCCGCGCACGTCGCGTGACAGCCCGGCGCCGACCAGGTCGCTCGTCGCCTGCGTCCCGGCCCAGGGCAGGACGACGCAGAAGATCAGCAGGCCGCCCGCGAGCATGACGGCGAAGGCGTGGAGTCTCCCGGCGGGTGACGGCGTGAGATGGTCGGCCACCCGATCACCATAAGCCGATCGTGCCGCCGCCACCACCGTCCGCGACGCGCCAACCGTGTGTCCGCGGCGTACGGCCGGGCGCGCGGCGAGGTCAGGAGTGGCGCCAGGTCTTGGCCTGGTCCTTCACCCAGGCGGAGACCTCCGCCGCGGTGGGATCCTGCCTGATCGAGGTGAACACCACCGGACCGCCGCCCCGGACCGCCGCCGCGTCGCGGGCCATCGACTCCAGGTCGGCGCCCACCAGCGGGGCCAGGTCCGTCTTGTTGACGACCAGCAGATCGGCCTGGGTGACGCCGGGGCCGCCCTTGCGCGGCACCCGGTCGCCGCCGGCCGCGTCCAGGACGAAGATCTGCCGGTCGGCCAGCTTCCGGCCGAACGTCGCCGCCAGGCTGTCGCCCCCGCTCTCCACCAGCACCAGGTCCAGCGGCCCGAACCGCTCCTCCAGCGTCTCCACCGCGTCGAGGTTGGCGGCGAGGTCGTCGCGGATCGCGGTGTGCGGCAGGCCGCCGGTCTCCACGGCCAGGATGCGCTCGGGGTCGAGGACGTCCGCGCCGCGCAGGAAGTCGGCGTCGTCGGTGGTGCGGACGTCGTTCGTGACGACGGCGAGCTGCAGGGCCGGGCCGAGCGTCCGGCACAGGGCCGCCACCAGGGCCGTCTTGCCGCTCCCCACCGGTCCGCCGATCCCCAGGCGCAGTGCGCGCCCGTGGCCGTCGGGGGTGTGGTGACGATCGCGGAGGTTGGCGCCCATGGGTGGGTTCCTTCCTGTCGGGAGGTGAAGAGCCTGACGTGGGGCCTGTGCGTACCGTTCTGCGAGGAGAGCCGAGGCGTGGGCGCTGCGTCGGAGAGGCGGTGCGCGTCCACCTCGGCATCCGGCTCCTCCCACGAGGGCGGGTGACCGGGGAGGGACAGCCATCCTCCGGGGACGGCCCTGCGGGCGGGACGTCCCTCACGTCTGGAGTTTCCCTCCGAAACGCGGCACCGTCCAGGGGCGGCGCCCCCAAGATCAGCCCGCCGAGATCAGCCCGCCGCCCACGCCCGCGCCGCGCGGACGATCTCCTCCAGGTCGCCGCTGTGCGCGCCGTGCCAGTAGACCTGGCCGCACACCCGGCACCGGCCGTAGGCGTCGTAACTGCGCCGGGTGCCGTCACGCAGCACCGGCTCCACCTCCCGCTTGGCCACCGCCTCCAGCTCCCCGTTGCAGGCCGTGCAGCGCGTCCACGGCCGCAGCGGCGGCGCGAACCGCTCCAGCAGGTCGCGGAGCTGGTCGGGCGCCCGCGTGCCGCGCACGTACGCGCCCAGCCACAGCGCGCGGCGGCGCAGCAGGCCGCGGTCCTGGGTGAGCAGCACCCGCCGCTCCGCGTTCGCCTGCGCCACCAGCGACGGGTCGTCCATGTCGTTGTGGTAGGCCGTGTCGATGCCCAGCAGGCGCAGCCGCCTGGCCAGCGTGCCCAGGTGCACGTCCAGCAGGAAGCGCGGCTCGCCCGGCAGCGGCTGCGGGCGGGGCACCCCGAGCACGTCCACGACGTCGCCGGGGCGCGGCTGGTAGGACGGCGGCACGCCCACACCGCCGACCGTCATCGGGCCCACCTCCGTCAGCGGGATGCCGGCCGACTCCACGTGGTGACCCAGCGTCGACGAGCCGTCGGGGGTGATCGGCTGTGCCTCCCGCCGGCGGCTCGCGGGCAGGAACATCAGCAACTCCGGCGCGATGCGAAGAAGCGCGTCCATGACGTCCATTCTGTACGGTCACCTCAGGGGCGGGACGGCGAGCGCGGCGCGTTCCAGGGCCAGCTCGGGCCACCATGACCCGCCGACAGGGCTCTCCTCGCCGCGCAGCGGGTCCTCCTCGCCGCCGGCGCCCCGACGGCAGCGCCCGCTGGAGGTGCCCGCCCGGTTGATCCACAGGTACGCGTCCACCAGCTCGTCGCCCGTCCGCGTCGTCGGGCGTGCGCCCGCGCCCCGGCCCGGCGGGTTGCACCAGGGCTGCGGGTCGGGCAGCTCGGCCGCCTTCCCCTCCGGCACCCACGGGCCGCGGCCGTTGCGGCTGGTGTCGATGACGAAGTGCGGCAGGTCGGCGGCGTCCACCGGGACGTCCGCCGGGCAGCCCGTGCGGCCCGTCGCCGCCAGGACGGCGACGCACGTGGACAGCTTCCTGCCGTACGAGACCAGGCCGGCCGTCGGCTGGTAGCCCTGCGCGTTGAGGAAGAAGCCGTCGGCGGCCGTCACGCCCGCGCCCACCAGGCTCTGGGCGATCTCCGCCGTGGCGGGCCAGCCGTCGTGGCCGCCGTCCAGGTAGACGGCGGTGCGGCCGCCGCGCTTGAGCTCGCGGACCGCCGTGGCCAGGTCGTGGTAGCGCCGGCTCGGGCTGCCCGGCAGGTCGCAGGCGGCCGTGCCGGGGATCTTGACCAGGCTCGCGGGCTCCAGGATCACCACCGCGTCCGCGCTGCCGAGCTGACCGGCGATCCCCTTGATCCAGCTCTGGTAGGCGGCCATGTTCTCGGCGCCGCCCGGGGCGCAGTCGCCGCCCGGCAGGTGGTCGATCACGAACACCGGCACCCCGCCGGCCCGCTCCGCCTCCTCGACGGCGGTGGCCACCGTGGCCACGGCGTCGTCGCCGGCCAGCCGGATCGCGTGGGGGACGGCGGCCAGGGCGCGCATCAGCGCGGCGTCCTCCGGGCGGTCCGCGGCGGCCAGGAACAGCGCCTCGCGTGCGGCGTCCGGCTCCGGCGGGGCGAACAGCCTCACGTCCTCGGCGGCCCGCAGCGGGTTGACGCCCACCGGGGCGGCCTCGTCGCCGGGCCGCAGGGCGACCACCGCCGTGGTGACCGCGACGGCCGCCGCCAGCGCCGCCACCCCGATCGTCAGCCGTCTTCCCGTCGCCGTCCGCCCTCCGCCCGCCGCCGGGCCGTCGCGTACCGGCTCCTGGGGGTCTTCGCCGGACGCGCCGGAGGAGAGGCGGTCGAGGAGGGCCTGGGCCGTGGGGCGGTCGGCGGGATCCCGGGACAGGGCCGCCGCCACCAGCTCGCGCAGCGGCTCGGGCAGCGGCGGCAGGACCGGAGGTTCGTGGACGATCCGGTACAGGATCGCCGGGACCGACTCGCCCGCGAACGGCGAGGCTCCCGTGGCGGCGAAGGCCATCACGCAGCCCCAGGCGAACACGTCCGACGCCGGCCCGACGGGCCCGCCCCGCACCTGCTCCGGCGACATGTACGCGGGCGTGCCCACGACGGCGCTGCTCAGGTCGGCGCCGCCGAGCTGGGCGATGCCGAAGTCGATGACCTTGGGCCCCACCTGCGAGAGCAGCACGTTCGACGGCTTGAGGTCGCGGTGCACGACGCCCGCGCCGTGGATCGCCCGCAGCGCGGTCGCCGTCGCGGCGGCCAGCCCGTCGAGCGCCGACCCCGTCAGCGGCCCGGAGCGGCGCACCGCCTCGTCCAGGCTGGGGCCCTCCACGTACTCCGTCACGATGTAGGCGGGATCGCCGGTGACGTCCGCGTCGAGGACGGGAGCCGTGCAGAAGCGGGCGACCCGGCGCGCGGCGGCCACCTCCCGGGCGAACCGCCGCCGGAAGCCCGGGTCGGCGTCCAGGCCGGGGTGGATCAGCTTGACCGCCACCCGGCCGCCCGCGGTGTCCGCGCCCAGGTAGACGGCGCCCATGCCGCCCTCACCGAGCCGGCCCAGCAGCGTGTAGGGGCCGACGTGCCGGGGATCCCCGTCTCGCAGCGCAGCCACGCTCATGATCGCCAGGTTAGACGTCGAGCCGCCAGTCGTTCCACTCGTCCAGCAGCTCGAACCCCATGGCCTCGTTGATCGCCAGCATGTGCGTGTTGGACCGGGCGTTCCAGGTGATGACGCGCTCCACGCCAGGCTCGCTCTCGCGCAGCCAGAACAGGTTCGTCAGCTTCATCAGCAGGCCCAGCCGGTGGCCGCGGTGCCCGGCCAGCACGGCGGTGTCGGCCTGGGCGGCCCAGCCACCGGGGACGTCGGGGGAGATGAAGATGCGTGAGAAGCCCGCCGGGGCGCCGTCGGAGATCCGCCGGGCCAGCACGGAGTAGACGGTCTCACCCGCCAGCCCGATGCGCTCCTCGGCGAAGCGCACGCTGTCGAGCGGGAAGCGGGACTCCTCGACGCCCTCGCCGCGCGGAGCGTCGTTCATGCCGCCCAGCAGGGTGGCGAGATCGGGCAGCAGGCCGGGCTCGGCCGGGCCGAGCCAGCGCTCCACCCGGTAACCGGCGGGCTCCGGCAGCATGCGGCGCAGCCCGTCCCAGTCGGCCGCGCGCAGGTCGAGCACCCGGCGCGCCTCGCCCAGCGAGAGCGTGAACCCTCGCGCCGAGGCGAACCGCGCCCCGTCGCTCCCCGCCTGCGTCTCGCTCAGCACGAGACGCCTGCCGCGAGCACGTACCCGCTCCACGGCGTGCGCGAGCAGGGCGGACCCGACGCCGGCCCGCTGCCGCTCCGGCCGCACCACCAGCACCGCCAGCCGGCCCAGGTGGAGGTTCTCGTACACGGGGAAGGCCAGCATGGTGCCGCCGATCACCTCGTCGCCGTCGACCGCGACGTGCGCCTCGACCTCCGCCCCGGGAAAGCCCCTGGTCACGTCCACCTCGAACCGCCTGCGGGACCACAGCGGCCCTGGCTGGCCGGCGTACGCGGCGACGAACGCGTCATGGAGCGCGGGCAGCAGCCTGCCCGGCCGCTCGGGATCGATGCGCTGGATCTGCATGCGTCCCAGCCAAACGCACCGGCGGCGGTGACGCGACCGGTTTTCCTACTGGCGGTAGTTCTCCACCTCGCCGGCCGGCCGCACGGCGGCGTCGTCGGGGTCCTCGCCCGCGCTGCGGCGGGCGCGGCGCTGGCGCAGCAGGTCCCAGCACTGGTCGAGCGCCGTCTCCAGCTCCCTGACCCGGGCGTTCTCCTCGTCGGAGGGCAGCTCGCCCGCGCGCAGCCTCTCACGCAGGCCGCGCTCCTCGTCGACCAGCTCGCTGATCCTGCTGAGAATCTCGTTGTCCCGCATGCTCAAGATCCTACGTATCGCGTGATAGAACACGCCCTATGGCTGGTATCGCGCTGGTAAGAAAGGCGCCCGGACGGCGGCCCGAGGTCGAGTCCGTCGAACGCGCCGTACGCGGCCTCGGCCTGACCACGGTCAGGATCACGCCGCCCGCCACGCTCGACGGCGGCGACGTGCTCCAGACCGGGCCCACCGTGTACGCGGGCCGCTCCGGACGGACGAACGACGCGGGCATCGCCCAGCTCAGCGCGCTGCTGCCCGAGCGCGACGTGGTGACCGTGGACATCTCCGAGTTCGAGAAGCTCGAAGGCTGCGTCACCTGCCTCAGCGTCCTCATCCCGGCACCGCGCTGAACTGCCTGCTCTCACCATGTGAGAACCGGGGCGGTCCACGGCGAGACGTCTGGTAGCGTGAACGGCATGCTGCGCGGGCTCCTTCTTAGCTGCCGCGGCGGGGGCCACTGAGGCCGGCTCCCTCGCCGCGGAGCCAGTCATGCGCGTCGGCCGCTTCGACCCGACCGACAGGAGCACCCGACATGACCGCCCAGCGACCCAGCCCGATGCCGTTCCAGCGCTACCAACCCTTCGAGCCTGTCCGGCTGACCGACCGCACCTGGCCCGACCAGGTCATCACCAAGGCCCCGCGCTGGTGCGCGGTCGACCTGCGTGACGGCAACCAGGCGCTGATCGACCCGATGGACTCCCACCGCAAGCTCCAGATGTTCGAGCTGCTGGTGAAGATGGGCTACAAGGAGATCGAGGTGGGCTTCCCGGCCGCCTCCCAGACCGACTACGACTTCGTCCGCCAGATCATCGACGAGGACCGCATCCCGGACGACGTCGTCATCCAGGTGCTGACGCAGGCCAGGCCCGAGCTCATCGAGCGCACCTTCGAGGCCATCCAGGGCGCCCGGCAGGCCATCGTCCACCTGTACAACTCCACCTCGACGCTGCAGCGCCGCGTCGTGTTCGGCCAGGACAAGGACGGCATCACCGCCATCGCGGTCGAAGGCGCCAAACTGGTCAAGAAGCTGGCCGACGCCACCGACGTCGACGTCTACTTCCAGTACTCGCCCGAGTCGTTCACCGGCACCGAGCTCGAATACGCCGTCGAGGTGTGCGACGCCGTCAACGAGGTGTGGCAGCCCACCCCCGACCGCAAGGTCATCGTCAACCTGCCCGCCACCGTCGAGATGGCCACCCCCAACGTCTACGCCGACCAGATCGAGTGGATGCACCGCCACCTCAAGCACCGCGACTCCATCATCCTGTCGCTGCATCCGCACAACGATCGAGGCAGCGCCGTGGCCGCCGCCGAGCTCGGCTACATGGCCGGCGCCGACCGCATCGAAGGCTGCCTGTTCGGCAACGGCGAGCGCACCGGCAACGTCTGCCTGGTCACCCTCGGCATGAACCTGTTCTCCCAGGGCATCGACCCCGAGATCGACTTCAGTGACATCGACGAGATCCGCCGCGTCACCGAATACTGCAACCAGCTCCCCGTCCACCCGCGCCACCCGTGGGGCGGCGAGCTCGTCTACACCGCCTTCTCCGGCTCCCACCAGGACGCCATCAAGAAGGGCTTCGAACACCTCGAAGCCGACGCCGCCGCGGCCGGCATCCCGGTCGACTCCTACACCTGGGCCGTCCCGTACCTGCCGATCGACCCCAAGGACATCGGCCGCACCTACGAAGCCGTCATCCGGGTCAACAGCCAGTCCGGCAAGGGCGGCGTCGCCTACATCATGAAGGCCGACCACCAGCTCGACCTGCCGCGCCGGCTGCAGATCGAGTTCTCCAAGGTCGTCCAGTCCCGCACCGACGCCGAAGGCGGCGAAATCAGCCCCGCCGCCATGTACGGCATCTTCCAGGACGAATACCTGCCCACGCCGCACAACCGCTGGGGCCGCCTCGGCCTCATGGCCCACCGCCACGAATCCACCGTCGACGACCAGGACCGCATCAGCGCCGACGTCCGCATCGACGGCGAGATCCGCGAGGTCGCCGGCACCGGCAACGGGCCCATCTCCGCGTTCATCGACGCCATCGCCAAGGTCGGCATCCAGGCCCGCGTCCTCGACTACGTCGAACACGCCATGAGCGCCGGCACCGACGCCAAGGCCGCCTCCTACCTGGAGTGCGAGGTCAACGGCCAGGTGCTGTGGGGCGTCGGCATCGACGCCAACACCACCACCGCCTCCCTGAAGGCCATCATCTCAGCCGTCAACCGGGCTTACCGGTGAGCTGCTGAGTAGCGGTGGCCGTGGCTTGAGGGCTGTGCGACTGCGCTCACTGGGTCCCTTGGGTCCCTTGGGTTCCTTGGGTTCCTTGGGTTCCTTGGGTTCCTTGGGGGGTGCAGTCGTACAGCTCGCCGTAGCGGGACTGGGCTATGCGCATGAGGGCGATAAGATCCTGGATCGCATCCCTGCCCTTGGCCACTTTGGCCAGGTAGATGTCAAGCATGCGATCTTTGCCCCCACAGCGAAACTTCGCACTTACCCGGTAGGGCTGCTCCTCCAGCAGGCCATCCGGCAGGTAGGCGGCGACGCCATCGCCAAGGTCGGGGGGGAGTGGGATACCTCCATGCTGCATATAAACGCTGCGCCTGCCACTTAGTAGAAAATCGAGATGCTGCAACGGCATCTCAGGCCCTTCCTGCCTCCACCACACCTCCAGTGGAGGTGTGGGATCTCCTGGGATCCGGCAGTCGCCGTTCTCCTCGGTGCCTTTGGTTTTCCCGGCGGAGAATTTAAGCGTGCCGGTAACGATGTGAAATCCTTGCTCAGGGATGTAGCTGCATATGTAGGGCGCGGAGTTCAAGACCGGCGGCAGTGCTGGCTCCTGCCGAGAGGTGGGCTCCTTCGCCGAGGTGCACGCTGTGATGCAGAGCATAAGCGCAAATGGTGCAACGGAGAGTCGGAAGCATTTCATTTGCCGTCCCCGGTGGATGGAGTCTCCAGGCCAAGATAATCGTCGACCTCGCTAGTGCGACGGAAGGCGGTCCTAAAGCTGTTGAGAAGATCGCTGCTGCCGCCCGTTTCTCGAGTCCATTCGAGAAATTCGCTATATTCTCTTGGTGTCATTTCATTGAACGGCTTTATGGTTTGGAAGTTTTCGGTCCTGAATGACTGATTGCTTGTTTCCAATGCATCGAGAATGCCCTTGTTTAGCAATGCCGTGGCCAGCATCTGATCCGTCAGTCTCTCCACGGCCCGTCGATCATCCGTTAGCGTGCGATAGGTCTCGTCCAAGCCGCTTCTATGTTCCGACATGCGTTGCGCGACCTGCCTGGCGATTTGGTCGTAACCTGCTCCAGCGAGCTCGTTGTACCCATTGCTGAGCATGTCCCCAAACGCTCCAATAGCCAGTTCGCTCACACGGCGTGCTCCTGGGACCGGCAGGAGCCCGATCGCGTTGCCGACCATGGTCTTCAGCGCTTCGTCTGCCTTCTTGTCATCCAACCCCTGGGCGATCAGTATCTGGCGTCGTGTCTCCACTATCTGGTTGAAGGGAGATGCTTCCTCGACTGTGCGGTCTGTCAGGAACTGCATGATGTCGGCCTTGTCGACTCGCCCGTCCTCGTCGAAGTCGAAGTGTTTGACATCGGCTTGCGTAAAGCCGAGTCGTTCGGCGTTGGAGGCGTCGAGGCCGACCGGAGGCACGCTGTCCAACGCTGCCCGCATGTGCTCCACCTGCGCCCCCACCAGCGCCGCGAACCCGGCGTCGTTGGAGGTGGCCAGCAGCAGCGCGTAGGACATGTCCGCGGGAGCGACCTTCTCGAATGAGGCCTGGTTCAGGTACAGCTGAGACAGTTCGTCCACGTTCGCGGCGATGGCCCGGGCCAAGGGGTACGACAGGGGCGTGTAGCGGTCGAACAGTTCTCTGTTGACGAGTTTGAGGTTGCCGTCGTCCGCTTTGCCGAAGGCGCTCCGCACCTCGTCGGACAGGATCTTGGTCAGTTCGGCGGCCAGGTGTCGTGAGGTGGGGTCCTGGCCGGTGGTGGCGGTGATCAGCAGGTCGTTGAAGGGTGCGTGGTCCTTCAGGTAGAGGGAGGCGCGCCAGCGCGTCGTCAGCAGGTAGTCCAGCGTGGACTCCTTCCAGCCGGGCGGGGTGTGGGCCAGGAGGGCGTGGGCGGCTTCGCGGCTGGACTTGGCGGCGTGGAAGAGGTCGTCCACGACCGCGGAGGATCCTCTGGCGCCGGGGACGCCGGCGTGGGTGCCGGGGCGGAGGAGGGTGCCGAGGCCGAGGGCGCCGGCGAGGTCGGGGACGGGGACCTGGGTGCTGCCGAAGAGGCGGCCGAGCGCGTCGCCGGTGGCTGCCCATTGGGCTTTGCGCTGGTCGTGTTCGTAGGCGATGGCGTCGCGGCCGACGACGGTCATGAACTCCCGGGAGAACGGGGTCCGGCCGTCGTGGGCTCGCCAGATGAGGGCCTGGGCCTGGTAGCCGGTGTAGGTGGTGTCGCCGGTCCGGTGGGTGGCGCGGCCCTGCTGGGTGAGGTCCTTGAGGAAGGTGGAGCCCAGGTACGCGGGGTCGCGCGGGTCGGTGGCCTTGGCCAGGGCGGTGGCGAGCAGGCTGAGGACGTGGGGGGCGGTGGTGGTGAGGGGGGTGGTGGCCTGGCGGTCGCGGGCGTCGCGGAGCTGGGCGGCGAGGGAGCCGGGGAGGCGGGTGACGCCTTCGGCGCCCAGGACGCCGAGGAAGGTCTTGACGAACGCGGCGTCGGCGGTGCGGGAGGCGTACGCGCGCAGTTCGGCGAGGGCGCGGGTGTCGCCGTCGGCGGCACGCCGGGCGGCGCGGGCGGCGAGGGTGCCGTCGAGCAGGGCCTGGGCGGCGTCGAGGGTGTCGGGGAGCTCGACGAAGCTGCCGGCGGGGGTGCTGGTGCCGAAGGTGACCTTCTGGCGTTGGAGTTCGTGGACGAGGCGCTGCCGTCGGCGCAGGTCGCCGGCCTGGGTGGCGACACGGGTGGCGAGGTCGCGCAGGCGGGTGGCGGGGGTGGTGTCGAGGCCGGCGGCGTGCAGCTCGCGGTGGAGGGCCTGGGCGAGCTGTTCCAGCCGGCGGGCGGCCTGGGTGTGGGCGCTGGTCATGGCGTCGAACTGGGCCGGTTTGACCCCGGTGAAGCCGCTCATGGGGTGTCCCGCAGCGCGGCGAGCTTGCGGTCGGCGCTGTGGACGGCCTCGGTGAGCATGGCCCACAGCTCGCGCTGGTCGGCGTGGAGCTGGGCGCCGAACAGGTCGCCGGTGGGGCCCACCCAGGCGTCGTCGGCCATCAGGCGGCAGGCGGGGGCGAGCGCCCACCAGTGTTCGTCCGACAGCCGCTGGATCCGCTCCGCCGTCGCGCGCATCGCCTCGCGGTCGAGGTCAGCCACGATGATCCCCTCGTATGGCTCGTGCACAGAACCAGATCAGGAGGCGGCGTTCCTCCACGTCACCCCGACGGTAATCACGATCACGACGACAAGACAAGTTGAACGTCAGCGAAAGTATGAATGCGTTCGATATTCGCCAGGAATTGCGTGGATTTGCGGTACGAAATTCGGGCGGGGGAAATCCGGCCGCCGTGATCTCGTGTGCCACGCTTGACCGCATGGGACATGACGCGAGGATCGCGGTCACCGGGGTGACCGGTTATGTGGGCGGCAGGGTGGCGCGCAGGCTGGCCGAGGAGGGGGTGGCGCTCCGGCTGGTGGCGCGCGACCCGGCCCGGGTGCCGAGGCTGCCGGGAGCGGTGGTGGAGCAGGCGTCCTACGGCGACGCGGAGGCCGTGCACCACGCGGTGGCCGGGGCCGAGGTGGTGCTGATGGTGTCGGCGACGGAGTCGGCCGACCGGCTGGCCGAGCACCGGGCGTTCGTGGACGCGGCGGCGGAGGCGGGGGTGCGGCATCTGGTCTACACGTCCTTCTGCGGGGCCGCGCCGGAGGCGGCGTTCACGCTGGCGCGCGACCACTGGGCGACGGAGGAGCACATCCGGGCGTCCGGGATGGCGTTCACGTTCCTGCGGGACAACCTGTACGCGGACTTCCTGCCCGCGATGGCCGGTGACGACGGGGTGATCCGGGGACCTGCGGGCGACGGGCGGGTGGCGGCGGTGGCGCGTGACGACGTGGCCGACGCCGCGGCGGCGGTGCTGTGCGGGCCGGGGCGGCACGAGGGGGCGACGTACGACCTGACGGGGCCGCAGGCGCTGACCCTGGCCGAGGTCGCGGCCGTGCTGACAGAGGCGGGCGACCGCGAGATCACCTACCACGCCGAGACGGTCGAGGAGGCCTACCGCTCGCGGGCCTCGTACGGGGCGCCGCCGTGGCAGGTGGACGCCTGGGTGTCCACGTACACGGCGATCGCGCGCGGCGAGCTCGACCGGGTCAGCGGCGACGTCGCCCTGCTGACCGGCCACCCGGCCACCGCCCTGGCCGACCTGATCCGCCGCCTGTAGCCCCGCGCAAGCCGGTGTGGCCCGCGCAAGCCCGTGCAGCCCCGCGCAAGCCGGGACGGCGGAGGTCCATAGCGGAATCACAGAGGATGCAAAGCGCCCGTCCGTACGCTGCGGCCCACGGGGAGCGGAGGGCAGGCATGTTCAAGGTGCTCGGTACGTTGGAGCTGGACTTTCCTGGGGAGAGCGTCGAGATCGGCGCGGCGAAGCAGCGGGCCGTCCTGGCCGTGCTGCTGTTGCGGGCGGGGCGCCCGGTCGGCGCGGACCGGCTGATCGCGGAGGTGTGGGGTGACGCGCCGCCGCCCACCGCGCGCACGAGTCTGCGCACGTACGTCTACCGGCTGCGGCGGACGCTGGCGCCGCTGTCGGGGCCGGGGCTGCGGCTGGCCACCCGGGGCCGGAGCTATGTGCTGAGCCTGCCGGAGGACGCGCTCGACGTGAGCGTGTTCCAGCGGTCGGTGGCGGCGGCCGGGGCGGCGATGGAACGCGGGGACGCTCCCGGCGCGGCCGGGACGCTGCGTTCGGCGCTGGAGATGTGGCGCGGGCCGGTGCTGCCGGAGCTGGACCTGGAGCTCGTCCGGCAGGAGCGGCACCGGCTGGAGGAGGCTCGCGGGTACGCCCGCGAGCTGTGGCTGGAGGCCGAGCTCGGCTGCGGCAGGCACCGGCAGGCCGTGCCGGCGCTGGAGAGGTTCGTGGCGGCTCATCCGTTCCGGGAGAACGTGTGGGCGATGCTGGTCCGGGCCCTGTGGATGTCCGGCCGCCGGGCCGACGCGCTGGCCGCGTACCGGAGGGTGCGCGCGCTGCTGGCGGAGGAGCTGGGCGTCGATCCGTCGGGCGAGCTGGAACGGCTCCACCAGGACATCCTCAGCGGGCGCGAGCCCTAGCGGCGGCGGCCCCGGAGCCGCGCGGGCCCCGGGGCGCCGGCCTGAGGCCGCTACTGCGGGATGCAGGTCTTGCGGTGGTAGATGCTGCCGTCGGAGCGGCGGCACTGGTAGACGTAGCAGCACATGCCGTCACGGCAGTAGGAGCTGACGAGCTTGCAGGTGTCGGCGGCCTTCGCCGAGATGGTCGGGACGAGCAGGCCGGCGACGGCGCTGATGAGCTTCATGATCGGGTTCTCCTCAGTCTTTCGAACGCGGCCGGGGCTAGCCGCAGACCTTCTCGTAGCGGGTGCCGCACCTGTAGACGTAGCAGCACATGCCGTCGGGGTAGCAGTTCTTGGAGATCAGGACGCAGTCGGCCGCGGCGCGTGCCTTGAGGGTGGGGATGAGGCGGTCGATGAGCTTCATTTCTCTTCCTTCTTTTCGATCAGGTTCGGGGGCCTTGCGGGAGTGACCTCCTCTCCGGCCGGAGCGGGCGGATCATGACGCCGAGGAGGCTCGATCCCGGGAGCGGTCCCAGGTCCCGGGAGTCGAGGCTGACCTCGGAGTTGTCGCCCAGCACCACCACGTGTCCCGCGGGCACCGCCCCGCCGCACGGCACTCCCGGCGGGGCCGGGTCTCCGGGCAGGGCGGCGACGCGCTTGACGAGGTGGCCGGGTTCGGCGGGGTGGCGCAGGACGGCGATCTGGCCGCGGCGCAGGCGGGTCAGGCGGGTCCGGCGCAGGAGCAGGCGGTCGCCCGGCAGCAGCGCGGGCGCCATGCTGATTCCGTCGACGACCACGATCCGGTACGCGTGCCGTACCCAGGCGAGGGCGACGGCGGCGGCCACGAGCACGATGATCATCGCGGCACCGCCTGGTAGCCCTCGGCCTGGAGGCGGAACAGGCAGGCGTAGGCGCCGTCGGCGGCCATGAGCGCGTCGTGGCCGCCCCGCTCGGTGACCACGCCGTCCTCCAGGACGACGATCAGGTCGGCGTCGCGGACCGTGTTGAGCCGGTGGGAGATGAGCAGGCTGGTGCGGCCCTCGCGGTGCAGGCGCATGCGGGCGTGCACGTCGGCCTCGGCCTCCGGGTCGAGGCCGGAGCTCGGCTCGTCGAGGATCATCAGGTCCCGTCCGTCGCGGAAGAAGGCCCTGGCCAGTGCGGTCCGCTGCCACTGGCCGCCGGACAGGACGACGCCGGTCGCGGAGTCCTCCCGGTCCTCCTCGCTGAGGAACATCCGGGTCAGCAGCGTGTCGTAGCCGCGCGGCAGGCCGGACAGCAGCTCGTCCACCCCGGCCCGGCGGGCGGCGGCGCGGACGCGGTCCAGGTCGCCGAGGGCGGCGGGGTCGCCGATGCCGATGTTGTCGCGGGCGGAGAAGTCGTAGGCCATGTGGTCCTGGAAGACGCCGCTGATGCGTTGCCGCAGCTCCTCCGGCCGTACGTCGCGCAGGTCGGCGCCGTCCCAGAGGATCGCGCCCCGGCTCGGGTCGTAGAACCGGCACAGCAGCTTGACCAGCGTGCTCTTGCCGGCGCCGTTGCGGCCCACGAGTGCCACGGACGCGCCGTACGGGATGAACAGGGAGACGCCGCGCAGGATCCACGGGTGCTCGTCGCTGTAGCGGAACCACACGTCGCGCAGCTCGATGCCGCGCCGCAGGGGCGGCAGGGGGAGCGGCGCGGCCGGAACGGCGAGGTCGGGGCCGGCGTGGACCACGCTCACGTAGTGGCCGAGCAGGCGCAGGCCGTGGTGGGTGCCGGCGATGCCGGACACGAGCGTGCCGAGCGCGTTCTGGACGCCGGCGACGGCGGCGACGAACATGGTCACGTCGCCCGCGCTGAGCCGGCCGGCGAGCGCGGCGTGCCCGGCCCAGAGCAGGCCGCCGCCCGCCGCCAGCGCCGACAGCAGGGCGAGCGCGCCCTCGGCCGAGAGCTCGCGCCGGTCCATCCGCCGCTTGGCCGTGTCGGAGGCGCGCAGCTCGGCCATCATCCGGTCGCGCAGGAGCGGCCCGCTGCCGAACAGCCGGATCTCCTTGGCTGCCTCGATCGTGCTGAGCAGGCTGCCGTAGAAGAACTGCCGCCGTTCGGCGGGGCCGATCTCCCACAGCATGGCCGCGCGCCGCCGCGACAGGCGGAGCTGGGCGACGAGGGCGGGGACGGCGACGGCGGTCACGATCGCGGTCATGGCGGGGCTGATGACGAGCAGCGAGCCGACGAACCCGGCCAGCACGAGCGCGGAGCGGACCAGGCCGAACGCCCCGGTGACGAGGCCGCCGGCCTGGGAGGCGCCGTCCTGGGCCAGGCGGAGCCCGTCGAGGACGCGCGGGTCCTCGAAGCGGCGCAGTCCGGCGAAGCCCGCCGTCGCGGTGAACAGGCGCTCGGTCGTGCCGGCCGCCACCTCGCGGCCGATCTGGTTGCCCAGGTAGCGGGACAGGTGGGGCAGCACGGCGAGGGCGGTCCCGGCGGCGGCCAGGCCGGCGAGGGCGGCCGTCAGCGGGCCGGAGGCCCCGGTGAGGATGTCGATCACCAGCTTGGTGAGCCAGGCCACGGCGACCGGCGTCGCGGCCTCGGCGAGCATGACCAGGACGTACGCGGCGGCCGGGCGGCGGGCGCGGCTCCAGGCGATGCGGGCCGCCTCGCGCGCCGACGCGGTCAGCCGGATCTCGTCGCCCGTCATGCGACCGGGATGGCGTCGAGGTCGCCGGCGAGCACGGTGCCGTCGCCGCCGACGAGGAAGACCGCGGGGAACGCGGCGACCTGGAAGGCGCGCTGGACGGGGCCGCCGGGGCCTTCGACGACGACGCGGGCGGCGCCGGCGAGCCGGGCGGCGTAGCCTTCCGCGTCCTCGGCGCGTACCGCGTGGACGACGGCGAGGCAGTCGTGGGGCAGCGCGCCCGCCCGCGCCACGAACCGGGGCAGCAGGTCCTCGCACGGTTCGCAGCCGGGGGTGAAGAAGCCGACGAGCGTCGGCCCGGTCAGCAGCTCGCGGGCGACGGGCCGGCCCTCGGTGTCCTGGGCGGTGAAGCCGCCGACGGGGTGCCCGACGGGGACGCCGCGGGCGGGGGCGTCGAACTGGCGCAGGCGGCGGATGAGCCCGGCGGTCAGCGCCAGGTTGAGCAGTGACAGCACGCCCAGCAGGACGACGGCGGCGACCAGGTACTGCATCAGACGCTCCTCACGTTTCCGGGAAGGACGATCAGCAACGCGGCGCCCGCCACGCCGGCGAAGGCGGCCACGGCGAGCCCGCCGGCCGTCGCGTCCGGATGCACGGCGGGCACGGCGGATACGGCGGATACGGCGGATACGGCGGCCCAGCCGAGCGCGGCGACGGCGAGCAGCAGGCCGTTGCGCACCAGGTGCGCGGGGCCCAGCGGCCCGGAGGCGGCGCCGAAGCAGCGGCACTCCACGCGCGAGCGGCGGCTCTTGACGATCACCGCGCAGAACCCGAGCAGCAGGGCCGCGGCCAGGGCGAACCCGGCGCGCGGCAGGAACATCAGCGCGGCCACCGACGCCTCGGCCACGGCCACCGCCCCCGCCGCCAGGGACGCGACGCCTCTCGGCACCAGCCGGAGCGCCGCCACGGACGCGGCGAAGGCCGCCGGATCGCGCAGCTTCGTCAGGGCCGCCACGGCGAACACGGCGCCGATCAGCACCTGGCAGGACAGGAGTGCGTAAGCCACGCCACCAAGGTGCGCGCGGCCGGTAGCGCCGCTGTAGCGGGGCTGTAGCACGGCACGTTAGTGAACGTTGCGTTTCTTATGAGTGACGCCTATGCTCAATAGAGAACGGTTCGTTCTCTAAGGGGGATCGGTGTGGCACTCGTGCTGGCGGGCCTGATGCTCGCGATGCTGCTCGGCGCGCTCGACCAGACGATCATGGCCCCCGCCCTGCCCGCCGTCGCCGGGAGCCTCGGCGGGCTGGACGAGATGCCCGCCGTCGTGACCGCCTACCTGGCCGCCGCCACCGTCGTCATGCCCGTATACGGCAAGCTGGGTGACCGGTTCGGACGCAAACCGGCGATGCAGGTGGCGATCGTGGTGTTCGTGACCGGGGCGGTGCTGTGCTCGCTGGCCGCGACGATGCCGCAGTTCATCGTCTTCCGGGCGATCCAGGGCGCCGGGGGCGGCGGGCTGATGATCGGCGCCCAGGCGATCATCGGCGAGATCGTCAGCCCCCGCGAACGAGGCCGCTACCTGGGCCTGATCGGCGCCATGTACGTCGTGGCCGCGGTCGGCGGGCCGCTGGTCGGCGGGCTCTTCATCGACACGGTCGGCTGGCGGTGGATCTTCGCGCTCCACCCGCCGCTGGGCGTGCTGGCCTTCGCCCTGCTGACGGCCGCGCTGCGGCTGCCCAGGCCGGTCTCCCGCGCGCCCATCGACTACGCCGGGGCCCTCACGCTGGCCGTGGCCGTCGTCGGGGTCGTGCTGCTGGGGCAGAGCGGCAACCCGTGGTTCCTGGCCGTGTCGGCGGCCGGGGCGGCGGCCTGGCTGGTGAGTGCGCGCCGGGCCGCCGATCCGATCCTGCCGCTGCGGCTGTTCCGGGACCGGGCGTTCGCCGTGCCGGTCGCGATCAGCCTGCTCGTCGGCTTCGCCCTGTTCGGCACGCTCACGTACCTGCCCGCCTACCTGCAGATCGCGCTGGGCACCAGCGCGACGCAGGCGGGGCTGCTGGTGACGGCGCTGATGGGCGGCGTGCTGGTCACCACCGTCGGGTCCGGCCGGCTGATCACCAGGACCGGCCGCTACAAGGGCTACCCCGTCGCCGGGACGGCGGTGGCCGCAGCCGGGCTGGCCGCGCTGCCGCTCACCGGCCACCGGGCCGCGGCGCTGGCGGGCGTGATGCTCGTCATCGGGCTCGGCGTCGGCCTGGTCATGCAGGTCATGGTCCTGGCCGCGCAGAACTCCGTGGACTACGCCGACCTCGGGACGGCCACGTCGGCGGTGACGTTCCTGCGCCAGATCGGCGCGTCGGCCGGGGTCGCGCTCGTCGGCGCGCTGATCACCGCCCAGGTGCCCGGGGCGTCCGACCCGTCGCACCTGCCCGCCGCGGCCAGGGCGGCCTTCGCCGACGCCGTCCCGCCCGTGTTCGCCGCCATGGCGCCGCTGCTCGGGCTGGCCTTCCTGCTCGCGCTGGCGCTGCCCGCGCGACCCCTACGCACCACCGCGCACGCCGAGGAGAGATCATGAGACTCGTCGCACCCCTGCGGTCCTTCGGCCGCGCCGACCTGGCGTCGGCAGGCGGCAAGGGGGCCAACCTGGGCGAGCTGACGGCGGGCGGGTTCCCCGTCCCCGACGGCTTCGTCGTCACCACCGACGCCTACGCGCTGGTCGCCTCGGGCCTGACCGCCCGGGACGACGTCGAGCGGGCCGAGGTCCCGGCCGAGCTGCGCCGGGAGATCGCGGCGGCGTACGAGGAACTGGGCGGCGGGCCGGTGGCCGTGCGGTCCAGCGCCACCGCCGAGGACCTGCCGGGCGCCGCGTTCGCCGGCCAGCAGGACACCTACCTCAACGTGGTCGGCGAGCAGGCGCTCCTCGACGCCGTACGCCGCTGCTGGGGCTCGCTGTGGACGGACCGGGCGCTCGCCTACCGCGACAGGCTCGGCATCGACCACGGCGAGGTGCGCATCGCGGTCGTCGTGCAGCGGATGGTCGAGGCGGAGGCCGCGGGCGTGATGTTCTCCGCCGACCCGGTCACCGGCGAGCGCGGCCACCTCGTGGTCGACGCGAGCGCCGGGCTGGGCGAGGCCGTCGTGTCCGGGCTCGTCACCCCCGACCACTACGTGCTCACCCCGGACGGCCGGGTGGTGGACTTCCGGCCGGGCCGCCGCGAGGTGGTCGTCCGGGGCACGGCGGGCGGCGGCGTCGTCCACGAGCGCGGCGACGGCACGCCCGGTGAGCGGCTGCCCGACGCCGCCCTGCGCGAGCTGGCCGCGCTCGGCACCCGGGTCGCCGCCCACTTCGGCCGCCCGCAGGACATGGAGTGGACCTACGCGGGCGGCCGGATCAGCCTGGTCCAGGCCCGCCCGATGACCGCGCTGCCGCCGCCGCCCGTGGGCCGGCTCAATCCGCTGCAGCGCAAGCTCCTGACGGTCCTGCTGGAGTACGTGCCCGTGCGCCCCTACCCGATCGACATGACGACCTGGGCCCCGTACGGCCCGGCCGGGCTGATGGCGCGGGTGACCGCGTACTTCGGGCTGCGCGGCGCCTTCGAGGGGTTCCTGGAGGAGCGCGACGGCGTCGTCTACCGGCTCAGGCCGCCCCGGCCGCGTCCCACCGCGCGCCTGCTCGGCACCCCGTTCCGGTTCCTGGCCAAGGCCAGGCGGTACGATCCCGCGCGCTGGACCGAGGACCCGCGCCTGCCCGCGTTCCTGCGCGCGACCCGGGAGCTGAACGAGCTCGACCTGGCCGCGCTGCCCTGGTCCGAGCTCGTCCGGGTGCCGCGCCGGGCGCTCGACGCCGTCCAGCCCATCGCCGGCGTGCGCATCGACTACCTGCCGGGGGCCGGCCGGGCGCTGGTGCGGCTGCTGCTGGCGCTCAAGCTGCGCCGCAGGGGCAGGCTGTTCGGCGACCTGATCACCGGGGCGCGCACCCGCACCTCCGACGCCAACGACGCGCTGGCCGCGCTGGCGGCGGAGGGGCCGGACGGGCCGCGGTTCGAGGAGATGTTCCGGGCGTTCCTCGCCGAGTACGGCCACCGCGAGACCGCGACCCCGCTCCTCGTCACGCCGCCGACCTGGGCCGACGCCCCGCAGACCGTGCTGGACCTGGTCAAGGTGCTGGCCGCCGGGCCGCCCGCGCCGCAGCCGCCCGGCGGCGACGCGCTCGGGCGGCTGCTGGCCTCGCTGCGGTCGCCGCGAGCGAAGGCGAAGCTGGCCCGGCTGGTGCGCGACGCCCGCGCGGGGGTCGCCTTCCGTGAGGACAGTCACTTCTACTTCACGATGCCGCTGCCGGTCCTGCGCAGGTCGCTGCTGGAGCTGGGCCGCAGGCTGTTCGAAGACCCGCAGGACGTCTTCCACCTGCGGCTGGAGGAGCTGGAGGCGATCGGCGACCCGGCCACGGCGGACCTGCGGGCGCTGCGGTCGGCGGTGACCGCCCGCGCCGCCAGGCGGGAGGAGCTGGCCGGGGTGCGGCTCATCGACCCCAGGGCGATCTACCCGGTGCGCGCGACCGGCGACGCGCTGGCCGTCGGCGCGCCCGCCGGCGCGGGCGTCGCCACCGGCCCGGTCAAGGTCATCCGCGACCCGTCGGAGTTCGGCAAGCTCGACGGCGGCGACGTGCTGGTCTGCCCCTACACGAACCCGTCGTGGACGCCGCTGTTCCAGCGGGCCGCCGCCGTCGTGGTCGACGCGGGCGGCAGCGCCTCGCACGCCGCGATCGTGGCCAGGGAGTACGGCATCCCCGCGGTCATGGGCACCGGCGACGGCACCACGGTCCTGGCCGACGGCCGTCTGGTGACGGTCGACGGCGACGCCGGGCTCGTCACGGCGGCAGCCCCCCAGGACGCCTGACAGGATGGCTCACATGGTCACCGACCACCGCAAGCTGCCCCGGCGCCGCGGCGAGGAGCTGAGCGCCGCCATCTACCGGGCGACGCTCGACGAGCTCGCCGAGTCCGGCTACGCCCGGCTGACCATGGAACGGGTCGCCGAGCGGGCCAGGGCCAGCAAGGCGTCGCTCTACCGCCGCTGGCCGACCAGGGTCGCCCTGGTCATGGAGGCCGTCTACCACTCGCTGCCCGACGCGGCCGACGTGCCCGACACCGGCAGCCTGCGCGAGGACCTGCTGGCGACGCTGCGCCGGATGGCGGCGGCGCTGTCGGGGCCGGCCGGTGAGGCCATGCGCGGGCTGCTGAGCGAGGCGCTGCGCGACGAGTCGAGCGCCGCGGCGTTCCGGGCGGCCTCGCAGGGCACCGGCCGCAAGATCCTCGCCGAGATCGTCCGGCGGGCGGCCGAGCGCGGCGAGGTCGATCCGGCCGACGTCACGCCGCGCCGCCTGGACGCCGGTCAGGCCCTGCTGCGGCACCACTTCCTCTTCCAGGGGCCGCCCATCCCCGACCAGCTCCTGATCGACATCGTGGACGAGGTCGTCGTCCCGCTGCTCACCGCAGGCCGATCGCCCCGCCCATGACCCGCATCGCGTGGTCGAAGGCCGTGTGCCGGTCCTCGATCGTGTTCGTGAACTGGCCGAACAGCTCGAAGCTGACCCATCCGTAGAGGCCCGTCCACGCCGCCAGGCAGCGGAACACCACGTCGTCGGGCACGCCCGGCATGAGCTCGCGCACCCGTTCGGCGTCCTCGCGCAGCGGCGCCGGGGGAGCGGGCGCCAGGGCGGGCGGATCGACGGCGCCAGCCGCCTGGGCCTGCGAGACGATCCGGCCGAGCACCGCCACGTCGCGCACGCGGGCGGCGACCGTGTCCTGCGGAGCCTGGTAGCCGGGCACCGGCGAGCCGTAGAGCAGCGCGTACTCGTGGGGGTGCGCCAGCGCCCAGGTGCGCACCGCGTGGCAGGCGGCCAGCCAGCGGCCCGCGTAGTCGTCGTCCGGGCAGGCGGCGTCGGCCTGCTCGACCGCCTCGCCGAGGGCGTTGTAGCCGTCGATGATCAAGGTGGTCAGCAGGTCGTCGCGGCTGGGGAAGTAGCGGTAGACGGCCGACGACACCATGCCCATCTCGCGCGCCACCGCGCGCAGCGACAACCCGCCCGCGCCCTCGGTGGCGAGCTGTCGGCGGGCGATGTCGGCGATCTCCCTGGTGAGCTCGGCTCTGACACGTTCTCTGGCAGTACGGCTCGCTGTCATGTCCGCCACGTTAGCAGAGCACCGAGAAAAAACGAGAGCACTGCTCTTGACGACTGTCGCTCTCTTGAGAGAGCATTGCTCTCGTAAGCGAACGCCAGTCACCGGAGGTAATGATGATCGCCAAGGGCGCCAACATGGTCCTGATGTTCCTGCTGGAGCTCGGCGTGATCGCCTCCGCCGGCTACTGGGGCTTCACGCTCCACGCGCACTGGGTCGTCAAGGTGGTCGCCGGGCTCGGCGCGCCGGCGCTGTTCATCACCGCCTGGGCGCTGTTCGGCGCGGGGGGCGGCGCCAACGCCACCTTCCCGCTCACCGGCGCCGGCCGGGTCGTCCTGGAGATCCTCTGGTTCGGCGGCGGCGCCCTGGCCCTGTACGCGGCGGGCCAGGCCCGCGCGGCCGCCGTCTTCGCCGCCCTCTTCGTCGTCAACGCGGTTCTCCGCATCGTCTGGAAGCAGGTCTGATCATGGGAAAGCACGTCGTGGTGGGCTCCGGCCAGGTCGGCACGCACCTGGCCGGCAAGCTCCTCGCCCAGGGACACGAGGTCACCGTGGTGACCCGCTCGGGCCGCGGCCCGGCCGGAGCCGTCAAGGTCGCGGCCGACGTCGCCGACAGCGCCCGCCTCATCGAGGCCACCCGGGGCGCGGACGTCCTCTACAACTGCGTGAACCCGCAGTATCACCGCTGGCTCACCGACTGGCCGCCGATGGCCGCCTCGTTCCTGGCCGCCGCCGAGGCGACCGGCGCCGCGTACGTCATGCTGGGCAACCTCTACCCGTACGGTCCCGTCACCGGCCCGATGACCGAGGACCTGCCGCTCGCCTCCACCAGCCCCAAGGCGCGGGTGCGGGCCACGATGTGGGCCGACGCGCTGGCCGCGCACCGGGCGGGCCGGATCCGGGCGACCGAGGTGCGCGCCTCCGACTACTTCGGCCCCGGCGCGACCGACCAGTCCTACCTGGGCGAGCGCTTCCTGCCTGCGCTGCGGGCGGGCAGGACCGTCCAGCTGGTCTTCCCGGCCGACATCCCGCACAGCTGGACGTACCTGCCCGACGTGGCCGACGCGCTGATCGTCGCGGGCGGCGACGAGCGCGCCTGGGGCCGGCCGTGGCACGTGCCGACCGCCGAGCCGCAGAGCTTCCGCCAGATCGGCCGGCGCATGGCCGCGCTGCTCGGCCTGCCCGAGCCCAGGATGACCACGCTGCCGTGGCCGCTGGTGCGCCTGACCGGGCTGTTCTCGCCCATGATCGGCGAGCTCCGGCACACCCGCTACCAGTTCACCGCCCCGTACGAGCTCGACTCCTCGGCCTTCCAGCGGACGTTCGGCGTCGCGCCCACGCCCCTGGACGAGGCGCTGAAGGCTACGCTCGAGGCGTGAAGATTGCCATGATCGGCCTGGGCGACATCGCGGCGAAGGCCTACCTCCCGGTGCTGGCCGCGCAGCCCGGCCTCGACCTCCGCCTGTGCACCCGCGACAGCGCGAAGCTGGACCGGCTCGGCGACGCCTACCGGATCGCCGACCGGTCCACCTCCGTCGACGAGGTGATCAAGGCGGGGGTCGACGCGGCGTTCGTGCACGCCGCCACCGCCGCCCACCCGGAGCTGGTCGAGCCGCTGCTCACCGCTGGGGTGCACGTCTACGTGGACAAGCCGATCGCCGACAACCTGGCCGACTGCGAGCGGCTGGCCGCGCTGGCGCGAGCCGAGGGGCGGTCGCTGATGACCGGCTTCAACCGGCGTCACGCCCCCGGCTACACGGGGCTGGCCGAGCTGCCCCGGCACCTGGTGCTGATGCAGAAGAACCGGGAGAACCACCCCGACGTCGTCCGGCGGGCGATCTTCGACGACTTCATCCACGTCGTCGACACGCTCAGGTTCCTGGCCCCCGGCCCGGTCACCGGCACCACCGCCCGCACCCGCGTGCGCGACGGCCTGCTGGAGCACGTCGTGCTGGAGCTCACCGGCGACGGCTTCACCGCCATCGGCGTGATGAACCGGGTGAGCGGCGCCGGCGAGGAGAGCTGCGAGGTCATGGGGGCGGGCGTCAAGCGCCGGGTGGACAACCTCGGCGACGTGACCGACTACGCCGGCGGCGAGATCCGCACCCGGCGACCCGACTGGGTGCCGGTCGCCCGGCAGCGCGGCATCGAGCAGGTCACGCTGGAGTTCCTGGCTGCCGTCCGCGACGGCCGCGTCCTCTCCGCCGACGACGCGCTCGTCACCCACGCCCTGTGCGAGGAGATCGTCACCGCTTCCTGAGCAGCATCGCCTCGTCGGCCTCGGCCAGCATCCGGGTGAACGACCTGTCGCCGAGCCGGGTGAGCACGGTGAACCCCTTGCGGTCGCGCAGCGGGCTGGAGGACGACACCACGCCCGCGATCGCGCCGCCGTGCAGCGCCGGGCCGCCGCTGCCGCCCGCCGCCGCGTGGCAGTTGCGCGTCACGAGCACGCCCGGCCCCCGAGCCGGACCCTCGGACGTGCCCTCCACCGCGTCGCCCAGGCAGTGGTACATCCGGGTCCCCGGATACCGCTTGCCCGCCGGATAGCCGAGCAGCTCCAGCCCCCGCAGCGAGCTGCCCCTGCTGGTCGGCAACGGGCGCAGGCCCGGCCCGGTGACCTCCTCCAGCGCCTGCTGCTCCACCGTCGCCACCCCGACGATCCCCACGTCGTACGGGAGCAGCTTGGCGGAGTAGGGCCGGTCCCGGTAGCGGGCCGGCACCCAGGTGCGCACCGCCGGCCACACGCCCAACGGCGGGCTGCCCCGGTCGTAGCCCGGCAGGAACGCGAGCTGCTTGAGCGGCCTGCCCTGGTTGTACAGGCAGTGCGCCGCCGTCAGCACCAGGCTCCGGCTCCGGCTGCCGATCACCGATCCGCCGCACATCAGGTGGGTGCCCGTGACGGGATCCCGCCCCACCAGCACCCCCGTCAGCCGCCGCGCTCCGGTGTACGGGCGCGGCACGGGGGCGAAGCCGAGACGGTCACCCCCCGGGGTGAGCACCTTGCGCACCGGGATGCTGCGCTGGGAGACGTCAGCGGCGACGGTGGGGTCGAGCAGGGCCAGAGTAAGCACCAACCTGAGCACCCACCTACTTCTAGCAGCAAACGATCAGCCCGCTGACCTGCGACATCAAGGTTTACTAAGCCATGTACTGGGCGCCCAGCGCACGCAGCCTGGCGTGCGCCGACTCGTACACCGAAGGGGTGCCGAGGTAGGCCTTGGGCAGTTTGGCGACCATCGTGTAGTTGGCGTCGCACACGTTGCCGACCGGCGCCTGCCCGGCCTGGCTGACGAGCTGGTAGGCGTCCAGCTCGTCGAGCCCGGTCAGCGACGACGTCCAGGTGACCAGGTCGTGCTGGCTGATGCGGTAGGCGTCCTCCAGCGGCCGGGCCGAACCGGTCGTCATCAGGTGCAGGTCGTCCTCCAGCCTCGGCCACGGCGTCGCCACGCCCTTGATCAGCTCGACCGCGACCACGGTGTTCATGGCCGCCTCGACGGCGGTGCCGCACACCTCGCCGTGCCCCTGGAGCCCGTGGCCGTCACCGATGGAGAACAGCCCGCCCTCCACGTTGACGCCCAGGTAGACGGTGACGCCCGCGCGCAGCTCCGGCGTGTCCATGTTGCCGCCGTGCGCGTCGGGGACGATCGTCATGCGGGACTCGTTCGCGCCGGGCGCCACGCCCACCGTGCCGTGCATCGGGTCGAGCGGCAGCTCCACCCGGAAGTCGCTGTTACGAGCCTGGTAGACGGCCACGCCCTTGGCCACGTCCAGGTCGTACCACCAGACCCGCTCCTCCAGCGGAGGCTGGAGCATGGCCGTGGTGTGGGTGCCGGTCAGCGCGCCGAAGTGCGGGAACGTGCTCGAAACGGCCCAGTCCCTGGCCGGGGTGATGGACACGAAGTGCAGCGCCAGCGTGTCGCCGGGCTCGGCCCCCTCGACGTGGAAGGGGCCGGTGACCGGGTTGAGATAGGGGAACTCGCACACCTGTGACGGCAGGTCGTCCACCGACCGGACGCGGCCGGCGAAGCAGTCCTCGGTGAACAGCTCCAGGATCGTGCCGGGCCGCACCTTCCCGACGGGGGCCCGGCCGCCGAAGGTGTAGCTGTACTCCTCGGGGGAGGGGCGGTAAGAGATGACGTTCAAGAGACCTCCGAGGGCAGGACGGGACGGCGGCCCGTCGAGTAGAGAACCAGCGCCACGATCAGCCCGATCCCGAGCCAGACGAACCCGAGCACCTGGGCGGCCACCGAGGCGTTGATGACGACCAGCACCAGCACGGCGAACCCGATCACGGGGACCAGCAGGTGCGCGGCCCAGTTGCGGCTGCGCTGCCGCACGACATAGTGCACCACGACCGCGACGTGCAGAAGCAGGAACGCCGTCATGGCGCCGAAGTTGATGAGCGAGCTGAGCAGCGAGATCGCGTCGGCGTAGAAGCTCAGCCCGACGCCCAGCACCAGCGTGATCAGCGCGACGGAGAAGGTGGCGTTGACGGGCACCTTGTGCTTGGGGTCGACGCGGGCCAGGAACGAGGGGAGCTGCCGGTCGCGGGCCATCGCGAACAGCAGCCGCGAGGTGGCCGCCTGGGCGACGAGTGAGTTGGCGAAGCCCCACGCGATCGCGGTGGCCACCGCGCACAGCACGCCGAGCCAGGCGCCGCCGGCGTACGTGGCGGTGTCGTAGAAGGCGTTGTCGACGTTGGCGCCGGGCACGAGGGCGGCGCGGTCGGGCACGAGCAGGGCCGCCACCCAGGTCTGCACCACGAACAGCACGGCCGCCAGCGCCAGCGCGGCGACCATGGAGCGGCCCAGGCGCCGGGCGTCCTCGCGGTTCTCCTCGGCGAGCGTGGAGATGCCGTCGAAGCCGAGGAACGACAGCACGGCGACCGAGGCGGCGCCGAAGACCAGCGTCCAGGAGAACGCCGAGGAGTCGAAGACCGGCGTGAGCGCCCCGGCCGTGCCCTTGCCCTGCGCCAGCGCGATGCCGCCGATCACCAGGAAGATCGCCAGGACGACGAGCTCGGCGGCCAGCATGATGCGGGTGATCCGGGCGGTCATCTGGATGCCGAGCCGGTTGATCACGGTGTTGAGCACGATGAAGACGATCAGCCAGGCCCACACCGGCACGGCGGGCACGAAGGAGTGCATCGCGGCGCCGGCGACCATGTAGAGCAGGGTCGGCACGAGCAGGTAGTCCAGCAGGATCACCCAGCCGGCCATGAACCCGACGGGGGCGGCGATGCCGCGGCCCGCGTAGGTGTAGACCGAGCCGGCCATCGGGAACGCCTTGGCCATCTGGGCGTAGGACAGCGCGGTGAACGCCATCGCAACCAGGCCGATGATGTAGGCGAGCGCGACCATGCCGCCGGACGAGGCGAAGACGGTGCCGAAGATGCCGAACGGCGCAATCGGCACCATGAAGATCAGACCGTAGATCATCAGGTCGGCGAACCCGAGGGAGCGCTGGAGCTCCTGCCGGTAGCCGAACTGTTCGATGGTGCTCATGAACGGCTCCTTCAATGTGCTGGGGGTGATGAGCACATTAGAGGGTGAAGCTTTCTATTGAAAAGGTTTCTCTAGAAAGAAATCAAGGCCGTCCGCCCTGCCCAGATGCACCTGACGGCGCACCTGCCGGTTCAGCAGCGTCAGCGGCCCCCGCGCGCTGGTGATCGTGGTGCCGTCGGCCACGGCGTCGACCTCCGGCACCGCCAGCGAACCCGCCCGGGACGCCAGCGCCGCCAGCATCGCCACCGCCTCGTAACAGCCCTGCCCGTGGGCGTTGAGCATCGGCGCCTGCGGCCCGAACCTGGCCGCGTAACGCTCGGCGAAGTCCAGGCTCGCGTCGGTGCCCAGGCCGTTGAAGTAGCCCATCGACGCGTACAGCTCGCCGGTGCCGTCACCGCCGATGCCGAGCAGCCCGTGCTCCTCCAGTGCCCCGCACAGCCGGGCCGAGCCCAGCCCGCTGGCCGCGTAGGCCCGGTTGAAGTCCACCAGGTCGCTGCCGATCAGCGTCAGCAGGATCGCGTCCGGCCGGGTGTCGGCCACCCGGTCGAGCCAGCGCGTCGCCTCCCCGTGACGGACGAACCGCTCGCCCACCACCCGCGCGCCCGCAGCCCGCAGCCGGGCCCGCGCGCTCGCGTGCACCAGCCGGGGCCACACGTAGTCGTTGCCCAGCAGGAACCAGCGCCGCGCCCCCCGCGCCCCCGCCAGCCACTCGATCCCGGGCGCGAGCTGCCTGCCGGGGGTCTCGCCCAGGAAGAAGACGCCCGGCGCGTGCCCGATCCCCTCGTACGGCGGCGCGTACACGAACGGGGCCCGGCCGCCGATCGCCCGCACCACCGCCACCCGCACGTCACTGGCGTGGGATCCGGCCACCGCCTCCACGGCGCCCGACCGGACCAGCTCGCCCACCTCGGCGGCGACCACCGGAGCGGCCCGGCCGCCGTCGACCAGCACCAGCTCGACCGGCCTGCCCAGCATCCCGCCCGCGGCGTTGACCTCGCCGGCCGCCATCAGGGCGCAGTTGATCGCGCAGGGCCCCACCAGCCCCAGCACCCCCGACACGGGCACCACGAGCGCGACACGCAACGCGCCGGAGGGGAGGAGCCGGGCCTCGAGAGGATCGACGATCGCCGCCACCCGACGAGTATCCTCCCGGAAAGCACCCGGGTGAAAGGACCTTGTTCAATGACCGCCACCGGGCTCGGGTCCTCTCTCGCGTACCTCCTCAGCAGCGCCGAGCGGAGCGTCAACCGAGGGCTGGCCGCCGCCCTCGCCGGCGAGGACGTCACCGTCGAGCAGTGGCGCATCCTGCGCGCGCTCGCCGACGGGCGCGGCCACTCGATGGGCGAGCTGGCGGCGGCCGTGCTCATGCCGCACCCGACGCTGACCAAGGCCGTCGACCGGCTGATCGAGCGGGCCCTGGTCTACCGCGGCCCCTCGGCGGGCGACCGGCGCAGAGTGGCCGTGTTCGTCGCCGGCCGGGGCGCCGACCTGCTGGCGCGGGTGGACGGGGCGGTGGCCGAGCACCACCGCCTCATCGCCGACGCCCTCGGCCACGACCGCATGGAGCGGCTGATGAGCGACCTGGAGTCGCTCGTGGCCGAGCTCGACCGCTAACGGGTCACGGGTAGAGGCCGCGCATCTGGTGCGCCTCGGCGACCCGGCCCACGCCGATGACGTGCGCCGCCTGCCGGAGCGTCAGCCCGCGCTCGGCGGCCATCGACTTGACCTCGCCGTAGGCGCTCTCCATCAGGTCCTTGAGCTTGCGGGCGACCTCGCCCTCGCTCCAGGAGAAGGCCTGCATGTTCTGCACCCACTCCAGGTAGGACACGATGACGCCGCCCGCGTTGGCCAGGATGTCCGGCACCACGACGGTGCCGTTGGCGGCCAGGATCTCGTCGGCCTCCGGCGTGGTGGGGCCGTTGGCGCCCTCCACGATCAGCCGGGCGCGCACCCGCGCCGCGTTGGCCTCGGTGATGACGCCCTCGAGCGCCGCCGGGACCAGGATGTCCACGTCGAGCTCGAACAGCTCGTCGTGGCCCAGCGCGTCGGCGTCGCGGTAGCCCAGCACCTGGCCGGTCTCGGCCACGTGCGCGCGCAGCGCGGCGACGTCGAGGCCGCCGGGCGCGTGGACGGCGCCGGTCACGTCGGAGACGGCCACGACCTTGCAGCCGGCGTCGGACAGATACTGCGCGGCGAGCGCGCCGACCTTGCCGAAGCCCTGCACGGCCACCGTCACGCCCTCGGGCGCGTGGCCCAGCGCCGACAGCGCCGCGATCTGGACGCCGCGCGAGGTCGCTCCCGCCCGGCCCAGCGAGCCGCCGAGCTGCATCGGCTTGCCGGTCACCACACCGGGCACCGCGTAGCCGGCGTTGACGCTGTAGGTGTCCATGATCCAGGCCATGGTCTGCTCGTCGGTGCCGACGTCGGGGGCCGGGATGTCCTTCTCCGGGCCGATCATCGGCAGGATCTCGTTGACGTAGCGGCGGGTCAGCCGCTCCAGCTCGCGGGTGGTCAGCGTGCCCGGATCGACGGCGACGCCGCCCTTGGCGCCTCCGTACGGGATGCCGACCAGCGCGCACTTCCACGTCATCCACATGGCCAGTGCGGTGACCTCGTGGATGTCGGTGCCCGGATGAAAGCGGATGCCGCCTTTGGCCGGGCCGCGCGAGACGTTGTGCTGCACCCGGAAGCCCTGGACGACGTCCATGCGGCCGTCCTCGCGCCGGACCGGGACCGAGACGGTCAGCGACCGGCGGGGCGTGGCGAGCATCGTACGGAGCCCGTCGTCGAGCCCGAGGTGCTCGGCCGCCTGGCCGAGCTGGTGAAGAGCGGAATCCAGGGCCTGGCGGCCAGGGGTGGTCTGTGCCGGCGTCTTTGACGGCACCATGACGCTCATGAAGAGGTCCTCCTGTTATGGACGCCCGATGTCTGGGTAAAGCGCCGTTGCCTAACCCTTTTGGGCGTACTTGTCGTGATCAGCCTAGAGGGGGTGTCTGGAGTTGCCTAGTGCTCGATATGCGACACTCTGGCAGGCTTGTGGCCCAGAGTGTGCCGAACTGTCGAACCGGGGGGTGTGATGCCCGCACTGGTGGTCGGGCCGATGTTGCGCTACGTCGATTCTGCCAGCGCCTCGATCTTCGTGGAGGCCGAAGCGCCGTGTACGGTCACCGTGGAGGCAGGCGGTCGGCCGTACAAGTCGCCCACCTTCACCGTCCACGGTCACCATTACGCGATTGTCGACATCACTGATATTTCCCAGGATGTCATCACGTATTCCGTGCGACTTGACGGTGACCAGGTGTGGCCGCCGGAAGGACGGCCGGAGAGCCGGATCCGGCGGCTGCCCGAGAGCGGGCCGCGCTCGCTGGCGTTCGGGTCGTGCCGGACGAGCGTGCCGCACGACACCGCGCACGTCCTCACCCACGGTCACGACGTGCTGCGCGCCTACGGCTGCCACCTGGCGCGGGCGGACGAGGAGGAGTGGCCCGACCTGCTCCTGCTCCTCGGCGACCAGGTCTACGCCGACAGCCCGTCGCCCGAGATGCTCGAGTTCATTCGTGCCCGCCGCGACACCGAGCCGCGCGACGAGATCGCCGACTTCGAGGAGTACGCCGAGCTCTACCGCCAGGCGTGGACCGACCCGGAGATCCGCTGGCTGCTGTCCACCGTGCCGACCGCGATGATCTTCGACGACCACGACCTGCGCGACGACTGGAACACCTCCAAGACCTGGCGCGAGGAGATGGCCGCGACGAGCTGGTGGAAGCGCCGGGTGGTGGCCGGGCTGGGGGCGTACTGGGTGTACCAGCACCTGGGCAACCTGTCGCCCGCCGAACGGGCTGCTGACCCGCTTTATCGTGATTTGTCGGGTGCTGATGGCGACGGGGCGGCCGCGCTCGACGCCTTCGCCGCCCTGGCCGACGCCGAGCCGTCCAGCAACCGGTGGAGCTACGCCCGCGACCTCGGCCCGTCCCGGCTCATCATGATCGACACCCGGTGCGCCAGGCAGCTCACGCCCGGCGACCGGCGCATGCTCGACCCGGCCGAACAGGCGTGGCTGGAGGAGCAGGTGTCCGCGCCCGCCGAGCGGCTGATCATCGGCTCGTCCATCCCGTTCCTGCTGCCCGAGGGCGTCCACGGCGTGCAGAACTGGAACGAGGCCCTGTGTGACGGCGCCTGGGGACGCACGGTCGCCCGCCTGTCGGAGCGCTTCCGTCAGGCGGTCGACCTGGAGCACTGGGCGGCGTTCCGGCGCTCGTTCGACGACCTGGCCAGGCTGTTCGCCGGGCTGGGCAAGCCGGTGCTCATCCTCTCGGGCGATGTGCACTACTCCTATGTCGCCAAGGCCCGCAAGGCGCCGGTCTACCAGGTGGTCTGCTCGCCGATCCGCAACCCGCTCAGCCGGCTGCTGCGCTGGGCCAACGTCTTCACCCAGTTCGGCATCGCCACGCTGGTCGGCGGGCTGCTGGCGCGCTCGGCCCGCATCCCGCGCCCGCCGTTCAGGTGGCGGGTGGTGGCCGGGCCGTGGTTCCAGAACGCGCTGGCCACGCTCAAGCTGCCCGAGGCCCGCGCCACCTGGCTCCAGTCGACCGGCGAGGAGGTCAAGGAACTCGGCACTGTACAATTGGAATGAAAACCATTATCGTCTCGGCGTCATGAATCAGTATGACGTCGCCGTGCCCTTCTACGACCTGTGGCACGAGGACGGCCACGTGCCCGCCGCCCGCGCCGCCCTCCCGCCCGTGCTGGCGCGGGTGCGCGGGCCCGTGCTGGAGATCGGCGCGGGCACCGGCCTGATCACCGAGGTCATCGCCGCCGCCACCGGCGGCGAGATCTTCGCCGTCGAGCCCGCCGCCGGCATGCGCGCCGTGCTCGTCTCCCGCCTCACCCAGCGGCCCGGCCTGCTGGAGCGCGTCACCGTGCTGCCGTACGGGGCCCTCGACGCGGACGTCGACGAGCCGGTCGGCGCCGTCGTCATGATCGCGGTGCTCCAGGCGTTCGACGCCGCCACGCGCCCGCGGCTCTGGGAGACGCTGGCCCGCCAGCTCCGGCCGGGCGGGCTGCTCGTGTTCGACCGCCGCGAGCCCGCGCCCGCCGTCCCCGGCGAGCCGGAGCTCCTGGGCTCCTACCGCGTCGGCAGGCACCGCTACGAGGTGCACGGCCACCTCCTGGCCGCCGAGGGCGAGCTGACCCGCTGGCGCTTCCGCTACGTGGTCACCCAGCGCGGCGTCGTCATCGGCGAGGACGAGGTCATCAGCGAGAGCCACCGCCCCACCCGCGCCCGCCTCGACGCCGAGCTCACCGCCGCCGGGTTCACCCGCGCCGACGCCCCCGGCGGCCTGGACGTCTGGCGGTTCGCGAAATAGTCGGTGTTTCGCGAAATAGTCGGAACCGTGGTCCCCCGTGCGGCCAAGAACCAGATGACCGCATGAGAGAGGACCGACGACGTGGTGGGTGTGCAGGAAGTGTCAGAGGCGCTGGACGACTCCGCGCTGATCGGGCGTTCACGCGACGACCCGGAAAGCTTCGCGGCTCTGTTCGACCGGCACGCCGACGAGATCCACCGCTACGCGGCCCGGCGCCTCGGCCCCGAACTGGCCGAGGACGTCACCGGCGAGGTGTTCCTGGTGGCCTTCCGCCGCCGGGCCCGCTACGACCCGGCCTGGCCCGACGCCAGGCCCTGGCTGTACGGGATCGCCACCCGGGTCGTCGCCCAGCACCGCAGGGCCGAACGGCGGCGCAACCACGCCCTGGCCAAGGTGAGCCCGGAACGGCCGGGCACCTTCGACGAGCGCAGCGCCGACCGCGTCACCGCCGAGCAGCTCCAGCCCCGGCTCGCCAAGGCGCTGACCGCGCTCAGCGCCGCCGAGCGCGACCTGCTGCTGCTCGTCGCCTGGGCCGACCTCACCTACGAGGAGGCGGCCCTCGCCCTCGGCGTCCCCGTCGGCACCGTGCGGTCCAGGCTGCACAGGCTCCGCGCCAAGGTGCGCAGGGCACTCGGCGGCAACGATCCCTTCGCAGCAGAGGAGCCCCGGCATGGATGAGGAGTTCAAGGAGTTCGCGGACGGCCGCCCGGCGGTGCCGCCCTACCCGCCCGAGGCCCGTTTCCGGGCCCGCGAGGCGCTGATGCGCGAGGCGCGCCGGGGGAGGGGGCTGCGGCTGCCCAGGTTCGGCTGGCAGGCCGTGGCCGCCTTCGGGGTGACGGTCACCCTGGTCGGGGGCGTCGCCGTGGCCCTGTCCGGGCAGAACGGGCAGTCGCCGGTCGCCGGCAGCTCCGTCACGCGGGCCGCCGCGCAGTTCTTCCCCGAGCTGCGGCCCCGGCCCGGCCAGTTCATCCTGATCGAGTCCGACACCATGTACGCCTCGTTCCAGGCCGGGGAGGACGGCGAGGAGAGCCGCCACCTCTACCGGACGCACCGGAAGATCTACCGGTCGGTGGACGGGAGCGCGGACGGGCTGCTGTACATCGAGGGACGGCCGCCCGAGCCGTGGCCCGGCCGGGAGCTGCCCGCCGTGGCCCACGACTGGAAGGGCTCCGGCTGGAACCGGCTCGCGTCCTGCCCCGGCCGGATGGGGGACCAGCGTGACGACTACGCCTACCTGAGCGGGCTCGACGCGGCCGCCCTGCGCGCACTGATCCGCCGCGACGCGCCGCCCGGCAAGGCCGACGCCGCCCAGCAGGCGTTCGACGCGGCGGCCGAGCTCGTCCGCGAGAGCTACCTGCCCAGGGCGCAGCGCGAGGCGCTGTTCCAGGAGATCAAGGCGATCCCCGGCGTGACGGAGGCCGACGGGGTGGCCGACTCCGCCGGGCGACGCGGTGTGGCCCTCGGGCTGCCCGCCTCGGACGGGACCCTGCGGCAGCTCATCTTCGACCGCGGCACGTACAGCCTCCTCGGCGAGCGTGCCACGGTCGTGGACGCCCGCGCGGCGGAAGCGCCCGAGGGCAGCCTGCTCGCGCACACCGCCCAGCTCAACGTCACCGTCGTCGACCGGCTGCCCGAGGTGGACTCCCCGGACGGGGACGACAGCTGCGAGGGCCCCGCCGAATCCGCGTCCCCGGCCCCGACGGAGGACGTCCCGGCGGAGGACGTCCCGACGGAGACCGCCGCCCCGGCGGAGGACGCGCCGACGGAGGACGTCCCGACGGAGACCGCCGCCCCGGCGGAGGACTTCCCGGCGGCCGAGCCGACCCCCATCCCGTCGGAGTCCCGCCCGGAGGTCCCGGCGGAGGACTTCCCCGTGGACGAGTCGGCGTCCCCCACCCCGGCCGGCCCCATGCCCACCCCTACCGGCTGACCCCCACGACCCTCCTGGGGAGAGCCGCCTCGCCCCCGTCACGGCCCGTCTCCTTGGGAGAGGGCCGTAACGGTGGATGGCGCATTCACGGGCGGAGGGCCCCTCACCTCCGCTGGTGGGAAGGCGAGTGGGTCAGCGGAAGGAGGCGAGGGCGTCGGCGAGGAGGTCGACGGCCCGGTGGAGGTCCTCCTCGGAGATGACGATCGGCGGCGCGAGCCGGATGGTGGACCCGTGCGTGTCCTTGGCCAGCACGCCCCGCTCCAGCAGGGCCTTGGACACCTCGCGCCCGGTGGCCAGGGACGGGTCGACGTCGACGCCGGCCCAGAGGCCGCGCCCGCGTACGGTCACGACGCCGTCGCCGACGAGCTCGCGCAGCCGGGCGTGCATGATGTCGCCCAGCCGGGCGGCCCGCTCCTGGAACTCGCCGGTGTTGAGCAGGTCGATGACGGCGTTGCCGACGGCGCAGGCGAGCGGGTTGCCGCCGAAGGTGGACCCGTGCTGCCCCGGCTTGATGACGCCGAGCACGTCCTCGTTCGCGGCGATGGCCGAGACGGGGACGACGCCGCCGCCGAGCGCCTTGCCCAGGACGTAGATGTCGGGCACGACGCCTTCGTGGTCGCAGGCGAAGGTCTTGCCGGTGCGCCCGAGCCCGGACTGGATCTCGTCGGCGATCATCAGCACGTTGTTCTCGGTGCAGATCTCGCGCACCTGGGCCAGGTAGCCGTCCGGCGGGACGAGCACCCCGGCCTCGCCCTGGATGGGCTCGACGAGCACGGCGACGGTGTTGGGCCCGATGGCGGACCTGATCGCCTCGGCGGAGCCGTACTTCACCACGGTGAACCCGGGCGTGTAGGGACCGAAGTCGCCGCGCGCGTCGGGGTCGGTGGAGAAGCTGACGATCGTGGTGGTGCGGCCGTGGAAGTTGTCCTCCATCACGATGATGTCGGCCTGCTCGGGCTCGACGCCCTTGACCTGGTAGCCCCACTTGCGGGCGACCTTGATGGCGGTCTCGACGGCTTCGGCGCCGGTGTTCATCGGCAGGATCATGTCCTTGCCGGTGAGGTCGCCCAGCCCGGCGCAGAACCGGGCGAACTGGTCGTGGTAGAAGGCTCGGCTGGTCAGCGTCAGGTTCTTGAGCTGCTCCTGGGCCGCCTCGATGATCTTCTCGTTGCCGTGGCCGAAGTTGAGCGAGGAGTAGCCGGACAGGAAGTCCAGGTACCGCCTGCCTTCGACGTCGGTCACCCATGCCCCGTGCGCCTCGTGGATCACCACGGGCAGCGGGTGATAGTTGTGCGCGCTCCGGCGCTCACTGGCCTCGATGAGGTCCGCGCTGCTGGTCATTCAGTTCTCCCCCCTGATTTCCAGTGTGCAGCACTTGGGGCCGCCACCGGCTTTGCGCAGCTCCGACAGGTCGACCGGGATCACCTCGTAGCCGCGCCGCTTCAGCTCCAGCTGGAGGTCTCCGGCCTCGGCGTTGATGACGACGTTGGTGCCGTCGCTGACCGCGTTGAGGCCGAGGACCTCGGCGTCGGCGGCGGAGGCGAGCACCGCGTCCGGGAACATCCGGCGCAGCACCTGGCGGCTGCCTTCGGAGAAGGCGCCCGGGTAGTAGGCGACGTTGCGCCCGTCGAGCGGGAACAGCGCGGTGTCGAGGTGGTAGAAGCGCGGGTCGACCAGCCGCAGCGTCACCACGGGCCGGCCGAGGAACTCCTGGGCCTCCTGGTGGGCCGCCGGGTCGGTGCGGAAGCCCGTACCGGCCAGGATGACCTCGTCCAGCGTGAGGAAGTCGCCCTCGCCCTCGTTGACCTGCGTGGGCTCCAGCACGGGGTAGCCGCGCTCGGCGAACCAGCGCAGGTAGGCGGGACCCTCGGGGCCGCGCTCGGGGAAGGCGAAGCGCGCCCCGTAGACCCGGCCGCCGGCGACGAGCGCCCCGTTGGCGGCGAAGACCATGTCGGGCAGCCCCTCGATCGGGTCGATGAGGCTGACCTGGTGCCCGAGGCTCTCGTACACCGCTTTGAGGCCTTCCCACTGCCGGATCGCGATGTCGCGGTCGGCGCCCGCCTCGGGGTTCATCCACGGGTTGATCGCGTAGGCGACCGTGAAGTGCTCCGGGCGGCACATGAGGAAGTGTTTGGGCATGCAGGGCTCCGTGTGTTCATGCTGGAATACGCCCTCACCTGGGAGGACGGAGCCACAGCCTAAGAATCGGGAGGCCTGTGGGGAAAGAGGGCGACATTGCGCGTGGGCGGTGTTCTGTTGCGTCTTGTGCCAGGTGAGCGGTGATTCGTTGCGCTGTCACGGCATGGCGGTTCCGGGAGGGCTGTCGACGAGCCTGGAGAGCACGATGGCGCTCTTGGTCCGCACCACGAACGCCTGCGCGGCGATGCGCTCGATCACCCGCTCGACGTGCCTGACGTCGGTCGCCCGGATGTGCAGCAGCGCGTCGGCCTCGCCGGTGATCGTGGCCGCGCCGACCACCTCAGGGAACCGGGAGACGGCCAGCGCGATGTCGGACGGCTTCGTCTTGCCCTGGCAGAACAGCTCCACGTACGCCTCGGTCGTCCAGCCGAGCGCCTGCGGCGCCACCCGGGCGCTGAAACCGGTGATCGCGCCGCTCTCGCGCAGCCGGTCCACCCGCCGTTTGACGGCCGGCGCGCTCAGGCCCACCTGCTGGCCGATCTCGGCGTAGGTCTGGCGGGCGTCGTCCACGAGCGCCGCGATGATGTCACGATCCAGCCGATCCAGTTCCACGCGCTCTGTATATCGCCTGGCCGTGTGGCGCGCGACGATCACCTCCCGGCAGACTGGGCGCCTCTAACACGCTGGAAGGTCACCGGTCATGAGCAGCACGCGCTTTCCCGAGGGTTTCGTCTGGGGTGTCTCCACGTCCGCCTACCAGATCGAGGGCGCCAACGCCGTCGACGGGCGCGGCCCTTCGATCTGGGACTCCTTCTCCGACTCGCGGGACGCCTGCGACCACTATCACCGCTATCCCGAGGACGTGCGGCTGATGAAGGAGCTGGGGCTGGGCGCCTACCGCTTCTCGGTGAGCTGGCCCCGGGTGATGCCCGAGGGGGCGGGCCGGGTGAACGCCGCCGGGCTGGGCTTCTACGACAGGCTGGTGGACGAGCTGCTGGCGGCCGGGATCACCCCGTACGTGACGCTCTACCACTGGGACCTGCCCCAGGCGCTGGAGGACCGGGGCGGCTGGCCGGAGCGCGACACGGCGCTGCGCTTCGCCGACTACGCGCGGGTGGTGCACGAGCGGCTGGGCGACCGGGTCGGCACCTGGTTCACGCTGAACGAGCCGTGGGTGGCGGCGTTCCTCGGCTACGGCGCGGGCATCCACGCGCCCGGCAGGAGGTCGGCCGCCGACGCCTTCAGGGCCGCCCACCACCTGCTGCTCGGCCACGGGCTGGCGGCGGACGCGCTGCGCTCGGCGGGCGCCCGGGAGATCGGCGCGGTGCTCAACTTCGGGCCGGTGATGACCCCCGGCCAGGTGATCGGCTCGGCCCGGGAGCTGAGCGAGGAGGACGCCGCCGCGGTCGCCAGGATCGACGAGCTCATGCACGGGCAGTTCCTGGAGCCGCTGACGCGCGGCCGCTACCCGGACCGGGTGGTGGAGCTCGCCGGGACGGACCACGTGCGTGACGGCGACCTGGAGCTCATCTCCGGCCCGCTCGACCTGCTCGGCGTCAACTACTACGCGCCGACCGTCGTGCAGGCCCAGCCCAGCGAGCCCGCCGACCCCGCCTACCCGGGCAGCGACGGCATCCTGTTCTGCACCGTGCCCACCGCCGTGACCGCGATGGGCTGGCCCATCGTGCCCGGCGCGCTCACGCTGCTGCTCGACCGGCTGACCCGCGAGCACCCGGGCCTGGAGCTGATGATCACCGAGAACGGGGCCGACTTCGCCGACACCGTCACCGGCGACGGCATCCGCGACATGGACCGCATCCACTTCATCGAGGAGCACCTGCGCGCCCTGCGCACCTCCGTCGAGCGCGGCGCCCGGGTGCGCGGCTACCTCGTCTGGTCGCTGCTCGACAACCACGAGTGGGCCGACGGCTACCAGCGGAAGTTCGGGCTCGTGCACGTCGACTTCGCCACCCAGAAGCGGCGGATGAAGGACAGCGCGCTGTGGTACCGCGACGTGGTGCGCCGCAACGGCCTCGGCGGCGACCGGCCGCGCCGCCCCACGCTGGAGACCGTCGCCGCCCGCGCCGGCGTCTCCCGGGCGACGGTCTCGCGCGTCGTCAACGGCGAGGCGTCGGTCAGCCCGGAGGTCCGCGCCGGCGTGCTGCGCGCCGTCCGCGAGCTCGGCTACGTGCCCAACGCCGCCGCCCGCAGCCTCGTCACGCGCCGCACCGACGCGATCGCGCTGGTCCTGGCCGTGCCCCGGCAGGGCGGCGACGCCCTCACCGCCGCCGTCGTCCAGTACGTCACCAGCGTCCTCGAAGGCGCGGGAAAGCAGGTCACGCTCATGCTCGCCGACACCGCCGAGAGTCACCGGCGCATCCTGGAGCGGGTGGAGACCGGGCTGCTCGACGGCGTGGTGCTGCTGCCGCCCGACGGCCCCGACCCGCTGGCCGAGCGGCTGGCCCGCACCGGCACGCCCGTCGTGCTGCTCGGCAAGCCCGCCGTCGCCTCGCTCGTCCCGTACGTGGACGTGGACAACGCGGGTGGCGCCGCGGCGGCCACCGAGCACCTGCTGCGCCAGGGCCGCCGCCGCATCGGCGTCATCTGCGGCCCCACCGACCTGGTGGCCGTCCAGGACCGCCTGACCGGCCACCGCGAGGCCCTGGAACGCGCCGGGCTGCGCCCGCACCTCGCGCTCGCCGGTCACACCCGCGAGTCGGGCGCCGAGGCGCTCACCCGGCTGCTCGCCGAGGACGACCGCCTCGACGCCGTCTTCGCGACCGGTGACCAGCTCGCGATCGGCGCGCTGCGCGCCGCCGCCGAGGCCGGCCGCCGGGTGCCCGCCGACCTGGCGGTCGTCGGCTTCGACGACATCGACGCCGCCTCCGCCACCACCCCGCCCCTCAGCACCGTACGGACTCCCGTGACGGACCAGGCGATGGCCCTGGCCCGGCTGCTGCTGTCACGGCTGGAGGGCAGGCACGCCGGCTCGGTGGCGCTCCCGGCCCGCCTGGTGGTGCGCGGCTCCAGCGCCTGACCGGCCGGGCCGCCCCGATGGGGGAGGCCCGGGGGCGGTCAGCTGGTGGAGAAGGTGAACCAGTTGACGTTGACGAAGTCGGCCGGCTGGCCGCTGGCGAACGTCAGGTAGACGGTGTGGGTGCCGGTGACGGGTGAGATGTTGGCCGGGACCGTGCGCCAGCTCTGCCAGCCGCCGGTGTTGCCGATCGCGAAGTCGCCGATCGGCGGGGCCGTCGGGCTGCCGAGCCGCACCTGGACCAGGCCGCTCACGCCGGCCCCGGCCCCGGACGCGACGCGCGCCTTGAACTGGCGGGCCGCCGTGGCGCCGAAGTTCACCCCGTCGAAGCGGAGCCAGTCGCCGTTGGCGATGGCGCCCACGTTCTGGCCGCCGCCCGCGTCGGTGGTGGCCTCGACCATCGTCCCGGACTGCGCCTGGTAGCGCTCGGCCTGGATGGTGGAGCGGGCGTCGACGCCGCCGGGCGAGGTCGGGGTGATCGTCGGCGACGGCTCGGTGGTGCCGCCGCTCTGCCACACCGCCACGTAGTCGACGACCATCGGCCGTCCCGGCACGGTGGCCGCGGTCGGCGTGCCGAACCCGGCCACGCCGTTGGGGAAGCCGCCGCCCATCGCCACGTTGAGCAGCAGGAAGTAGCCGGCGTGCCCGGTCATGTTGTTCCACGTGGTGGCGTCGAACTGGGACTGGCTCACGCTGTGGAACTGCTGGCCGTCCACGTACCAGCGGAGCTGGTTGGGGGTGACGCTGCGGTCCCACTCGAAGCGGTAGGTGTGGAAGGCCGACTGGCACGACGAGCCGGGGCAGACGCGGCTGGCGCCGAGGCCGTTGTTCTCGTTGCACGGCCCGCCGGGGCTGACGCCGCAGTGGAGCACGGCCCACACGGAGTTGACGCCGTTGACGTTCTCCATGATGTCGAACTCGCCGATGCCGGGCCAGTTCCAGTAGTTGCCCCGGTAGGGGGAGCCGAGCGCCCAGAAAGCCGGCCAGTAGCCGAGGGCGGCGTCGCCGGTGACGTTCGGCATCTGGATGCGGCCCTCGATGCGCAGGACGCGCCCGGCGGCGGGCTTGAAGTCGGCCTTCCTGGTCTCGATGCGGGCCGACGTCCACTCGCCGGAGGAGCTGCGCAGCGGGGTGATGCGCAGGTTGCCGGAGCCGTCGAGGGCCAGGTTGGAGGGGCTGGAGGTGTAGTTCTGGATCTCGCCGGTGCCCCAGTTGGCGGGGCCGCCGGGGTAGGCGTGGCCGGTGTCGATCTGCCAGTTGGCGGAGGAGGGCGGGGAGCCGGAGGGGCCGTTGAAGTCGTCGGACCAGACCAGCGACCAGCCGGACGGGGTGGGCGGCACGGCGGCGGAGGCGCTCACCGCCACGTGCACGAGCAGGCCGCTGACCAGCGTCAGCGCCGCGGCCACGGCCGCGAGCCGGCGGCGGCCGGCGGATCGGAGGGTACGTAACGTCATTCGCTGCTCCCGGGGGGTGCGGAGGCAAACCGGAGAGAGCGCTCTCTCGATTAGCTGAACACACCCGTTGACCCGCTGTCAACAGTCCGTCCGGGCCTCGGATCGCCGGGACCGTTCCGATGGGAGAGCGCTCTCAGTCGCGGGCGCCCGGACATGCCGAAGGGCCGGTCGCGACGGCGACCGGCCCTTCGTGCGCGAGCGTGCGGCTCAGCCCTTCTCGGCCTCGCCCGTGGCCTGCTCCATGGCCTCCTCGGGAGAGGCCTCCAGGTCCTGCTCCGCCTCGGCGCCGGCCTGGGCGGACGCCTTGTCCAGGCGCACCCAGCTCGTCACGCTCTCCACGGCGAACAGCACGAACAGGTAGGCGGTCAGCACCGCCAGCACCGGCGTCAGCCAGCCGAAGGCGGCGCCCACGCCGATGATGAGCAGCCGCAGCTCCCAGCCGAGCCCGGCGTGGAACACCCAGGCGGGCGGCCAGATCGACTGCCGGGTCCGGTAGACGGTGTCATAGGTGTGGTAGCCGACCACGTACACGAGCACGAACAGCAGCCACTTCGGCGCGTCGGCAGTCAGCCCGACGACGATCAGCGTGAGGAACTCGGCGCCGCGCAGCAGCGGCGGCGTCAGCCAGTCGAAGCGGCCCAGGTGGTGGCGCGGCGCGGTCGGCAGCACCAGCAGCACCATGATCAGCGGCGGGACCAGCAGCATCGGCCCCGGCTCCAGCAGCCCGCCGGCGGTGACGGCGATGACGGCCAGCAGGGCGGCGAGCGTGGCGGGGACCGGCGGCAGACCCTTGCCGAGCTTGCCCGCGAGCGCGTGGACGAGCGGCCCGTCGTCACGGTAGGCGAGCAGCCGGGCGGTCTGGACGCGGCGGCGTTCCTCGTCCGGGTCGGGTGCGGGGGTGGCGGCGGCCTGCGGGTGGGTGATCATGCGAGCGACCTCATGAGGCGTCCGGTCAGGGTGTAGGCGGCGGCGACGGTGCCCCAGATCACCAGCGTGAGGAAGGTAATGCGGGCGTCGAAGAGGGCGGCGGTGATCGCGATGGCCGCGAACCGCTCGCCGATGGGGAACACGATCATCTTACGGGCCCAGTGGACGGCGCGGTACTTGCCGGCCTTGGTCCACATCTTGAGCAGCCCGCGGATGCCCTGGCTGCGCTCGACCTTGCGGCGCTCCAGCGCCTGGCGCAGGGCCCGGTCGTCGGGCGCGTCGAGCGGCAGCGTCGGGAGCTGCGCGGGCGCCTTGGCGCGCCGGTTGGCGATGCCGAAGGAGAAGTCGAGCAGGTGGCGCACGGACTGCAGGCCGATCGCCGCCAGCGCGAAGATCCAGATCGTGTCGTCGCCGTGACCAGCCACGACCCAGCCGATCGCCAGGCCGGCGAAGACCACGTACTCCTTGAACCGGTCGAACGTGGCGTCGAGCCACGCACCGAGCACGCCGAACTTGCGGGCGTAGCGGGCGACCTGGCCGTCGACGCAGTCGAAGACGAACGCGAAGTAGATCAGGATGCCGCCCGCGACCATGCCGACCCGGTCGCCGGTGGCGAAGCAGGCGGCGGCGGCCACGCCGAGCGCGATGGAGATGAGCGTGACCTGGTTGGGCGTCAGCCCGCGCCGGGCCGCCCAGCGGGCGATGAAGCGGGAGTAGGTGGAGACGAAGTAGGTGGTGAAGAAGCCGTCGGCGCCCTTGACGGCGTTGTCGAGCCTGGCCCGGTCCTCGTCCATGCCGATGATCTCGGAGCCGGCCTCGTTGGCCTCCTCCTGGGTGGTGACGCGGCGGTAGAACAGGTCGCGGCGGCCGCGGATGCCGACCGAGACGCCGTTGCGCACCAGGCCGAACGCGATGATCTGCACCAGGTCGTCGTCGGGGCCGAAGGCGTCGGCCATGTCGGCGAGCTGACGGCAGGTCTCGGCGAGCACCGGCGCGTTGCGCGCGCTGATGTGGACCGGGCCGAGCAGCACGGCGTTGGGCCGGGTCACCTTGTGGGTGGCGGTGCCGATCGACACCACCCGCGACTTGCCGATGCGGGAGCGAACCGGGAGCCCTTCGACCCGGTTCATGCCGATCTCTGGCTCTGCCTCCTCGATCGGAACGGCCTCGGCCGTCTCCTCCTGTCCCGCGCCGGGGTCCTCGTCGGAGTCCTCCCCGGCCGCCGGGCGCGGCTCCTTGGCGACGAGCACCAGCGCGCCGCGCTTGGACTTGGTGATCTGGTAGATCAGCTCGTCGTGGACGACCGAGTTTTCCGGGATGATGAACAGGCTTTCCGTCGCCGACTCGGCGACCTCGGCCAGTGCGCGCAGGGCGGCGGCCACGTCGCCTGACGCGATCGTGGCGGGCCGCGGGTCCATGGTGCGAAGCTGGCTGTGCAGCCGCTCGGAGACGGTGGGATTGCCGGGTAGCGCGGCGAGCCTCAGGCCGGTCGGAGCGGTGTCGGGGCCGGGCGAAGAGCCCAGCAGGACCACGCGGGTCATGACTCCCTTTCGAGGCGGTTTCGGGGGGTTGAACATCGGGCAATGCGGGACAGGCGTCAAAGTGTAGTAAGGGTTCCTGAGCAACGCGTCACCGCCGCACGGCCGGAGCACGAAGTGCCGACGCTTTCCCGGCCATAAGATGAGCGAGTGAGTCTCTACCGTGACGAGGGCGTGGTCCTGCGCACGCAAAAGCTCGGCGAAGCCGATCGCATCGTCACAATCCTGGCCAAGCGCACCGGCAAGATCCGGGCCGTGGCCAAGGGGGTGCGCCGCACCACCTCGCGCTTCGGCGCAAGGCTCGAGCCGTTCACCCACGTCGATCTGCAACTCCACACCGGACGCACCCTCGACGTGGTCACCCAGGCCGAGACCATCAGACCTTACGGCGAGACACTGGCGGCCGACTACCCCCGCTACACCGCCGGCACCGCGATGCTGGAGACCGCCGACCGGCTCACCCACGGCGAGAAGGAGCCGGCGCTGCGCCAGTTCCTGCTGCTGGTGGGCGGGCTGCGCACGCTGGCCGACGGCGACCACGAGGCCAGGCTGGTGCTCGACGCCTACTTCCTGCGCTCGCTGGCCGTCGCCGGCTACGCGCCCGCGCTGGAGGCGTGCGCCAAGTGCCGGGCCCCGGCCGTCAGGGCGTTCGCCATCGTGGCGGGCGGCGTGGTGTGCGGGGCGTGCCGCCCGGCCGGCTCGGCCGTGCCCGCCGGGGAGACGATCGGGCTCATGACGGCGCTGCTGCGGGGCGACTGGGTCTCCGCCGACGCCTCAGAGCCGCGCCACCGCACCGAGTGCAGCGGCCTGGTGGCGGCCTACCTGCAATGGCACCTGGAGCACGGCATCCGCTCGCTGCGCCACGTAGAAAGGGAACCCGCGTGAATCCCCGCCCGCCGTCGCCGCACCCGTCCGGTGCGACGCCGCCGCCGATCCCGCGCGACCTGGTGCCCCGGCACGTCGCCATCGTCATGGACGGCAACGGCCGCTGGGCCAAGGCCCGCGGCCTGCCGCGCACCGAGGGGCACAAGGCGGGGGAGGCGTCCCTGTTCGACGTCATCGAGGGCGCCCTGGAGCTCGGCGTGCCCTACCTGAGCGCGTACGCCTTCTCCACGGAGAACTGGAAGCGCTCGCCCGACGAGGTGCGCTTCCTCATGGGCTTCAACCGCGACGTGATCCGGCGCCGCCGCGACGAGCTCAACGCGATGGGCGTGCGGGTGCGCTGGGCGGGCCGGCCGGGCCGGCTGTGGAAGAGCGTGATCTCCGAGCTGCAGACCGCCGAGGCGATGACCGAGCACAACCGGGCGCTGACGTTGCAGTTCTGCGTCAACTACGGCGGCCAGGCCGAGATCGTCGAGGCGGCGGTCAAGCTGGCCGAGGACATCGCCGCCGGCCGCGTCAGGGCGTCGAAGGTCAACGAGAAGGTCTTCGCCCGCTACCTCGACGAGCCGGAGATCCCGCCGGTCGACCTGTTCGTCCGCTCGTCGGGGGAGCAGCGCTTCTCCAACTTCCTCCTGTGGCAGTCGGCCTACGCCGAGATGGTGTTCCTGGACCGGCTCTGGCCCGACTTCGACCGGCGCGACCTGTGGGAGGCGTGCGAGATCTACGCCAAGCGCGACCGCCGCTACGGCGGGGCGGTGCCCAACCAGGTCTGAGCGCGCCCTGACGTGGGCAACGTCAGGACATGTGGCGACTGATCTGGAACTCTGCCCTGGTCATCGCGCTCTACTACCTCGTCCCGCTGGAGGCCGGCGGGCCCCTGTGGCTGAGGTGGGCTCGCGCGGCGGTGTTCGCGGCCGGGGTGGCGCTGGTCGTGGTGGGCGTCGCCCGCGCGGCCAGGCGGCAGGCGACGGCCGAGCCCGGCTCCCTGCCCGCGACCGGCCTGGCGGTGGCGACCGTGGCGGGCGTCGCCCTGTTCGCGCTGGCCGACTACGGGGTGGCCGTCTGGGGCGAGAACGAGTTCGCCGGGCTGCGCACGCGCACCGACGCCCTCTACTTCGCCGTCTCGACGCTGGCCACGGTCGGCTTCGGCGACGTGCACGCGCAGGGGCAGGTGGCCAGGGCGCTGGTGCTGGCGCAGATGGTGTTCAACCTGGTCGTCCTCGCCACGGCCGCGACCCTGCTGACCCGCCGCCTGCGCGAGCGCCGCCACCTGTGACGCCCCTCCCAGGAGGGTGACGTCCCTCCCAAGAGGATGGCGCCTCTCTCAGGAGGGTGACGGCGGCAGCGCGGCCAGGCGGCGGGTGGCCTCGGCGAGGTCGGCCGGGCCCGGGGCGGCGGCGAAGGAGAGCCGCAGGAAGGGGCCCGAGGGCTCGGCGGGGAAGTAGCGGGCGCCCGCGTCCACCGCGACGCCGTGGGCGCGGGCGGCGTCGGCCAGCGTGGTGTCCTGGACGCCGTCCGGCAGGCGTACCCACAGGTGCAGGCCGCCGGTCGGGTGCCGGGTGAGCGTCCAGTGCGGGAGGTCGCGGGCGAGACAGGCGGCGAGCAGCGCGCAGCGCTCGCGCAGGGCGGCCGAGAGCGTCCGCAGGTGCCGCTCCCAAGCCGGGGTGCTGAGAAGCTCGACGGCGGCCTCCTGGAGCGGCCGGGCGGTGAAGAAGTCGTCGACGAAGCGCATCCCCCACAGCCGCCGCATCACCGGGCCGCGCGCGATCACCGCGCCGATGCGCAGGCTGGGGGAGGCGGGCTTGGTCAGCGAGGTGAGGTGGATGACGGTGCCGTCGCGGTCGCCGGAGACCAGTGGGGGCGGCAGCGGGCCGCCGTGGCCGAGATGGCGGGCGAAGTCGTCCTCGACGAGGAACGCGCCCGCCGCCTTGGCCACCTCCACCACCTGATCGCGCCTGCCGGGGGCCAGGACCGTGCCGGTCGGGTTGTGGAAGGTGGGCTGGCAGTAGAGCAGCCGCGCGCCGGTCATGGCGAAGGCGTCGGCGAGCAGGTCGGGGCGGATGCCGTCGGCGTCCGTCGGCACCGGCAGCGGGCGCAGCCCGGCGGCGCGGGCGGCGGCCAGCGCGCCCGGGTAGGTGGGCGACTCCATGAGGACCGGGCCGCCGGGGGCGACGATGGCCCTGAACAGCATCGACAGCGCGCCCTGCCCGCCGCCGGTGACGAGCACGTCGTCGGCGGTCACCGAGCCGCCCGCCTGGCGGGCGAACAGCGCGCGCAGCGGCGCGAGCCCGGCCGTCGGGGCGCGGCGCCAGGCGCCGGGACGGCGGGCGGCGCGGGCGAGCGCGGCGGCCAGCGCCCGCGTGGGCTGCAGCGACTCGTGCGGGTAGCCGCCCGACAGGGCGACGGCGCCGTCCGGCAGCGGGACCGGCGGCTCGGCGGAGGCGTCGCGCCCGGCGAGCGCCACCGACTGCCAGGAGGTGTCGGCCCCGCCGCCCTGGTCCGCGGGGCGGGCGGCCACGAACGTGCCACTGCCCGGCCGGGTCACCACCGCGCCCTCGGCGGCGAGCCGGGCGATCGCGCGGGACACGGTGGCCGGGCCGACGTGGTGGCGGACGGTCAGCTCGCGGCTGCTGGGCAGGCGGTCACCGGGGGCGAGCCCGGCGATCAGCTTCCGGAGAGCTGCCACCATCTCAGAAGTGCTACTCTCGGACATGAGAGGACATGGTAACGCTTCTGAGTTGAGCCCGGAAACGCTTCTGGCCCTGCGGGCCGACACGCCGGGCTGCGAGCAGGTCGTCCACTTCAACAACGCGGGCTGCGGGCTGCTGGCCACGCCGGTGCTGGACGCCATGCTCGACCACCTCCGCCTGGAGGCGGCCATCGGCGGCTACGAGGCGTCGGCCGCCCGCGCCGAGCAGGTGCGCGGCTTCTACACCGAGATCGCCGCGCTGATCAACGCCGGCCCCGGCAACATCGCCTTCGCCACCAGCGCCACCCACGCCTACGCCACCGCGCTGTCGGCGATCCCCTTCGAACCCGGCGACGTCATCCTGACCACCCGCAACGACTTCATCTCCAACCAGATCGCCTTCCTGTCGCTGCGCAAGCGGCACGGCGTCCGCGTCGTGCACGCCCCCGACACGCCCGAGGGCGGCGTGGACGTGCCCGCGATGGCCGCCCTCATGCGCGAGCACCGCCCCCGGCTCGTCAGCGCCACCCACATTCCCACCAACTCCGGCCTCGTCCAGCCGGTCGCCGAGATCGGCGCGCACTGCCGCGAACTGGACCTGCTCTACCTGGTCGACGCCTGCCAGTCGGTCGGCCAGCACCCCGTGGACGTGGCGGAGATCGGCTGCGACCTGCTCACCGCCACCTGCCGCAAGTTCCTGCGCGGCCCGCGCGGCTCCGGCTTCCTGTACGTGTCCGACCGCGTGCTGCGCGCCGGCTACGAGCCGCTGTTCATCGACATGTACGGGGCCCGCTGGGTCGCTCCCGACCGCTACGAGCCGGTGGAGAGCGCGGCCAGGTTCGAGGACTGGGAGTTCCCGTACGCCACGGTCCTCGGCTCGGCGGCGGCCGTCGCGTACGCCCGCCGGGTCGGCATGGACGCCATCGCCCGCCGCACCCCGGCCCTGGCGGCGCTGCTGCGCGAGGGCCTGGCCGCCATCCCCGGCGTACGCGTCCTGGACCGGGGCCCGGCGCTGGGGGCGCTGGTCACGTTCGCGATCGAGGGATGGCAGGCGCGGCCGTTCAAGGCGGCGCTGGACGCGCGCGGCGTCAACTCGGCGCTCAGCTTCCGCGAGCTGGCCCGGTACGACTTCGGCGACAAGGGCGTGGAGTGGGCCCTGCGCCTGTCGCCGCACTACTACAACACCGAGGACGAGGTCGGCCACGTAACGGAGGCCGTGGCCGGCCTCGTCCGCCCCTGACGGGAGCCGTACGGGCGTCCGTCCCAGCGCGGCCGGAAACCCGGTTGCGGTCCCGGGCGCGGGCACGGAACGCTAATCCGCGTGGAGATGCACGCAGGTCAGCTGACAGTCACGCCCGAGACGGTCCGCGCGCTCGTGGCCGAACAGTTCCCGCAGTGGCGGGACCTGCCGGTCACGGGCGTCGCCGCCCACGGCACGGTCAACGCCATCTTCCGCATCGGCGACGGGCTGGCCGCCCGCTTCCCCCTGGAGCCCCGCGACGTCGACTCGACGCGGGCCTGGCTCCAGAAGGAGGCGCGGGCGGCGGGCGAGCTGGCCGGGCGTACGCGGTTCCGCACCCCCGAGCCGGTCGCGCTCGGCGAGCCCGGGGCGGGCTACCCGCTCCCGTGGTCGGTGCAGACGTGGCTGCCCGGCGTCGTGGCCACGGACGCGGACCCGGGCGAATCGGTCGCCTTCGCCCACGACCTGGCGGCCCTCGTTCGCGACCTGCGCGCCCTCGACACCCGTGGCCGCACTTTCAGCGGCTCCGGCCGGGGCGGCGACCTGAAGGACCACGACGCGTGGATGGAGACCTGCTTCACCCACAGCGAACACCTCCTCGACGTCCCCCGGCTGCGCCGCCTCTGGGCCGAGCTGCGGATCCTGCCCCGCGAGGGCGCCGACGTGATGAACCACTGCGACCTGATCCCCGGCAACGTGCTCGTGTCCGGCGGCCGGCTCGTCGGCATCCTCGACGTCGGCGGCTTCGCCCCGGCCGACCCGGCGCTGGACCTGGTGAGCGCCTGGCACCTGCTGGAGGCCGGGCCGCGCCAGGCGCTCCGCGACGACCTCGGCTGCACCGACCTCGAATGGGAACGCGGCAAGGCGTGGGCCTTCCAGCAGGCGATGGGCCTGGTCTGGTACTACGTCGACAGCAACCCGCCGATGAGCGGCCTCGGCGCCCGCACCCTCCAGCGCATCCTGGCGGCCTCCTAGCGGCCGTGCCCGGCTCCCCGCGCCGGTTGCCTCCCTGGGGCGGCGCGCTGGGGGAGGACGGCAGGCCCGACAGGGGGTCAGCCTCGGCGGCGGGCTCGGTAGGCGGCGACGTGCATCCGGTTCCCGCAGGTGCGGCTGTCGCAGTAGACGCGCGACCGGTTGCGCGACTCGTCGACGAAGACGTGCTCGCAGTCGGGCGCGGAGCAGGTGCGCAGCCGTTCCCATTCGCCCTCGACGAGCAGGTGGGCGAGGGCGACGCCGCAGTCGGCGGCCAGGTGCTCGGCGAGGGTGGCGTCGGGCGCGAAGTAGTGGACGTGCAGCGGGTGCCCGTCGTGCTCGGTGAGCCGTGGGGTGATGCGGGTCTCGGACAGCAGCGAGTTGAGGGTGCGCACGGCGGTGGGCTGGTCGGGGGCGACGAAGACGCGGTGGAACGCCTCCCGTACGATGCGTACCTGTCCGAGGTCGCGCGGGGTGAGGGTGCTGATGCCGCTCACCTGGCGCGAGTCGACGAAGGATTGCAGCTCGGCCAGGGTCGCCAGACCGTCGTCCCCTCCTGTGGAGGGCGAGGTGTTGATCAGCTCGACGACGGTGGCCAGCGCATGCACCATGTCATGGCCAAACGGCATATTGACTCCTGTCCGGGCCGGTTCTAGCGTGGTCGCAGCGTATCTCTCCCACGGGGGGTCGGGGGTTTCGGTGAGTGCACATCGTCGTTTCGTGCTGATCGCGATCGCCGGAGCACTGATCATCTCGACCTCCGCCCCGCTCGTCCGGCTGTCGGGCGTCTCGCCCGCGACCTCGGCGCTGTTCCGGTGCGCGTACGCGGTGCCGCCCATGCTGGTGCTGGCCTGGCTGGAGCGGCGCAGGCTAGGGCCGCTGACCGGCAAGCCGCTCTACCTGGCGTGGGTGGCGGGGCTCATGTTCGCGTTCGACCTGCTGTTCTGGCATCACACGATCGACTACGTGGGCGCGGGGCTGGCGACCGTGCTGGGCAACCTTCAGGTGTTCATCGTGGCGTTCGCCGCGTGGGCGCTGTTCCGGGAGCGGCCGTCGACGCCGCTGATGATCGCCACGCCGGTGGTGTTCGGCGGCGTGGTGCTGATCTCGGGGGTGTTCGACAGCGGGGCGTACGGCGCCGACCCGGCGCTCGGGGTGGTGACCGGCGTGGCCACGTCGATCGCGTACGCGGCGTTCCTGCTGCTGATGAAGGCCGGTTCGGGCCGCGCGGCCGGGCCGCTGGCGCACGCGACCGTGGTGGCGACGGTGGCGATCGCGGCGCTGAGCCCGCTGTTCGGCGGGGCGAGCTTCGTGCCGGAGTGGCCGGCGCACGGCTGGCTGCTGCTGCTCGCGCTGGGGCCGCAGGTGCTCGGCTGGTCGCTGATCACCTATTCGCTGCCCCGGCAGCCGGCCGTGCTGACCGCGCTGCTCCTGCTGGTGCAGCCGGTGACGACGGTGGCGCTGTCAGCGGTCGCGCTCGGCGAGCGGCCGTCGCCGCTCCAGCTCGCCGGCTGCGCGGTGGTGGTGCTGGGCGTCCTGTACGGGTCGCGGCGGGGTCAGGCCGGGCGCGGCGTGCGCGAGCAGGACGAGCAGGTGCCGAACACCTCGACCGTGTGAGTGATCTCGGTGAACCCGTGCTCGGTGCCGACGGTCTCGGCCCAGCGTTCGACGGCGGGCCCGGCCACCTCCACGGTCCGGCCGCAGCGGCGGCAGACCAGGTGGTGGTGGTGCTCGCCGGTCTCGCACGCCCGGTAGACCGACTCGCCGTCGTCGGTGCGCAGCACGTCGACGTGGCCGCCGTCGGCCAGCGCCTGGAGGGCGCGGTAGACGGTGGTCAGGCCGATCTTGGCGCCGTGCTGGCGCATCTCGGCGTAGACGTCCTGCGCGCTGCGGAAGCCCTCGCTCTGGCGGAGGGTGTCGTGCACGGCGTCGCGTCTCGTGGTCATACGACCTCCTCGGCACGCGTGCTTGGCTCGGTCACTGTCGACTCCTGGGATCGGCCTCGGCGTACGAATTTACCCACACCCAGGGCCAGGACGAAGCCGGCCAGGGCAAGAAGCACGATCGAGGCCCCGGGCGGCACCCGGGTGGAGGCGGTGGAGGCGAGCAGCCCGCCCACGGCGGCGATGACGCCGAACAGCATGGCGAGCAGCATCGTGGTGCGGAAGCCGCGGGTGAGCTGCTGGCTGGTGGCCACCGGGATGACCATGAGCGCGCTGACGAGCAGCAGGCCGACCACGCGCATGGCGATGACGACGGTGAGCGCGGCGGTGACGGCGATGAGCAGGCTGAGGAAGCGCACCGGCAGGCCGCTGGCACGGGCCATCTCCTCGTCCTGGCAGAGCACGAACAGCTCCCTGCCGAAGATCGCGACGACGGCGAGGACGGCGACGGCCAGCGCGCCGATGATCCAGATGTCCTGCTCGGTGACGCTGGCGATGGCGCCGAACAGGTAGGAGTTGAGCTTGGAGTTGCTGCCGCCGGGCGCGATGCCCATGAGCAGCACGCCGCCCGCGATGCCACCGTAGAACATCAGGGCCAGGGCCACGTCGCCGCTGGTGCGCCCGCGCGCCCTGACCAGCTCGATGGCGACGGCGCCGGCCACCGCGACGAGGACGGCGGTGAGCACCGGCGCGGTGCCGGTCAGGAACCCGAGCGCGACGCCGGTCAGCGCCACGTGCCCGATGCCGTCGCCGAGCAGCGCGAGCCTGCGCTGCACGATGAACGTGCCCACGGCGGGCGCGCAGAGGCCGACCAGCAGCGCCGCGAGCAGCGCGAGCTGGAAGAACTGCCTGTCGAGCAACTCGATCATGCTTCTCCCTGCCAGCCCCGCAGCGGCCCCGCCGTGGCTTCGGCGGCGTGCGGGTGGACGTGCTCGTGTCCCGGCCTGGCGCAGTCGCCTTCGGGCCGGGGCGGCGGGCCGTCGTGCGCGACGAGGCCTTCGCGCACGACGACGCCGCGGGTGATGAGCGGCTCCAGCGGGCCGAGCTCGTGCGCGACGAGCACGATGGTCTTGCCGCCTGCCACCAGCCTGGCCAGCGTGTCGGCCAGGAGCTGCTGGGTGGCGGCGTCGACGCCCGCGGTGGGCTCGTCCATCACGTACGTGTCGGGCTCGCCGGCCAGGGCGCGGGCGATGAGCACACGCTGCTGCTGCCCGCCGGAGAGCGCCTGGACCGGGTCGTGCGCCCGGTCGGACAGGCGGACGGCCTCCAGGGCGCTCGCCACGGCCGCCCGGTCGGCGGCGCTGGTGCGGCGCAGCCTGCTCTGCCGGGCGATGCGGCCCGAGGTGACGACCTCGCCGACGGTCGCGGGCACGCCGCCGCCGACGGAGAGCCGCTGCGGCACGTAGCCGATGCGCCACCAGTCGCGGAACCTGGCGGGCGGCGTGCCGTACATCAGGGTCTGTCCGCCGGACAGCGGCGTGAGGCCGAGCAGCGCGCGGACCAGGGTGGACTTGCCTGAGCCGTTGGCGCCCATGACGGCGACGACCTCGCCGGGGCTGACGGTGAGGTCGATGCCGCGCAGGATGGGCCGCCGGTCGAGCGTCACCCGCCCGTCGCGCATCTCGAAGGCGGTCTCGGTCAAGGTGTGCATCCCAACGCCGACTGCAGGGTCTTGAGGTTGCCCCGCATGGCCGACAGGTAGTCGCCCGAGGGCTTGCTCTCCAGCGGGTCGAGCACGGCCGTCTTCGCGCCCACCTCGGCGGCGAGCACCTCGGCGACCTTGGGGCTGACCAGGGCCTCGGTGAAGATGGTCGTCACCTTCTCCGCCTTGGCGAGCTTGGCCACCTCGTCGATGCGGGCGGGCGAGGGCTCGGTCTCGGGGTCGAGGGTGATGCCGACCTGCTTGAGCTTATACCGGTCGGCCAGGTAGCCGAACGCCTCGTGTGCGGTCACCATGGTGCGCGTCGCGCAGGTGGTCAGGCCGGTGGCGAGCTCCTTGTCGAGCGCGGTGAGCGAGGCGGCGGCGGTGGCGGCGCGGTCCTTGAAGCCCTGCGCGTGGGCCGGGTCGGCGGCGGCCAGGCGCTCGCCGAGCTTGCCGGCGACGGTGGCCAGGCGGGACGGGTCGAGCCACAGGTGCGGGTCGTAGGCGACCCCGTGGTCGTGGCCCTCCTCGGCGTGAGTCTCCTCGGCATGGCCTTCTTCGGCGTGACTCTCCTCGCCGTGGCCCTCCTCCCCGGCGTGGCCCTCCTCGGCGTGCCCGCCGGCCGGGAGCGTGGCCACGGCGGTGGCGGCGTCGAAGGAGCGCTCGGGGTCGACCGCGTCGTCCACGGCGGGCTGGACGCCCTTGATGTAGACGGTGAGCGTGGCGTCCTCGAGCTGGGCCATCTGCTGGGCGCCGAGCTCCAGGTCGTGCGGCTCGACGCCGGGCGCGGTCAGGACGGCCACCTGGGCGTCGGGGCCCGCGATCTGCTCGCTGAGCCACTGCAACGGATAGAACGCGGCGAGGACCTGGGGCTTGCCGTCGGCGGCCTCAGGTGTCGCGCCGGATCCGGCTCCGCAGGCGGTGGTCGTGAGCAGCGTGGCGCCCGCGAGGAGCCCGGCGGCTCGCAGGCGGGAATGTCCTGACATCATGTGAGTCAGTATGCTGCAAAATGAAAATGGTTGTCAAAGTCGACCTTGGTAGGGATGCCGAACGGCGTGCTGGGGGCCAGGCGGCGCCGGACGGCATCCCCTCATCACCCCGGTGTTCGCGCGCCGGCAGAGCCGTTGCCGGCGCCCGGGGTGATGTCCAGCCGCCGCTCGCCCGCGTAGACGTTCATCGAGTCCCCGCGCAGAAACCCGATCAGCGTCAGCCCCTCCTCCTCGGCCAGCTCGGCCGCGAGCGAGGAGGGCGCGGACACCGCGGCGAGCACCGGGATGCCCCCCATGACCGCCTTCTGCACCAGCTCGAAGGAGGCCCGGCCGGAGACCATGAGCACGGTCGAGCGCAGCGGCAGCAGGCCCTGCCGCAGCGCCCAGCCGAGCAGCTTGTCCACGGCGTTGTGCCGCCCCACGTCCTCGCGCACGCACAAGGCCTCGCCCGCGGCCGTGAACAGGCCGGCCGCGTGCAGCCCGCCCGTCCGGTCGAAGACCCGCTGGGCCTCGCGCAGCCGGCCGGGCAGGGCCGCCACCGTCGCCTGGCCGAGCTCGACGGGGTCGTCGTGCGCGGACCAGCGGGCGACCGTGCGCACCGCCTCCAGCGACGCCTTGCCGCAGACGCCGCAGGAGGAGGTCGTGTAGAAGTTGCGCGGCGCGGGCGCCTCGACGCCCGGCGCGAGCCGCACGTCCAGGACGTTGTACGTGTTCCGCCCGTCGGCCAGGGCCCCCGCGCAGTAGCGGATGGTCGCGATGTCGCCGGCCGAGGCGACCGCGCCCTCGCTGACCAGGAACCCGGCGGCCAGGTCGAAGTCGTCGCCCGGCGTCCGCATGGTGACGGTCAGCGGCGTGCCGTCGAGGCGGATCTCCAGCGGCTCCTCGGCGGCCAGCGAGTCGACCCTGCGCGTCGGGGCGGAGTCCCTGATGCGCAGGATGCGGCGCTTGACGGCGACCCTAGACATACCCGTACCCGAAGCGGCCCTTGACGCAGAGGTTGCCCTTGGTGACGGGGTTGTCGTGCGGCGAGCTGACCTTCACGATCTTGTTGTCCTGTACGTGCAGCGTCAGGTTGCAGCCGACGCCGCAGTAGCTGCAGATCGTCGTGGTCTGCGTCTGCCGCGACTCGTCCCAGGTCCCGGCGGCGCGCATGTCGAACTCCGACTTGAACGACAGCGCCCCGGTCGGGCACACCTCGACGCAGTTGCCGCAGTAAACACAGGCCGAGTCGGTGAGCGGGGCGTCGAACTCGGTGGAGATGTGCGAGTCGAAGCCGCGGCCGGCCACGGCGATGGCGAAGGAGTTCTGCCACTGGTCGCCGCAGGCGTCGACGCACTTGTAGCACATGATGCACTTGCTGTAGTCGCGCACGTAGAGGTCGTTGTCGACCTTGGCGGGCTGCTCGACCGTGGCCGCGTCGTCGCCGAACCTGCCGGGCTCGGCGCCGTACTCCTCGATCCAGCCGGCCGCCCGCGGGGTGGTCGACAGGTCCACCGACGAGCCGAGCAGCTCCAGCACCACCTTGCGGCTGTGGCGGGCGCGCTCGGTGTCGGTGCCGACGGTCATGCCGGCCTCGATTTTCCTGGAGCAGGCCGGGGCCAGGGTGCGCGACCCCTCGACCTCGACGACGCACACCCGGCAGGCGTTCTTGGGGGTGAGCGTGTCGCCGTAGCAGAGCGTCGGGACGTCCTTGCCCGCCGCCTGGCAGGCGTCCAGGATCGTCGAACCCTCGGGCACCCGGACGGTCTCGCCGTCGATCTGCACGTCGACGAGCCGCCGGGGCGGCTGGAGCGGGATCACTTGTATACCCCCAAGCGGTCGATGGCCGATTCCACCGCGTTCCATGCGGTCTGTCCGAGGCCGCAGATCGAGGCGTCCCGCATGGTCCGCCCGACCTCGCGCAGCAGGAGCAGGTCGCTCTCGTCCACGCGCTCCGACAGCCGGTGCAGGGCCTCCTCCTGCCGTACGGTGCCCACGCGGCAGGGCACGCACTGGCCGCACGACTCGTCCCTGAAGAACTCGGCGATGCGCAGCAGGATGTGCTTGAGATCGACGGTGTCGTCCAGCACGAGGACGACGCCGGAGCCGAGCGTGGCGCCCGCCGCCCGGGTGCCCTCGAACGTGAGCGGCACGTCCAGGTCCGTCACGAACGCCCCGGCCGCGCCGCCGAGCAGCACCGCCTTGAGCGTCCCGGCGGGCCTGGCCAGGTCGAGCAGCTCGCGCAGCGTCGCGCCGAACGGCAGCTCGTAGATGCCGGGCCGGTCCACGCTGCCCGACACGCAGAACAGCTTGGTGCCGGTCGAGCCCTCGGTGCCGACCGCCGCGTACGCCTGGGCGCCGTGCTCCAGGATCGGCAGCACGTTGACCAGCGTCTCCACGTTGTTGACCACGGTCGGCTTGCCGAACAGGCCCTTCTCCACCGGGAACGGCGGCTTGCTGCGCGGCTCGCCGCGGAAGCCCTCGATCGAGTTGAAGATCGCGGTCTCCTCACCGCAGATGTACGCGCCCGCGCCCCGGCGCAGCTCGATGTCGAAGGAGAAGCCCTGGCCCAGGATGTCCGCGCCGAGCAGGCCGCGCGAGCGCGCCGTGGCCATCGCGTGCTCCAGCCGCCGCACCGCCCGCGGGTACTCGCCCCGGATGTAGAGGTAGCCCTTGGCGCAGCCGGTGGCGTAGGCGGCGATCGTCATGGCCTCGACGAGCGCGTACGGGTCGCCCTCCATGATCACGCGGTCCTTGAAGGTGCCCGGCTCGCTCTCGTCGGCGTTGCACACCAGGTAGTGCGGGTGGTCCGGCTGGCGGGCGGTGGCGTCCCACTTCCGGCCCGTCGGGAAGGCCGCGCCACCCCTGCCGACCAGGCCGGACTCCAGCACCTCCCGGATCACGCCCGCCGGGCCGAGCTGGAAGGCCCGCCGCAGCGCCGCGTAGCCCCCGGTGGCCCGGTAGGCGTCCAGGCTGGCCGGGTCGACCACGCCGATCCGTTTCAGCAGCACCAGGCCGTCGCGCCCGGCCTGGGGCACGGCCGCCTCGGCGGGCGGCTCCCAGCCGGCCGGCCCGTGGCCGTTGGAGCCGTGCGGCACGGTGACCTCGTCCCCCTGGACCGGCCCGTACACCTGGGTGGACGGGGTCTCGCCGGCCTCGATCGCCAGGGCGGCCGGGGCGCGCTCGCACAGGCCCAGGCACGGGCTGGGCTGCCAGGAGGAGCCCGCCGGGCCGAGCCGCGCCTCGACGCGCTTGCGCACGTCCTCGGCGCCGCGCGCCTGGCAGGCCAGGTCGGTGCAGACGTGCAGCACCCGCGCCGGACGCGGCTTCAGCGACAGCAGCGAGTAGAACGACGCCACCCCGTACGCCTCGGCGGGCGGGACGGTGAGGCGGCGGCAGATGTAGTCCAGCGCGCCCTCGCTGATCCACCCGACCCGGTCGTTGACCGCGTGCAGGGCGGGCAGCAGCAGGTCGCGGGCCGGTTCGGGGCGAGCCGCGTAACGCAGCTCCGCCTCCGTCCTGGCGCCGCCCTCCCAGCCGGTGGCCGGCGGGCCGAGCAGCGCGTCGACGGCGGCGCGCTCCTCGGCGGACGGCTGCGCGTCACGGAACCTCAGATCCATCTGTTCACCCGGCCTTGACGAGCTTCTCGACGCGTACGGCTGCCGCCTTGAACTCGGCCGTGCCCGCGATGGGGCAGGTGGCCTCGATGGTCAGGGCGTTGGTGTCCACCTCGTCCGGGAAGTGGAACGTCATGAACACCAGCCCGGGCCGCAGGCCGGGGTCGATGAACACCGGCGCGACCACCGAGCCGCGCCGCGAGCTGATCCGCACCTCTTCACCGGCGACCAGCTCCAGCCGCTCGGCGTCCTCCGGCGACATCTCGACCGTCTCGCCCCGCCGCAGCGGCGAGGCGAACCCCGACGACTGCACGCCGGTGTTGTACGAGTCCAGCCGCCGCCCGGTCGTCAGCCGGAGCGGGTACTCCTCGTCCAGCAGGTCGACCGGCGGCGAGTGGCGCAGCACCGCGAACGGCGCGGGCGTGCCCCGCTTGACCGGGTCGCTCTCCCACAGCCGCCCGTGCAGGTAGGGCGGCTCGATGGCGTCCTCCGACGGGCACGGCCACTGGATGCCGTGCAGCTCCTCCAGCCGCCGGTAGGTCATGCCGCTGTGGTCGGGGGACAGGGCGCGCAGCTCGTTCCAGACCTCCTCGGCGCCGTCGTAGTGCCAGTCGTGGCCCAGGCGGCGGGCCAGCTCGCACATGATCCAGATGTCGTCGCGCGCCTCGCCCGGCGGGTCGAGGGCCTTGCGCACCCGCTGCACCCGCCGCTCGCTGTTGGTGAACGTGCCGTCGGCCTCGCACCACGCGGCGCTGGCGGGCAGCACCACGTCGGCCATCTGGGCGGTCTTGGTGAGGAAGATGTCCTGCACGACGAGGTGGTCGAGCATGGACAGGCGCTTGATGCAGGCCAGCGAGTCGGCCTCGGACTGCACCGGGTTCTCCCCGATGAGGTAGCAGGTGGTGACCTCGCCCTCGGCCATCGCCTCCAGCATCTGGGTCAGGTTGTGGCCGTAGCGCGGCTGGATGCCGACGCCCCAGGCCGTCTCGAACTTCCGCCTGATCGCCGGGTCGAGGAGGTCCTGGAAGCCGGGCAGCCGGTTGGGGATGGCGCCCATGTCGCCGCCGCCCTGCACGTTGTTCTGGCCGCGCAGCGGCGACAGGCCCGAGCCGTAGCGGCCGACGTGGCCGGTCAGCAGGGAGAGGTTGATCAGCGCCCGGACGTTGTCGGTGGCGTTGTGGTGCTCGGTGATGCCGAGGGTCCAGCACAGCTGGGCGCGGTCGGCGCGGGCGTAGGCGTGCGCCAGCTCGCGGATGGCGTGCGCGGGCACGCCGGTGACCTGCTCGGCGGCGCTGAGCGTCCACGGCTCGACGCACGCGCGGAACTCCTCGTAGCCGGTCGTGGCGCGGTCGATGAACTCCTGGTTCTGCAGCCCGGCGTGGATGATCTCGCGGGCGATGGCGTGGGCGAGCGGGATGTCGGTGCCCACGTTCAGCCCCAGCCACAGGTCGGCCCACTGGGCGGTGCCGGTGCGGCGCGGGTCCACGGCGAACATCCGGGCCCCGTTGTGGATGCCTTTCAGCACGTGCTGGAAGAAGATCGGGTGGGCGTTCCGCGCCGCGGAGCCCCACATCACGATCACGTCGGTGTCCTCGACCTCCTGGTAGGAGGAGGTGCCGCCACCGCTGCCGAACACGGCCGAGAGCCCCGCCACGCTGGGCGCGTGGCAGGTGCGGTTGCAGGAGTCCACGTTGTTGGTGCCGATCACCACGCGGGTGAACTTCTGCCCGACGTAGTTCATCTCGTTGGTGGAACGGGCGCACGACAGCATGGCGAAACTGTCGGGGCCGTGTTTGTCGACGTTGCGCCGGAACCCCTCGGCGGCGCGGGTCAGCGCCTCTTCCCAGGTGGCCTCGCGCAGCACGCCGTCCTCGCGCACCAGTGGACGGGTCAGGCGGTCATAGCTCATGATCCCTCCATTCTGTATACAATCTACGGTATGCCTCGCTAGACCGCTCGGACAAGGTTCTCCGCCAGGAGGTCGCTCACCGCGTGGATCGCGCGCAGCGTCGGCACCTGCGCGCCGGTCAGGTCGGCCAGCTCGACCACCGCCGCGAGCAGCACGTCCAGCTCCAGCGGCTTGCCCTTCTCCAGGTCCTGGAGCGTGGACGTCTTGTGCTCGCCCGCCTTCTCGGCCCCGCGCAGCCTGCGCTCGATGGAGATCCCGGGATCGCAGCCGACGTTGGCCGCCACCTCCACGGTCTCGCGCATCATGGCCCGCACCAGCTCCCTGGTGCCGTCGTGGCGGCAGATCCCGGCCATGGTCGCCCGGGCCAGCGCGCTGATCGGGTTGAAGGCGATGTTGCCCATCAGCTTGATCCACACGTCGCGCCGCAGGTCCCGCTCGACCGGGCACTTGAGCCCGCCGGCCACCGCCGCGTCGCTGAACGCGGCGCACCGGCGCGTCAGCGTGCCGTCGGGCTCGCCGATGGAGAACCGGGTGCCCTCCAGGTGCCGGATGACGCCCGGCTCCTCGATCTCGGTCGCGGCGTAGACGACGCAGCCGATGGCCCGTTCCAGGGGCAGCGCCGCGCTGACCGCCCCTCCCGGGTCGACGCTCTGGATGCGGTAGCCCTCGTACGGGCCCTTGAGCCCGTGGAAGTACCACCAGGGGATGCCGTTCTGCGCGGCGATGATGCTCGTGGCCTCGTGCAGCAGTGGCTTGATCATGGGGCCCGCGGCGGCGTAGCTGTTCGCCTTGAGGCCCAGGAAGACGTGGTCCACCGGGCCGACCTGGTGGGGGTCGTCGGTGGCGTGGGGACGGGCGACGAAGTCGCCCCTCGGGCTGAGCACCCGCACACCGGATCTGCGTATGGCGTCCAGGTGCTCACCTCTGGCGATGAGGTGCACCTCGACTCCCGCCCTGTGAAGGGCGGCGCCCACGTACGCGCCGATGGCGCCGGCGCCAAGAACAGCGACCTTCATGCTGCGCTCCGTTCTCGCGTCGGATCGTATGTCCGGCCCCCCGGCCCACCGCGGGCCGGTGGATGCGACCCGCAGTGCATTCGGTATACAGTATGGAAAATTTGGGGTCAAGGGAGCCGCTTCATGACCGTTCTCCGTGACGAACCCGTGCTGGAGGCCCTGTCCTGGGCCGCCGCCAGAGACCTGGCCGCCGGATGCGCCCGTCCGCTCGATCCCGTCCCGGTGCCGCTCGCCGACGCCGTCGGCCGCCGCCTCGCCGATCCGCTGCGGGCCCTGGTGCCCGTCCCCGGCGTGGACGTGGCCGCCATGGACGGCTACGCGGTCTGCGGGCCGCCGCCCTGGCGCGTCGTGGCCCACGTCCTCGCGGGCGGCGCGCCGTACGCCGGGGTGCTGTCGCCGGGGGAGGCGGTCGAGATCGCCACCGGCGCCCCGGTCCCGGCCGGCACGTCGGCGGTCCTGCCGTACGAGCAGTCCGTCCGCCCCTCGGGCGGGGCGCGCGGATCGGGAGGCGCGCTGTGGGTCGGCGGCGACGCCGAGGACGGCCGCCACGTGCGTCGGCGCGGCGAGGACGTCGCCGAGGGCGCCGTCGTGCTGGGGGCCGGCGCGCTGGTGAGCCCCGTGGTGCTCGGGCTCGCCGCGGCGCTCGGCCATGACACGCTCCGGGTCCGCCCCAGGCCCCGGGTGCGGGTCCTGGTGACCGGTGACGAGGTCGTCGGCCACGGTCTGCCTGCTCCGGGCCGGGTCCGCGACGCCATCGGCCCCTTCCTGCCGGGCCTGGTGGCGTGGGCGGGCGGCCGGCTCACGGAGAGCGTCCGCCTCCCCGACGGCCCCGGCCCGCTGCGCGACGCCCTGGCCCCCGCCGTCCCCGCCGAGGTCGTGGTCGGGTGCGGGGCGTCCTCGAAGGGGCCCGCCGACCACCTGCGCGGGGTGCTCGCCGACCTCGGCGCGGAGGTGCTGGTGGACGGGGTCGCGGTACGCCCCGGCCACCCGCAGTTGCTGGCGCGGACGCCGCACGGGATGTGGGTCGTCGGCCTGCCGGGGAACCCGTTCGCGGCGCTGGCGGCGGCGGTGACGCTGCTGGCGCCGATGCTGCGCGCGATGTCCGGCCTGGAGGAGCGTACGGAGGTGAGCGCGCTGGCGGGGACGGTGCGGACGCATCCGAGGGACACGCGGCTGGTGCCGGTGCGCCGGTCGGGCCGCGGGGCGGTGCCGGTCGGGCACGACCGGCCGGGATCTCTGTGGGGCGCGGCGATGGCGGATGCCCTGGCCGTGGTGCCCGCGGGGTGGTCCGGGGAGCCGGTCGAGCTGATCGAGTTGCCCGAGGGGGGCTAGACAGGCCGGTGACGGCAGGGTAACCATTGCGTTCATACGGTATGCAGTATGCGGGAGACAGTCGCTGGGAAAGGGACGCATCGATGTCGGAAACGATCTCTGGCGGTCATCTGGTGGCCAAGGCGCTCAAGGCCGAGGGCGTGGACGTGATCTACACGCTCTGCGGCGGGCACATCATCGACATCTACGACGGCTGCGTCGATGAGGGCATCGAGGTCATCGACGTGCGCCACGAGCAGGTGGCCGCGCACGCGGCCGACGGCTACGCGCGCATCACCGGCAAGCCCGGCTGCGCGGTGGTCACCGCCGGCCCCGGCACGACGGACGCGGTCACCGGCGTGGCCAACGCGTTCCGCGCCGAGAGCCCGATGTTGCTGATCGGCGGGCAGGGGGCGCTGAGCCAGCACAAGATGGGCTCGCTGCAGGACCTCCCGCACGTCGACATGATGACGCCGATCACCAAGTTCGCCGCGACGGTGCCGAGCACGGAACGGGTGGCCGACATCGTGTCGATGGCCTTCCGCGAGTGCTACCACGGCGCGCCGGGCCCGTCGTTCCTGGAGATCCCGCGCGACGTGCTGGACGCGAAGGTGCCGCTGGAGAAGGCGCGCATCCCGAAGAACTACCGGGCCTCCACCCGCCAGGCCGGCGACCCGGAGGCCGTCGAGAAGCTGGCCGACCTGCTGGCCCACGCGGACAAGCCGTGCATCCTGCTCGGCAGCCAGGTATGGACCTGCCGGGCCACGGACGCGGCGATCGACTTCGTCCGCCAGCTCAACGTGCCCGCCTACATGAACGGCTCGGCCCGGGGCACGCTGCCGCCCGGCGACCCGCACCACTTCCAGCTCAGCCGCCGCTACGCCTTCACCGAGGCCGACCTGATCATCATCGTCGGGACGCCGTTCGACTTCCGGATGGGCTACGGCAAGCGGCTGTCGCCGACGGCGACGGTGGTGCAGATCGACCTCGACTACCGCACCGTCGGCAAGAACCGGGACATCGACCTGGGCATCGTCGGCGACGCCGGGCTCATCCTGGCCGCCACGGCGCAGGCGGCCAGCGGCCGGGTCTCCGACTCGGCGGCCAGGCGCAAGGAATGGATCGAGGAGCTGCGCGCGGTCGAGGCCGCGGCCTACGACAAGCGGCTGCCGCGCCAGCTCTCCGCCGCCCAGCCGATCGACCCGTACCGGCTGGTCCACGAGATCAACGAGTTCCTCACCGAGGACACCATCTACATCGGCGACGGCGGCGACATCGTCACCTTCTCCGGCCAGGTCGTCCAGCCCAAGTCGCCCGGCCACTGGATGGACCCGGGCCCGCTCGGCACGCTGGGCGTCGGCATGGCGTTCGCGATGGCCGCCAAGCAGGCCAGGCGCGACAAGGAGGTGCTGTGCCTGTTCGGCGACGGCGCCTTCAGCCTCACCGGCTGGGACTTCGAGACGATGGTCCGCTTCGACCTGCCGTTCATCGGCGTCATCGGCAACAACTCCTCGATGAACCAGATCCGCTACGGCCAGGCCGCCAAGTACGGCGAGGACCGCGCCCGCGTCGGCAACACGCTGGGCGACATCCGCTACGGCGAGTTCGCCGAGCTGCTCGGCGGCTACGGCGAGGAGGTCCGCGACCCGGCCGAGATCCGCCCCGCGCTGGAGCGGGCCCGCGAGTCGGGCAAGCCGTCGCTGATCAACGTCTGGGTCGATCCCGACGTGTACGCGCCCGGCACCATGAACCAGACCATGTACAAGTAGGGCAGGTCCCGACATGAAGGCACTCGAAGGTGTCCGCGTCCTCGACATGACCCACGTCCAGTCCGGCCCGTCCGCCACCCAGTTGCTCGCCTGGCTGGGGGCCGACGTGGTCAAGCTGGAGTCGCCGGCCGGCGACATCACCCGGCAGCAGCTCCGCGACCTGCCGGACGTCGACAGCCTCTACTTCACGATGCTCAACTGCAACAAGCGCAGCATCACGCTCAACATGAAGAGCGAGCGCGGCAAGGAGCTGTTCACCGAGCTGGTGAAGGGCGCCGACGTGCTGGTGGAGAACTTCGGCCCCGGCGCGGTCGACCGCATGGGCTTCACCTGGGACCGGCTCCAGGAGCTCAACCCGCGCCTCGTCTACGCCTCGATCAAGGGCTTCGGCGCCGGCCGCTACGCCAAGTTCAAGGCGTACGAGGTGATCGCCCAGGCGATGGGCGGCTCGATGTCGACGACCGGCTTCGAGGAGGGCCCGCCGCTGGCCACGGGCGCGCAGATCGGCGACTCGGGCACCGGCATCCACGCGGTGGCCGGCATCCTGGCGGCCCTCTACCAGCGCGAGCGCACCGGGCGCGGCCAGCGGGTGCAGGTCGCCATGCAGCACGCGGTGCTCAACCTGTGCCGGGTCAAGCTGCGCGACCAGCAGCGGCTGGCGCACGGCCCGCTGCGCGAGTACCCGAACAGGACGTTCGGCGACGAGGTGCCGCGCTCCGGCAACGCCAGCGGCGGCGGCCAGCCCGGCTGGGCGGTGCGCTGCGCGCCGGGCGGCCCGAACGACTACATCTACGTGATCGTGCAGCCGGTCGGCTGGAAGCCGCTGTCGGCCATCATCGGCCGCCCCGAGCTGGCCGACGACCCCGAGTGGGCGACGCCGGAGGCGCGGCTGCCGAGGCTGGACAAGATGTTCCAGCTCATCGAGGAGTGGACGATCCGGCACGACAAGTGGTCGGTGCTGGACCGGCTGAACGCCGAGAACATCCCGTGCGGCCCGATCCTGTCGACCAGGGAGCTGGTGGAGGACGAGAGCCTGCGCGAGGAGGGCATCGTCGTCGCGGTCGACCATCCCGAACGCGGCGAGTTCGTGACCGTCGGCAGCCCGCTTCAGCTGTCGGACTCGCCGGTCGACGTCAGGACGCCGCCGCTGCTGGGCGAGCACAACCAGGAGATCTACGGCCCCCTCGGCGTGAGCCCCGAGGAGCTGGCCGAGCTGAAGACGAACGGAGTCATCTAGTGAGTGCAGTCAGGGACATCCTGGACAAGGCGCTCGCCGAAGGCCGCACGGCCCTGACCGCCCCGGAGGGGCGCGGGATCTGCGAGGCGTACGGCATCGCCACCCCGGGCGAAGGGCTGGCCACCTCGGCGGCCGAGGCCGTGTCGATCGCGGAGGACATCGGCCTCCCGGTCGTGCTGAAGATCGTCTCGCCGGACATCCTGCACAAGACCGACGCGGGCGGCGTGCTGGTCGGCCTCAGGACCGCCGAGGAGGTACGCGACGGCTTCGAGACCGTCATGGCCAACGCCCTGGCCCACAACCCGGGCGCCCGCGTCGACGGCGTCCAGGTGCAGCAGCTCGTCGGCGGCGGTCACGAGGTCATCGTCGGCGCGGTCACCGACCCGACGTTCGGCAAGGTGATCGCGTTCGGGCTGGGAGGTGTCCTGGTTGAGGTGCTCAAGGATGTTACTTTCAGGCTTGCCCCGGTTTCGGCGGAAGAAGCCCTGGGGATGCTCGACGACATCAAAGCGGCGGACGTGCTGAAAGGTGCCCGTGGTGCCGAGCCCGCGAACCGGGAGGCCCTGGCGGCACTGATCGAACGCGTCGGCAGGCTGGTGAGCGACTTCCCCGAGATCACCGAGATCGACCTCAACCCCGTCTTCGCCGACGCCCGCGGCGCCGTGGCCGCCGACGTGCGCATCCTCATCGGCGAGGCCCCCGCCGAGGTCAGCCGGCTGCCCCGCGAGCGCATCCTGGAGCAGATGACGCGGATCTTCAAACCGCGCTCCGTCGCCGTCATCGGCGCCTCCGCCGAGACCGGCAAGATCGGCAACTCCGTCATGCGCAACCTCATCAACGGCGGCTACCGGGGCCAGATCTTCCCGATCAACCCCAAGGCCGACGACATCATGGGGCTGCCCGCGTACAAGAGCATCTCCGACGTGCCCCACGACGTGGACGTGGCCGTGTTCGCCATTCCCGCCAAGTTCGTGCCCGCCGCGCTGGAGGAGGCCGGGCGCAAGGGCGTCGGCGGCGCCATCATGATCCCGTCGGGGTTCGCCGAGACGGGCAACGTCGAGGGCCAGCGCGAGATCGTCGAGATCGCCCGCAGGCACGGCGTGCGCATGCTCGGCCCCAACATCTACGGCTACTACTACACGCCCGAGAACCTCTGCGCGACCTTCTGCACCCCCTACGACGTGCGCGGCGGCGTCGCCCTCACCTCGCAGAGCGGCGGCATCGGCATGGCCATCCTCGGCTTCAGCCGCACCACCAAGATGGGCGTGTCGGCGATCGTCGGCGTCGGCAACAAGGCCGACGTGGACGAGGACGACCTGCTCACCTTCTTCGAGCAGGACGACAACACCCGCGCCGTCGCCATGCACCTGGAGGACCTCAAGGACGGGCGCGGCTTCGTCGAGGCCGCCCGCCGCGTCGTCAAGGAGAAGCCCGTCATCGTCCTCAAGGCCGGCCGCACCGCGATGGGCGCCCGCGCCGCCGGCTCCCACACCGGCGCGCTCGCCGGCGACGACAAGGTCTACGACGACATCCTGCGGCAGGCCGGCGTCGTGCGCGCCCCCGGGCTCAACGACATGCTCGAGTACGCCAGATCGCTGCCGATCATGCCGACGCCCCGGGGCGAGAACGTCGTCATCATCACCGGGGCGGGCGGCTCCGGCGTGCTGCTGTCGGACGCCTGCGTCGACGCGGGCCTGACGCTCATGGACATCCCGCCCGACCTGGACGAGGCCTTCCGCGCCTACATCCCCCCGTTCGGCGCGGCGGGCAACCCCATCGACATCACCGGCGGCGAGCCGCCCTCGACCTACGAGAACACGGTCCGCCTCGGCCTCGCCGACGACCGGATCCACGCGCTGGTCCTGGGCTACTGGCACACGATCGTCACGCCGCCGATGGTCTTCGCCGAACTCGTCGCCCGCGTGGTCGCCGAGGAGCGCGCGAAGGGCAACGTCAAGCCGGTCGTCGCGTCACTGGCCGGGGACACCGAGGTCGAGGAGGCCAGCGAGTACCTGTTCGAGCACGGAGTGGTCGCGTACCCGTACACGACCGAGAAGCCCGTGGCGGTGCTCGGCGCGAAGTACCGCTGGGCCAGGGCAGCCGGACTGCTGGGCTAAGAGCCGAGCCGCAGCAGAGCCAGGCGAGGGGGCGCATTCGGGGCAGCGCAGGAGAACCAACAAATCCCCCCAGGAGGTCCGTAGGTGGACACATCAAAACCCCCGGCGACGTCTGCGCCGCCGGTCGAGGACGAACGAGTATGGAAAGCGGGCCGGCTGGAGCCGATGCCCATCAGGAAACTCCCCGACGCGCCTCCCTCGGTGCACATCCTCGGGCCCACCGTCTTCCTCGTGGCCCTCGGCGTGGGGATGGGCGAGTCGTACATGTGGCCCCGGCTCGTGCTGCTGTTCGGGCCGGAGATCAGGTGGCTGTTCCTGATCGGCGTGACCCTCCAGGCCGTGGTCATGCTGGAGATGGCCCGCTACGCGATGGCGACGGGGGAGAGCATCTTCTCCGGCGCCGCCCGCGTCTTCAAGCCGCTCATGTGGTTCTTCTTCATCGTCGCCATGGCCGTCTACATCTGGCCGGGGCACCTGTCCGCCGGGGCGGCGGCGCTGGAACAGATCTCCGGCATCCCCTGGATGGTCACCGCCGTCGCCGGGCTCATCCTGGTCGGGGTGATCTTCAGCTTCGCCAAGGTCATCTACAACCTGCTGGAGAACGTGCTGTCGCTGCTCATCGGCGCGCTCGTGATCGGCACCGCGGTGGTCGCCGCGATGGTCGGCTCCTGGAACGACGTCGTCACCACGATCACCGGCATGTTCGCCTTCGGCTACCTGCCGGCCGAGGCCATGACGGCCGCCTGGTTCCCCGTCATCGTCGGCGCCTGCGCCTTCGCCGGGCCGTCCGGCATGCAGCAGATGTGGTACACGCTGCACCTGCGGGCCTCCGGCGCCGGCATGGGCGCGCACATCCCCAAGGTCCACGGGCTGCGGCACGCCGGCGAGGAAGAGGCCATGCCCTCGCGCGGCTTCATGTTCGACACCGAGGACCCGGCCGAGATGGCCAAGTGGAAGGGCTGGCGCCGCTGGGTGACCTTCGACGCCTTACTGCTCTTCTGGGGCATCACCATGCTCGTCACGGTCTCCTTCACGGTGATCGCCCAGGCGGCCGTCCGGCAGAACCCCGGCGTCCGCGACGTCATCCAGAACGAGGAGCGGGAGGTCGCGCTCACCGCGATGGCCGACGCCGTCTCCTCGGCGGGCAGCTCCGTGCTCGGCGTGATCTTCCTCGGGTTCATCGCGCTGATCGGCCTCAACGCCACCCTCGGGCTGTTCGACTCCTTCTCCCGCGGCCAGGCCGACATGACCTACAACTTCGTGAAGGGCGCGAAGAAGCTGCGCATGTCACACCTGTACGCGGGCTTCCTCTGGGGTGTGATCATCTTCGGCATCCTGATCCTGCTGTTCGGCCCCGCTGACGGACCGGCCGGGATCCTGGACACGCTGGCGTTCCTGTCGACGTTCGCGATGGGCGCCTACTGCGTGACGCTGCTGCTGGTCAACAACCGCATGCTGCCCAAGCCGATCAGGCCGAGGTGGTGGTCGAACGTGATCATCGGGTGTGGCGCGGTCTTCTACCTCGGCATGCTGTTCTACAGCCTGTTCGCCTTCGGCGTGGTCGTGGGCTGATGATCGATCGGCACAGCCTCGAACTCGCCCTGCCAGGGGCGTCGATCGGAGCCGTCGCCGGCGCCATGGCCGGTGGGCTGACCCTGTTCGCCGGGGTCCCCACCGGCCTGGCCGCCCTGTCGGCCCTCATGCTCGCGCTGCCCCTCGGCCTCTTCGGCGGCCTGTACGGGGTCCTGCTCGGCCGGGGCGTCTTCCGGCCCGGCACCTTCGGACCGTGCGGGCTGTACTGGATGGCGGCCTTCCCGCTGTCCAGGCTCGTCCAGGAGAGCGTCGCCGGGACCGGTGGTCTGGCCGGCGGGGCCGGAGGCTTCCTGCTCTACCAGGCGATGGTCTCGCTCGGCTTCGCCATCGGCTTCGTCTGGATCCACGAGCGGCTCATGCCGCACTGGCTCCTCCGCGTCGCCCCCGCCAACCCGCAGGCCGAAGCGCTGCTCGGCCTCTACGTCCATCACGCCGAGGCGCTGCGCGCGCGGAAGGGAGCCCGCCGATGAACCTGCCCACCTGGGTGTGGCTCGCCACGATAGGCGGCTTCGCCCTCGTCCTGGCGCTGGACTTCTACCTCGTCGCACGCAACCCGCGCGAACCCACCTTCAAGGAGTGCGTGGGCTGGGTGTCGTTCTACGTCGGCCTGGCCGTCCTGTTCGGGATCGGGCTGCTGGTCGTGTCGGGCCCCGGCCACGGCGGCGAGTTCTTCGCCGGCTGGATCACCGAGTACTCGCTCAGCGTCGACAACCTGTTCGTCTTCCTGCTGATCATGAGCCGCTTCCAGGTGCCCCGCCAGTATCGCCAGAAGGTGCTGCTCATCGGCATCGTGCTGGCCCTGCTCATGCGGGGCGCCTTCATCGCCGCCGGCGCCGAGGCGGTGTCGAGGTTCGACTGGCTCTTCTACGTCTTCGGCGCCTTCCTCGTCTACACCGCGTGGAAGCTCGTCGGGCACGAGGAGGACGAGGCCGAGTTCTCCGAGAACCTCGCCCTGCGCACGGTCCGCAGGGTGCTGCCCACCACCGACACCTACCACGGCGCCCGCCTCACCGTGCACCTGGGCCGCAGGATGGTGACGCCGATGCTGATCGTCATGGTCGCCATCGGCACCACCGACCTGCTGTTCGCGCTCGACTCGATCCCGGCCATCTTCGGGCTCACCAAGGAGCCGTATCTCGTCTTCACCGCCAACGCCTTCGCCCTCATGGGGCTGCGGCAGCTGTTCTTCCTCATCGGCGGCCTGCTCGACCGGCTCGTCTACCTGAGCAAGGGCCTGTCGGTGGTGCTCGCCTTCATCGGCGTCAAGCTCATCCTGGAGGCGCTGCACCACGACGGCGTGTCGTGGGCTCCGGAGATCCCGATCCTGGTGTCGCTCGGGGTCATCCTCGGCACCCTGGCGGTCACCACGGTGCTGAGCCTGGTCAAGTCGTCGCGCGACGCCCGGAAGGAGGTCGCCGAACCGGTGGAGCGCTGACCACGCCGCGCGCCGGGGGCGTCCGTCCCCCGGTGTGCGGCTCAGCTCTTGGGGCTCTTGCGCACGTCGTGCTCCGCGGCCCACTCCCGCAGGTGCAGCTCCGCGTCGTCGGCGGAGTAGTGCTTCCTGAGCGCCGCGCTCAGCCCGATGCCCAGGGCCCGGCCGTCGGCGGCCTGACCCAGGGGATCACCAAGGAGGAAGCGGACAAGCGTCTTCTTCATCGTTCGAACACCTCCCAGTTTCTGCTCCATGTGCTGCCCGGGACGGCCCCGGGCAAGCGGAATCCGCCGCCCGGACCGTCTCCGGGCGGAAAGGCGGGGTGCCGGCCGCGGCGGCTAGTTCGTCGCCGGGGTCGTGCGAGGGCGGCGGCGGCGCACCGGCTTGGGCGCGGGCTCCACCGGCTCGTTCTCGCGCTGCTCCATGTACGAGGCGCGGGTGTGACCGGTGTGCTCCCGCATGATCGACGCGGCCCGGTCGGCGTCACCGGCCTCGATCGCGTCGATCAGCGACCGGTGCTCCTCCCACGAGGCCATGCCCCGCTGGCGGGCCACCGGCGTGTGATACCACCGCACCCGCCGGGCCACCTGGCTGGCCAGCTCCTCCAGCACCTTGTTGCCCGACAGCGCCGTCACCAGCGCGTGCAGCTCCGAGTTGGTGGCGACGGCGCCGTCGACGTCGTCGGAACGCACGGCGGCCATGCCGCGCTCGCACAGCGCACGCAGCCGCCGCACCCCCTCCTCGCCGGCGTGCTGCGCCGCGAGCCGCGCCGACTCCGTCTCCAGCAGCGCGCGCACCGCCAGGAGCTGGTCGGCCTCCTCCACCGTCGGCACGTGCACGAACGCGCCCTGCCCCGGGTGCAGGTCGACCCAGCCCTCGCCGCTGAGCTGCTGCAGCGCCTCGCGCACCGGCTGCCGCGACACCCCGAGCAGGGCGGCCAGCTCGCTCTCGACCAGGTGCTGGCCGGGCTTGAGCTGGCCGGAGACGATGAGCTCCTGAATGGCCTCGATCACGCTCTCCCTGAGCGTGGCAGGGCGGGGAATCTTGGTGGCCGCCGCCTGACCGGCCTGATCCGACAGCAACATGACGACTCCAGAGACTGCGCAACAAAATGGTTTTGGTCGACTGCCTACAGCATACTGCGCAGGATGCACGGCCCGCCGTGAGTCTCATCACAGAGAGCTACATCACAGCGTTTCACACAGCGTTTCGCCCCGCATTCACAGCGGGATGGTCGCGGGGAGCCCCGGCGTGCGCAACCTGAGCGTGGCCAGCGCCGGGAGGGCGGCGAGGGCGGCGGCGGCCAGCAGGGCCGGGCCCGGCGCGGTCAGAGCCCCCAGCGCGAGGCAGGCGGCCAGGATGCCCGCCACGGCCTTGGCGCTGTAGACGACGGCCTGGATCTCGCCGACCTTCTCGACGCCGAAGAACTCCCGTACGAGGCTCCCCACCAGCGGATAGAACGCGCCGCCGCCCAGCCCGGCGGTGATCGCGCCGAGCCACAGCAGCGGGCCGCCCGCCGGTGCCACAGCCGCTGCGGGGCCGGGCGCGGGGGTGTGGAGGGCGGCCAGGAGGAGGAGCTGGCCCGCGGCCAGGATCGCGAGCACGGCGGCGAGGACGCGCCGGCGGCCCAGGGCCTCCGAGGCGCGCATCGCGGCCGCCCGGCCCGCGCCGTTCAGCGCCACCAGCACGGCCAGCGCGCCCCAGGAGCCGGTGGCGGCGACCACGATCACGTCGAGGACGGACACCGCGCCCGCGCAGGCGAGGATGGCGGCCAGCGCGGGGAGCGCCCGGGTGCGCAGGGCCTGGGCCAGGCCGAACTGGCGGACCGCGCCGGGCGTGCGGCGCAGGATGGCCGCGTCCAGGGCGTGCGCACGGGGGTCGACGGCCGCGGGCCACCAGTGGCGCGGCGGCAGCCGCAGGCGCCGGGCCGCGACGCCGATGGCCACGGCCGCCGCGAGCGCCGCCGCCCCGAAGGCCCACGGGGTCGTCGCCGGGGCGATCCCGGCCCACACCAGCAGCGGGACCGTCCCGTACCCGAACGCCCCCGTCACCAGGCTCACCCGGGAGGCGGCCCGGTCGGGGTACCAGGCCGAGACCACCTCGCTGCACACGCCGTAGACGGCCCCCGCCCCGAGCCCCCCGAGCACCGCGTACCCGAGCAACGCCACCGCCGGCCCCGCACCCCCCGCGGCGGTAGTGGGGGCGGGGAAGGTCAGGGCGAGGGTGAGGAGGCCGGTGGCGGTCAGCGCGGCGCCCGCGGCGAGCGCGGTGCGGACCGGGAGTCGGCCGCGGCGGACGAGGTGGAGGGCGGGGAGCGCCCCGGCGGCCTGGAAGACGAGACAGGCGGCCAGGAGCAGCAGCCCGGCGCCGTCCCGGGCGAGCAGCGCGGCGAAGCCGTACTGCAGCGGGCTGATGGCGGCCATGGCCACGAGGGCGAGCCGGAACATGCGGGTGCGGTCGGCGGGGACCGGTCCGACGAGGTAGGAGCGCCCGCGCCAGTCCCGGACAACTTCTGCATTCTCCATACCGTATGGAATATCCAGTAACCGGCCCTCTGTCGAGACCTAGACGGCGGATATTCCATACGGTATACCGTCTACAAAGGAGGCTCGAATGGACCTGTACGAGTACCAGGCGAAGGAGCTCTTCGGGCGCCACGGGATCCCGGTCCCGCCGGGCAGGGTCGCGGAAACGCCTGGGCAGGCCCGCGCGATCGCGGCAGAGCTGGGCGCCCCCGTCGTGGTCAAGGCCCAGGTGAAGACCGGTGGCAGGGGCAAGGCGGGCGGCATCAGGGCGGCGGCGGGCCCGGCCGCGGCCGAGGAGGAGGCGGCCCGCGTCCTCGGCATGGACATCAAGGGACATATCGCGAAACGGGTGCTGGTCGAGGCCGCGACCGTGCCCTTCGAGGAGTACTACGCGGCCTTCCTGGTCGACCGGGCCGAGGGCGGCTTCCTGGCCATGGTGTCCGCCCAGGGCGGCATGGAGATCGAGGAGCTGGCCGCGACGGACCCCGGCGCGATCGTGCGGCTGCCGATCGACCCGGTGACCGGCGTGGACGCCGGCACGGCGCGGCTGCTGGCCGCCAAGGCGGGCCTGCCGCAGGCCGCGGCCCCGGTCCTGGAGCGGCTGTGGACCGTGATGGCCGAGGAGGACGCCCTGCTCGTCGAGGTGAACCCGCTCATCTGCACCACCGGCCAGCAGATCGTCGCCCTCGACGGCAAGGTCACCCTGGACGACAACGCCGCCTTCCGCCACGAGCGGCCGGCCGGGGAGCGCACCGGCAGCCTGGAGGACCGGGCCAGGGCCAAGGGCCTCAACTACGTCAAGCTCGACGGCAGCGTCGGCGTCATCGGCAACGGCGCCGGGCTGGTGATGAGCACGCTCGACGTGGTCGCCGGCGCCGGCGCCGATCCGGCGAACTTCCTGGACATCGGCGGCGGCGCGTCCGCCCAGGTCATGGCCGACGGCCTGGAGATCATCCTGGCGGACCCGGACGTCCGGTCGGTGCTGGTCAACGTCTTCGGCGGCATCACCGCCTGCGACGCGGTGGCCAACGGCATCGTCACCGCGCTCGAACTGCTCGGCGAACGCGGCCACAGCAGGCCCATCGTCGTACGCCTGGACGGCAACAACGCCGAGGTGGGCCGGCGCATCCTGAGCGACGCCCGGCACCCGGTGGTCCGCCAGGTCTCCACCATGGACGGCGCCGCCGAGATGGCGGCCAGACTCGCGGCAGGTGCGTGATGGCGATCTTCCTGACCAAGGACAGCCGGGTGCTGGTCCAGGGCATGACCGGCGCGGAGGGCAGCAGGCACACCGCCCGCATGCTGGCCGCAGGTACCGAGGTGGTGGCCGGGGTGACCCCCGGCAAGGGCGGCCGCTCGGTCGACTTCGGCGAGCGCGCGGTGCCGGTGTTCGGCTCGGTGGCCGACGCCGTGGCGGAGACCGGCGCCGACGTGTCGGTGGTGTTCGTGCCGCCGCGCTTCACGCTCGCGGCCGTGGAGGAGGCGGTCTGGGCGGCGGTGCCGCTGTGCGTGGTCATCACCGAGGGCGTGCCCGTACGCGACGCGATCCGGCTGCGCGCCGCGGCGGCGGGACGGACCAGGATCATCGGCCCGAACTGCCCCGGTCTGATCAGTCCCGGCCAGTCCTCCGCCGGGATCATCCCCGCCGACATCACCTCCTCGGGGCGGATCGGCCTGGTCTCCAAGTCGGGCACGCTCACGTACCAGCTCATGTACGAGCTGCGCGACCTGGGGTTCTCGACCGCCGTGGGCATCGGCGGCGACCCGGTGATCGGCACCACGCACATCGACTGCCTCCAGGCGTTCCAGGACGACCCGGGCACCGACGCGATCGTGATGATCGGCGAGATCGGCGGCGACGCCGAGGAGCGGGCCGCCGCGTACATCGCCGCGCACGTCACCAAGCCCGTCGTCGCCTACGTGGCCGGGTTCACCGCCCCCGAGGGCAGGACGATGGGGCACGCGGGCGCGATCGTGTCGGGCTCGTCGGGCACCGCCCAGGCCAAGAAGGAGGCGCTGGAGGCGGTCGGCGTGCGGGTCGGGCGGACGCCGTCGGAGACGGCCAGGCTCATGCGGTCGGCGCTCGGCAGGGCGGCGGCATGAGGTTCGCGGTCAACCTGTCCATCCTGCTGACAGACCTGCCGCTGCTGGAGCGGCCCGCGGCGGCGGCCAAGGCCGGGTTCGACGCGGTCGAGCTGTGGTGGCCGTTCGCCACGCCCGAGCCGGACCCCGCGGACCTGGCCGCGCTGCGCGCCGCCGTCGAGGACGCCGGCGTGCGGCTGTCGGGGCTCAACTTCGACGCCGGCGACATGGCCGCCGGCGAGCGCGGCCTGCTGGCGCGGCCCGACGGCTCCGCACGCTTCCGGGCGAACATCCCGGTGGCGGTCGCGTTCGCGGGCGAGCTCGGGTGCGGGGTGCTCAACGCCCTGTACGGCAACGGTCCCGGCACGGACCGCGCGCTGGCGGTGGAGAACCTGAGGAGGGCCGCCGACGCGGCGGGGGAGATCGGCGCGACCGTCGTGGTCGAGGCCCTCAACTCCCACGAGAACCCGCACTACCCGATCACGTCGTCCCAGGAGGCGTTCGACCTGATCGGCGAGGTGGGCCGCGAGAACGTGGCCTTCCTGGCCGACCTCTACCACCTGCACCGCATGGGTGAGGACGTGCTCGCGCTCGTCGGCGGGCACGCGGCGAGGTTCGGTCACGTGCAGATCGCCGACGACCCCGGCCGGGGGCGGCCCGGGAGCGGGCGGATGCCGTACCCGGAGATCCTCGCGCGGCTGGCGGAGGCCGGCTACCGGGGGCACGTCGGCCTGGAGTACCGGCACGAGGGGCCGGGTGCGTTCGCTTGGAGGCAGGGATGACGATCGCGTTCGTCGGCTTGGGGATCATGGGCAGCCCGATGGCCGCCAACCTGGTCGCCGCCGGGCACGCCGTGACCGGCTACGACGTCAGCGCGGAGCGGGTGGACGAGCTGGTCGCGCGGGGCGGCAAGGGCGCCTCCAGCGTGGCCGAGGCGGTGACCGGCGCGGCCGTGGTGATCACCATGCTGCCTGACTCGCCGCAGGTCGAGCAGGTGGCGCCGGACGTCGTCGAGCACGCCTCGCCCGGCCTGCTCTACCTCGACATGAGCACGATCCGGCCCGAGACCTCCCGCTGGGTCGCCGGGCTGGCGGCGGCCAGGGGCGTGCGGGCGCTGGACGCGCCGGTCAGCGGCGGCGAGCGCGGTGCGATCGACGGCACCCTGTCGATCATGGTGGGCGGCGCGGCCGAGGACGTGGAGGCGGCCCGGCCGGTGCTCGGCGCGCTCGGCACCACGATCGTGCACGTCGGCCCGGCCGGCGCGGGGCAGACCGTCAAGGCGGCCAACCAGCTCGTCGTCGGGGGGATCTACGGGCTGGTCGCCGAGGCGATCGTGCTGCTGGAGGCGTCCGGCGTCGACCCCGTCGCCGGGCTGGACGTGCTCGCCGGCGGCCTGGCCGGCTCGCGCGTCCTCGACCTCAAGCGGCACACGATGATCAGGCGGCAGTTCGCCCCGGGCTTCCGCATCGACCTGCACCACAAGGACATGGGCATCGCGATCGCCGCGGCCCGCGAGGCCGGGGTCAGCCTGCCGCTCACCGGCCAGGTCGCCCAGCTCGTCGCGGCGGCCAGGGCGCAGGGCCACGGCTCGCTCGACCACTCCGCGCTGCTCAAAGTGATCGAAAGGCTCAATTCATGACACGAGTCCCCTGCATGGAGGCCGTGGTCGCGGTGCTGGAGTCGGAGGGCGTCGACACGGTCTTCGGCATCCCGGGCGCGGCCATCCTGCCGCTGTACGCGGCGCTCCAGCACAGCTCGATCCGGCACATCACGGTCCGCCACGAGGAGGGCGGCACGCACGCCGCCGACGGCTGGGCGCGCGTCACCGGGAACGTCGGCGTCTGCATCGGCACCTCCGGCCCCGCCGGCACCAACATGATCACCGGCCTCTACACCGCGATGGCCGACTCGATCCCGATGATCTGCGTCACCGGGCAGGCGGCCACCGCCAAGCTGCACCAGGAGGCGTTCCAGGCGGTCGACATCGTGGAGGTCGCCCGGCCCGTCACCAAATGGGCGGTGCAGCTCAAGGAGCCCGCCCAGGCGCCGTGGGTGTTCCGGGAGGCGTTCCGGATCGCCCGTTCCGGAAGGCCCGGGCCGGTGCTCATCGACCTGCCGATCGACGTGCAGCGCGGCACCTGCCTGTACGACAGGACGGTGGACGCGCCGCTGCCCGTCGAGGTGCCGCGGCCCTTACCCCGCGCGGTGCGCCGGGCGGTCGACCTCATCGGCGAGGCCAGGAGGCCGCTCATCCTGGCGGGCGGCGGCGTGATCATCGCCGACGCGGCGGAGGAGCTGCTGGCGCTGGCCGAGCACCTCCAGGTGCCGGTCCAGGTCACGCTCATGGGCAAGGGCGCCTTCCCGGAGGACCACCCGCTGTTCGCCGGGATGGCCGGCATCCAGACGCAGACCCGGTGGGGCAACGCGGCGTTCCTGGAGAGCGACCTCGTGCTGGCGGTCGGCGCGCGGTTCGGCGACCGCCACACCGGCGACCTGGACGTCTACCGGGGCCGGCGCACGTTCATCCACGTGGACATCGAGCCGACCCAGCTCGGCCGGGTCTTCGAGCCCGACCTCGGCATCGTGAGCCATGCCAGGCCGGCGCTGTCCGCGCTGCTCGACGAGGCGCGCGGCCGGGGCGAGGCGCGCGAGCCGGGCGCCTGGCCGCGCCGGGTCGGCGAGCTGCGCGCCACGATGGCCCGCCGCGACGACTTCGACGACGTGCCGATCAAGCCGCCCAGGGTGTTCAGGGAGCTCAATGAGTTCTACGGCCGCGACACCACGTTCGTCACCGCGATCGGGCTCTACCAGATCTGGTCCGGCCAGTTCCAGACGACCTACCTGCCGCGCCGCTACCTGGTCTGCGGCCAGGCCGGGCCGCTGGGCTGGGAGGTGCCGGCCGCGATGGGCGTCAAGTGCGCCCACCCCGAACGGCAGGTCGTGGTGGTGGTCGGCGACTACTCCTTCCAGTTCCTCATGGAGGAGGTCGCGGTCGCCGCCCAGTACCGCATCCCGTTCGTCATCGTGATGATCAACAACGAGTACCTGGGCCTCATCAGGCAGGCGGAGATCCCGTACGAGATGAACTTCGCCGTGGACCTGCACTACGGCGAGGGCGGCATCGACCACGTGAAGGCCATGGAGGCGTTCGGCTGCCCGGCGCGCCGGGTGGAGGAGCCGGGCGACATCCGCGACGCGCTGGCCTGGGCGAGCGCCGAGGCCGCCCGCGAACGGCTCCCGGTGCTGGTGGAGGTGATGGTCGAGCGCGAGGCCAACGCCGCGATGGGGCCGTCGCTGAAGGAGATCAAGGAGTTCGAGCCGCTGCCCGAGCTCATCGCCGTCGACTGGTCCGACTGAGGAGGCGCCATGCTGCTCAAACCGGGTACGGCCTGGCAGGACACCTACGCACGCGGTCACGCGGTGGCGCCCGAGGCGTTCCACGAGGACCGGGTGCTCAACCACTGGGGCGGGTTCTGGCAGCGTGACGGGCGGCCCGCGCCCGTCTTCTCGCCGCTGGACGGCACCGCCATCGCCGGGCCGCCCCGGCTGGACCGGGCGGGCGCGGGCCGGGCCGTGGCGGGCGCCGTCGACGAGCACCGGCAGTGGCGGCACCTGCCGCTCGCCGAGCGCAGGGCCCGGGTGGCGGCGGCCGTGGCGGCCATGGCCGAGCACCGCGACCTGCTGGCCCTGATGCTCGTGTGGGAGATCGGCAAGCCGTGGAAGACCGCCCGCGCCGACGTGGACCGGTGCCTGGACGGGGTGCGCTGGTATCTGGAGGAGATCGACCGCATGGTCGCCGGGCGGGCGCCGCTGCCCGGCCCGGTGAGCAACATCGCGAGCTGGAACTACCCGATGAGCGTGCTCATGCACGCGATGCTCGTGCAGGCGCTGGCCGGCAACGCGGTGATCGCCAAGACGCCGACCGACGGCGGGCTGTGCTGCCTCACGCTCGCCTGCGCGCTGGCCGTACGGGAGGGGCTGCCCTTCACGCTGGTCAGCGGGGGAGGTGCGGAGCTGTCACCGGTGCTGGTGGCCGGGCGCTCGCTCGGCTGCGTGTCGTTCGTCGGCGGGCGCGACGCGGGCGCCAGCGTGGCGACCTCGCTGGCCGACCTGGAGCGGCGGCACGTGCTGGAGCAGGAGGGGCTCAACTGCTGGGGCGTGTGGGAGTTCTCCGGCTGGGACGCGCTCACCCGCCAGATCCGGGCCTCGTTCGACTACGGCAAGCAGCGGTGCACCGCCTATCCGAGGTTCGTGGTGCAGCGGTCGCTGTTCCCCGAGTTCCTGCGGGCGTACCTGGCGGCGGTCGGGTCGCTGCGGTTCGGGCATCCGCTGGCCGTGGCCGAGCCCGGCGATCCGCTGCCGGAGCTGGACTTCGGGCCGCTGATCAACGCCTCGAAGGCCAAGGAGCTGGCCGACCAGGTGGACGAGGCGGTGGCGCGGGGCGGGGTGCCGGTGCACCGGGCGTCGCTGGCTGACGGGCATTTCCTGCCAGGGCAGGATATTTCGGCGTATTTCGCGCCGGTGGCGTTGCTCAGCCCGCCCCGCTCCTCGCCCCTCTTCCACGCCGAGCCGTTCGGCCCCGTCGACACGATCGTGCTGGTGGACACCGAGGCCGAGCTGCTGGCCGCGATGAACGCCAGCAACGGAGCCCTGGTCGCCACCCTGTCCTGCGACGAGGAGGACACGTACGGCAGGCTCGCCCGCGACGTGCGGGCCTTCAAGGTCGGCCACAACCGGCCGCGCTCCCGGGGCGACCGGGAGGAGCTGTTCGGCGGGCTCGGCGCCTCCTGGCGCGGCGCGTTCGTCGGCGGCGAGCTGCTCGTCCGGGCCGCCACCCAGGGCCCCGAGGGCGAGCGCCTGCCCGGCAACTTCCCGCACTACACGCTGCTGCCGTGAGGCCGTGACACCGGCGACCGGACCGGCTAGAACGCCCCGAACCTGGTCGCCGCCAGCAGCACCAGGAACGTCAGCATCGCCACCCGCAGCAGCTTCCCGCCCACCCCCAGGGACGGCCACGACAAGTAGGCCAGCCAGCCGATGAAGACGAGGACGGGCAGCACCGCCACGCCCCCCAGCCAGTTGGTGACCGCGAACCCGGCCAGCAGCAGGACCACCATCACCGCGGGTGTCACCCACCGGGGCACCTGCGTGAACAGGAACGCCATCGGCGTGGCGCTGCGCTCCTCCACCGACTTGCGCAGGCCCGTCGCCCCCGGCGTGAAGAACTGCTCGCCGGGCGGCAGCGGGCGCTTGGCCCCGGGACGCGGCTGGGCGAGCGGGTGTCTGCGGCGGTCGTCGTCTGTGCCCACGGTCCCGAGCCTAGCGCCGCGCGAATCGGCCCGGAGGCTCCGCGCCGTCTGACATCCTGGGGGCGTGCTCGCCGTGATCCGCTACACCGTTCCAGAGTCCCAGTCCCAAGACTTCGCCAAGCAGGGCCAAGCCATCCTCGACCTGCTCGCTGAACAGCCCGGCTACGTCCGGGGCCGGCTGGCGCGGTCCGTCGACGAGCCCAACCTGTGGGCCGTGATCAGCGAATGGGAGGGCGCCGGGTTCTACCGCCGGGCGCTGTCCGCCGCCCGGATGGCGATGTATCCCCTCATGACGCTCATGGTCAACGAACCCAGTGCCTTCGAGGACGTCTACCTCCTCGAAGGCGCGTAACGTCACTCGCGCACGGGGCCGCGGCCCCGTCCCCTAAGCTGGGACCTCACTGAGAGTCCACTGAGAATTCCCTCGCCGACCTCCAGCCGGAAAGAGAACCGACCAACATGGCACGACGCACCGACGTCATGGACACCATCGTCAGCCTCGCCAAGCGCCGCGGGCTCGTCTACCCGTCGAGCGAGATCTACGGCGGACTGCGCGCGTCATGGGACTACGGTCCGCTGGGCGTCGAGCTGAAGAACAACGTCAAGCGGCAGTGGTGGCTGTCGATGGTCCAGGCCCGCGAGGACGTCGTCGGCCTCGACTCCTGCGTCATCCTCGCCCCCGAGGTGTGGCAGGCCAGCGGCCACGTCGAGACCTTCACCGACCCGCTGACCGAGTGCCAGTCCTGCCACAAGCGCTTCCGCGCCGACCACCTGCTCGAGGCGTACGAGGAGAAGAACGGCAAGGAGCCCGCCGGGGGCCTGGCCGACATCACCTGCCCCAACTGCGGCAACAAGGGCTCCTTCACCGCGCCCCGGCAGTTCAGCGGCCTGCTCAAGACCTTCCTCGGCCCGGTCGAGGACGAGTCCGGCCTGGCCTACCTGCGGCCCGAGACCGCCCAGGGCATCTTCATCAACTACCAGAACGTGCAGCAGTCGGCCCGCCGCAAGATCCCGTTCGGCATCGGCCAGATCGGCAAGTCGTTCCGCAACGAGATCACGCCGGGAAACTTCATCTTCCGCACGCGCGAGTTCGAGCAGATGGAGATGGAGTTCTTCGTCAAGCCCGGCACCGACGAGGAATGGCACCAGTACTGGATCGACGAGCGCTTCCGCTGGTACTCCGACCTGGGCATCAACAAGGACAACCTCCGGCTCTACGAGCACCCCAAGGAGAAGCTGTCCCACTACTCCAAGCGGACCGTGGACGTCGAGTACCGCTTCAACTTCACCGGCTCGGAGTGGGGTGAGCTGGAGGGCATCGCCAACCGCACCGACTTCGACCTGACCGCCCACTCCAAGGCTTCGGGCGTCGACCTCAGCTTCTTCGAGCAGGACACCGGCGAGCGTTACGTCCCGTACGTGATCGAGCCGGCCGCCGGCGTCGACCGGGCCACGCTGACGTTCCTGCTCGACGCCTACACCGAGGACGAGGCGCCCAACGCCAAGGGCGTGATGGAGAAGCGCACGGTCATGCGCCTGGACCACCGCCTGGCCCCGGTCAAGGCCGCGGTGCTGCCGCTGTCGCGCAACGCCGACCTGTCGCCGAAGGCGCGTGACCTGGCCGCTCAGCTCCGCCGCCGGTGGAACGTCGAGTTCGACGACGCGGGCGCGATCGGCCGCCGCTACCGCCGCCAGGACGAGATCGGCACGCCGTTCTGCATCACGATCGACTTCGACACCCTGGACGACCAGGCGGTCACCGTGCGCGAGCGCGACTCCATGAGCCAGGAGCGCATCGCCCTCGACCAGGTCGACTCCTACCTGCGCCAGCACCTCAACGACTGACGCACCGCTCGTTCACCGAAAGGGCCGCACTCCGGTGCGGCCCTTTCGCGTTCCGTTCGCGCCGATCCTCGCATACCTGGACGTAACACCACATCTCTCGCTTGTAGCATTCATGGACTGCCCCTGTCCCGATCTGCTCCGGAGGTCACCGTTGACCGCTCACGCTGATGCCAGCAGGCAACGCATCCACGACCTGCTCACCACTGAGGAAGAGCGGGTGCTGCAGCGCTGGACAGCCCTGGCCAAGACGTCCGGCGAGGAGCTGCGGGACATCTACCTGGCGCTGCGCCTCGCCATCGGCGAGGGCCGTGACGACCTGACCGACGTCCGCGGCCTGCTCGCCGAGCTGTCGCGCGAGCGCGCCCGGCAGGGCCACACCCCCTCCGACACCGCGCGCGCGGTCTACGGCCTCAAGGAGGCCGTCTACGAGGCCGTCGAGAGCGACGGCTCCGCCGACGCCCTGCGCGGCTTCATCTGGTTCTCGCGGCTGATCGACGACCTCGGCCTCTACACGTTCGAGGTGTACGCCACCGCCCGCGAGACGATCATCCTGGACCAGGCGGAACAGCTCCTGGAGCTGTCGACGCCCGTCGTCAAGCTGTGGGAGGGCATCGTCGCGGTGCCCCTGATCGGCACCCTGGACTCGGCCAGGACCCAGGTCGTGATGGAGAAGCTGCTGCAGACGCTGGTCGAGACCGGCTCCGAGCACGCCGTGATCGACATCACCGGCGTCCCCGCCGTCGACACCCAGGTCGCCCAGCACCTGCTCAAGACCGTCTTCGCCGCCCGCCTGATGGGCGCCGAATGCGTCATCTCCGGCATCCGCCCGCAGATCGCGCACACCATCGTCACGCTCGGCATCGAGTTCGGCGACATCGTCACCAAGGCCTCGCTCGCCGACGCCCTCGCCTACGCGCTCAGCCGCAGCGGCACCGAGATCAGCACCCCCCGCCGCACCCGCATCGCGGTGCGGACCGAGGAGGTCTGATGGAGCGCGTCCCCATTCTCAAGCTGGGCGACATCCTCATCATCTCCATCCAGGTCGACCTGGAGGACCAGAGCGTGCTGGCCCTCCAGGAGGACCTGGCCGACAGGGTGGTCTCCACCGGGGCGCGCGGCGTCATCATCGACATCACCGCCGTGGAGATCGTCGACTCGTTCATCGGCCGCATGCTGGCCACGATCGCCGCCATGTCGCGGATGCTCGACGCCGAGACCGTGGTCGTCGGCATGCGCCCGGCGGTGGCCATCACGCTGGTCGAGCTCGGCCTGTCCCTGGGCGGCGTGCGCACCGCCCTCGACCTGGAGAAGGGCGTCGCGTTGCTGGAGCACACCCGGAGCACGTCACGATGACCGGAGGCGGTCACGAGCTGCCGATCACGAGCAACGCCGACGTCGTGGCCGTGCGCCAGCGGGTCCGGACCCTGGCCGTGGACGTCGGGCTCTCCCTCGTCGATCAGACCAAGGTCGTCACAGCGGCCAGCGAGCTCGCCCGCAACGCGCTCGTCTACGCCGGAGGAGGCCGGGCCAGCGTCGAGATCGTCGACAACGGCCTGCGCCGGGGCCTCAGGTTGTCCTTCGTCGACGAGGGCCCCGGCATCCCGGACGTGGAGCAGGCGCTCACCGACGGCTGGACCACCGGCAGCGGCCTGGGCCTTGGCCTGGGCGGCTCCCGGCGGCTGGTCGACGAGTTCGAGCTGACCTCGGCCCCTGGGAAGGGGACGACGGTGACCGTGACGAAGTGGGCCAGATAGGTGGCTGGATCAGTGGACGGCATCAGGCAGTTCGGCGACGACACCTGGATACGCGCCGAGGAGCCCAGCGCGGTCGGCGCGGTGCGCCGGCTCGCCACCGGGCTCGCCCTGGCCGCCGGTTTCGGCGACGAGCGCACCGGCCAGGTCGCGGTGGCGGCCACCGAGGCCGTCTCCAACCTGGTCAAGCACGCCGAGCAGGGGATGGCGCTGGTCCGGCTCTGCCCGGGCGCCCCGGACGTCGTCGAGCTGATCACGCTGGACCGGGGGCCGGGCATGCCCGACGTGGCGCGCGCTCTGCGTGACGGCTACTCCACGTCCGGCACGCTCGGCATCGGCCTGGGCGCGATCGCCCGCATCGCCTCCCGCTACGACGTCCACTCGCTGCCGGGCAAGGGCACCGTGCTCGCCGTCCAGTTCGGCCGGGCGGAGCTGGACACCCTCCCGCCGGCCAGCGGCCTGGTGCGGCCCATCGGCGAGGAGAGCGTGTCGGGCGACTCGTACGCGATCGTCACCGACGGGCCGGTGACGACCGTACTGGTGTGCGACGGGCTGGGGCACGGCCCGGCCGCCGCGCAGGCCTCCCGCGAGGCGGTGGCGCTGTTCCTGCGCTCGTCCCGCGACGAGCCGCGCGAGATCCTCGCCCGCGTCCACCGCGGCCTGAACTCCACCCGGGGCGGCGCGGTCGCGGTGGCGCGCGTCACCTCCACCGCCGTCAGCTACGCCGGGCTCGGCAACGTCTCCGGCTGGATCTCCCGCGCCGACGGCCGCCAGGGCATGATCTCCGTGCCGGGCATCGCCGGTCATCAGGGCGGGACGCTGCGCCAGTACGAGTACGAGCTGGGCGAGCACGCCAGCGTGGTGCTGCACTCCGACGGGCTGACCGAGCGCTGGTCCGCCGGCGCGGTCCCGGGCCTGTTCACCTGCTCCCCGGCCGTGATCGCGGCCGGGCTGCTGCGCGAGGCGGGCAGCCGCCGCGACGACGCCTGCGTGGTGATCGTGAGGCCGCGGCCATGAGCGGGACCGAGGTGGCCCGGCTCCGGCTGACCGGCGACCAGGACGTCTTCTCGCTGCGCCGCCTCGGCCGCGCGGTGGCGCGGCTGTCCGGGCTGGAGACGCAGGACCAGGTTCGCGTGGCGACCGCGCTCAGCGAGGTCGGCCGGGAGACGGCCGGCACCGGCGCCCTGGTCGTGTTCTCGCTGGAGAGCGATCGGCTGCTCATCACCGTCGAGCGCGCCCCCGACGCGCTGTGCTCATCGGAGGGCCTGGCGCTCGCCCGGCGCCTGGTGGACGAGGTCACCGCCACGCCCGGCGGGCCGGTCACGATCGTCAAGCGGCTGCCCCCGCGCCGCCAGGGCCCGCCCGCCGAGCGCATCCGCGACAGCCTGGCAGGCTTGACCCCGGTCACCGCGCTGGAGGAACTGCGGGCGCAGAACGAGGAGCTGGCCACGGCCCTGGAGGACGTGCGGCGGCTCAACACCGAGCTGCAGGAGACCAACACCGGCGTCCTGGCGCTGTACAACCAGCTCTCCAGCGAGCTGGAGGAGACCAACCGCGGCGTCGTCGCCCTCTACGCCGAGCTCGACGAGAAGTCCACCCAGCTCCGCGAGGCGTCGGAGGCCAGGAACCGGTTCTGGACCACGCTCAGCCACGAGCTGCGCACCCCGCTCAACTCGGTCATCGGCCTGGTCCGGCTGCTCGTCGGCCCCGGCGGCGAGCCGCTCACCGAGGAGCAGGCGCACCAGATCCGGCTCATCGGCGGCTCGGCCGAGACGCTGCTGGCGCTGGTGGGCGAGCTGCTCGACATGGCCAAGGCCGAATCGGGGCGGCTGCAGCCCGAGCTCGGCCTGTGCGACCTGGCCAGGCTCGTGGAGCAGCTCCGGGTCACGATGCAGCCGACCGGCGAGGTGGAGCTGCGCACCTCGGTCGCCCCCGAGGCGGCCGAGATCTACACCGACGCGGTCATGCTCACGCGGGTGCTGCGCAACCTGCTGTCGAACGCGCTGAAGTTCACCCGGAGCGGCGAGGTGCGGCTGCGGGCGGAGCTCGACGAGGCCGCCGACGAGGTGGTCGTCACCGTGGCCGACACCGGCATCGGCATCTCGCAGGAGGATCTGGAGCGCGTCTTCGAGGAGTTCTACCAGGTGCCGGGCCCCCTCCAGGCCACGGCCAGGGGCACCGGCATCGGCCTGCCGTACGCGCGCAGGCTGGTGGAGGCGCTGGACGGGAGCCTGGAGCTGGCGAGCGCGGCGGGCGAGGGGACGACGGTCACCGTCCGGCTGCCGCGCCACCACCTGGTGCCCGAGGTCGAGCGGCTGCTGATCGCCGACGACGACGAGGCGTTCCGCGCCCTGGCCCGCAGGATGCTGCACGGCTTCGCCGTCCACGTGGACGAGGCCGGCGACGGCGTCGAGGCGCTGGGCGTGATGAAGGAGCGGCGGCCCGGCGTCGTCGTGCTGGACATGCTGATGCCGCGCCTCGACGGCAACGCGCTGCTCCAGCGCATGGCGGAGGACGAGGAGCTGCGGGAGGTGCCGGTGGTGGTCGTGACCGTGGCGCCGGGCAGGGCCGTGGCGGGCCATCCGGTGCTGTCCAAGGACCGGCTGCGCCGCGAGGACCTGCTGCGCGCGGTGCGCGAGGCAACGGGGACGAGCCGTGGCTGAGCCGCCCGCGACGGTCCTCGTGGTGGACGACACGCCCACCAAGCGCTACATCCTGTCGAGCTGGCTGCGCCGGGCCGGCCACCAGGTCGTCGAGGCCAGCACCGGGGAGGAGGCCCTGGAGGTGCTCGCCCGGGGCGGCCTCGACCTGGTGGTGCTGGACGTGCGGCTGCCCGGCCTCGACGGCTACGCGGTGTGCGAGCGCATCAAGGCCGACCCGGCGACCGCCTCGATCCCGGTCATCCAGGTGTCGGCCCACGCCGTCTCGGTGACCGACCGGGCCGAGGGGCTGGAGCGGGGCGCGGACGCGTACCTGTCGGAGCCCATCGAGCCGGACGAGTTCACCGCGACCGTCGTGGCCACGCTGCGCTACTCGCGGGCGCGGCGGCAGGCCGAGGTGATGGCCTGGCGCCTGGCCAGGCTGGCCGAGACGACGCTGCGCATCAACCGGGCCGACTCCTTCGAGCGGCTGCTGTCGGTGGCGGTGGCGGGCACCGCCGAGATCATGGGCCGCTTCTCCGGCGCGCTGGCGCTGCCCGCCGACGGGCGGCTGCGCCGCTACCGGGCGCGCCCTGGCGAGGCGGCGGCCGGCAAGGGCGTCGCCCCCAGCCTGCTGGAGCGCCTGACCGCGATCGCGCTCGGCCCGGCGACGGGCGCCGAGGTGATCACCCTGCCGCCCGAGCGGTGGCGCGAGCTCGTGCCGGGCTCCGAGATCGACATGCCGGTCACCGGGGTCCTCTGCCGGACCAGGAAGGGCCGGCCGCCGATCTTCCTCGGCGTCGAGGCCGACCCGGAGCTGGACGCCGACGAGGTCAACCTGCTGCGCCAGCTCGCCCAGGAGCTGGCCCTGGCCGTCGACGCGCGGCGCGCCTACACCGAGGAGCACGCGATCTCGATCATGCTGCAGCGCAGCCTGCTGCCCCCGTACGTCCCGGACGTGGCCGGGGTGACGCTGGGCCTGCGCTACGAGCCCGCCGGCGGCGGGCTCGAGGTGGGCGGCGACTTCTACGAGGTGCTGAGCCTGGGCGAGCGGATGCTCGTGGCGGTCGGCGACGTGATGGGCCACTCGCTGCACGCCGCGACGGTCATGGCCGAGCTGCGTCACGCGCTGCGCGCCTCCGTCATGGACGAGGTGAACCTGTCGGCGTCGATGGACCTGCTCAACAAGGTGCTGCGGCGCTACCACCCGGGCATGACGGCGACCGTCTGCCTGATGCTGCTGACCCCGGCGACGGGCGAGATCGCGCTGGCCAACGCCGGGCACATCCCGCCGCTGATGGCCGGGCCCGACGCCCGCTACCACGGCATGGGCAACCTCATGCTGGGCGTGGCCGACGAGGAGTACAAGGTCGACCACCTCGTGCTGCCGCCCGGCGGGACGGTCATGCTGTTCACCGACGGGCTGGTGGAGGACCGGCACACGCTGCTGGACGACTGCCTGGAGCGGGCCAGGGCGCTGGCCGAGACCGTCGGGGACGACCTGGAGGCGTTCTGCGACGGGATGCTGGCGGCCTTCGGGACGCGGGAGGACGACGTCGCGCTCGTGGTGCTGCGGCGCGACGCCTGACCAACCCACCGAAAAATCGCATAAAGGCCGCAGTTACCTACGTTTTCGCGCCCGCTTGATGACATGGCCCTGAACCCGATGAAAGGGACAGGGGATCCATGCCACGCACCACACGTATCGCCGCCCTTCTCCTGGCCGGCGGCGCGCTGCTCCTGACGGGCGGCGCCGCGTACGCCGGGCCGGAGCCGTCCGCGCTGGAGCTCCGGCTCGTCGTGGACGACTGCCCCGAGGTCAGGCCATGACCGACGCCGAACTGCTGGAACGGGCGCTGTTCGAGGTCAAGAGGGTGATCGTCGGCCAGGACCACATGGTCGAACGGCTGCTGGTCGCGGTCCTGGCCAGGGGGCACTGCCTGCTCGAAGGGGTGCCGGGCATCGCCAAGACGCTGGCGGCCCACACCCTGGCCACCGTGGTGGGCGGCACGTTCGCCCGCATCCAGTTCACGCCCGACCTGGTGCCGTCCGACATCGTCGGCACCCGCATCTACCGGCCGTCGACCGAGACGTTCGACATCGAGCTCGGCCCGGTCATGGTCAACCTGCTGCTCGCCGACGAGATCAACCGGGCGCCCGCCAAGGTCCAGTCGGCGCTCCTGGAGATCATGGCCGAGCGGCAGGTGAGCATCGGCGGCGCCACCCACCAGGTGCCGACGCCGTTCCTGGTGCTGGCCACGCAGAACCCGATCGAGTCCGAAGGCGTCTACCACCTGCCGGAGGCCCAGCGCGACCGCTTCCTGCTCAAGGTGGACGTCGGCTATCCCAGCGAGTCGGAGGAGCTGGCGATCGCCTACCGGATGAGCGTCGACCCGCCCGTGCCCCAGCGCGTGCTCGACCCCGACCGGCTCACCGAGCTGCAACGCCGCGCCGACCAGGTGTTCGTCCACCACGCCGTCGCCGAGTACGCCGTCCGCCTCGTCCACGCCACCCGCGCCCCCGACCGCTACGGGCTGCCCGGCCTGGGCCGCCACCTCGCCTTCGGGGCCGGCCCGCGCGCCACGCTCGGCCTGCTCGCCGCCGGACGGGCGCTCGCCCTCATGCGCGGCCGCTCGTACGTGCTGCCCGACGACATCCGCGACCTCGCGCCCGACGTGATGGCGCACCGGCTGGTGCTGTCGTTCGACGCGCTGGCCGACGACGTGCCGCCGAGGTCGATCGTGGACCAGGTCCTGTCGGCGGTGCCACTCCCGGTCATCGCCCCGCAGCAGGACGCGGCCGCATGACCGCCCACCTGGCGGCCGAGCCCGCGCTGCGCAGGCTGGAGCTGGTCATCACCAGGCGGCTCGACGGGCTGCTCCAGGGCGAGCACCTGGGCCTGTTCCCCGGGCCGGGCAGCGAGCTCGCCGAGGCCCGGCCGTACCGGCCCGGCGACGACGTGCGGCGGATGGACTGGAACGTCACCGCGCGCACCGCCGAGCCGCACGTGCGCGAGCAGGTCGCCGACCGCGAGCTGGAGGTGTGGACGCTGCTCGACGCCACGGCCAGCATGGACTTCGGCACCGCCACGATGGAGAAACGCGACCTCGCGCTGGCCGCCGTGGCGGCGGTCGGCTTCCTCACCCAGCGGACCGGCAACCGGATGGGCGCCCACCTGCTGCACGGCGACGGCGTCCGCGTCCTGCCCGCCAGGACCGGGCGGGCGCACCTGATGGCGGTGCTGCGGGCCGTGTCCGCGCTGCCCCGCACCCCGCCGGGCGCCGCCCCGCCGCCGCTCGGCGCGGCGATCGAGCGATTCGGGAAGGCGGTGCGGCGGCGTGGCCTCGTCGTGGTGGTGTCGGACTTCCTGGACGAGCCGGCGGCCTGGGAGCCGGCGCTGCGCCGCCTCGCCGTCCGCCACCAGGCGCTCGCGGTGGAGGTGCTCGATCCGCGCGAGCTGACGCTCCCGGACGTCGGCGTCCTCACGCTCGTCGACCCCGAGACCGGGCGGCGGCGCGAGGTCTCCACGGCGGGCGCCCGGCTGCGGCTGCGCTACGCCGAGGCCGCCGCCGCCCAGCGCGCTGCCATCGCGGCCGCCCTGCGCCGCGCCGGCGCCGCCCACCTGCGGCTGCGCACCGACGGCGACTGGCTCCGCGACCTCGCCCGTCACATCCTCACCCAC